>NZ_SODV01000001.1:2000661-2667548 GCF_004366355.1 Dinghuibacter silviterrae | reverse complement strand
TTAACCGATGCAGAGGGCCTGCTGGAAGCGGCCTGCTCCGACCCGGACCTGATGCGGTACTCGACCGCACCGATCCATAGTCCGCGGATGTTGTGGGACTACCTACAAACGGCGATGGAGGAAAAAGCGCAAAAAATCCGCTACCCCTTCCTCATCGTCGACAAGACCAGCGGGAAATACGCGGGCTGCACCAGTTACGCTTCTATCGTGGACGCGGACGAACGCCTGGAGATTGGCTGGACATGGATGGGCCTGCCCTACCACCGGACGGGGTTGAACCGGAACAACAAATTCCTCATGCTCCGGTATGCCTTTGAAGAACTGGGGGCCGAACGCGTGGAGCTCCGGACAGACGAAAGAAACATGCGCTCACGCACGGCGATCCTAGGCATCGGCGCCACCTACGAAGGCACGCTCCGGCACTATAAGATCGGGTACGACGGGTTTAGAAGAAACACGGTGTATTTCAGTATCCTGAGACACGAATGGTTCGGCAGCGTACGGGAACGCCTGGAATTGTATCAAAACCGGACGGCGCGGGCGCACTAAGGCATTAAAAAACAGCATACTACGCATTGGCATCCTCTTGGAGGCCAAAGACGTATGCTGCGAAACTACCTGAAGGCCGCCCTCCGCAACCTGGTGGCCCACAAAACCCACGCACTTGTCAACATACCCGGGCTGGTCGTCGGGCTGGCCGCCTGTCTGCTGATCTTCCTGGTCCTGCGGTACGAGGACAGCTTTGACAATTTCCACCCGGACAAGGACCGGATCTACCGCGTGGTCCGCGCGGGCAAAAATCCCACCGACCGGGACTACCGGACGGGGGTTCCATTTCCCGTGCCGGAAGGGCTCAGGGCGGATTTTCCCCAACTTCAAAAAGTATGTGTGATCAATGGGGACTGGAACGTACAGGTCACCGCACCGGGCAACCGGAAATTCAAGGAAAAGCACGTGTTTTGCGCAGACCCTTCCTTTTTCGGGATGTTCCGCTTCCCCTTCCTCGCTGGCTCGCTCCCGGACGTATTCGACAACGTGGCCGTCACCCGGGAAGCCGCCACCAAATATTTTGGGGATTGGACAAAGGCGATCGGCCGGACCCTTCATCTTTATGGCGAAGACATGAAGGTCACCGGTATTTTGGAAAACCCACCCGTCAATACCGACTTCCCCCTGAGCGTTGTTGTGTCTTATGCGACATTGAGAAAGGGACTCAACATGGACAATTGGTTTAATATCAACGACAGTTATTGCTGTTTTGTCCTGCTGCGCCCGGGGGAAACGGCTGCGCAGTTCGAGGCCCTTTTGCCGGCGTTTATGCAAAAGCACATCCCGGTAGAAGGCAGAGGTTACTCCTTCCTCCTCCAACCCCTGCGCGAGGTGCACCACGATCCCCGTCTGGGGAACTTCAATGGAGTGACTTTTTCCAGAGACCTCAGCCGCGCCCTGGCATTAATTGGGCTTTTCCTCCTCGTCGTCGCCTCCGTGAATTTTATCAACCTGTCCACCGCGCAGGCCGCCACCCGGGCCAGGGAAGTCGGCGTCCGGAAGGTCCTGGGGGGAACCCGGAGGCAATTGCTGATCCAGTTTTTGGGGGAGACGGCGCTCACCTGTCTGTGCGCCCTCTTGCTGGCCGCAGGGGTGGCCGCCCTGGTCCTGCCTGCGCTCAACGACCTTTTGAAGGTGCCCCTCAGCATGAAGGTACCGGAACTGCTGTGGTTTGGGGTGCTGATCGCCTTTGCCCTCACCCTTATGTCCGGGTTTTACCCGGCCCTGGTCCTGTCTGGCTTCAGACCCGCCCAGGTCCTCAAAGGCGGGGTAGCGCTCCGGTCCGGCAAGGGCATTTCCCTCCGGAAGGTCCTGGTCGTTTTTCAACTGGTGATCGCCCAGGTCCTGGTCATCGGGACCCTGGTGGTGGTTACGCAGATGAACTATGTCAAAAACGCTTACTTAGGATTCGATAAGACGGAAGTGATTACGGCTTCTTTTCCAGGCGATAGCCTAAGCCATAGCAAACTCGACGTCCTGCGCAGCCAGTTGCTCCAGGACCCCGCGATCAAAGCCGTCAGCTTTGGCATCTCCGCGCCTTCGGGCAACGGCGACTGGTATACCGATATGCAATTGGCGTCCAACCACAGCCGGAAGCCCGACGTGATCATCAACTACAAAGCGGAAGACCCTGCTTTTTTCTCCTTATATGACATGCAATTTGCGGCAGGCAGACCCTATTACCCATCCGACACACCCCGGGAATACGTCGTCAACGAGACGTTTATCAAACAGGCGGGGCTGGGTAGTCCGCAGAAAGCCATCGGAACCCCGATCCGGGTAGCCGGTAGGCTCTACCCCATCGTGGGTGTGCTCCGCGATTTCCACTCCAACTCGTTGCGGGATCCCGTCCCCCCTATCGTGATGGCCACCTATAAAGACGTGTATTCGACGGCCAGTATAAAAATCGAGGCGGGGAAAGCACGGCAGGCCATCGCCCATATAGCGGCCGTCTGGGATCACCTGTATCCGGATTACCTGTTCGAGTATACCTTCCTCGACCAGACGATCGCCGACGCCTACCGGCAGGAAGACCAGCTTTCGAAGCTCTACAAGGTTTTTTCCGCGATTGCCCTCTTTATCTCGTGTCTGGGGCTTTACGGCCTGATCTCTTTTATGGCCGTCCGCCGGAACAAGGAAATCGGTATCCGGAAAGTATTGGGCGCAAGGATCGGGCAGATTGTCTACCTGCTGACCGGTGAATTTTCCATCCTGATCCTGGTTGCTTTTGCGATCGCCGGTCCCCTTGGCTGGTACTTTACCCACGGATGGCTGGAACAATACGCCTACCGGATCCACTTAGGCGCGGGCTTTTTCCTGCTGGCCATCGGTGGGTCGGCAGGGGTCACGGGGGCGACCATCGGGTATTCGGCGGTGCGTGCGGCTACGGCCAATCCGGTGAAGACCCTGCGGTCGGAATAGGCGCGGGCGCGCCGCACTAAAGCGCGAGCCCCAGGGCGCCAAGCCTGTCGCGGGTTTCCTCGTATTTCCGATGGGCAATCCCCCGGAGCCCCAGGCTCTCGGCCACCTGTACGAACATGGGCCGGTCGTCGATATACACGACGTGTTCCCGCGGCACCTGGGCAATGTCCAGGGCGACCTTCCAGATGTCCGCGTCCGGTTTCCGGAAGTGTACGAAACAGGAAGAAATAAAGAAATCCACAAACGACCCCAGTTGGAACGTCCGGATGCGGTGTTCGTTGAGCTCGCGACCCTCGTTGTTGACGACCGCGATCTTCAGCCCGTGCTTGGCCTTCAGGTCCCGGATCAGGTTCAACATCTCGGGATAGGGTTGGGACTGGTCAAGCATAAACTGCTTGAACTCCTGGCGGGTAAAGGCGCGGTCCTCAAAAAAGACCGTCCGGGTCAGGTATTCGTCCAGGTCGAGCTTGCCCGACTCGTAGGTATCGAAGGTCATCCGGTGCCGGTCGCCGATCTCGTCGGCGTTCAGCCCGAACTTTTCGGCCGCGGCCTTGCGGGACTTGCGGTCCCAGCCATTGGTCAGGAGGACGCCCCCGATGTCCAGGAAAAGGGCCTTAACAGGTGCTTGGGTGTTTGTTGCCATAATGCGTCTGCAATGAGACGCCAATTTAAAGAAAAACCGCGGGCTGGGCGCCCGCGGTTTTTTTTACAGAAGCTTATTGTTATGCAACAACGCCATCGCCTCGAAGAGCATCACCCCACTCTCCTCCGTCGTCAAATCCGTCTCCCCCGAGGGCGCCACCGACCAGTTGCTCCCGTAGAAGTAGCCCGGACGCGTGGTGGCCTTTAGCCAGAGCGACTGCGCATTGTTTTTCAAAAACAATACGAAGCGGCTTTTGGAATTCTGGTCCAGGGCCGGGCTCAGGGTGAGCTGGGTGAGGTAACGGACCAGCACACCTTTAAAAAGACCACCGTCACCCTGGCCTTCGTCGTGGAAAAGACCGGACGAAACGATGCGGGGATCGGTGATCGCGTTGTTGGCGGTCAGAAGGGCGTCGGACAAATAGGAGGGCTGTCCCGTGGCATTGTACATCTCCAGGGCGGCGCCGATAAACAGTCCCTGGTTGTAGGTAAAGAACCAGGTCGTATTGAGCTTGCCGTCGTTGTTCCCATTGATGCCATCGTAGACAAAACCCGTACCGGGGTCCACCAACGTACTTTTTTCCCAGTTGTAGATATTCTGGGCCCAGGTCAGGTCGGAGGGGTTGCCAAACTGTTCATAGAGACGGGCCGCCAGGATACACGCCGGGCCATTGGCCGGGGTGTTCTTGAAATACGTCTCCTGTTTCTGCCAGGCGATCCCGCCGCCTTCGATATTGTTCCAGCCGCCCTGTATATTGGTCCATACAGTTTGCGCGGCGGTTTTCCAGCGAACGTCCTTGGTCACGTCATACGTCCGGAGCATGGCCAGGGCATTCCAGCCCATGTCGTCGTAGTACTGGCCGATAAAGGTGTTGCCGTTGGCCGACTGGACACCGGTGTACCATTCGGACATGAGGTTGGTGTACGCGCTGCTGTCGGTCCGCATATAGGCATCCACCATGATGTCCAGGCCGTGGGCCTGGGGCCAGTAGCCAAAGGTGGTGCTGCCCTGGTTGTTGGCGTTGAAATAAGACGCGGAAGCGTTCCAGTAGTTGGCGATAAAGGCGGCGGTGCTGGTATCGGCGATCAGGTTCCAGTCATAAGTATACACTGTCGAAGAACCGTTGCCGAAATTGATGTTGTCATAGTTTTTGGCGCAACCCGCCAGCAAGGGGATCAATAATAAGTATCTATACATGGCTCATTATTGGGGGGTGACAGTATGGGTATAAGGCGCATCCGGTTGCAGGAATACCTCGATGTTGTTGAGTTTACCGTTGTCCAAAGGCGTACTGAATTTGTAACAGTTGTTCCATTGATCGCTGGTCACCGGTGTCAGGTAAAAATAAGTGGCCGCCGTGGTGGCTGTCGGCTCGGAATTGTCCCCGGCCGAACTGCCATACCATTCATAGGAATCCTGGGCGCCGCCACCGTCGTTGACTGTAAAGCGGAACTTGTAGCGTTCTTCCGGGCCCCAGGGTTCGGTGGGCTCGTTGATCAGTTGGTTGTTATCGATCCAGGTGCTGTTCCCGTTATAGGTTAGGTGATAGGTCACGTTGTCATAATATCCGTACCAGACGTCCACGCTCCGGATGACGGTGATCGTCGCCACGGCGTTGTTGAAGTCGAGGTTGAAACGCACCTGGGCGGTGGTGTCGGTGTAGGTGTTGGACCCGCCCAGTTTAAGGTTTGGCCCCTGGATAAAATACGTGAGCGGGGTGCCCGTGGTACCGTTGACGAACTGATAGGTCCCGCCGTTTTTGAGCGACGTATACAGTTCGAACACGCCGGCAGCCGTGCTTTTGAAATGAATGGCGCCGGACAAGGTTGTACCGCCCTCGGTGGCGGAACCCGTCAGGTACACATCCGTGGGTATGACGTCGAACCCGGCGGGCCGGACCACGGTCATCATGCGAATCTTGGAAGAAGGAACCACGTTGAGGCCCTTGGTGGAAAAGACCGTCCAATAAAGTTTACCGGTGTCGAGGTTCCCGATGCCGGCCATCTTGGCGATCGAATTGATGGTGGATTGGGAAATCGTGGCCGTGGTACCCTGGCCGGTATTGTCGGCAGCGACGGTAAAGACCGGGTTCTTAAAGGCTTTTGTCGTGTCGAAGGCGACCTCGTATTGCACCAGGCTGCCGTCCTGCGCCTGCGCGGGCGCCCATTCGAATTCCACCACGGAAGACCCCCCGGGGGTAATGGAGAGGAAAAGACTGTCCTGGGGCGCATACAGCGTAGAGACGGCGCTGACCGTCTGGTCCAGACCATAGTTATAGGATTTCTTGCAGGCAGCCGCGAGCAAGAGGAAAGCAGATATATATAGAATGCGTCGCATGATCATTGTTTTTAGTAGTTAGGGTTTTGGGTGAGGTGACTGTTCTGTTGCATCTCGTACAAGGGGATCGGCCAGAGGTAGTCGCGGGCAGGGTTGAAGATGCGCTGACCCACCCGGATATAACCGCCGTCCACGGACGGGTCGCCAAACATGGCGCCATGTACCGTCCCGTTCATAACGACCTCGGACGTCCGCCAGCGGCGGATGTCGAAGACGCGCAGGCCTTCGAGCGCCAGCTCGCACCGGCGTTCGCGGCGGATGATGGCGCGGAGCTGGCCCTGGGTCCAGGCCGCGTTGAACTGGGTAGCGTTCGGGTCGGTAAAACCCGCGCGGGTGCGGAGGGCACCGATCGTTTGGGTCCAGTTGGCGGCCGTGAACTGTCCAAGCTCGTTTTTGGCCTCTGCATCCATCAGGAGTACATCCGCGTACCGGATCAGGATCAGGTCGAGCCCCGAGTTTTCACCCGGCTGGGCGGTCCAGTCGAAGTATTTGCGCCAGTAATACCCCGTGGCGGAACCGAACCCGCCGTTGGGTACATACTCGTCGGCGTGTTTGGTAGCGGTGGTATCGGAGCCCGGTTTGATATAGATGGTGTGGGAAGCGCCCCCGGGTACCGTCCAGTTATACAAATGATAGACGAGCGTGGCCGTCATCCGGGGATCCCGGCTGACATAAGGATTGTTGGGGTCAAAGCCCGAACCCGCCTGGGTAACGGTGTCCCCGTTCATCATCAGGTAGTCGTCCACCAGTGACTGGGTGGGCCCGAGCGCGTTGTCCCGGGCGCCCGCGGAAATGGGGATCAGGTCGAACGTCCAGCCATACATCCGCTGCGTCGGTACGAACTCCTCGTCCAGGATGACTTCGCTGTTGTGCTCGTTGGTGATGCTAAAGATGTTGGCATAGTTGGGCACCAGGGCATAGGTCTGGGAAGCGATGAGGCTGTCACAGATCGAAGCGACGGCGGCCCAGTTGCCCTCGTACAGTTGGACCCTAGCCTTGAGCGCCATACAGGCGCCGCGGGTGATCCGGCCGAGGTCGGCGGCGTCCCAGCTCGCCGGGAGCACCGCCTGGGCCGCGTTGAGCTCGGAAAGCACAAACGCCAGCACCTGGGCCCGGGGCGTTCGGGGGATGGTCTGGGATTCCTCCAGCGTGATGTCATGGTCGAACAGGGGCACGTCCCCAAACCAGGTCATCAACTGCCAGTACTGGAAAGCACGGATAAAACGGGCCTGGGCGATCAGCGAGTCTTTTTGGTCCACCGGATAGTTGGGCACCTTGTCCACGTTGTCCAGAAGGACGTTACAGGACTTGATGCCCGAGTAGTGGCCGGACCATTCGGATTCGAAGCGCCCGTTGTTGGTATTGAAACTGCCGCTGGCAATCGAAAAGGCGCCGTCCTGGTCGCCCCTGCTGCAATAACAGTTGTCGGACAACCCTTCATTGTAGAAAAAGACGTCGCTGCCGTACATCTGCATATACGCGGTGTTCAGCAGGGCGCTGGCGTTGGCCGGCGTCGTCCAGTAGTTCGCGTCGGTATACTTGTCCCCGGGCGACTGGTTGAGCTTTTGGCAACCGGCGCCAGCCAGGGCAAGGAGTATCAAAAGTTTATATCGATGGCTCATACAATACATTTGGGTGTGTTAAAACGTAACGTCCAGACCGCCGCCATAAAATATCGGGGTGGGATAGACGCGCCCGCTCTGGTTATTACCAAAGGCGCCGGGGTTGTTCAGGTTGCTGTTGAACTCGGTGGATTCGGGATCGATAAACTTGACCTTTGATAAGGTGTACAGGTTCTGACCAGTGAAATAGACCCTCAGCTTTTGCACGCGGATCTTATGCGCGATCACGCCCGGCAGGGTATATCCCAACTGTACGTTTTTCAACCGGGCATACGCCCCGTTGTACAGGTAGAGGTCCGAGCCCACGTTGTAGTCGTTGGCCTGGGCCTGGCTGCCGTTGGCGCTCAGGATCGGGAACGCGGCGTTGGGGTTCGTCGGCGTCCAGAAATTCAGCTGGTGCTTGAAGATGTTGTAGGAGTAGTTCCCCTGGAAGGGATCGGTCAGCTCGCCCCGGACAAACAAGGTCCGTTTGCCGACACCCTGGATAAAGATGCTGAGGTCGAAGTTCTTCACGGTGACGTTATACGTGAACCCGAAGGTGAACCGGGGAAAAGGATTACCCAGCACATAGTAGTCGTTCTGGTCGATGACGCCGTCCCCGTTCCGGTCCTTGTATTTGATATCCCCGGGTATGGGCGTGATCCCCACCAGCTTCGGGTATTTGGCCACATCCTCCGGGGTTTGGAAGTATCCGTCCCGTTTATACCCCACGTAGGCGTTGAAAGGCACACCCGCGCGGACGACGGTTTGAATCTCCGCGTCCGTGTTGAGCTGTTGGTAGCCCTGGAAGTAGATGACCTCGTTGTGGTTGTCGGCCAGGTTGAACGCAAAGCTGTGGGTAAAGAGGCGGCCGGGGATGGTATATTTCACCGATGCTTCCCAACCCTGGTCGCGCATCTTGCCCGCGTTGTAATACGGGAGCGTTGTGCCGAAGGTCCCGGGGACCGCGGGGACCACCAGGATGTGCGTGGTCAGTTTGTTGAAATAGTCCAGGGACACCTGCAACCGGTGCGCCAGCAGGTAGGCATCCACACCGCCGTTCAGGGTAGCAGCCCTTTCCCAGGTCAGGTTGGGATTGGAAAACGTAAAGCTCTCACCCGCGACCGGGGTGTTGTTGAAGCCATACCAGGCGGGGTTGGAGGTGTATACGGTTTCGTATTGGTAGTTCCCCACACTCTGGTTACCCAGCACCCCGTAGGATCCCCGCAGCTTCAGGTCGCCGAAGCGTTGCCGTATGTGTTCCATAAAGGCTTCGTCGGTGAGCTTCCAACCCGCGCTGATGGACGGGAAAAAACCCCAGCGCAAACCCTGCCGGAACTTGGAGGAACCATCTGCGCGGAAGTCGAATTCCGCCAGGTAGCGCCCCTTATAGTCGTAGTTCGCCCGGCCAAACACCGAATTCAGACTGGTGTTCGTGGCACCGATGTTCGAGGTGGTGGCATTGGTGGAAATGATCGAACCGGTGGTCGGCACACCCAGCGCACTGTCGGTAAGGGTATAGTAGATCTGGCTGCTTTTGGCGGTCGTGGACTCGTTGGAGGCACCGACCAGGGCACCGATGTGGTGTTCACCAAAGGTGCGGTTGTACTGCGCCAGCAATTGGATGTTGGTAAAAATCGTCTGACCCCAGTAATCGCCCGTCGTCCGATCGTTGCCGTAGACACCCTGGGGATAGAAGTCCACCTGTTTGACCCGGAGAAAGTTGTGGTTCGACAGCACATCGCCCCCGAATACACCTTTAATGCTAAAGCCCCGGAACAGCGTCAACTCTGCGTTCAGGTTGCCAAAGACGTCGTCGTTGTTGATCAGGTTGTACCCACCGGCCTGGAGGATGCCGAGCGGGTTGAACTGGGTCAGTACGGTATTGGTTAGATAGCGGCCCAGGGAATCCTGCATGGAGAAGTTGGTGGGCGTCCGCTCGGCGTCCGCCATCAGGAAACCGTTTCCAAAGGAATTTTGCTTGAGCTCGTCCCGGCTGTAGCTCAGCGTACCCCCCGCCTTGAGGATGCCGTACTGGCTGGTGGCGGCCACGCGGACATTATACCGGGTGTAACCATAGTTCGGCCCGACAAAGTTGCTGCTCTGGTCCACACCCCCGACAGACAACAGGTAGGTCGAGTTGTCGCCCCCACCGGTGAGGGTGACGCTATGGCTTTGCTGGGGCGCCGGGTGCAGGATCTGTTTCAGGAACCATTCGTGGTCGCCCCCGGCCTTGAGGGCCTGTATCTGCTCGGGTGTATACTGGGCGGGAAGGTCGACATTGGTCAGCGATTCATTCTTGTAAATCGCGTTCTCCCACGCGGGCAGCGGCGATATAAGGATCCTGGGCTTCTGAATGCCCCACATCCCGTCGTAGGTCACCGTGGGCTTTTGCCCCTTGTGTCCCTTTTTGGTCGTGATCAACAGGACGCCGTTGGCGGAGCGCGACCCGTAAATCGCCGCCGCACCCGCGTCTTTCAACACCGACATGCTTTCAATATCGGACGGGTTTAGCAGGTTGATGTTGCCGCCCGCGATGCCGTCGATGACGACCAGGGGGGTGTTGTCCCCAAAGGTGCCCACGCCCCGGATGTTAAAGTTCTGAGACGCGCCCGGGGAGGGATCCGGCGTCTGGATGATCAGGTTCGGAGAAACGCCCTGGAGGAGCTGCATGGTGTTTACGGCCGGTTTGCCGTCCAGGTCCTTTGAGGTGATCTGATCCACCGCCCCGGTCACGCTGGTTTTTTGCTGGGTGCCATACCCCACCACGACCACGTCGGTCAGCTCCGCCGTCGACAACCGCAGGGTGACCGCAAGGGTCGAACGCCCTTTGACCGCCACGTCCACGGGCTCGTAGCCGATATAGCTAAAGTGCAGGCTGGCCGTGGCGTCCACCTGTATGGAGAATTCTCCCTTGTCGTCGGTCGCCACGCCCCGGGTTGTCCCCACGACCGTGACCGAGACGCCGATCAGGGGATTCCCCTTGGCGTCCGTCACCCGCCCGCGGACCACCACCTGGTCCACCGGCAACGTGAGCCCCGGCGGTGGCGCGCCTTTCACCACGATGGTGTTGTCCACGATGGCGTACACCAAGGGCTGGTCCCGGAAACAACTGTCCAGGACCTCCTCCAGGGGCGCCCCCCGGAGATGGATCGATACTTTTCTCGAAGGCTGCAGGAGCTCGTCGCTGTAGAAAAAGAGAAACCCCGTCTGCCGGTGGATCTCCTTAAATACCTTCTTGAGCGACACGTCCGTTTCCGAGAGGGTGACTTTCTGTGAGAAGCCTTTCGCACTCACTTGCAAGCAAGCTGTGACCAGTAAAACCGATGTCAGTTTGGTCATCATCAGCAACGTTTTGGTTAGTAAACGGCGCCTGGGTGGCGTCCCTTTACAATGAGCGTCAAATCGCATACTTTTGCAATGTTTGGGTTTATCAGATGTAGGTCCTATACTGAAGAGCGCCCAAATACCGGCGAGGTGCGCTCGAACCGCACTTCGCTTTTTTTACGCACTCTTTTTTCCTTTGTTATCGCCCATCAGGGCGTCTTCACCACTACGGTTCGCCCCTCCAGCGTAAACCGCGCCTTCCCCGCCAGGTCCAGCATCCGCAAGACCTCCGTCAGGGGCGAGCTCCGCGAGATCAGCCCCGAGAAGTGCCGGGGTACCTTCCCTTCATACCGCACGTCCACGTCATACCACCGGCAAACCTGGCGCATCACCGCCTCCAGCGTGGCCCCGTCAAACTGGAACAGCCCGTTCTTCCAGGCCACCGCCTGGTCCGTATCCGCTTCCGCTACGTGGAAGTCCAGTCCATTCCACAACGCCTCCTGCCCGGGTTCCAGCCTTTCGCCCACAGCGCCCTTTTCGGCCTCCTGCGCGCCCTGTTTTTCCACGCGCACCGCGCCCTGGAGCAGGCTCGTCCGTATCCCATCTTCTTCCGGGTATGCCATCACGTCGAAGCGCGTCCCCAACACCGCCACCTGCATATCCCCTACCTTCACCTTAAACGGCTGGCCGGGCTTGCCCGCCACTTCGAAATACGCTTCCCCCGTCAACTCCACCGTCCGGTCCGCTCCCGTGAACGCCGTCGGGAACCGCAGGCTCGACGCGGCGTTTAACCAGACTTTGCTGCCGTCGGGCAGGGCTACCTGGTATTGGCCGCCGCGGGGGGTTTTCACGGTGTTGTACGCCACGTCCGCGGGGCCGGTGCCCACCGCCGCAGGGCCCGCGCCCGCACCGGCGCCCGCCGCCTGCCGGCTTGCATACGCCAGGTGTCCCCCACCGGCCTGGATAACGTCCGTCCTGCCCTGGTGCGCCAGCGTCCCGTGCTGCGCACTGTCCAGGTCGATGGTTGAACCGTCGGCAAGGATGAGTGTGGCTTTGTTCGTACCGGGTACGATGGCTCGCGGGGTAACGCGCGCGACCATTGCGCGGCGCGGACGCTCCCGGTGTGCGAGCCACCAGGCGCTGCCGCCCAGGATGCCCATGACCGCGGCGGCAGCCGCGAGGCGCTGCCAGCGAAGTGTCCGCACGGCGGAGCGGCCGGTGACGGCGGCCGGTGACGCGCCGGCGGCGGCCATCTGCGCCTCCGCCGCCCTCCCCGCGTCCAGCACACCCTTCAGCAAGGCCTCGCTTTGCTCAGGCGTAAAGACCGGCTCCACGGGCGGAGACGCCTGCCAGGCCGCGTCCATCAAGGCATGCAGCTCGGAGGCGTTTTCTTCTTTGTCGGCCAGACGCAGAAACTCGTCGACTTCTTCCGGGGTGGCAGTCTTATCATAATAGCGTTGGAACAAAAGGGCCAGTCTGGTCATACGGGGGTGGTTGTCTGAAGGGAAGACAACGGGACCAGAAAAAAGAGGTAATCGCGGGAAAAAAAATCTGGCGGCGCGCGGCGGCATGGGCGCGCGCCTTGGCGGGCGCCGCCCTACCCCGTCAACCGCCCCACCGTCAAAAAGGTCCTGATCGATCTGAGGGCCAGCGACATGTGTTTTTTGACGGTCTCCACGGAGAGGTGCAACTGTTCGGCGATCTCCGCATGGCTGAGCCCCTGGTGACGGTGAAGGAGGTAGACGTTTTGTTGCTGGCGGGGCAATTGGGAGATGGCCTTTTCCAGGAGTGCAAAGCGCTCATCCGGCTCCGCTTCCGCCGGTAGGGACAGGGAGGCTTCGAGCGCCCTTTCACGCGCCGCCTTGCGGATATAATTATAGGCGTGGTTCCGCGCCGCGGTGAACAGATAGGCCTCGAACGAAGTGACTTCAGGGAGTGTCTCGCGCTTTAACCAGATGCGCACAAAGACATCTTGTACGATTTCCTGGGTGGCGGGGAAAGACTCCGTCAACCGGTAGATAAAAGCACCCAGGCGTTGGTGATACGCGTGGAAAATCTGGCCGAAGGCGGCCTCGTCTCCCTTCGCAGTACGGCACAGCAGTTCCTTTTCCTCGTATGGTGAAAGCACAAGCATCGTATATGACCTACGGTCGGGCCCCTTCGGGCAGGGCGCCTGTGGCGCCCCGGGATAAAGGTAAAAAAAAAGCCCGCAAGTTGACGCTTGCGGGCTTTATAAGAAAGTTCAACTTATTTTTTCACATCCACCGTGACCACGGCACTCAGCTTGCTGCCATAAGAACGATGGATCCCATCGGCGTACTGGAGCGCCAGTGTGTGTTTGCCGGGCGTCAGCGTGATGGTGGCTTCCGTTTGCGCTTTGCCGAAGTGCAGGTGCGTCGAATCCTTGGGCACCACGACACCGGCGGGAATGGAATCCCCGGCGTCGATCAGGAGGTGGTGGTGACCCGAACCCGGTTTCAGGGTACCGGCGGTATCGAGGGCGATACCTTCTACACCAAATTCCACTTTAAGGGGGGAAGTCACCTTGGCCCCGTCTTTAAGGTTTTTGAAAAACACCTTGGCTCCATCAGGGATGGCGGGGAGCGCCGCAACGGCTGCGGTGTCCATTTTCATACCGGCCATGGTGTCTTTTTTGGCATTGGCGGAAACGGTGTCCGTCGTATTGGAGCTGCTGCCCCCGCTGTTACAGGCGGCGAGGCCCAACAACAGGGCTGCGCCAGAAAGCAATTTGAACGTATTGCGCATATGGTGTTATTTGGTCCACAAGGTATGGATATTTATATTGCACCCATTAAAAAAGCAACATTATGAAAATGACCGCTCTCTTTAGTTTGGCGCTGTTGTTTGCCACCTTGACAACCCAGGCTCAGACACACCATCCGGTACACCACAAAAAACCCGTGCATCACCACAAACCCGTGCATCACCCGGTTCATCACCCGGCCCCGCACCACGACGACCATCATTAAAATGATTTAAAGGCCCCCTCGAATCGAGGGGCCTTTTTTTTGCCTCCATTACTTACTTACTGATAAGTAAGTATATTTGCGGATGATGGAGCCGCGCCCGACCCGCGAAAAAATCCTTGACCTGGCCGACGAATTCATCCGGCTGCGAGGCTATAATGCCTTTAGTTACAAGGACATATCGGATGTACTGGGGGTAAAACCCGCGGCCATCCACTACCATTTTCCCACCAAAGAAGCCCTCGGGGCAGCCACGCTGGCGAGGGAGATCACCGATTTCAGGACCCACAGCACGGGCTGGGAGGCGCTGCCGTACGAGGAACAACTCCGGAACCTGGTCGCGCTTTTTGCGGGATACCGGGAACGGGGATTAATCTGTATTGTGGGCTCCATGTGCCCGGACTTTGATACCTTGCCGCCGGCAGTGCAGGAACAGTTGAAGATGCTGAGCGTGGAGATCCTGGATTGGGTGACGACCGTTTTGGAAGAAGGACGCTGCCAAAAAGCATTGCGTTTTGACGGCGCGGCCGCCGACCGGGCGCTGTTGCTTATATCAATGTTGATGTCCGCCCTTTTGCTGTCAAGGGTACACGGGGAGGAACTGTTTTATAGAATGACCACTCAATTACAAAAAGACCTGATCGCATCATGAAGAGAGTCGTGATTACCGGCCTGGGCGCGCTGACGCCCCTTGGCAATACCGTGGATACCTTTTGGAAAAGCCTCGTCGAAGGGAAAAGCGGCGCCGCACCCATCACGCGTTTTGACGCCTCCCTTTTCCGGACGCGTTTTGGGTGCGAAGTCAAGGACTTCGATCCGAATAAAGTGCTGGACAAGGCCGAGGTCCGCAAGACGGACCGGTTTACCCAATATGCGCTGACTGCCGCCGCGGAAGCCATCAAAGACGCGGGTCTCGATTTTTCCACCATGGATCCCTTTGATACGGGGGTGATCTGGGGGACCGGCCAGGGCGGGATGGAAACCTTTGAGGAACAGGTAAAAGAATACGCGCTGGGCGGCATGGTGCCTCGTTTTAGTCCCTTCCTCGTGCCCAAAATGATCGCCAATATGGCGCCGGCGATGATCTCGATCCGTTACGGCCTGATGGGCATCAACTATACGGCGGTCTCGGCTTGTGCGACAGGGAACAACGCGCTGATGGATGCTTTTACCTACATCCGTCTGGGCAAAGCCAAAGTCATTATCAGCGGAGGTTCCGAAGCGGGCATCACCGAGGCCTCGGTGGGCGGATTTTGCGCCATGAAGGCAATGTCGGTCCGTAACGACGACCCGGCCACAGCCAGCCGCCCCTTTGACACCGACCGGGATGGCTTTGTGATCGGGGAAGGCGCCGGGGCCCTCGTCCTGGAGGAATACGAACACGCCCGGGCCAGGGGCGCCCACATCTACGCGGAACTGGTGGGGGCCGCCATGACGGCGGACGCCTACCACATGACGGCCACGCACCCCGAGGGCCTGGGCGCTTTCAAAGCCATGCAACTGGCGCTGGAAGAAGCGCAGGTGGCGCCGGAAGACCTGGACTACCTCAATGCCCACGCGACGTCGACGCCCGTGGGAGATCTAAGCGAGCTAAAGGCGATAGGCCGTCTTTTTGGAGGGAAAAAGAAGGCCCCGCTGATCAGCGCGACCAAATCGATGACCGGTCACCTTTTGGGGGCCGCCGGCGCGATCGAGGCCATCGCTTGCATATTGAGTATCAATAACGGAATCGTTCCTCCGACGATCAATACTTTGGTCCCGGACCCGGGTATCCCCGCGGGTTTGCCGATCGTTTTCGGGGAGGCCCGGACAACGACGGTGCGGACCGCCATGAGCAATACCTTTGGTTTTGGCGGTCACAACGGGATTGTCGTATTCCGTAGTATTTAGCCGCAACATAGACGAGGTTTGCAGCAAGATATCCGGGACGGGCCGGGGTTTATCGTAACTTGGCGGAATGAAATCCGCCAAAACCCCTGCCGCCCCCAAGCCGCCGGGCTTAATGAGCCTCCTGGGTCCCTACCGGGGGCTGATGCTTCTCCTCCTCGTTCTTGCCCTGGGTAGCAACAGCGTCAACCTGCTTTTGCCAAAGATCACCGCGGGCGCGATCGACGCGATGACGGCGCACCGCCTGCAAACAGACCGCGTACTCTGGCAATTTCTGATCGCAGTGGGGGTCATCTTCGTCCTCACCTTTATACAGGGGCTGATCCAGACGTATGCTTCGGAAAAGGTGGCGAGGGACCTGCGGACCCGTTTGTCGGACAAGATCTCGCGGCAAAGCCACGCCTACATAGAACAATCCAACCCCGCCCGCCTGCTGACCAACCTTACCTCTGACGTGGACTCGGTCAAGATGTTCGTGTCCATGGCGGTCGTGTCCATCACCTCGTCGATTGTGATCATCGTTGGAGCGAGCATCCTGCTCATCCTCATCAACTGGCGGCTGGCGTGCGTGGTCCTGACGATCATTCCGCTCATTGCGGGGAGCTTTTTTTATATCCTCAGCAAGGTCCGGGCGCAGTTCAAAAAAAGCCGCGAAGTCATCGACTGGCTCAACAAGGTCATCAACGAAAGCATCCTCGGATCGGCGGTGATCCGGGTGGTGAATTCCCAGATGCTGGAGTACAACAAATTCCTGGACGCCAATTCGAAGGCCCAAGAGATCGGGCTGAAGATCGTCCGTCTTTTTGCCACGCTGATCCCGGCCATCACTTTTTTTTCAAACATGGCGATGTTCACCGTGCTTGTCATGGGGGGACACTTCGCGATCAAAGGGTCGATTTCCATCGGGAACTTCGCGGCCTTCAACAGTTACATCTCCCTGCTCATTTACCCGATCATCGTGATCGGTTTTATGAGCAACATCATCGCCCAGGCGACGGCCTCCTATAACCGGATCGGCGCGGTGCTCCAGACCCCGGATACCAAGGACCCAGGGACGAGAACGGAAGCGCTCCGGGGAGACATCGGTTTGCAAAACGTCTTCCTGACATACGGGCAAAAACCCGCGCTAAAAGACGTGTCCTTCGAGGTCCCGGCAGGCTCCAGGACCGCGGTCATCGGGCCGACGGCCGCGGGCAAAACCCAGCTCCTGTACCTGCTCACGTCCCTGGTCAAACCTACTTCCGGATCGATCACTTTCGACGGCCACCCCATCGACGAATACCAAAAGGAAAACTTTCACCACCAGGTAGGCTTCGTTTTCCAGGACAGCATCATGTTCAACCTGAGCATCCGGGAAAACATCGCCTTTAGCAATTCTGTGACGGATGCTTCCCTGGAGCGCGCGCTGGCCACAGCCGAGCTCAAGGACTTCGTCGAAGGACTCCCCGACGGTCTGGACACCGTCGTCTCCGAAAGGGGCACCACGCTTTCGGGGGGACAAAAACAACGCATCATGCTGGCCCGTGCGCTGGCGCTGAATCCAAAGGTGTTGCTCCTGGACGACTTTACCGCCCGTGTCGATACACGGACCGAAAAAAAGATTTTGGATAACGTTCAACGGAACTATCCCGGTCTCACGCTCCTGTCGGTCACCCAAAAGATCGAGTCTGTGGAACACTATGAACAGATCATCCTCCTCATGGAAGGAGAGGTCATCGCCACGGGTACCCACTCAGCGCTCCTGGCCACCTGCCCGGAATACGTGCAGATCTTTAACTCCCAACGCAGTACCCATGCAATACAATCTGAATAAACAGCCCGCATCCCCCAGGAAAAACGCCACCTGGGGTCCCGTGGGGAAGCTCCTGACGCTGATGACCCACGAAAGGCCCCGGCTGATCGCGGCCTTTGTCATGATGATGGTGAACTCGGGGCTAAACCTGCTCGGCCCGCTCCTGTCCGCCCACGTCATCGACAAATACATCATCAGCCAGCATCCCGACTTTAACTCGGTGTTGCGGTACGGGATCATTTTCCTGGCGATGTACTTTACCGCCCTGTTTACCGGGTATGCCCAGACCCGCCTGATGGCCGGTTTTGGACAGCGGCTGTTGTTCACTTTACGGAACTCGATCTTTGGTAAACTCCAGGAGCTTCCTGTTGCTTTTTTCAACCAAAACAAAGCCGGCGACCTGATCTCCCGGGTCAACAACGATACCGACAAGATCAACCAGTTTTTTTCCCAGTCGCTGATGCAGTTCCTGTCCAGCATCTTTATCATGACCGGGGCCGCCATCTTTATGATCTGTCTCAACTGGCGCCTGGGCCTGGCCACCCTCGCCCCCGGGGCATTTCTTTATCTTTTTACAAAAGTGACCTCCGCCTGGGTCAAAACCCAGAACGCCCGCAGCATGAAAAGCACGGGTGGTCTGAGCGCCGAGATCCAGGAAAGCCTCCAGAATTTCAAGGTTATCATCGCCTTCAACCGCCGCGACTATTTCCGGGAGAAGTTCCAGGAAGCCAACGCGGAAAACTACGAAAACGCCGTCCGGGCGGGTATCGCCAACAACATCTATACCCCGGTTTACGGCATGTGCGCGGGCCTGGGGCAACTGGTCGTTCTTTTGTACGGGATCCACATGATCCAGACAGGGGTCTTCCAGATCGGACAGCTCGTTGCCTTTCTCGCCTACGCGACGTACTTCTACAACCCCCTCCGGCAACTGGCCGCCCTTTGGGCCGCCTTCCAGGTAGCCCTCGCGGGTTGGGACCGGATCTCCGCGATTCTCCATTTGGAAAACAACCTTCTTGTGGAGCCGGCATCCGGCAAAAACCACGCCCCGACCGCGTTGATGTCCTTCCGGAATGTCTACTTCCACTATCCCGACGGCAAGGAGGTCTTACACGACATCAACTTCGACCTTGAGCGGGGTAAAACATACGCGTTTATCGGACCCACCGGCGGCGGTAAAACCACGACCGCCAGCCTCGTCGCGCGTTTATACGACCCCACCCGCGGCTCCGTCTGGCTCGACGGCCGCGACATCAAGACCTACGACGCGGCGGACCGCACCGGTAAGATCGGCTTCATCCTCCAGGAGCCTATCCTTTTTAGCGGCACGGTTCGGGAAAATATCCTGTATGGCAACCCCGCCTATTCGATGCTCTCCCCCGAACAACTCCAGGAGGCGCTTCGCGAAGAAGGGCTCTCCGACCTCCTCGACCGTTTTGACACCGGGCTCGACACCCCCGTGTCCACCGGAGGGGAGACCATGAGCCTGGGTCAGCGCCAGCTCATCGCCTTTATGCGCGCCGTCCTCCGGCACCCCGACCTGCTCATCCTAGACGAGGCCACCGCCAACATCGACACCGTCACCGAACAGCTCCTCGAAGGAATACTACGCAAACTGCCGGAGACGACTACCCGCGTCATCATTGCCCACCGCCTCAACACCATCGAAAGCGCGGATGAAATCTTCTTTGTCAACTCAGGGGAGGTCACCCGCGCGGGGTCGTTCGGGGATGCGGTGGAAATGCTCATGAGTGGGAAGCGCGTCAGTTGATCCGCGGCAGCGCCGCGGAACGCCGCCCCACGGCGTTCCGCGGCGCCCTGCAGGGTGTGTACAGGATCTCTCCAGATTGACTTTCTAGCTTCGTATCCTCACTACTTTAATGATACGTATGCTCAAGAAAGTTTTATCCATCGCCTGCCTGGCGTGCGCGCTGGGCGCGGCCGCACAGGACATCAAAACAAAGGACGTCCCCGCCGCGGTCAAAGCCGCCTTGCTTAAGCAATTCCCTTCCGCTACGAAAGTCTCCTGGGAGAAAGAAAAAGGCAATTTCGAAGCCAACTGGGGTGGCAAATCGGGAGAGGATCATTCCGTACAGTTCACACCGGCCGGCGATTTTGCCGAGTCCGTGGATGCCATTCCTGTGTCCGCGCTCCCCGTGTCCGTGGCTCCCTATGTAAAAGAACACTACAAAACGGCTATCCGCGAGGCGGGTAAGCGCGTGGACGCCGCCGGCAGCCATACCTACGAGGTGGAGATTAAAGGAAAGGATCTCTTGTTTACCACCGACGGCGCTTTCCTGCAGGAAGAAAAAGACTAAGCGCTACCGCCGGGGCATCGTTTTTTCCACGTAAGCCTTGTAGCTGTCGCCGACGGGCAGCCGGTGGACGCCGAGCTCCAATTCGCTGGCGGTAAACGCCGTGACGTGCGCCATGTTGATGACGTACGACCGGTGGATCCGCAGGAACCCCTTGTCCTGTAGCTCCCGCTCCAGGTCGCCCAGCTTGTATTTGGAGACGATCGTCCTTTCGGTGGTCACGACCCGGATGTAGTCCTTCATGCTCTCCACGTAAAGGATGTGCCGGAGGTCCAGCTTGAAGTACTTATACCCCGACTTCAGGTAGATCACCTGTGGCTCCGAGGAGGTCAGGACATTCGACAGGGGCTGTTGACTCCTTCTCAGGAAGCGCTCCACCGACTGGAAAAAGCGATCGAACGTCACGGGTTTGAGCAGGTAATCCACCACGTCCAGGTCAAATCCGTCCAGCGCATACTCGCGGTGGGCCGTCGTCAGGATGGTGGGCGGTGCGCGCCTCAGGCTTTTGAGCAACTCCAAACCCGACAACTGCGGCATCCGGATGTCCAGGAACAACAGGTCGATGGGCTGGTGGTTAAGCACCTCCAGCGCCTCCACGGCGTTGGCGCAACTACCCGCCACCTCGAAAAAAGGCAATTGGCCGATGTGCTGCCGCAGCAACTGCACCGCCAGCGGTTCGTCGTCAACGAGCAGGCACCGGGTGGCCATTGGTCGCGGATTTTAGGTTGAGGAAAAGGCGGGTGCGAAAGACGTTGCCTTCGAGGCCCGCTACAAAAGTGTGTTGCCCCGGGAAAAGATAGTCGAGTTGCCGCCGGACATTCGCGAGGCCGATGCTGCCGGGCGCGGGCCGCGAGGCACTGCCGCCGCGGGGCGCGACCACCGTATTGGCGACGCTATACACCAACCCCTCCGCATCCACGCGGAGCGAAATCTCGATGCACGGCCGGCCCATATCCTGGCTGGCGCCGTGTTTGAAGGCGTTTTCGGCGAGCGATAACAGGAGCAGCGGCGGCACCTGCGCGGGCGCGGTGACGGTGCGTTCGAAGCGGAGCTGCAGGCGGTCGTCGTAGCGCAGCCGTTCGAGCGCAAGGTAGTCCTCAAGGACGCCGACCTCGCCGTCCAATGGGACCAGGCTACCGTCGCAGCGATAGAGGATGTAGTCGAGGATCTCCGAGAGCTTCGCGATGGAAGAGGCCGTGGCCGGGGAATTCGCCAGGGACAAGGCGTAGATATTGTTCAGGGTATTGAACAGGAAGTGGGGGTTGAGCTGCGCCTTGAGCAGCTTTAGCTCCGTGGCGATCTTTTCCTTTTCGAGGGTCAGCGTGCGTTTTTGGGTATCGAGTTGCTGGAGAAGCAGCCGGATAAAAAGGAAAAACGTGGCGATGTCGAAGATCTGGAAAAAATACCTGTAGATCAGCTTGGGAATATTCGTCAGGAGCTCGCGATTGGTCTCGAAGGCCTCGGGTGGTATACCGGCCAGGGGTTCGCACACACGGACGATGATAAACCGGCCGAGGACGCAGATCGCATACGCGCCAGCCAGGAAACCCACCGACGCCAGGACGTACCGCTTCTTCGTTACAAATTGCGGGACCACCCAATAGGTCAGGAAATAGGCTGCGAGCATTTCCGGGACCTGGTAAAGGCCGTCAGTGATCAGCTCAAACCGATATGAAAAATGCCGGCCGTCGTAGTACTTGCTGGCACTGATGGCGACCTGCAGGAACAGTGCCCAGAAGAGCAGATGACTGGCCAGGCGGTACTTCCGCTGGTAATGCCGGATCGTCTCCACGAGGTTCATGACCCAATGTTACTCCATTTGACCCACATACCGGCGCGTCGTCGACGAATCGGCCAAACCGCCCCCTGAAACCGGTCCGGCGGGCGGTTTGGCTGATTGGACGATCGGTACGGCCTCCCGGGCGGCGACGCCTTTTTCGCATCGATTCGCGGGCGAATATTGGGGATGCGCAAACTACTCGTTCTGCTGATCCTGTTCGCGTTGCGCGCCGGCGCGCAGACGCCGGACACTGCCCGACGCGATACCAGGGGGCACGCCGCCGCGCAGCGGCCCGATACGGCAAAGCCGGCCCCCGAGGGTGCCGACACGATGGTGCGCGCTGCCCCAGGCGCGGACACGGCAAGGCGTATCCAGTTGGGGGACATCCGCATTGCCGCGCCGCCGATCGAACGGCGGTTAGACAAGACCGTCATCAATCTGGACCAGCGCATCACAACGGCAGGCGCCACGGTACTGGAGGCCCTGCAGCACCTGCCGGGAGTGCATGTGTCGGCGGACGGGGCGATCACGATGACGGGCGGGCGGGGAGCCACCGTGTTTATTGACGGGAAGCCGACCTATCTTTCTTCGGCGGACCTGGCGGGTTTGCTGAACGGGATGTCGGCATCGGGCGTCCAGCGGATCGAGATCATCACGAATCCGCCATCAAAATATGATGCTTCGGGTACAGGCGCGATCATCAACATCGTCCGTAAGCGGAACCGCAAACAGGGGTTTAGCGGGAGCGTGAACGGGAGCCTGGTGTCGGAGCACTATGGTCAATACCATGGAGGGGTGATGGCGGTCTATAAGAACGATCATGTAAACCTATACGTGAGCGATGCTTATACCTATGGCAAACAGTTGGGTGACCGGTATCTCACCAGCGACATCGAGGACGCGCACGGTGCGCTGCTGGCGGAAGAAGTATCCAACAACCGGACGGTGAATGGGTGGAGGAGCGACAACCCGGCTGTGGGGATCGACTGGTATGCGTCCGCCCGGACGACGCTTAGCCTGTCGGCCATGGGGGCGGTGGGTACCACCAGCTTCGACACCCATTCCAGCCTGGAAACGACCGATGGGCACCGGGTGCCCGTTCAGTATGAGGACTTCTCGGCCCTGAACGTCGACCATCCGTATCATTACTTCACGACCCTTCAGTGGTCGCAGGCGCTGGATACGGCGGGCCGGAACCTGACGGTGGACGCGGACTACGCCCGTTTTGACTATCACCCCGTGCAAACCACCCACGGCCTTTTTTACGATACAAGCGGGCAGTATACCGGCGCATCGGATACCTTATTGCCGGAGCACCGGCGGATGCGGATCTATTCTGCCCAGGCGGACTATACGCATCCTTTCAAAAACGGCCGTTGGGAAGCGGGGGTCAAGACAAGCGAATCCTTCATCACCGACAGCACGCAAAGTACGGAATGGATCGAGGCGGCTTATGCCACGATGGATCGCTCTTACAAAAAGTGGGAGGTACAGGCGGGGCTCCGCGTGGAGAAAGACGCCCTGAGGGACACCGTAAGCCGGTGGCGCTACTTGCAACTTTTTCCTACCCTTTTTCTTCGTTTTGAAAAAGCTTTTTTCCTGCGCCTGGGGCGACGGACGGACCGCCCGGACTATCATGAAATGAATCCTTTCCGGCGACCGCTTACCCCCACCCTGTATTTCCAGGGCAATCCTTACCTCCGGCCGGACCTGACCTGGCATGGGGAGCTGGGCTGGACGTGGCGCAATATTTTTACCATCACTTTTATGATGGACAGGGACCATGACTATATGCGGACGCTGCCCTACGTGGACCCGGGCGACAGTACGATCACCCGGCGGCCGACCAATGTCGAGGGGCATTCCTGGAACCTGGACCTGACCTTTACAAAAGCGCTGACGCGCTGGTGGACCACGGACAACGCACTGTCGTTTTTTCAAAACGCCTTTGCCGGGGACCCGGACAGCCTGTGGCGCGCGGATCGCGGGATCCTGGCCGTGTACCTGAGTTTTGACAACACCTTTACCCTCAGCCGGCGGCTGTCTGCGGAGGTAGACGGGGAATACGATTCGGAACACCAACTGGTCTCGTCCTGGTTCGGTCCTTACTATATGGTCAACGCGGCACTTAAATGGACTTTTAAAAAGGGCAGCCTTTCTTTGAACGCCAACAACATTTTTCAAAGCGAGGGCAACCACGGCTCCGACCACTACACGGGCTTGTCCCAATTCAGCGTGTCCGGTTTTTACACCCGTTCGGTGTCGCTGACCGCCACCTACCGGTTTGGGTCCGGGAAAGCCACTCATAGTGACGTACGGTCGAGTGCGGAGGAGGAGCGGCGCCGGGCGGGAGGGTAAAGGGCGCTCCCGGCGCCTCAACTACAAATTGTCGACAGAATGTCCGGCTAATTTGCACCCTTTATGAAGCAACTGTTCACGTTTTTCGTCCTGCTGATCGGTACTCGTGCAGCCATGGCCCAGGACCCTGCTACTCACCTCACCGGGCGTATTGTCGACTCCGTTACCGGGCAACCCCTGGAATACGCCACGATATCCGTCTTCCGTCAAAAAGGCGCCAAACCCGCTACCGGGGCGATCACCGGGAATAAGGGCACGTTTTCCCTGGATGGCCTTGCCCCTGGAAAATATACGCTTACCCTGGAGTGCATCGGGTATGAGACAAAGGTCGTCGGTCCCTTCGACCTGGCCGACAAAACCGCTCTGGGGGACCTGGTGCTTTCCAAAAAGGTGGTCGAGGTACAAGGCGTCACCATCCGGGCCCCGGGGCTTGTCGAAAACAAGCTGGATAAGTTGGTGTATAACGTGGAAAAGGACGTGACTTCGATTGGCGGGGTGGCCACGGATGTCCTCAAAAAGGTACCCATGGTGTCCGTGGACATCGATGGGAACGTGGACATCATGGGCAATTCCAATATACTTTTCCTGATCAATGGAAAACCGTCGAGTATTTTCGGCAACAACCTGGCGGACGCGCTGCAAACCATCCCGGCGAGCCAGATCAAAAGCATAGAAGTGATCACCAGCCCCGGCGCCAAGTATGACGCCGAGGGAACCGGTGGCATCATCAATATCATTCTGAAGGACAACAAACTCAAAGGGATCAACGGAAACATAAGCCTGACGGGCGGGTCCCGGTTGGAAAACGGGTCCTTTAACCTGAACGCCCGGACGGGACATTTCGGGATGAACGCGTTTTTTAGCGGGAATGCACAGCTGGCGTCTACCACGCTCAACTCCTCGACCCGGACGTCGTATGACTCGACCGGCAACGTGATCGGTACCCTGACCCAAAACGGCAGCAGCAGCTTTTACAGAAACGGCTTTGAGTCCGGCGTGGGCGCGGAATGGGACATCAACAAGCGCAATACGCTCAATGCCAGCCTGGGTTTTGACAATTTTGGAAACCACAACAACGGGCCCTATATACAGGGGCAAAACGACACCCTGAGCCTGGTCAACTCGGTCAGCCAGTTCCGGGCGCATTCCGTGGACTGGCAACTGTCGTATAAGAAGACTTTTGCCCGGGATGAACAGGAGCTGGACATTTCCGCGGACGGAAGCGAGGGGAACAACAAGTCATCCTATACACAGTCTCAAAGCCTTCCTTCGGGTGACTCGACCTTTGCGGGGTCCCAGGGGGTCAGCACCGGTCAGGACCATGAGGCCAACCTCCGCGTCGACTATACGCAACCGTTAACCGATAAGATAAAGCTGGAAACCGGCGGCCGGATACAGCTTCGCCGGATCACGAGCAATTCCCCGGTGTATACCTTCGACCCGACCTCTCACCTCTATCCCTACGATACATCCCAGTCCAATTCCCTGACGTACGACCGGCGCGTATACGCCGGGTATGTGTCCATGAACTTTCCCCTTTTCCACTGGCTGGACGTCAAGTCCGGGCTGAGGTATGAGCGCACCGAAACGGATGCCACCTTTTCCCAGGCGCCGGGGACGAACATCCCCGGGTATAATACCTGGGCGCCTTCGATCATCATCAGCCATACTTTTGCCGGCGAACAGACGCTCAAACTGGGATACAGCAAACGGATCGAACGCCCGGGGTACCGCTCCCTCAACCCTTATGTCAACGCCAGCGACCCCAAGAACCTTACCCGGGGGAACCCTTTCCTCCAACCGGAGATTGGCAACAACTTCGACCTCACGTACAGCAAGTCTTTTACCTCCGGTGGAGAACTGAATGTCGCCCTGTTCTACCGGCGGAGCGACCACGACATCCAGCCGTTTATCGTCTACTACCCCAGCTTCGTCCTGGGGGACTCCACGTATACCGATGTATCCGTCAGCACTCCTGAGAATGTCGGTTCCGAAAACAACTATGGCGTGAACATCTTCGGATCCGCACCCATCACAAAAAAACTCAACCTGCGGAGCAACATCTCCTCCTTCTATCGCTACATCACCACGGGAACCCTCGGAGGAGAAGCGATCCGGAGCTTTAACTACCGCATCAACATCAACGCCACTTACCAGGTAGCGCCTACGCTGGTCATGGAGTTCTTTGGCAACTTCAACTCCGCCCGCAACGAAATCCAGGGCCGGTATCCGTCCTTTATCAGCTACAACTTCGCCGCCCGGAAACAATTCTGGAACAAAAAGGCCAGCATCGCCATCACCACCACCAACCCCTTTGAAAAATATGTCAACCAGGCGACGGTGGTCAGCGGCTCGAACTTTACGCTCAACAGCCTCCGGCAGGTGCCCTACCGCTCGTTTGGGTTGAACTTTACGTATAAGTTCGGGAAGCTGGAGTTTAAGAAGGACAAGGAGCAGAATCAGGATAACGGCGGGCAGGACCTGGGGCAGTAACGGGCCCACGCGGGGCTCAGCCCGCGATTTCGTATCTTCGGCGGGTATGATCCTCGCCTTACTCGTTCACGTACTAACGGCCGGTGTCGCGCAGCCGGGCCATCCCGCCGCGCAGCAGCCCGTCCTGGTGGCCGCCGCCGCCGACCTCCGCTACGCCATGGACACCCTGGTGGCCACGTATGAACGCGCCCATCCGGGCGCGCAGATCCAGGTCAGCTATGGTTCCTCCGGAAATTTCTATGAACAGATCCGCAACGGTGGGCCCTTCGACCTGTTTTTTTCCGCCGATATGGACTACGTCCGTCACCTCAAGGACGACGGCAAGGTCTCCGGGGACGTAAGGCGCTACGCGCTCGGGCACCTCGTACTGTGGAGCCTCCGGCTGGATCCTTCCGTCAAAAAGATGGCGCTGCTCACGGACCCCTCGGTGAAAAAGATCGCCATAGCCAACCCGGCCCATGCGCCCTATGGCAAACGCGCCGTGGAAAGCCTCCAATATTACAAAGTGTATGACCAGGTGCAGGACAAACTGGTGATGGGGGAAAACATCTCCCAGACCGCGCAGTTTGCCGCCACGGGGTCCGCGGACGTGGGGCTGATCGCGTTGTCGCTGGCGCTGTCCCCCACGATGAAGGACGGGCATTACTGGGAGGTGCCGGCCGAGAGCCATGGGCTTCTCGAACAGGGGTACGCCCTCCTGGACCATGGCAAAGACAACGCCACAGCCCGAGATTTTGCGGCCTTTATGGAAACGCCGGCCGCCAAGACCGTCTTGAAACGTTTTGGATTTCAATAAACCCCATGATCGATTTCCAACCCTTATGGCTCACCCTGGAACTGGCCCTGATCACGACCGTTATCCTGCTGGTCGTGGGGATCCCCCTGGCATGGTGGCTCGCTACGAGCCGTTTCCGGGGGAGGGCGGTGATCGACGCGGTGGTCAGCCTGCCCCTGGTCCTGCCCCCCACGGTGCTGGGGTTTTACCTGCTCCTGGCCTTTAGTCCCGAGCATGCTTTCGGGCGGGCGTTGGAGCGGTGGTTTGACATACGGCTGGCGTTTACTTTTCCCGGTATCGTACTGGCTTCGCTGGTCTATAGCCTTCCTTTTATGGTGCATCCCATCCGGTCGGGGCTGCGGAACCTTTCGCCTTCGATCAGGGAAGCGGCCTATACGCTGGGGCTTTCACCTTTTGCCACTCTTATCCGGGTGCTTCTCCCTTGCATCCGGGCCTCGGTGCTGACCGGTGTGGTGTTGAGCTTTGCGCATACCATCGGCGAGTTTGGCGTGGTCCTGATGGTCGGGGGCAATATACCGGGGGTGACCAAGGTCGTATCCCTTGCCCTGTATGATGAGGTGCAGTCTCTGAATTATCACGAGGCCAATGTGTATGCGGGCATTCTGCTGGGGTTTTCTTTTCTTGTGCTTCTGGGGGTCTACCTCATACGCCCACCTTTTGATAAAGACGACCTGACTGCATGATCCGGATAAAAGCACATACACCGATCCTGGATCTGTCCCTGGAGGTGGCTTCCCGGAGTCTGGTGGTTCTTTATGGGCCATCCGGGTCCGGCAAGACAACGCTGCTCCGGATGGTCGCCGGGCTGGCACGCTCCGGCTTTTACCTCGAAGTCGACGGCGAAGTCTGGGACGATCCTCTCTTAAAGATCCACCGCCCGCCCCAGCAACGGGGGATTGGTATGGTGTTCCAGGACTACGCCCTTTTCCCGCACCTGAGTGTCCGGGAGAACCTGGCGCTGGCAAATGGATCGGATGCCAAACGAATCGATTACCTGATCGACGCTCTTAATCTGGCGCCGTTAGCGGACCGGAAGCCCGCCCGGCTCTCCGGTGGCCAGCAGCAACGCGCCGCCCTGGCCCGCGCCCTGGCACGACGGCCCCGGTTGCTCCTGCTCGACGAACCGTTGTCGGCCCAGGACGACGTTCTAAGGGCGCGGTTGCAGGGCTTTTTGCTTGACATACACCGGACCGAGGGGCTGACCACCCTTCTTGTTACCCACGACCGGCAGGAAGCGGCGCGGCTGGCCGACACCGTTGTGTCCATGGCGGACGGGCGTGTCACGGGGCAGGGGGCGCCCAGGGAGGTATGGGGGGGACGGGGGGAGATTTATTAAAAATGATTTATTGATGGTAATCAATACTTTAAACACAAAACCAGGGCAATTTCCTCCGTTTTATGACACAAAACCAGGGCAATTTCCTGCGATTTTTGATATAGAATTAGGGTAATTCACGTCGAGTTAATGATAACTTTAGATGGCCATTCTCGTGACTTCGTTACCTTTCTGGCATGAAAATCAGGCTCTTCCTCCTCCTTGCCACAACCGCCGCCGCTACGGCCACCGCCCAAACCCCCGGCCCCGCCGGCCCCCGCACCCTGCTCCCCACCGGCTGGTACCTGAGTCCCGCGGGGACGGCTACGCCCCTGAGCAGCGACCTGCCGCTGAACCTGGCTGTGGCCCCGGACGGGGTGCACGCCGCGGTGACCGACAACGGGAACGGGCGGCAGTGCATCGACCTGCTGGATCTCAAAAGCCGGAAGGTCATCAATACGGTAACGATCGGCAAAGCCTGGCTGGGATTAGCCTACTCGAAGAAGTACCTCTTCGCCTCCGGAGGCAACGACAACATTGTCATCCGCTATACCCAGGACCTAAAAAAACAAGATACCCTGACGCTGGGCCCGCGTAGGACGATGATCAGCCCGACCGGGCTGGCGGTGGATGGGCAAATGCTTTATGTCGTCACCAAAGAGGACGATGCATTGTATGTATGTGACGCGGAAAAACTGCAAACACTAAAGCGGATCGCGTTAAGCGCCGAAGCGTATACCTGTCTGCTCAACCCGCACAAAAACGAACTCTACATCAGCGCCTGGGGTGGGAAAAAGGTCTGGATCTACGACACGAAGGCAGGCATCCTCACAGACTCGGTGGAAACGGAAGACCACCCCAACGACATGGCGCTTAGCAAGGACGGCGCCTGGCTCTACGTGGCCAACGCCAACGCGAATTCGGTGAGCGTCATCGATACAAAAGCGCGGAAAGCGGTCGAGACGCTGAACACAGCCATAGCCCCCGACGCGCCAACCGGGTCCACGACCAACAGCGTGGCCATCGAGGGCAAAACCTTATATGTCGCCAACGCGGACAACAACTACCTGGCGGTCTTTGACGTGTCGGAACCTGGACACAGCCGTTCTCTGGGTTTTATACCGGTGGGCTGGTATCCGACCTGCGTACGGACGTGGAAGGGCGGGCTGCTGGTGACCGACGGCAAAGGGCTGACCTCCATGGCCGATCCGGATGCGCACGGGCCGTATGGGCATGTGCAATCATATAAAACGTCTCACCACGAGACGCAATACATCGGGAGCATGTTTACGGGCGCGGTGTCCTTTATCCCCTGGCCCACGCCGGATCAGATGACAGCATATACACAACAGGTGTATGCCAACACGCCTTACAATAAGGCCATAGAAGCCCAAGCCGATGGGGAAGCCGGTAACCCGGTTCCGCGGAGCGCAAAAGACACGACGCCGATCAAATACGTCTTTTATATCCTCAAGGAAAACCGCACCTACGACCAGGTCCTCGGCGACCTCCCCCAGGGCAACGGGGATACCAGTCTTTGCTTGTTCGGCAGAACCGTCACCCCCAATGCCCACGCACTCTCGGAGGACTTTGTCCTGCTGGACAACTTTTATGTGAACGCGGAGGTCAGCGCGGACGGGCACAACTGGTCGATGGCGGGATATGCCACGGACTTTGTGGAGAAGAACTGGCCGACGAACTACAGCGGCCGGGGCGGTCATTACGACTTCGACGGGAGCCGGCCCGCGGCAAACCCTACCAACGGATTTATCTGGGACTACTGCGCCCGGGCGGGGGTTTCCTTCCGCAACTATGGAGAGTTTGAGGACAACGGTCCCCCCACCCTGCCGGTGCTCAAAGAACCGGCGCACTATTGTAAGGCCTACCCGGGCTGGAACCTGGACATACAAGACATCTACCGGGAAAAAATCTTTGAACACGACTTTGACAGCCTGGTACAGGCGGGCACTGTTCCCCACTTCAACACGATCTACCTGCCCAACGACCATACGAGCGGGATGTATAAGGGGGCTTATACACCGATGGCCCACGTGGCGGACAACGACCTCGCCCTGGGGCAACTGGTGGACCATATATCGCATAGTCCTATTTGGGCGCACGCAGCCATCTTTGTCCTCGAAGACGACGCACAGGACGGACCGGACCATGTGGATGCCCACCGGTCTGTGGCGTATGTGATCAGTCCTTATATCCGCAGGCATACGGTCAACCACACGTTGTACTCCACCGCGGCGATGCTCCGGACGATGGAGCTTATCGTCGGCCTCCCGCCCATGAGCCAGTACGACGCGGCGGCGACGCCCATGTATGGTTGCTTTACGGCTACCCCTGATACGACAGCCTATACCTTCCGGCCGGCGCTCACGGACATCAACGCGCGGAATGCCGCGCGCACGGCGTCTGCGATGCTGTCCGAGGGGTTTGACCTGACGCGGGCCGACGCGGTACCGGACGGACTCCTCAACGAAGTGATCTGGAAGTCCGTGAAGGGGGAGCAAGGGTCCATGCCGGCGCCGAAGCGGAGCGCCTTTGTGCTGGTAGCTAAAGACAACGACTAATCCACCCGTAAGTCCACCTCCTTCCAGTCAACGGAAGACGCGCCGACCATAATCTGAAAGGCCCCCGCATCGACAGCATAATGCATGTCCTTGTTCCAGTAGGCGAGCTTGGTGGCGTCGACCGTGAAGGTGACGGTTTGCGTTTGCCCGGGCTCCAGGTGGATCCGGGAAAAATCCTTGAGTTCCCGGACCGGGCGGGTCACGCTGCTCACCTTTTGGTGAATATAGAGCTGGACCACCTCGTCCCCCGGCACGGCACCCGCATTGGTGACGTCTACACTGACCTGGACGGAGCCGTTCCGCGACATGGCCGCCGAAGAAAGGCGGGGCGCCGAATAGCGAAACGTCGTATAACTCAACCCATACCCGAAGGGATAAAGCGGTTTGTTGGACTCCGTCACATAAGGCATGAATTGGGCGCTGGGTTTGTGGTTGTAGTAAACGGGAAGCTGGCCGACACTCCGGGGGATGCTGATGGTCAGCTTCCCGCTGGGGTTGACGTCCCCGAAAAGAATGGCGGCGGCAGCGTCCCCGGCCTCTTCCCCGGTGAACCAGCCGTCCAGCACCGCACCGGCCCCGGCAGCGATGGCACCGATGGACCGCGGTCTGCCGTGGGCCAGGTACAGGACAACAGGTTTCCCGGTGGCCTCCAGGGCTCTGACCAAAGAATCCTGGTCGGACGGCAGGCCGAGGGTGGAGGCGTCCCCGTAGTGGTGGGGCTCCTCGGCTTCCCTGGTGAACTGTTCGTTTTCGCCAACCGCGCAGATCACGAGGTCGGCCTCCCGGGCTACGGCTACCGCGGAATCGATCATGGCGTAATTATGCTCGTGGCTGGGGAGCACCAGGGTATCGATGTACTGGAAGTTGTTCAGGCTAAGGGTGTCGCCGTTTAGGCTCAGGTCGACGCCTTTGGCATAAGAAACCTGGCCATAACGGTGCCGGATACCGTCCAGTAAGGAGACGTTGTGCGCGGGTGCCCCGGAATAATCCCCGGTATAGTTGGTCGCGGCACAGGGGCCGATGACGGCGATCTTTTTGTACCGGCCCGATGCCAGGGGCAGAAGGCCGTTGTCGTTTTTCAGGAGCACCATGGACTCTTCCGCGGCCTTGAGCGCCAGGGCGCTGCCCTCGGGGCGGCCGATGGCTGCGTTCACGTCGTCCATAGAGAGGGTGATGGAATGGTCGAACAAACCCAGCTTGAATTTCAATGCCAATACATATCCCACCGCTTCGTCAAGATCCTGTGGGGCAACACCCGCCAGACGGGCGTAATTGGTCCCCATCGGCAAATCAACGGTCACGCCGCCTTCGAAGGCCATGCGCGCCGCCTCCGGTCTGTCCGGGGCGACGAGGTGTTTTTGGTACAACTGATCGATCCCCCACCAATCCGAGACCACCACGCCCCCAAAACCCCATTCTTTCCGGAGCACGTCTTTGAGCAGCCAGGAATTGGCATGACAGGGCACACCGTCGACCTCCACGTATGCGGCCATGATGCCTGCGGGGTGCGCCCTGCCGATCGCCAACCGGAAAGGCTCCATGTGGAAGGTCCTCAGCACCCGGACCGGATAATCGGCCGGGCCCTGGTTGACACCGCCTTCCGGTTGCCCGTGCCCGGTGAAATGTTTTAGGGTGGTGGCGACATGACCGGGCGCGATGGATCCGTCGCTGCTGCCCTGGAAACCCCGGACCACCGCGCTCCCCATGAGGCCGCAGAGGTAGGGGTCTTCCCCAAAGGTCTCCCCTACTCTTCCCCAGCGGGGATCCCGGGTCACGTCCACCACGGGCGCCAGGACCATATTGGCGCCCCGGCCGGCCACCTGCCGCCCGACATAGTCATAGACGCGTTGGACCAGCAAGGTGTCCCAGGAACAGCCCAGGCCGATACTGGTGGGGAAAACATCTGTCCTTAAGGCCAGCAACCCATGGTGGGCTTCGTCCAGGAAGATGGCGGGGATACCCAGCCGGGTCTTGGTCCTCAGGTAGGTGTTGATCGCGTTGCGGAAACGAACGGTTTGTTCGGGGGTATTGTCAAAATCGGGGTTGATCATCCCGATCCCCTGGCCAAACAGGGAGTCCATGACCCTCGGATTGTTCAAAAGGGCCTCGTTGATCCGGGGATGGGCGGACCAGGTGCTGCGCAACTGGGCCACCTTTTCCTCCACCGTCATCCGGGACAAGAGGTCTTTCACCCGCTGACCGACCGGCAGGGAGGGATCTTTATAAGACTGGGCGTGGACCGGCAGGCATGACCCGGCCCATAACAGAAGCATTCCGATTCTATACACGGCAACATATTTAATGTCTAACGGACTGCTACGCCGGACGCTGCGCAGGCATAAAAAAAAGGGAGGACAATTTGTCCTCCCCCTAAGATAAAGCATTTGCCTGCTTACTAGTGTTTATTCCCTTGCCCGTCGGACGTATACGCACCGATGTCGGCGTTATAGGTGGTGTTCCCCTTCCCGATGCAGGGAGAGCCTGCCTTCAGGTGGAAGTCGAAGGAAGAAGGCATAACCCTCGTCGTGTCGTTGATCAGGGAATAGTTGACAAACATGGGATCGTTCACGCCGGTACCGGTGGACACGATGTCGCTGGTCTGAACGACACCCTGGGAGCCCGCGGGGTAAAAGTACTTGCGGCAGGAGTCGATCGTCGTGTAAAAGAAGTTGTTCCCGTACTTGGTGTGCGCGTAGTCGGCGGAAGCGGTGATGTCCAGGCCATAGTAGTTGTCCACCAGCAGGTTGTTGTAGTAGAGCCCTGCGGAGAAGGCGTCCACCAGGATGCCGCGGCCGGGTTCGTTAAAGCCCCTGCGGAAACCGTTGAACACGCAGGTGTTGTTGTATACCGTACAGACCGTTTGCGGGATCTGAACCGTAGAGCTGGTGAAGATTTTGATACCGCTTCCGGCACCACCCCAGATACAGTTGTAGGCAACGGTCCCGGTGACGCCGGCGTGGAAGTCGATGCCTTCCCCGTCGTTGGTCCCTTCACCCTCGATGGTGTTGCGGAGGATGGTCACCGTGGCAGCGCCATAGACACCGACACCGTTGTCCTGGCCACCGATCAGCCAGCAGTCTTCCACGTCTACGTTGATCGGGGAAGAAACGGAGATGGTCTGACGGGTGCTGCCGGTGGAGTCCGGACCACCGGCCCAAAGGATCTTGGCCCATTTAAAGGTAACGGCCTTGGCGCTGTCGCACTGGAAACCGCCCCATTGGCCGGGCTGTTGGAGAGGAGAGGTGAAAACAGCGGGTTGTTGCTGGGTACCTTCCACGTCGATGACCCCCTGGATATAAAAGGCGTGGTTGCCCGGGATGATGATGGTCGCGCCGGGTTGCACTTTCAGGGTATCCCCTTTCAATACGGTCAGGTCACCGTTCACCGTATAGGTCGAATCGGTCAACATGACCCCCTTTACGTTCCCCCCGTTCAGGGTGGTGGTCGTAATGGCTTCCGCAGGCAGGACGGGTCCGGTGCTCACGGTACTTTTGCTTTTGGTACAAGCCGTGAACACCAAAGCAGCGCCGGCCGTAACGGTCAATAATGCATGTTTCATATTCGAGATTGGGTTTAATGTGCGTATCGTAAGCCTATGCTATAAGTCGCTTTATATATATCGCTCGTCGCCAGGATATAGCTCGTCACGTACTGTTTGTTGGGCGTATTCAGCAGGTTGTTGAATTTGCCAAATACCGTAAAGTGTTTGTTGATGTCTTTTTCCAGGGAAAAAGCAAGCATATTCATAGGCTTCTGATAGTAATCCGAGTTGTAATAGATATAGGTCTTCGCCAGGGTGTTGCCCTGGTACTCGTAGGCGAGCTGGGCAAAAAAGCCGTGCCGGTTGTCCTTATACAAAAGGGATACGTTGGCAATGTGGTCCGTTTGCCCTTGCAGGGGCCGCTTGACCTGGACATGCAACGAATCCAGCTGTTTCAGGTTGGGATCGTGGTTGGCCTTGTAATACAGCAACTGGGAGGCGGTCACCTCGGAATGGGTATACGTGTAGTTCCCGGTGATCCCGAATTTGCCCCAGAACTTGGTAAAGGCCACCTCCGCACCATAGTTGTGCGCAGTACCCGGGTTGGTCAGCGTATAGGTCTCTATTCCCCCGCTTGCGGACTGCAACTGGGTTTCGATGGGGTTGTCGATCACCTTGTAAAAAACGCCCGCAAACAATTGCTCCTCTTCTTTGGGGTACCATTCAAACCGGAGGTCGAGGTTGTTGGCCACAGAGTGTTGCAGGTAGGAATTCCCCTGCGTAAAAAAGTCAATCCCCGGCGTAATGGCATCGACGATCTCGTAATAATTGGGTCTCGAAATGGATTTGAAATAGGACAGGTGCAGATTTTTGTTATAGGCAAACTTGTATTTCAGGTAGGCACTGGGGAGCACATCCTGGTATATCTGGCTGCCCGCGCTGGGTTGGGTCGGGCTACGTACCCTGTCGGCCCATTCATTATCGGTATTTTCCACCCGGACGCCACCGCCTCCTTCCCAGCGGGTGGAGCGGTATTGCGCCATGGCGTATTCCGCAAAAATGGTTTCTGTCACTTTATAGTTTTGCGGGTTGTACACATTGGTACCCGCTGTGTTGAACACGTCGTATTGGGCATTATAAATGCCTGTCCATACGGGCCGCCCGCCCGTGCCACCGGCGGAATTGGTGGTCGTCGGCTGTAGGGTATAATCGTCCTCGCTGTTGTACCTCGTCTTCGTATTGTATAACCCGCCGGCCTTTATTTCCCACTTCCGGAGTTTGTATATGAGGTTTAACAAACCGGTGAATTCATGGTCGTCGTTCCGTTGCCAGTTCCGGGTGATGGCGTCCAGGGTGCTGGGGTTCTTGGTATAATTGGGGTTGATCAGGAAAAGCGTCGTCACGTCGGCCTGGTCCGGGAAACGGCTGGCTGCTTCCTGGCGTACGGCGGCCCAGTTCAGGGTGAACCGGTGGGTTAACTCGTGAACACCGGAAATCTTCAGGTTTTCGACGTGCATGTGCTGGGTCTCCGACACACTGTCCACAAAAACCTGACCGGTGCCGGGGCCGACGCGCCCTGTACCCACCAGGGTCGTGTCCATGCTAAAGCGAGAGGCGGCCAGGTAGCTGTAGAGATAAAAGTTGTCGACGCTGATCCGGTGATGCTGGTTAAACTCGTAGTCGACGTGCGCCACCACGCCGTTGTTCAGCTGTTGCGTGAACCCGTTATAGTTGGTGAGGTTGGTCACATACAAAGAGTCGGACGTCATCATGTCGATGGGCGACACGGTCGCCCGGGTGCTGATGTTGCCGTAGTACTGGTTTTGAAAGTTGTCCGCCAGGACAAGACCGACCTTATTGTGAAAAAACCGGTGGGTGAAAGAGAAGCCCAGGGTGCCCGTCGGGGGCGCCTGCTCTTGAGAGAAAGAAAGGTTCGACCTGGAGAAATCGCCGGGTTGGGTTACATAGCCGGGCGGGTTCCGTTGGATAGGGCTGTGCGCTTGGATGTCCGACTTGCCAAAGGTGACGTACCGCTGATCGAAATAGAGCTGGCTGTAGCCGATGCTGCCGATGGCCTTAAAGCTGGTTTTTTGAGGCGCGTCCTTGACGACTAAGTTGACGGTCCCGCCGATAGCGTCGCCTTCCATATCCGGTAACAGCGATTTGCTGATTTCGATCGCGGACAGGATGTCGGAAGGGATGATGTCCAACTGGACAAACCTGTTTTTTGAATCCGGGCTGGCGATCTTGATCCCGTTGAGCAAGGTATTGTTATACCGGGGCTCCATCCCGCGGATAACCGCGTAGGCTTCGTCGCCCCCGCTGGACCGCTGGACCGTGATCCCGCTCATGCGTTGCAACACGTTGGCCGCGTTGATGTCCGGGGAGCGGACCATCGCCTGGGACGAGATCATATTGGTGATATTGCCCGCCACCCGCTCCCGGTTGCGGACACCCGCTTCTTCTTCCCGGTTGAAATTGCCGATGACTTTTACTTCCCCGAGGTTCTTGGTGTCCACGGCAAGGCCTTCATATACACGAACGACCTCTCCCGCTTTCACACTATAATGCCGGGTAATCGTCAAATAGCCAACGCTTTCGATGACGATGTCGTATTCTCCGGGGGGAACGTTTTTGATTTCGAAAGCACCCCGCTCGTCCGCCAGTTTCCTGACGTTGATCTTGCCGATGGTGATCAGGGCTCCCGACACCGCGTCCTTGGACACGCCATCATAGATAGAACCTTTGATGGTGGCCGTTTGAGACAAAGCGAGTTGGGAGATAAGCAGGGAAATGGTGATGAGGGTGATGCCCTTAAGAGACATAAGTCGGAATAGGTTTATGCCGCAAAACTATTCCGTGGGATACCGCAATAACGAGCCTTCAGTTTGTTTTAATGATTCTATAAACATCTCTTATCGGTTTTTTAACCTGGGCTTCAGTCTTCCTCCAGCTTCTTCAAATTCTCCAGATTTGCGTTCGTACCCGAAACAGCGGGGTGTTCGGATCCGATACAGATGCAGGCACTTTCTTTTCCATAAAATATTATACATCAATATATTATAAGCTTGGCGTTGTTTTAGATGTGGTTGGACAAACCCGCGTATATGCTGCTCAACTATTGTAAGACCGCCCTGAGAAATTGTCGAAAACAAAAAGCCTTTTCAGCACTGAACCTGCTGGGGCTCACCGTCGGTCTCGCCACCTGTTTGCTGATCACGATGTTTGTAGCCAGCGAGTTGAGTTATGATCGCTACAATAAGAATGCCGCCGACATCTATCGCGTCAACGCCCATTTCCGGATCTCGGGGGAAAACCTAAACGAGCGTTTGTCCCCGGCAGACCTGGGTCCTGCGATCGTGCGGGATTTTTCTTCCGTAAAGGCTTTTGTCCGTTTTCATGATGAGGGCCGGGTGGTCGTGCGCAAAGGCAACGTCCTGACGACGGAGCCCCGCACCATTGCTGCGGATTCTTCTTTGTTTGGCGTCTTTACGCTCCCGTTGCTCGAAGGCGATCCCCGTACGGCGCTTACCCAACCGCATACGGTGGTGCTGAACCGCACGACGGCGCTCAAGTATTTTGGCCGGGCGACGGGTGTGGTGGGTCAAACGCTGGAGATCGGGGACACCACGCCCTACACGGTCACCGGCGTGATGGAGGACATGCCCCTGTTGTCCCACCTCCACTTCGACCTTATCCGTTCTCTTTGCGGGGAATCGGACAGCAGGGAGGTGAACTGGGTCAACAATGACTATGTCACGTATCTCCTGGCAAAGCCGGGTGTAACCCCACAAGTCATCGAGCGGGACATCGCCCTGGCGACGACCCGGTACGCGGAACCCATCCTCCGGCAACAGATGAGCACGACCTTCGCGGAGATGGCAAAGAAGGGGGATTTTTACCGGTATGAGCTGATCCCCCTGACGCGCATCCACCTCTATTCGGAACTCGCCCGTGAAGCCGAACCCTCGGGAAGCGCCACGTATGTACGCATCTTTGGACTCATCGCCGCTCTTATCCTTCTGCTCGCCTGCGTCAACTTCATGAACCTGTCGACCGCACGGTCCGCGGGTCGCAGCCGGGAAGTAGGCGTAAGAAAAGTATTAGGATCCCACCGCGGCGACCTCGTTTTTCAATTCCTTACCGAGTCGGTGTTGTTCAGCCTGGCCGCCACGCTGCTGGCACTTCTTATGGCTTACCTGCTCCTGCCCTTCTTTAATGAGCTGACGGGGCAACAGCTAAGCTTTACCGCCATACCCTGGCCCCGGCTGGCCGCCTGGGTGGCCCTGGGCGCCTTGTTCGTGGGACTCCTGGCGGGCAGTTACCCGGCCTTTTTCCTTTCCGCCTTTCAACCCATACAGGTCCTCAAGGGGCGGCTGGCCAAGGGTTTCAAGGGCAGCCGGCTGCGCAATGTGCTGGTGGTTTTCCAGTTCACCATCGCCATCGCGCTAATCATCGGCACCCTCGTCATTTACCGTCAACTCAACTATATCCGCAACAAACGCCTGGGGTATGACCGGGAGCAGGTGCTGCTGATCAAAAACACGAACGCGCTCGGTGAACACGTCATCGCTTTCAAGGCGGCCGTGCTACAACTCCCCGGGGTCACCGCTGTTACCATCGCCAATTCTTTCCCTACGAGCAACCAGACGCAGGCGGACCTCTTTTTCCAGGATGCGGCCAAAACCAAGGCCCTGGGCCCCGAACACTGGTTTGTGGATGCAGACTACATCCGTGCCATGGGAATGACCATGGCGCGGGGCAGGGCCTTTTCCCCTTCTTTATCCACCGACTCCGGCGCCGTGCTGATCAACGAAACCACGGCCGCGATGCTGGGGTACAAAAACCCCCTTGGAGAAAAACTGTACAAGGACCCTCATACGGTTCCGTTCTACCGGATCATCGGCGTCGTCAAAGACTTCAACTCCGGCTCGCTCCGCCAGAAAACCCCACCCATAGTCATGACCCTGGGGTATGACGATGGCGGCATGGTCACTGCGATCCGGTTTTCAACGACGGGTGTTTCTTCTTTGATCGACCGGGTGCGTACGCTATATCTTGCCATGGCTATGCAGAACCACGCTTCCTTTGACTTTTCCTTTATGGATGAAGACTACGATCACCTGTACACCGCCGAGACGCGGATGGGCACGATTTTTACCATCTTCACCCTCCTGGCCGTTTTCGTGGCCTGCCTTGGTCTTTTCGGCCTGGTCACCTTTGCCGCCGAACAACGCACCAAGGAAATGAGCATCCGCAAGGTGCTGGGTGCGGGCATGCACCATATCGTCGGGTTGCTCACCCGGGACTTCCTTTTGCTCATCGCCCTGTCCTTCCTGATCGCCTTCCCCCTCGCCTGGTGGGGCATGCACCGCTGGCTGGAGGGCTTCGCCTACCGGACCACCGTGAGTGTGTGGACGTTTGTGCTGGCGGGGGGTGCCACGCTGGCGGCGATTGTCGTGACCGTAGGGTATCAGGCGATCAAGGCCGCTGGGCGGAATCCGGCGGATAGTCTAAAAACCGAATAGCGGCCGTGGAACGGCCGCCTCGGCTGCGCCGCGGGACAGCGCAAAAAAGGCCGCCTGTAGGGCGGCCCTTTTTCGTGTGCGCCCTCGCGGGCCCCTATCCATCCATCCGCACGATCCGCGGCCGGAACGTCCCCACCACGTCGACGAGCCCCTGCTGGGCCCGCATCACGGTCTCGATGTCCTTATAGGCAAAGGGCGCTTCGTCCAGGCCGCCGCCGATCAGGCGCACCCCGCTTTTGGCGAGCTCCTCTTTAAAGGCGTGCTCGCTGATGGAGGCCATGGCTTGTGACCGGCTCATCCGGCGACCCGCGCCATGGGCCGCGGAGCTGATCGAGGCCGGCACGCCCCGCCCCTTGACGATAAACCCGGGAGCCGTCATGGAACCGGGGATGATCCCCAGGACGTCCTTGCCCGCGGGGGTCGCCCCCTTGCGATGCACGATCACCGCTTTGCCTTCGTGGATTTCCCTCCAGGCGAAGTTGTGGTGGTTCTCCACCGTGCGCATCGGCTTCCGGCCCAGGCTCGACGCAATCCGGGTATGGATGACCTCGTGACAGGCGCTGGCATAGTCCCCCGCCAGGTTCATGGCCGTCCAGTATTCCATCCCTTCTTCTTCGTCCAGGCTCAGCCAGGCGAGGTGGTTTACTTCCTGCGGCAGCCGTCTTTTCGACCGCGCCAGCCGGGTATAATAGTTGGCGATGTTGGCGCCCAGGCTCCGGGAGCCTGAATGGCTCAACAGCCCGACATAACATCCCGGGTCCAGTTTTAACACCGGGTCCCATTGGTTTACCTCCACCCACCCGAACTCCACAAAATGGTTCCCGCTCCCGCTGGTCCCCAGTTGCTTCCACGCCCTCGCATGGAGGGACCGCAACAGCCGTATCTCCTGGAAGGTTTTCCGGTCCATGATGGGATGGTCTTCCGCCTCCTTGAACTGGGCGCCGCTTCCAAAAAGGGTCGCCGCCTCCAGTTCCCTGGTGAATAAGGATTCCTTCCTGTCCAGGTCCCCTGCCGGGATGTCAAAAACGCTCAGACACATCCGGCAACCGATGTCCACCCCCACCCCGTACGGGATGACGGCATTGTCCGTCGCCAGCACGCCTCCTATCGGCAACCCGTAACCGGAGTGTGCGTCGGGCATGAGTGCGCCCGCCACCGCCACCGGCAGCTTGGCCGCGAGGTACATCTGGTGAAGCGCGCCTTCCCCGATATCGCCCGCGCCAAAGATCGAAAAGGGGACGCCGTCCCTGTTCAGGGAATATTCCACGCCTTCTTCCTTTTCGGGGAGAAAGGCCTTGGCAACTTTTCCCAGCACGGGGTCCTCCAGGTAATCCGCCGGGGTGAGCATGATGTCCTTTAGGATTTGGAGGGCGGCTTCCAGGGAGTGCCGTTTATAATACTGTTCCATAACCCCTATTGCTACGCTAACCACGGGGGTCTCGGGATAGCCGATCTTTCGTAGATCTTTTCCTCTGATCTGCAGCTTTGCCATAAGTGTTGTTTTAGTTCTCTATGGCTTCCCTTCGGAAGCCGGTGATAATGTTGTTTTTTTCTTTGCGCGGTGTATCGTGCGGCTGCCCGATCTCCGCAAGCGTCATGGGCTTTGTGATCGTCCGCCCGAAACCCAGGTGGTCGCTCAACCGTTGCGCCTTTGCGACACCCAGCCGGCCAAATTCATATTGCGCGATCAGCCGTCCTTTGCGAAGCAACGCCGCGTCGATCCAGGTCAACTCACTGTTAAACGTGCAGATGAGTTGCACATTCAGGAAGTCCGATAAAAGACCGTCGGAAATGTTCAAAAGGTTCGACACCGCGGAACTTTGGTTCGCTTTCCGGTCCATGATGATGTTCTCCGCGTCCTCGATGATGACAACCGAGTCCGGGTTGTCGACCAACAGGTCGATAAATCCAGGGTCCATCAGGTTGGCTGCGATCGTAGGGGATAAGAAAAGGACCGGTTTCCGGATCTTTCCGACAAGGTATCTCAGGTACGATGTCTTCCCGGTACCGGGCAATCCATGTAACAAGACAATCCCCTTGTCTTTTTTCCGGTTCAGCCTTTTGCGGATGAGCTCATCCACTTCCTTGAAGTCATCCTCGTAAAAAAGGTCGACGTCCAGTTTTGTCCTTTTGACCTCCATGCCTTTCAGCTCGAAACCACTACGGCCTTGGCTGATGAGATTGATCTCCAGGGGCTTCCTTTGAGTCCTCCCCTTATGGACATGGGCGAGCGCCATGACCTTGTCCATAAATTCGGGCTGCCCTCCATCGTGAAGTATGTTGCAATAGGTCTCACCGCAAACCAATACGCACCGGTTTGCAAAGACCAGCAACGTCTTCCCGAAGTCAAGTTTTTTCCCTTTGTGCACGTAATCGCGATACTGAAACTCGTGCAATAAAAGGTGGGGAAATTCTTCCCGGATCGCCTGGTATAGTTTTTCTCCCTTTAGCTGGTAGATATCACATATACTGGGTATGGTATCGAAATAGGAATAATATACTCTTCGCTCGTCCACGAACCAGTTGTCGAAAACATAAGGCGCGCCAGTGGCCTTGCCTGTAGCTGTGTTGTTCATTTTTCTTGTTTTGAAAGTGAACCTGCGGAGCTAAAGGGGGCGCGTATGGCCAATAAAAAACCCCGCAGGCTATTGCGGGGCTTTTTTCATGCTGTATATTAGTTACCTAAAAGATCGTGTGCAGCATGCCCCGCTCGGAGAAATCCAGCCAGGTGGCTTTCATTCCGTCGCTGTTGAAGTATGTGCAAGTGCGGGACATAGTTTGTTATATTTGTGCAGCGAAGATATAAAAATTTCTGAAATTGCGCCAACTATGAATAAAAAAATCCTACTGTTCGTGCTCCTGTCCACGGGCGCCTGGGTCGGCACACAAGCCCAGTCCCGCAGGATCGACACCGTCGCGGTGGCCATCCTGGACAAAATGAGCGCTACCATCGGGGACCTCGGTTCCTGCAGCGTCAACGTCAACGCGAACTATGACGTCGTCAGCCGGGAACTCGGCCTGATCAAGCATTCCGACGAGGAACAGGTCTACCTGCATGGACCCAACAAGCTCCTTGTCCGTTCCGAAGGAGACAAGGGTACGCGCTCGTTTTTTTACGACGGCACGGCCCTGACCTATTATTCGATGGACAAAAACCAGTACGGGCAGATACCCTTATCCGTGGGTGTCGTCGAAATGATGGACACGGTCAACAAGCGGTATGGGATCGACTTCCCGGTGGCGGATTTTTTCTACCCGACATTTGTGGACGACATCCTTTCCGATGCCAAAAGCCTGGTATACCTGGGGATGACCAAGGTAGGCAACGAGGAATGTTTTCACATCGCCGGGGTGGCCAAGGACAAAACGTTTCAGTTCTGGATCCGTCACGACGCCTTTTTCCTCCCTGCCAAAGTCGTGATCGTGTACACGGAAGGCGGCCAGAATCGCCAGTTCGAGGCGACGCTGAACGACTGGCAGGTCAACCCCAACCTACCGGACGCGATCTTTTCGTTCACGCCCCCGCCCTCCGCGTCGAAAATCGCGCTGGTCGCGTTGGGTAACCGCGCGCCCCGCAAGGTGTCAAGGACAGGTACGGGTAAAAAATAATGTTCATCCTTCAAGCGTTTACACACTATGAGCTCTTCCACTTCTTATATACGTATGGCTGCCGGGGCGGTGCTCCTGCTCCTGGCCTGCCTGCCCCGATATACACAGGCCCAGCGTTTCGGGCACAGCAACTTTGGCGGCGGCGGCGGACGTCCTGCGCCCGCGCCTGCTCCGGCCTATCATCCGGCGCCGGCGCCTGCTTACCGCCCGGCTCCTGCACAACAGCAGCCACAGCAGCAGCGGCCCGTTGAACCCGCCGGCCGCCCGAACGGTAACCCGGAAGTCAATCGCGGAAACCCGCAACCGGAAGCCCGTTCGATCAACGGCGGTGCCTGGAATGTCGGCAACCATGACTATGGCCGCGGCAATGCCCCTACCGACAATCGCCCGGCCCCCCGGCCCGTCGTTCCCCCTACCCGTGGTGGGTATACGAACGAACACGTCAATGTGTACCATACGGGCGGTTACCGAAGCGTACATCCTTATTTTTACCATCCTTACCGGCCCTTCTACTGGGGACCCCGCTGGCACCCGGTTGGCTTTTTCCTGGGCGCGATGATGGCGGATGCCTTTTATTTCTCGTTTGGCGGCCAGCCCTATTACTATGACCAGGGTGTCTATTACCAGCCGGACAACGGCGGTTATGTCGCGGTAGCGCCTCCCGTCGGCGCTATCGTCAACGCGTTGCCGGAAGGATACGAGACCACCCAGGTGGGTGACCAGACCTACTATTACTTCGGGGGCGCGTTTTATGTGTACACCGATCAGGGATACCAGGTGGTCGACGCTCCCCCCGGCGCGGTCATCACCGAACTGCCCACGGGCGCGGTCCAGCAGGACATCGACGGGCAAACCTTCCTGGTGTACAACAACGTGTACTACGAACCGATCTCCCAGGATGGGTCGGACGCATACGAAGTTGTTCAGATGGGTAACTAGCCTCGGCTGATTTACCGATTTTATAGCATATTTCGCCGACGGACGTTAAACGGTCCGGGGGCGGCAAAGTCCCTTCTACATGAAGGGACTTTTTGCTTTTGCCGCAGCCGTAGCGCTGTTGTGTGCGTGCGCCAGGGGAACCGCCCCCCAGGGTCACTATCAATCTACACCTGTCGTGGCGGACGGGCAGGCCGGCGACTGGTCGCAACCGCTCCGGTTTACCAATCCGAGACATACGCTGTCCTTTAACGTCACCAACGACGCCAGGAACCTCTATATCGTTGTCATGACCAGGGACGACCGGATGCAGCGCCGCATCCTGAGGGCGGGCATGGATGTCTTTTTCGATCCCAAAGGCAAGATGGATAAAACGATCGACCTTTCATACCCTGAAAGCAACAGCACCGATCCCCTGACGTTTAACCAGGACAGCCTGTACAGCAAGAACGCCCTTTTAGCCGCGGCGTCCGTATACAACACCTCCGGATTCCACAACGTCGAAAACGGGCAGTACAACCCGGGGGACAAACATTCCCCCATACAGGTCGCCCTGGCATTTCACGGGGACAGTCTCCTGGTCTATGAAGCCATCGTTCCGCTGTATACCGTACTGAAGCGGGGCGGTCTGGATACAAAAACACTCCGCCGCGACTTTAGCGTGGGGATCGTCATCGGGAACCTGCCCGATCAACGGAGCGCCAACCGCAACCAGGGGAATGGCGGAAACGGCTTCCGGCCGCACATGGGCTTTGGCATGGGCATGGGCGGTATGGGGATGGGCATGGGAATGGGCGGAGGGGGCCGCGGTGGACAGCAGCGGCCGCAAGCTTCTCAAAATGAGTCCGACTGGTATACGTTCAAGTTCGCGCAGCCAGGGGCGCCCTCTTAAGGCCGCCGGCCCATCTTCTTCAAATGGGATACGTGGGAAGCCAGGGCGAGCGACATCCGGCGGTGCTCGATATACGGAATCCCCAGGTCCTTGCACGTCTGCCGGATGATCCGTCCGATGGCGGGATAATGGACGTGGGAGATCTTCGGGAACAGGTGGTGTTCTATCTGAAAATTAAGCCCGCCGAGACACCAGGTGACCAGGCGGTTCTTCGTTGCAAAGTTGGCGGTCGACTTCAACTGGGTAAGGACCCATTCGTCTTCAATACGGTTCGAGGGTTGGGCGGCGACGGGGAAGGCTGTCTCTTCCACGGTATGCGCCAGTTGGAATACGGTACTGAGGGTAAAACCCGCCACGCAGGCGACGATCAGGTAACCGACCAACCAGGGGATTACCCCGCAACAATACATCGGAAGAAGGATATAGACAAACGGATAAAGCAACTTGAAACCCCAGAAGAGAAGGTGGTCCTTCCACCGGAGCGGCTTTAGCGGAACGACACCCACCTTGCGGGTAAAATATTTCTTATAGTCCGTAAAGAAGATCCAGAAGAAATACAACAACGCATACAACGCCCAGAAATACAGGTGCTGATACCGGTGCAGGCGAAGGCGCTTTTGGGTGTCGCACAGCCTCAGGAAGGGCCGGGCGTTGATGTCGTCGTCGACGCCGTCCACATTCGTATAGGCATGGTGCACCATATTGTGCTTGACGTTCCACATAAAGCTGCTCGCACCCAATACATCCAGGCTCAAGGCAGCCAGCCGGTTGACCCACGGATGCCGGCTGAAACTCCCGTGCGCCCCGTCGTGCATGACGTTAAATCCGATAAAGGCCGTCAACAACCCCAGCAACACGCATTCCCCAATGGCCAGGAAGGCAACGGGCGTAAAGAAAACAAGGTGGATATACAGGCCAAGATAAGCGCCTAAGAGCAAGGCACACTTGAGGTAAAGGGAGAAGTTACCCGTCGGCTTTACGTGCCGGAGTTCGAAATAGTCATTTACATTTTTTTTCAGGATCGCCTGAAGGGACGGAGTACCATATTTGGGGGGGAGCATGATCGGCTTTTTAAGCCGGGCATGAATTGCGGGGCTCCCACGAAGGTACACCGAGTCCGTCGAATCCCGACGCCCGGGGGATTATTTAACAAAAGGATGTGGCCAATCGTCATTATCCCAGTCCAGCCGGTCTATGCGGAGCTTGGCAATCCCCCGGTCGGTCGCGTCATATCCATGATAAATGATATAATCCACCCCGTCAAAGGTGCATACCGCGTTGTGACCTACCCCATGCCAGCGGGCATCCCCTTGTAAGACCACCGTGCCGCCGCCCGCGATCATGGGCGTTCCGTCCCGGTCGACGTACGGACCATACACCTGTCGCGCGCGCCCCACCATGACCCGGTAGTTGCTGGCCGCTCCCCGGCAACAATAGTCGAAGGACACGAACAGGTAATACCAGCCGGCATGCCGGAATATAAACGGTGCCTCGATGGCCCCATCCCCTGCCAGGGTATCGGCGAGGCCAAAAGCACGCGGCCGGGTGGCCAGCGTATACCATTGTTCGGGATCCGAAGGTCCGCTAAGATCCGGCCGCAGCCGGACGAGCTTTATCCCTTCCCAGAATGAACCGAAGGCCAGCCAAGGCACGCCCGTGCTATCCAGGATAAGGTTGGGATCGATGGCGTTCCAAAGATCCCGGCCGGGGATGGAATGCAGGACCATGCCCCTGTCCACAAAACGCTCATGCAGGGAGCTACTGACGGCGAGACCGATACAGGAATTATTTTTTCCAAAAGTAGATACCGCGTAGAACAGACAATATTTCCCCTGGTATAAGGAAATGTCCGGCGCCCAGATATGCCCCCTAAACCCGGGCACCAACTGCACGGCCCAGGCGGGTGGTTGCGCAAACACCGGACTTTCCTTATGCCAGTGGGCCCGGTCCGTGGAGGACCAGACGGCAATGCCCATGCCGGTGCAAAATACGAAATATTCGCTATCCTGACGAATCATGACGGGGTCGTGGACGGGGATGTCCTGTCCGAAGACGCGACCGACGAGGAACAACAATACTATTGTGATTTTTTCCCCCATACTGCGGTCCCCGAATTATTCAACCCCGTAAAAATGATCGTATTGGTCTTTTTCTCCCAATCCCTCCCCGCCTGTACAAACAGCGTGTCGCTCCGCCCGCTTTGCCAGTGCAGCGTCAGCCAGGGTCCGGTATAGGCCCAGGTGCCTCCCCCGAAGGTCCCGTCCGAAGACAGCGTCAGCGGCACCGACGTCTGAAAGTCCGGCGAGACCTGCTGGGCCTGGTACCCCGGGACCACCTGGTAGTTCAGGTCGATTTGCTCGTAGGTCCCTATGAGCTGGGCCACGGGGACGGTGTCGTTTTTCTCCCAGGCATAGCGCTCGGGGGAGGCGACGGGCCAGCCGCCGGGTGTCCAGAAAAGCTTGCGGACGTGGAGGTCCATGTAATAAAAGTCCACACCCGGGCGACCCTGGTGGGCGATAAAGTATTGGCCGTTGCCGTCGTCAAAGACGGTACAATGTGCCGTCCCCTGCCAGCCGCCATGGCCGTTGAACTGATAAGGGGCAATGATCATCGGGGTGTGGTCCACGTTGGTGTTGATGTCCTGGCCGGTGATGTCGTAAAACGGGCCCTGCGGGTTGAGTCCCCAGGCGGCGCGGACGTTGTACTTTGTCTCCAGCCAGTCGTAGGAGATAAAGAGGTAGTACCTTTTTAACCCCGGGTGATAGATGATTTCCGCGCCTTCGATGTTTCCGTTGTACTGGCCGTTTGTAAACCCGCGGTTGGCGATGCGTTTGCCTTTGTCACCGGGGGTCAGCGCCAGACCGGTGGTGGGATCGAGCTGTAGGGCATAGATCCCGTCAAAGGCCGAGCCATAGTACATCCATTCGTCCCCGGTGGGGGTGACCACCACGGTCGGGTCGATGGCGTTGGTGATGGAGAGGGAAGTGGTGGAACCCACCACCACTCCCCTTTCCTGCCAGGGCCCTTCGGGGGAGGATGCTACCGCCAGCCCGATGACGCTCAGCTTTGTGGTTCCGGAGGCTAATGAATAATATAACCGGTATTCGCTCCCGACCTGGATGATGTAGGGCGCCCACAAGGCCTGGTTGGGCGTACCCCCGTTCTGGGTGATGTAGGCGGCGCCTAAGGGGGGCAGCGCGTCAAACACCCAGCCCACAAAGGTCCACTGCACCAGGTCCGGGGACTTCCGCACCTGGATGCCCAGGCGGGGCGTAAATCCGTACGCCACGTCGGTCGAGTAACAGTAGTAGGTATTCCCAAACTTTTTGATGGACGGGTCGTGGACGTTGTACGGTCCCCAGGACGGGTAGTCGGAAAACGGCGCCACGTCGGCGTAGGTGTCCTCGATGGTGTTGATGTCAAAGGGCTTGGAGCCCGACGAGCCCGTGGTGTCGGTCGAAGACGTTGTCCCCGGCGTGGCGCCTTTGCGGCTACACGCGGCGACCAGCACGCTGCACGCGACAAGCAGCGCCAGCGCCGGCAGAAGTAACTTTCTCACCACCCTTTATTTTGTATTACCCCCGGATTTGCTTCTATCTCCGCCAGCGGAATAGGCATATATTCCCTCCCCGTCGTATACGTTTTAAACTCCGGATCCCGCGCCTGGAGCCAGGCGAGCTTGGTGGGGTCCTGAAGCCAGCCCCATCGCCGGATGTCGTCGAAACGCTTTCCCTCCAGCCCAAACTCCAGGAAGCGTTCGTGGGCAATCTGGTCGCGCATCTGGGCCTGGGTCAGGTTGGGTTTTACCGTGGCCAGGTCGGCCAGCCCCACCCTCGCGCGGACCTGTTGGATATAAGGATACGCCTGGGCGGTGTTGCCTTCCTCGTTGAGACACTCGGCATACATCAGCAATACATCGGCGTACCGCATCAGGCGGGAATTGATCCCGGAGGCAAACTGCCAGACGAATTCAGAAGCGACAAAGCCGTCGTTCTCGTACTTACGGCAAAACACTTCCGAATCGGCCACCCCGAAGGTTGCCTGGAAGCTTTGGCCATACACTTTCATAGTGGGGGTATTGTAAAACATCGTGGCGTACAAACGCGGATCCACCTGGTTCGCGGCGGTGGGTTCCTGGAGGAATTCGTAATACAGCGCCTTTGTGGGTTGCACGTCGCAATAGGCAAAATTGCGCGGGCCGAAGGTGATGGCCCTGGCCTCATACTTTGCCCAGTTGGATTGGGGATCGCCCGGTCCCCACCCTTGCGTGGTACCACCAACGCTACGGGAGAATTGTACCTCGAAGATCGACTCCGGGTTGTTTTCGTCCTGTTCGGTAAAGTTGTCGTGGTAATTGGGCACCAGGGAATAGACCCCGAGGTTGATGACCGCCTGGAATTGGGCGGCCGCCGCGGCGTATTGTTTGGTGAACAAAAGCGTCTTCCCTAAGTAAGCAAGGGCGGCGCCCTTGGTGGCCCGGCCAAACTGGTTGGCGTCAAGACCCGTGACGTCGGCGTAGGACACCGGCAGGAGCGTCGCCGCCTTGGTAAAGTCGGAGATCACCTGCATCCAGACCGTGTCCTGGGACACCTGCCGGGCATAGTAGTCGCTGGAGGACTGGGCGATGGTGAGCGGCATCGGCACGTTCTGATAAATGTCGGCCAGGTGGAAATAATACAATCCCCTTAGGAAATAGGCCTGTCCAAGGACACGGTTCTTCAGGGCCGTATCCATGACGATCGGGGGGACCGATTCGATGACCTGGTTGGCACGGAAGACGCCCTGGTAATAGGCGGTAAAAGGCGCCGAGGCGGCAAAGCCGTCGACGTTCAGGGCAAACTTGCCGCAGTTGTAGATCTGGTCCCAGGGACTGTTGGACGTGGCGTCGTCTCCGCGGGTATTGAGGACGACGTGGGTAAAGCGCATATACGACCCGTCCAGCATCAGGCTGCCGTACACCGAGTTGACGCCGTCCACGGCGTCAGTGGCCGTTTTCCAAAAGGTTTGGGCGGTTTGCTGGTTGGGGTTGGTTTGCGTGAGCTGTTTGGTACAGCCGGTCAACAGCACCGCGAGTATGATGAAATAACGTTTCATTGTTCAATGTTTTGATGTTAAAAACCCACCTGCACGCCGAACATCACCGTCCGGGGATTGGGGAAGGAACCATAGTCAAAGCCCCGGCTGAAAAGACCGTCGCTGATGATGTCGGGGTCATACCCGCGGTACTTGGTCAGCGTCCACAGGTTCTGACCGGACACGTACAAGCGCGCCGTCTTCACGACATGGGTCCGCGCCAGCATCCCCTGGGGAACAGTATAGCCCAACTGGGTATTTTGCAACCGCACATAAGAACCGTTTTCCACCCAGCGATCCGACGCCCGGTCGTTTCCGTTAGGATCACCGATGATGGGCCGGGGAATATTGGTATTGGTATGGGTGGGCGTCCAGTAGTTCAGTTCGTCGATATAGTGGTTGGTATACTGGCCGGCCATCAGGGTTTGGTACAACCCGTTGACGATCTTGTTGCCCTCGTTGCCCTGGAAAAATATGGAAAAGTCAACATTCTTCCAGCTCGCGCCGACATTCAACCCATAGTAGAGCTTGGGGATGGCGCTGCCCAGGTATTGCTGGTCGTTGGCGTCGATCACCCCGTCTCCGTTGAGGTCTTTGAATTTTATATCCCCGGGCGCGGCGTTGGGTTGGGTGGCGTGTTTGGCAATGTCCGATGCGTTCTGGAAAATGCCCTGCGTGACATAGCCGTAGATTTCTCCCACCTCGTGACCGACCTCGGTCTTGCTTTCCGCTCCATAGATCGGGTCGTTGGTGCCCCCCAGTTTGAGAACCTTGTTGTGTAAAGTGTGGGCGTTACCCGTGACCGAAAGATCTACGGCGCCTACCCTTTTCTTATAGGTCAGGGTGAACTCCAGCCCCGAGTTGCGCAACGAAGCGGCATTGACATAGGGCGTATTGGTCGCGCCCACGGACAGCGGTATGGGAGGCTGGGCGATCAGGTCCTTGGAGGTGTTTATAAAATACTCGGCGGTAAATTCCATGTTGTGGAAAAGACCCAGGTCGAGCCCCACGGAAGACGTCACTTTCGTTTCCCATTTGATCGTGGGGTCGGCGACCTGTGTCTGGATCGAACCGGACGCCAGTACCTGGTCGGGGCCGGCATTGGGCACGGTTGCAAAGAGGTAGTTCGCATTGGAATTGATATACGCGGTAAACGCGTAGTTCGACGGGAAATTCTGGTTCCCCGTCGTACCCGTCCCACCCCGGAGTTTGGCATAGTTGATAAACTTGGGCAGGTGTATAAACTTCTCGTTGGAAATATTCCAGGCGCCCGCGACGGAGGCAAAGTTCCCCCAGCGGTTGTCGGGGCTGAACTTGGACGAACCGTCCCGGCGGAAGTTCACCGTGACGAGGTAGCGCTGGTCGAAGTTATAGTTCAACCGGCCCAGCCAGGCCGACAGGGTGGCCGTCTGTTCTCCGCTCTGGACCGAAGCCGTGGTTGGATCACCCGTGCCAAAGGAATAAAAATACGGCGGCTTGAAACCGGATTCGATGCCCTCCAGGAACTGTTCGTCGTCTTTTTCAAAGGACTGCCCCGCCAGGAGGTCCAGCGTGTGGCGGCCGGTCTCCAGGTGATAGGTCAAGAGGTTTTCGATCAGACCGGTGTACTGGCTACCCCGGGTATCCGTCATATACGCGATGGTGTTGAGGTAATACCAGCCCAGGTCGTACTGCGGCTCGAAAAAGAAGTCCCGCGTGTCCGTCCAGTCATACACCAGGTTCATTTTATACTTCAGGTTGTGCAAGGGTTCGACTTCCACCCAGGCATTGCCCAGGAACCGGTTGCGGTTGCTGTAGTTGTCCAGGAGGTTGTTCATCCCGATGATGTTGAGCACGATCGCCTTTTGGGTGATCTGGTTGGTGCCCCCAAAGCCCCCCAAACGGCTGGTGTCGTACACCGGCACCGTGGGGATCGCGCGGTCCAGGTCGACGATCTCGTTCCCGATGTTGGGATGCAGGTGCGGATACGTCAGGTCCTGTTTGTGCGACTGGGTATAGCTGGCGCGGGCCCCGAAGGAAATGATCCCTGCCTTGCTTTGGATATTGGCGTTGAAGTTGTACCGGTTGTACTTTGGTTCCCCGGGACCGCCCCTGACCGTGGCCGTTTGGTCGAAATAGTTCAGGGATACGTTGTACGTCGTGTTCAGCCCGCCCCCCGAAAAGTTCAGGTCGTGGTTTTGGATGATCCCCGTTTTAAACGCAGCATCCTGCCAGTTGGTATTGACGTTGCTGATGTATTGCGGTGACGTCGGGTCGTTCGCCGGCGCCAGGGGCAGCCCCGCGTTGGTTTCCGCGGCATCGGTGATCTGCTGATACTGCACCCGGTCCGTCAGGGGCAGCTTCTTGGGGATGTTCTGGACACCATAGTAGGCATTATAGTGTAGCTGCATGGGCCCGCTTTTCCCCTTTTTGGTCGTGATGATGATCACCCCCGCGGCGGCCCTGGACCCATAGATGGCGCCCGCAGACGCGTCCTTCAGGACCTGTATGCTTTCGATGTCGTCGATCGGAAAGTCATAAGGCGCTTCGTTGATGATGGGCACCCCGTCGATCACAAAAAGCGGGTTGTTGTCGTTCAGACTGCTCACGCCCCGGATCTTGATGTTGACAAAGCTGCCGGGTTCCCCCGATCCCTGTACGCTCACCCCGGCTACCTGCCCTTGAAGGCTTCGGGCGATGTCGTAGGTCGCGGTTTTTTTGACGTCGTCCGGGTTGGCGATGCCCACCGAACCCGTAAGGTCTCTTTTACGCACCGCCACATACCCCACCACGACAAGGTCGTTCAGGCTTTGGACGGTTTGCAGGAGCTTCACCACCAGCGACACCGTTGTCCCCGGTTTGAGGCGGTAACCCGAAAGGGTCTGCGACTCGTACCCCACGTTGGAAAAGGAGAAACTGTATTCTCCGCCGGAGGGAAGTTTGGGAAAAGTAAAAACACCGCCGGCGTCGGTTTGCGCTCCCGCCGAAAAACTATTGCGGGTATTATGGGCGATGACGCTGACACCCTGTAGGGGATCACCCTTGTCGTTTTGGACGATACCCTTGACCTCGGTCAGCTTGTCCTGGGCCTTTACGGACAGCAAAACAAGCAGGGTCAGCAGCAAGCATGACAATCGTTTCATATGCAAGTCGTGTTTGGATACGGGCATAGGCATCCCGCCCTGGCTCAGGGAAGTCTTCCTACCCGTGTTATTTAATGGATTTTCTTTCTAACGATATAGGTATTCTCCTGTTTATGGATCGCGAGCCCGTTGAGGAGTGCGATGTCATTCATGATCTCTTCGAGCGAATCCGCCTTGTCAAACCGGGCGATAAAATACAAGCCCTTCAGGTCGCTTTCGTTATACTGGATCTTTACGTCGTAGATTTCACTCAGTTGGTCAAACACCTGCGCCAGGGACTGGTTGTTGAACATGTACCAGTCGGGGACGCCCGCTGCATTTTTCGGCGGCGTCAGCTCCCGCTTTTTGGGCTGGTGTACCGTCGCCAGTCTGGTGTTCTTATCGTACCAAAGCTCCTGTCCGGGCAACAGGTCCACATTCGATACCCGCACGCGTCCTGTATGCAGCAGTACCTTTATAAAGGGTGCCTGGTCAAACGCTTCTATCCTGAAATTCGTCCCCAACACGAGGGTCTGCAAAACGCCACTATAAACCGACATGGGGTGAACCGGGTCTTTGGCCGCATCAAAGGTGGCGCCGCCATTCAGGTAGACGATCCTTCGCCCTCCCTTTGCAAAGGGCACCTGGTAACGGATCTCGCTCCCCGGTTCCAGGTCGACGGTGGACCCGTCTTCCATGAAATACCGCACTGTTTTCTGCGAACCATTGAACTGACGGCGCAGGGTATCGGTTTGCGCGATCTGTTGCTTTATGGGCTTCTCCGTTCTGCTCCACCACAGCGCCGCACCCGCTATCGCCGCCACCATCGCTGCGGCAGCCAGCCATTTCCAGTTTCTTGCTTTTGTTTCGCCCCTGATCACCTTCCACCACCGCTCCGGTGCACCCTCCGCGGGTTGCACCGAAGGCTCGAACGCCTCCCAATCCTCCAGTGTCAAATACCTGTCCCATTCTTCCGGATGGGTCGTGAAGTATTCCTTCAGGCGCGCCTTCTCTTCTTCCGTACACGTGCCGTGGAGGAACCTTCTGACTAATTCCGGTGTGATCATGACAATAAGATTACGTTTGAGGAGGAGGTGATCCCCTAGTCGCCGTTAAAAAAAAGGGATATTATGGCGCAATTGTTTGAGCGCCTGTGCAATATGATTTTCGACCGTCCGCACGGAGATGGACAGGGCGTCCGCGATCTCCTTATAGGACATTCCTTTGAAACGGCTCATGGCAAAGACGCGCTGCCGGACGCCCGGCATACTCCGGACTACCTGCTGGATACGTTCGGCCAGTTCCTTTTCCTCCAGGCGCTTTAGCGCGTTTTCCGTGGGGCTTTCGCTCTGCGCCGTCCCCTTCGCCTCTCCCTGTGTCAGGAGCCGGCTGCGCACCGCCTCCTTGCGCAGCTGGTCGATCAGGGTCGTTTTTGCGACGCGGAAAACCTGGGCCGAGAGCGACACTTCCGGATCAAGGCTCTCCCTGTAGTGCCATAATTTAATGAAAGCGAGTTGCACGACCTCCTCGGCCATATACGCCGAATGGGTCTTTTGCAGGATGTACCCGTACACCTTCGGGTGAAAGGCATGAAAAACAGCCTCAAAGGCAAACTGGTTGCCCATCCTCAAAGCAGCAATCGTAGGTTGGTCCGACACGGGGTAGTTAAAATCATTACCAAATTAGCAATAATTTCATTTTCCCCACAGAATTATTGTCTAATAAACACTTATTTGTGCCCCTGGTAAAATTCCGCGCGCTGGTCATCCTCGTCGTCGAGCAACGCGCCCTGGTGCACTTTTTTCCAGTCGAAGGTCCGGTGATAGCGGTCCAGCGCCTTTTGGGGGTCGAAGACCCTGGTGTCGGAAGGCACCGCCATATAGGGTGTCAAGTCGGGTGTGGGCGTAAAGAAGTCCGACAGCAACGAGGCGGTCAGGTCGTATTGATTGACGTAGCCCGCGCCGGTGATGTTGTAAATGACCTTTAGCAAACTCCCGAAGTTGGCGTGGGTGTGGGATACATACCCGTGCCTCACATAGGGGCCGATGAGCAACAGGTCTGAGCGGTGGGCATCGATGTGGTCGGCCCCGCCCTGGGCGTCGTCTTCGGTGACGATGACCAGCATGTGTTTCCAATAAGGGGTATGCGACAGGAACTGGATGATCCGTCCAAGGGCCAGGTCGTTGTCGGCCTCGTAGGATTGCAGGAAAGGATAGCCGTCCTTTGGCCGGGGGCTTGAGCCGTGGTCGTTGGGCAACTGCATGACCAGCAGGCGGGGTAATGGTTCTGACCCTTTGAGCCAGCGCAGGGTAAACTCTCGTTCGAACTGGTCCACCCGCAACTGGTCCGGGATATTGGTATTAAAACCCGCATAAGTGCGGCTGGTCCTGTCGTAGAGCGCTTTGGGCAGGGGGAACACCACGGGTTGCATGGAACCGAACTTCGTCTCGTTCCATTCTTCCCAGACACCGGTATATTCGTTTGCTTCCCCGAAGTTGTAAAAGGGGATGTGGTGCCGGTCCATATTTTCCCACAACCCACCTATCTCGTTATAATCCTCCGGGTCCATCCCCCCGGTCGACCCCGGGAAGCGCCGCCCGGGTGCGCTGGAAAAAGCATTAAACGACCCACCCTCCGCGGAGTTCACCTCCACGTATTCATTGGGAATGGTGCCCACCATCCAGTGGTGGCCATGGATCGACGCATCGCTGTCGCAATAAAAATTGTCGGAAAAAGCAAAAGCCTTTGCCAGCCGGAGGTGGTTCGGCATCACCAGCGCATCCTGTACCGCCACCGTTTTGCTATAGGCCTGGTTCACCGGCACGTGGATTCCAAAACGCGACAGGGTAGAGTCCCCCTTTCCACCTTCGAGCTGACCCATGACCTCGTCGTAGGTCCGGTTCTCCTTAGTGATGTACATGATGTAACGGATCGGGCTTTCGCGAAGACCCGGCAGGGGCGGTAAAGGGTTGGCGCCGTCGTCCGTTGCGATTGTTTTGGCGTAGGTGTTGTGCAGGACCTGGGCGGTGTATTGTTGTAATGCTGCCGCGTCGGGCACGGGCACCTTTTGAAAAGTACTCAACTGGATGTCGCCGATGTACGTCCCTTGCGGCGGCTTTACAAAACCTTTGCCCCCGTTGGGTCCTGCGCCATAGCCACGGGCGGAGGTGATGAACAGGTTTTGCTGATCCGCGGACAAAACGACCCGTGTCGTCCCCCACCCCGTGGGGATCAGCCCGCGGGTTTCCCCACTCTTGGTATCCACCACGGCCACCGCATTCAACCCCAGCAACGCCACGTACAGCGTCGATTCATCCTTGCTCAGACAAAGCCCGAAGGGCATCAGCCCCCGGTAGTGGTCCAGCGCGGGATCCACCGACAGGTGGATGTCCGGCAACATCTTGTGTGCTTTATAATCGATGACGGAGATGATGTCGTCCGTCGCATTCGAGACATACGCTCGTCCGGTGCCTACCGCAATCGAGTTCGGGCTCGCCCCACCCACGATCTCCGCCCCCTCCAGCATCTGACCGATCTGGAAACCCGTCTTGAATTTGTCGACGACCTGGTTGGTGTTTAAATCAATGGTAAAAACGCTCATGGCATCCGGTACATGCGGACTACCCAGCCCCGGGATCTTCCGCCCGTCTATGGTCACCCCTTCTTCCGACGCCTTGGTCACCACCCCATACGGCGGAAAGTCCAGCATCATCGTATCCTTGTTGTGCGGCGTTACACCCGGCACCAACGGGTAGGCATACAACCCCACGTTCGCCACCAACGCCGTCTGTCCATCGGGGCTCAGGGCAACGCCAAACGGGATCCGGCCTACTTTGACGGAGGCCGTGATCTTTTTTGTCGCCAGGTCGATCCGGACCATCCGGAAGTTCCCCCTGTCCAGGACCAACAATTCGTTCCTGCTGCTGTCCAGGAGAAGGTCGGACGTATAGCTGTCTTCGTAATGAACACCGTCAAACTCCCCGTTCAGCGGGATCTCCCCCACTTTCTTCCGGGTGGCCAGGTCCAACAGGACGACATTGCCCCGGTCCCCCCCGCTCAGGTAAGCCGTTTTGGAATCCGGGGAGATCGCCGCCCCTAAGAAGGAGGCGCCATTCAGGATGGATGGAATGGTATGGTCATAGCTGGGGATACGCGTCACGTCCTGGATGTTGTCCGTGCGGATCAGGCTCACCACGCCGTTGTGCAGCACCAGCGCCGTTTGCCCGTCCGGGCTGAGGGCGATGCTAAAGGCGCTCCGCGTGATGCGGACCGTCTCCCCTGCGGGGGTGACCAGGCGGCCGCTCGGGAGGACGGTTTCGCCCTGGGGGTCGATGTGACAATAGGCTGCCCCGGCGGGGACCTGGAGGGTCGTCAGCGACGCGGCTTTTTGCGCCCCCGCGCCTTGCGCGCTTGTTTGCGCCTGCGCGCCGCTTTGGGGCGTTTGCGCCACTGCGCCCTGGCCGGCCACGCACAGCCCTGCCAGGCATATCAACAGCTTTGTGTTCATGCGCTGAAGATAACACGCCCAGGTAAACAAAAAGTTAAGTAACAGTAAACTTATTCGTAGGCTTTCAAACGGGCCTTCAGGATCCGGACCTCGTGTTGGAGGGAACGCACCCGCTCCAGGAGGAAGCTAATGGCCTCGATGCCCTCCAGGTTAATCCCCAGGTCGCCGTAAAGCCGCAGCACCCGTTCCAGGTCCGCCAGCCCGTCCGTGGAAATCAGGACCTGCCCCTCCGATAGGCTGATGTCCACCAGCCCATAATCCCCGATGGCCTGAACCAGCGACAATTCTATATGGTGGTGCGTACAAAAGACCTCGGCCGGGATCCATTCTTGCTGATCCATAAGTTATCTTTTAAGGTTAGCCAATTGTGTGGCGCCAACCCGGTACTGCAAATTTACCGGGTCGGCGCCACACCGCTAATTATTTTGCCCTTCGGGCGGCGGCGATGTTCGCCGCCTGGCGAAAAAGTTCTTTTTCCTGCTCACTCAGCCCCGTCGGAATCTGCACCTCGTAGGTAATAAAAAGGTCCCCGAACTCCCCTTCCTTTTTGTACACCGGGAAACCCTTCCCCTTCAACCGGGTCTTCGTCCCGTTCTGGGTCTCGGGTTTGACCTTCAACTTCACCTTCCCGCCCAGGGTGTCCACCGTGAGGTCCCCCCCCAACACCGCCGTATAAAGATCCAACCGTATCTTCATGTTCAGGTCATTCCCTGCCCGTTGAAAACGCGGGTCTTCCGCGATCACAAAGGTCGCATACAGGTCCCCGTTGGGTCCCCCGTTCACCCCCGGCGCACCATACCCTTTCAACTTGATCACCTGCCCGTTCTCCACCCCCGCGGGGATGGTCAGGCGAACGTCCTTCCCGTCAATATTGATGATGCGCTTGTGCGTGGTATACGCTTCTTCCAGCGTGAGGTGCAATTCCGCCTGGTAGTCGCCGCCCCGGAAACGGGCCTGGCCCGATGAACGGCCGCGGGTGCCGGCGCTCGCGCCACCGCCACCGAAAAGCGATTCAAAGAAATCCGAAAAACCGCTCCCGCCGGCGCTGCCAAACATATCGTTTGGATCGAAGTCTCCGCCACCGGCACCGCCGCCAAAACCGCCGGCCCCAGCCCCTGCCCCGCCATTAAATCCGCCCGGTCGCCCGCCCCGTTGCCTTGCCGCTTCTTCGTACGCATCCGCATGTACCCAGTCCTTCCCATACTGGTCATACTTTTTCCGCTTCTCCGGGTCGCTCAGCACCTCGTTCGCCTCGTTGATCTGCTGAAATCGTTTATTGGCCTCCTTGTCGTTGGGGTTCAGGTCGGGATGATTTTTCCGGGCCAGCTTTCGGTATGCCTTCTTTATATCTTCCTGGCTGGCGGTCTTGTCCACGCCGAGGATTTTGTAGTAATCGATGAATTCCATGGTATGCTAAAGTACAAAATTTCCGGGCCGCCGACACAACAGCGACCTTATGAAGCTAGAACCGGAAAAAGCTTTGAGACGAGGCTTCGTTTTGTCATAAAGGAGGAAATAAATAAGACGCGCAAAAAAGACGGCTGGCTTTTTAATTGGAAGACAGAATACCTTGTTCCCGGACACCAAGTCTACAAGTTGACTATTGAAAATGATGACGAGATACAAGGTCTTATCAGTATTGAACCCATCAAAAATCAACAGTATATTGAAATGCATCTGATAGAAGTTGCCCCGTCTAATTTCGGTTCTGGCAAACGTTTCTCGGGAGTCGCTGGCAATCTTGTTGCATTTGCCTGCAAAACAAGTTTCGACATGGGATTTGACGGATTTGTGGCATTTACAGCGAAGACGAAACTAATCAACCACTACATCCAAACGCTTGGCGCTCAACCCATTTACAACCGAGACCGGATGGGGATTTTTACGCCGGAAGCAAAAAAATTGGTAAATTCGTATTACAAAAGCTATTTCGATGTCCGATAAAAATAAATACTACCCCTTAGACGACGTCCGGATCGTCGGAAAGCAGGATAAAAAATCAGCGCTGGCTCAGAAGCAAGATGAACGCAAGACAGGCGCCATCTTCCGCGCTGCCCGCTCCAAGGCAGCCACACCTCGCCCAAAAGCCCCCGCTCACTGATTCACCCGCTCATACAGTTTATCCAAATCAACCGGCGCCCCCGACAACCGGAGCGACCTTGCCGCGCGCGACAGCAGCGCATTGCACGTCGCAAAGGTATCGGCACGCCGCAGCAACGGCGTATTCAGGTCGAGCACCTGGTCAAACACCACGGTGGAATAGTATACCTGCCCACGGGGCTGGTTTAATCCCGGCGCCACGCTGAAAAACCAGCGCAGGAACAGGTGGCCGCCGAGCATGACATAGGACGACTGCAAGTTCAACACCTTCGTGTGCATGGAACCCGAAAAATACTTAAGCTCCGAAGCAAGGTACCCCTTGAGCACCGCCCGCTGCTGTGGGAGCGTAAGCGTATCGATGGGCTGATCCAGCGGGATGGGGATCAGCGCCGTTTGAAAAAGCACCCCGTCGAGTTCCATAAAATCGGATTGATCGAGTGAACGGATGCTGTCGGCGCGTAGTTGGAGCAAAAACCCGCGGGTATTGCTGTTGTACACAACAAGGGCGCCGGTTTTGGTTTTCAAAAGGGCTTTGGTAAACTCCTGGGCGCGCGCCGCAAAAGGCTGGGCCGCAAAAGCAAAAGGCAGGAGGAAACACAAACGGACGAATCGCATGGGCGTGAAAATAAGTAAATTGCACAAGATGAAACGACCCTCTCCCCCCGGATCCGCAGAACAAGTCACCTGGAAACAAAGACTTAGGGCCCTTGGCAACCTGCCGGCGTTTTTCCGGCTCGTCTGGCAGACGAGTCCCTGGATGACGGCCGCGGACCTGGGGTTGCGTGTGCTCCGGTCGGCGATACCGGTGAGTGTGTTGTATGTGGGCAAATTGATCATCGACCTGGTGGTGCAGGCGAGCCGGCACCCGGGTTCGGTCCCGACGGAGCGGATCTGGGAATTGGTGGCTTTGGAATTTGGGCTGGCGATCGCCTCGGACGGGTTGGGGCGGCTGACGAACCTGTTGGACAGCTTGCTGGGGGACCTTTTTGCCAACCATACCACGGTGCTGATCATGGAGCACGCGGCGACGCTGGACCTGGACCAGTTTGAGGACTCGGAGTTCTATGACAAACTGGAACGGGCGCGGCAACAAACGACGGGGAGAACCATTCTTTTGTCCCAAATCCTTAGCCAACTGCAGGACCTCATCACGATGGGTTTTCTGGCGGTGGGGTTGATGACATTTAATATCTGGCTGATCCTGCTGTTGTTGCTGGCGGTCATCCCGGCCTTTTTGGGGGAGTCCTATTTCAACGACAAGACGTACCTGCTGATGCGGGAACAAACGATGGGGCGGCGGGAAATGGATTATGTCCGTTATTTGGGCGCGAGCGACGAGACGGCGAAAGAGGTGAAGCTGTTCGACCTGTCGGGGTTTCTCATACAGATTTACCGGGACATGTCTCACCGGTATTATTTGGAGTACAAACGGCTGGTCACCCGGCGCTCGGTCTGGGGGACGGTTTTTTCGCTGATCGGGAGCGCGGGCTATTATGCGGCTTATGTCTGGATCATCGGCCGGACATTGACGGGCAAACTGTCCATCGGCGACCTGACCTTTCTGGCGGGTTCTTTCCGGCAGTTGAGGGCGCTCCTGGACGGCATCCTGACGCGTTTCACAAGCGTATCCCAGGGCGCCATCTACCTGAGCGACCTGTTTGATTTTTTCCAGATCAAACCGCGGATCCGGCCGGCGGAACGTCCATTACCCTTTCCGAATCCTATAAAAACCGGTTTTGTATTTGAAGACGTGGGTTTCCAGTATACGTATTCGGAACGTTGGGCAAACCGCCACCTGAACTTTACCCTCCACGCGGGGGAGAAGCTGGCCCTTGTCGGTGAAAACGGAGCGGGCAAGACGACGCTGGTCAAACTCCTTGCGCGGTTGTACGACCCGACGGAGGGACGCATCCTTCTGGACGGGGTGGACCTCAAGGAATACGACATGGCCGATCTGCGGCGCAACATCGGGATTATCTTCCAGGATTTTATCCGTTACCAAATGACGCTGAACAACAACATCGTCGTGGGGAACATCGAACAAAAGGAATCGCAGGACCGTGTCGAGCGCGCGGCCATGCAAAGCCTCGCGGGCGAGCTCGTGGAGAAACTCCCGAAGCGGTATGACCAGCCCCTGGGACGGCGCTTTAACAACGGCGTGGAGCTCTCGGGGGGCGAATGGCAGAAGGTGGCCCTGGCGCGGGCGTACATGCGGGATGCACAGCTCCTGATCCTGGACGAACCCACGGCGGCCCTGGATGCCCGGGCGGAGCACGAGGTTTTTCAACGTTTTGCCGACCTTACCCGGGGGAAGATGGCGGTGCTGATCTCGCACCGGTTTTCGACGGTACGGATGGCGGACCGGATCCTCGTCCTGGAGAACGGGCAACTGCTGGAAATCGGGAGCCACGAAGAGCTGCTGGCGCTGGGCGGAAGATACGCGGAGCTGTTCCACCTGCAGGCGGCGGGGTACCGCTAAGCGGCGGGGCCACAGACGGCGCGAGACAGCCGGTGGCGGCGGGAAAAAGCTATGGAATATGATCCTTCTTTATAAGCGGAAACACGAGATACCGCGTAATCACCCCCCCAATCAACAACCCCACCACGATAAACCAGAAAAGCGTCGACAACGGAAAATCATAACACTCCTGTGGTTCCGAACTCGTCCCGAACCCTCCGATGCTTCTGGTAACAAAGGCCCACATAAAAGCAGACACCGTCACCAGCACCGCGACCAGGACCATGATCGCCATACAGGGTTTCCGGAAGACCCAACGGGGCTTTCTCCGGATCTGGTAGGCAAAAAGCAACAGCAGTCCCCCGAATACGAGAAAGAAAAATAGCGTCAGGATCCCAAAACTACGACGACACTCGTCCTCTACGGAGTTCCTGTCGAGGTCGTCGATCCCCATCCGGCTCCAGCGTTTACGCAGGACCTTGGGAAAATCGATGACGCAGGGATAGCTGAAAAGGAATTCGTATTGTTCATATTTGGCCTGAAGGTAGGGCAACGTCCATTTCCAGCCTGTAAAAGGAATCAACGGTCTGGATACCTTACGTATATCGGCAATATAGGTCGTGTCGGCCACCACAAATTTATCCATGAGGGCTTCCTGGAGCTCGCCATACGGGGCGTCGTCGCCCATCAGGCGGATGGCCACGCCCCCGAGCCCCGCGCTCAGCACATAGTCGTACTTTTTGGAAAGGGTCCTGGCGTCGTCAAACCAGATGCGCGCGCGTCCGGGTGTATCGAGGAAAGCGGTCCCGGTGGCGTCGTCGTACCGGGGCTCTGCGGCGTACAGGCTTCGGATACGGCCATACGTAATGTACCGGGGCGTACCGGGGGTGTCGATGATCCCATAGTAGGGCAACACCAGGAAAAAGTGCGAAGGCGGCAAACCGGTAGCGAGGTAGCGCGACATACAGGACTGGACGTCGTTGTTGACCATCCCCTGGAGCGGTGCCAGGGGTCCCCGGCGGTCGCCTTCCACGTGGGTAAAGTCAACGAGGAACCGGTCCACATCCTGGCCGAGGGCTTCGAGGTTGAATTGACGGGCGGGGTCCACCCGCGGTAACACCAGGTTGACCTTGAAAAGAAAGGGGGACGCGTGCAGGCTGTCCGAAAGGTCGTCCATAAATTGGGTAAAGCGTTCCGAGTTGACCGCCCCGGCGGGTAGCTTTTCAAAAAAAATCGTCACGCCTTCGGCGTTGTGGTAGGACAGCAGGCTGCGGAGGTGTAAGATCAGGTTGAACTGCGCGGAGCGGCTACGGAGCAGCGTATCCACCGCACCCGGGCGCTGGCAGAACAGGGTCAGCGACAGGTTGGCGCCCGCCGCTTTTGCATTCTGGATGACGGCGGCGGTGTCCCAGCCGTGCATGTCCAGGTTGCCCGTTGACGGCTGGAAGGTGGCCCCGTAATAATCCACGTTGTTGATCACCTCATACGTCTGCCGCGGAAAACCGGGCCGGGACCAGTAGGGATAAAAACCGCGGACCTCGCGCGTATGCACGGTGCCGATCCGGATGCTTTTGGAGAGCGTATCGTTGATCTTGATCGTGTCCTCTTCGAGGGGTGGGCGCGCGAGCAGGCGTTGGATCATGGCGACGTGTACCGCGGACGCCTTTTGCGCGGCGGCGTCGGAAGGGCCGCCCTGGAGCATCGGCACGACCTGGCTCACCAGGTCCTGGAAGGAACCCGCACCACCGGGCATGTCTACCGTATCCCCGGGAAGCGGCTTCCCCGGAGAAGGGGCCGGAACGGGCAGGGGTTTTTTGAGCGAATCCAGGCTTTTCGCCAGGTCATTGATCAGGCCAACGATCTGGGTTTCCTGGGCCGTCGCCGCCTTGCCCTGGGCGGTCACCTGGCTTTGAATGGAATCCACGGCCTTTTGTAAACCCGTTGAATCGATAATAGCCAGCACGCGCTTTTGCTGTGCGGCGATAAAGTTCTTCTTGAAGTGCAGAAAGGCGATGATCCGCTTCAACAAACCCGCTTCTTTTTGCACCGGCGTACTATCCCCCACCGCAAACACAGCAGGGGCAAGGAGTCCAGGGCGGGCCGGGGCCGCCGTGGCTCCTTTTGTGATGCACAAAAAAGTCAGAAGTATAGCGAGGGTAAAAAAGCATCTCATAAAAAACCGTGTAAGACGTCCTAATATTAATCTTTTTTTTGAACACGAATGCGCTTTGAAATTTCCAAAAGAATAGCTAATCTTGTACCGAATCGCCTTTATTCCGATTAGCTATAACCCCGGCCAGATAAGCCTTTCAGGAATTTAGGAGCCCATTAAAAAATCATTCACCCGTTTTTCTACCTACCCCGTCCAGGTGTTTCTACCTGGTCGAGGGCAAGGTTGTTTTTGACCATGATCTACGAAGCCCTGTCTTGCCTGACCAGTGAAATGAACGACTACCTCAAGCTAAAGCTATCGGCCACCGAGGACAAGATCGTTTTGTCCGGTCTCGTCAACCCTGACGGGTCGATGGCTGTCCAGGGAGAAAACAAGGTGTTGCTCACGTTGGTGAACCTCGAAAAGGAAACGGCCACTCGTAAAACTACGATCCCCAACAAAGCGACGGACATGAACATCAACATGTATGTGTTGTTCTCCGCGTACTTCGGGAGCTCCAACTATGCCGAAGCCCTGCGCTTCCTATCGTTCGTTGTCGGCTTCCTGCAACAGAAAAACGTCTTTACCCGCACCAATACACCCCGGCTGGACAAAAACATCCAAAAGCTGATCGTCGAGATGGAAAGCCTGACCTCCGAACGCCTCAACAACCTTTGGGGAACGCTCGGGGCCAAGTACATCCCTTCCGTCCTTTACAAGGTCAGGATGCTGACGTATGACGAAGCAGTCCTAAGGGAATTCAGACCGGAAATCACAGGTGTCGGTGTTAACGAACCATCATGAGTACGAGTGCTTATACCTCCCTTGTCGTTGTCGATTTCACCCACGAATACTGGGGTACCCAGCCGTTCCGGGCATTGAGGGCAACACCCCTGCAAACCGAAGCCGGGTTGCTTTTCCGGGACCGGCCGGGCGGTTTTGCCCTGTATTTCGACACAAACTTCAGCGGACGCACCCGCTCCCGGGCGGACGTCCTTCAAGAAGGGATCACCCTGACCTTCCGGCTGGACATGACCGACCCGTATTTTTACAACTATACCGACCTGCCGCTGAATACCTATTGTTTCTGGAACGAAACGGGCGCACAGGACCTCCACCAGGAAGCCTCCGGAGAGACACGCCCTTTTTTCGGTCTTTTGGAATTGACGATCGACAAGGACTTGCAGGCCAACTATACCGCAAGGTTTGCGGCAAAGGCTACCCTCTGGCGGTACATCCTCGTCGGAGAGCCGCTGGTCCGGCTCGAAAACCCCAGCGTCGTGGATACCCAAACCAAAGAAACCTTTGACGGACCCAGCACGGTTACCCTCCGGGACAACCGTTCCGCCGTCGCCTTTACGTCCAGGAATCCAATCGCGCTGGCCGACCCCATGGCCAGGCGATTCCAGCTCCTGGAACAGGGGCGGGTGGTCATGGGCCTCCTGCCCGGACCCGACGTCCGGTTTATATCCAGCGCGATCGCGGGCGCGACCATTGCTTCGGAAATCTTACTGTACTAAATCAATAAACCATCGATTATGCCAACAACGTTAATGACCCCAGGCGTTTATATCGAAGAGAAGAATGCCTTCCCCAGCTCCGCCGTCGCGGTGGAGACCGCGGTCCCGGTCTTTATCGGCTACACCCAGACAGCCGTGTGGAACGGGAAGTCCCTGGTGAACAAGCCGACAAGGATCAGTTCCTTTGCCGAGTACGTGGAGAGCTTTGGCGGCGCCTTTGTGCCGAAGTTCACCATCGCCGCCCCGGATCCAAAGGTTCCGGCCGAGACCTTTCTCGTCAACGGCCAGCCCATGGTGGTGACCCAGAACAAGGACAACGCGGCTTTCTTTTTCAACAGCATCCGTCTTTTCTACGCCAACGGAGGCAGCAATTGCTACATCCTGTCCGTGGGAACGTATGGGGACAAACCGGGTGGTTTTACCATCCAGGCTTCTGATTTCATCGGGTCTACCGACAACCCCGTGAGCGTGTTTTCCATCCTGGAGAAGGAGTTCGAGCCCACCATGCTTGTTTTCCCTGACATCATCGCCCTGGGCAAGGACGCCTACACCGAGGTCTATACCCAGGCGCTGATCCATTGCAACAACGTCCAAAGCCGGGTGTGTCTTTTCGACCTGCGGTTTCAAGGGGTGGGCGAAAAAACCGACGATGTCGTGGGCGAATTCCGCACGGCCATCGGGACCAACTTCCTCAACTACGGCGCGGCCTATTATCCCTGGCTGAACACGTCCATCGTACAGCCGTCGGAAGTGGACTTCCAAAACCTGGACGCCTCGGTGGACCTGGAAAAACTGCTTCCTGAAGCCACCGCCCAGAAGGTCGTCGCCGCCTTTAAAGCCGCCAACCCGACCGACGACGCTTCTAAAAAGAACTACCACCAATCCCTCCAGGCCTCCAGCCCTACCTATTCGTCCATCCTCGACGAAGTCCGTGCCAGGTTGAACACGCTGCCGCCCAGCGGCGCCATGGCGGGGATCTACACCCTCGTCGACAACAGCCGGGGCGTATGGAAGGCACCGGCCAACGTGTCGCTGAGCATGGTCAATTCCCCGGTCGTCAATATCTCCAACGCCGAACAGGAAGGCCTGAACGTGGACGTAATGGCCGGCAAGTCCATCAACGTCATCCGTCCTTTCCCCGGCATCGGAACCCTCATCTGGGGCGCCCGCACGCTTGACGGGAACAGCCAGGACTGGCGGTACATCAATGTCCGCAGAACCCTGATCATGATCGAACAAAGCCTGAAACTGGCCACCCGGACGTATGTGTTCGAGTCCAACGACGGCAACACGTGGGTCACGGTAAAAGGGATGATGGTCAACTTCCTGACCAACCTCTGGAAACAGGGCGCCCTGGCGGGAGCCGTGCCTGAGCAGGCTTTTGACGTACAGATCGGTCTCGGTGCCACCATGACGCCCAACGACATCCTCGACGGCATCATGCGCATCACCGTGAAAGTGGCCATCGTCCACCCGGCTGAATTCATCGTGATCACCTTCCAGCAACAACAACAATTATCTTAATACTTTAAAAACGACGCACCATGGCAGATGACGGATCAAGCCAATCGCAAACGATATGGCCATTAGTCAAATTTTCATTCCAGGTGAAATGGGATGACAAGGAACTGGTGTTTCAGGAAGTAACGGGTCTCTCTTCCGAAACACAGGTCATAGAGTACCGCGGGGGGAACAGCAAGGTCTATTCCACCGTAAAGATGCCCGGCATCCAGAAGTTCGGGAACGTGACCCTTAAAAAGGGCACCTTCAAGGGCGACAAGGATCTCTGGGACAAGTACAACGAGATCAAGATGAATACCTTCAAAAGGTCTACCATTACGATCAACCTTTTGGACGAGTCCAACGCGGTCGCCATGACATGGACGCTCACCAACGCCTTCCCGGCCAAGATTACGGTCACCGACATGAAGTCGGACGCCAACGAAGTCGCCGTGGAGACCATGGAACTGGCGCACGAAGGCCTGAAATTGAGCTCATAGTATGGCGGACGACAGCTCCACTGGTTTTTATCCCCCGTTGGGCTTCTACTTCCAGGTGAACATCCCCGGGATCCAAGGGATCAACGAGGGCAGTTTCCAGGAGGTCAGCGGCCTGAACATCAAGCTGGGGAAGGAAGACATCAAAGAGGGCGGGGAGAACCGGTTTGTACACCGGCTACCTTCCCGCCCCCAATATGAGAACCTTGTCCTGAAAAGGGGGATGGTGACGGGCTCCGGGCTGCTGGATTGGATCAAGGCGGCCGCGGAGGAGTTCACCTTTACGCCCAAAAACGTCATGGTCATCCTGATGGATAACATGAGCGGCAGCCAGCTGGTCAGCTGGCAGTTCAACAACGCCTACCCGGTTTCTTACCAGGTGTCCCCTTTCAAATCGCAGGAGGGCGCCATCGTGGTGGAAACGGTGGAGTTGTGCTATGACTATTTTCAACGAATGCCAAGCTAACAACCATGGCTTTAGAGATCAGAGAGCTGGTGGTCAAGGTGACCGTGCAGGAGGAAACGAAAGCTTCTCTTTTGGAAGACCCGAAGGTCCTGGAAGACCTCCGGCGCACCCTCTTACGGGAATGCGTAGCCGAAGTCATGCGCCAGCTGGAAAAAATGAATGAACGATGACGACAAGTACCCTGGCCAAACTAAAAATCCAAGCCTGTTCGGACCCCCAGGGCAACAGTCCCACGGATTCGATCGACGCCTCCATTAACCCGGACAGCTATTCGCTCTCCTACGGGGTCAGCTATAAAGGATCCCAGGAAAAGCTCAGCAATGCCGTTACCCAGATTTTCCAGGGCATGTCGGATACGAGCCTAAGCCTGGATATTGTGGTCGACGGCACCGGACTGGTGCCTTTGCCGTCCGGTGTCTCGGATGTAGACGGCTATCTGAAAAAACTCAAAGACATCGTGTATACCTACCAGGGGACCTATCACCGGCCCAACTACCTGAAGATTACCTGGGGCAACCTTATATTTTTAGGTGTATGCGATTCCATGTCGACCAAATACACCCTTTTTAACCCGTCAGGGGCTGCACTCAGGGCGACCGTCTCCCTGAAGTTCAAACAGAACACCGACTTCGAGACAAAGCTCAAGCTCGCCCAGGCCAGCTCACCGGACCTGACACACGTGCGTACGGTCAAAGCCGGGGACACCCTCCCCCTGATGGCCTACCGGATCTATGGGGACAGCGCCTATTACACCTTGGTGGCCAGGGCCAACAACCTTGATCATTTTGCCTCGATCCGCCCGGGGGACGAGCTGTACTTCCCACCGTTAACCAGTTAAACCGTCTGCAGGATGAGCGCGAAATCACCCAACGAGATCCAGGACCCCACCCTCCTGGTCAATTTGTACGTCGGCGGCTCCCCCCTCCAGGACCTGCCCGTCGATAAAATCGAGGTGGTGCACGAGGTCAACAAGATTTCCACGGCGGAGGTCACCATCATCTATAAGCCAAAAGACGGTACCGGCGAAGACCCCACCCAGGACAACCCGTTTGAATCCGGGAAAACGCTGGAGGTCAAAGCCGGGTATGGCCACCAGGCCTCCAATGCCGCCACCATTTTCAAGGGCGTCATGGTCCGTGAAAGGATCGAGCACAAACCCGACGGCACGTTCCAGCAAAACATTACGTGCAAACACGGGGCGGTGGAAATGACCAACGACACCACCGCCAAGGATTTCTACAACCAGACGGATTCGGACATTCTCTCCAGCCTCATCAAGCAGTGCAAAAACAGCCTGACGTCTAGTGTGGACTCCACCACTACGTCGCTCCCCTATCTTCCCAAGCAGGAAGGAACCTCCGACTGGGACTTCCTGCTGGCCAGGGCGGAGTTTAACGGATTCATGGTCACCTCAGGTCCCGACAGCCTAAAGGTCTCTAAACCGGACCTGACCAGTAATCCCGTGCTGTCGATCGCGATGGGCGTGTCCATCATCTCCTTTCACGTCGAAACCCATACGGAAAAGCAACCCACCACGGCCACCGCCCAGGCCTGGGACGTCAAAAACCAGGTGCTCCTGTCGGTAGATGCGGTGGAACCCACCCTCACCGGTCCCCTTAAAACAGCCATTGACGCCTCTTCTTCCATGCAGACCGAAGCGTTTATCCTAAAGTCCAACACCGCCCTCACCAAGGACGAGCTCCAGTCCTGGGCCAGTGGACGGCTTTTCCGCATCCGGCTCAGCGCCCTCCGCGGGTCGCTCGGTTTTATCGGCAACGCCGACATCCAGCCCGGCAACATGATCGAGCTGGCCGGCGTAACGGGCGTCTACAACGGCAACATCTTCGTCTCCCAGGTCAAACACAGCATCGACCAGGGCAACTGGCTGACGACCGTCCAACTGGGGCTGGAGGATACGTCTGTAACGGAAAAAAAGAAATTCGCCCCGCCCCCTGCCGGCGGCCAGATACCCCCCATCCAGGGACTACAGGTGGGCACGGTCAAAAAGATCTTTGAGGACCCAGACTCCGAATACCGTATCCTGGTCACCCTCCCCTCGAAGGCCCAGACCCAGGAAGGCGTCTGGGCAAGGGTCTCCAATTTTTATGCGACCTCCGCAGCGGGCTCGGTCTTTCTCCCGGAAATCGGTGATGAAGTCGTCCTGGGTTTCCTGGAAACCGACCCCCGTTTCCCCATCGTCCTGGGTTCGCTCTACAGCAGCACCAAGGCGCCCCCCCAAACAGCATCCGACAACAACAACTATATAAAGTCGCTGGTCACCAAAAGCAAGCTTAAGGTGAGCTTTGACGACCAGAACACCGTCCTCACCCTGTCGACCCCCGGGGGCAGTTCGATCACGCTGAGCGACCAGGATGGATCCATCACGGTCAAGGACAAGAACGGCAACACGGCCACGTTCAACTCCTCCGGCATCGTCCTCGATTCCAAGGCGGATATAAAGCTCAAGGCCACGGGCAATATCGAGCTCAACGCTACGGGCAAGGTCAGCATCACCGCCACGCAGGACGTAGCCGTGAGCGGCATGAACGTCAACCATACGGCCAACGTTGGTTTTTCCGCAAAGGGCAACGCCACCGCGGAACTGTCCGCGTCGGCGCAGACCACGGTAAAAGGTGGCATTGTTATGATAAACTAACCGGACATGGCGAAAAACAAACAATCCTTTTTAGGCACCGGCTGGAGTTTCCCCGTCTGTTTCGACCCGATCGGGCTTCGCCTCCGGATGGCCTCCGACCAGGAGGACATAGAGGAAAGCATCCGCATCATCCTCAGTACGACGCCGGGGGAACGGATCATGCAACCCACCTTTGGCTGCAACCTCCATCGCTTTGTCTTTGAAAAAATCGACGCGGCCCTCGTCGCCGAGCTCAACCACGTCATCTTTAACGCCCTTCTGGACTTCGAACCCCGGGTCAACTTCCTGGGAGCGGAGGTCATCCAACAGGACGAGCTTGACGGCGTGCTGCACCTACGGATCGACTATTCGATCATCATCACCAATACCCGGCACAACATGGTCTATCCCTTCTACTACACCGAAGGGACCAATGTGTCTTCCGTTTACAAACAAGGGAGGACCCTGCCATGACCAGTAGCCTGAGCCAGCGGGAACGTCTGAAAGCCGCCCTGATCCCGGACAACCTGGAGATAGAGGAAAGGACACTGGAGGACTGGCTCCTCCTGGTGGCCAGCCTCTCCAGGGAGTTCGCGCTGTATGGCTTCGACGACAAACCCGTGGGCGACTGGGAACCGTTTTTTACCGGCGACCTCCACTTCTGGAGCGCCGTCTTTTCCAAAATGCCGGTCCTGGAGCTGGGCACGGTGTACGAACGCCTGCTCAAGTCCCTCCAGGCGGCGGGGGGCGGGGCCGAAGGTATTTTCCGTTCCATGGTGCAGATGGTCGAGCACACCACGGACCAACTGGCGGGCGCTTCCGAAAAGATCGGTATCCTGCCTACACAAGACGCGCTGGGAGACATGGCGCGTTTTCTTTCCACCAACCGCACCGAGATCCTCCAGGGTTTGCAATCCGAGGCGGGCTCCCCTGACCAGGAACGCGTCCTGGAACAGCTCCACCAACTGTTTACCGAGATCCTCACCCAGTTCAACCTGCTCCGGGAAACGGCGCTTCAATACCTGGAGACCCATCCCATCCTGGAAGGGACGTATTCTCCCCACCTGGGTTTGCTCCTCGCTTTCCTGCATGTTTTCCGGCACCTGCGTACACAGATCAACCACCTGACCAGGGAACACCTGGATTTTTATTACCGGGACGTCCTGGGGATTGTCTCCCTGCAGGAAGTCCCCGATAAGGTCCACGTGCTGTTCGAACCCGACCTAAACATGGGGCGTATCTTACTACCCGGTGGAACGGGGCTGCTGGCCAAAATCCCGGGCGTCAAAGACCCGGTGCCCTATACACTCGCGGAGGACCTCATGGTGAACAAGTGTACGGTGGCTTCGCTCAAAACGGTTTGTATCAGCGAAAACCCGGTATTTTTTGACGACACCCATCAACCGGTCCTAAGCAACTTCCAGGTCTACCAGGGCGATTATCCCGTGTTGTCCCCCGCACAATACCTCAAAAGCACGGTACTGCCGCCCACCTGGCCTGTCTTTGGAGAAGGACAGGAAAACCTCGGGGAAGACCAGCGCACCATGACCATGGCCACCCTTGGCCTGATGCTGGGCTCACCGCTGTTCTACCTCCCCGAGGGCAAACGCGAGATCCACCTGACCTTTTATTTCGAGAGCGCGTCCTTTAAAAGCCTGCTCGACTATCTCCACCAGTTCTCCGTGTCCGCGGGCAAAACGGTCGAGGCGGTCCTGGGCGAGGTCATGACCCACGCCTGGACGATTGCCTACACCGGGCCCACTGGCTGGGTCACCCTGGATGATTACACGGTGCAACTACCCGAGTCTCCGGAGGACAGCTGGCTGCTCTTGTGTATGTACCTTGCGCCCGATGCCCCGGCGATGATGTGCTACAACCCGGCCCTTCATACGGGTACCTACCAAACCCATCACCCCCTTTTACGGTTGCTCGCCAACCCGGAGAATTCGCACAACGCGTATTCCTTTTTCAAGGGCCTCGTGATGGAAAGGATCCAGATCCGGTCCTGCGTGGAAGGCTTCCGGGACGTGCAGCTCCAGAACGCCAATGGCAACCTGAGCCCCCAAAGCCCGTTCCAACCTTTTGGCCCGCTGCCTTTTGTGGGCAGCTACCTGGACATCCGCAACTCCAACGTCTTTAACCGTTATACGAGCAAAATCCACCTGACGTTCCAGTGGCTGGAGCTCCCCAAGGTCCCGGGCGGTTTTGCCACCTACTACGACGCTTATGGCACCAAGGTCCGCAACAGCGACTTCCGCGTCAGCATAGGCGCCCTTTCCGAAGGACAATGCCGGCCCCAGGCTTCGCGCAGACAGGAGATGTCCCTTTTTGCCGTCAACAACGAAGAACAAGACATCCTGGAGGACGAAAACACCCTCGAACCCCTGGATACGAAACGCCTGGAAATGGTCAACATCCCGCTCCAGGAAAAAGACGCGTTGGGTACCGACGCCTTTTTCCGGAACGGCGCCATCCGCCTGGAGTTGCTGGGGCCGCCCGATGCTTTTGGGCACGCCCTTTTTCCCCGCGTATTCCCGGAAATCATCCAACACAACGTCCGCTACAAACACGACAAATTACCGTTGCCCAATCCGCCCTATACCCCGAAGGTGAAAACCATCACCATCGACTACAACCTCGAATACGCCGAGGCTTTTAAGGAAGGCAGCAAGGAAGCCAACGGGTCCGGCGGCCTGGACGTCTTCCACCTCTACCCCTTTGGGTTCCGGAAGGTCTACCCCGTACGGGAGCAGCAGGTCCTGTCCTTTATCCCGACCATCGACAGCGCCGGGAACCTGTATATCGGTTTGAACGCCGTGGCGAAAGAAGGCGAATTGTCCCTGCTTTTCCAACTGGAGGAAAGCAACTTCCACCACACCCTTCATACCACCGAAGTCCCCTCCTGGAGCTACCTGCGCGACAATACCTGGGTACCCTTCCCCGGCATGTACGTCCTCACGGACACGACCAACCGCTTTATCAATTCGGGTCAGGTAAAAATAAGGATACCGAACGACATCAACACGAAGCATACCGCCATGCCCACCGGACTTTTCTGGCTTCGGGTCTCCGTACAGGGGAAGACCGATATCCGCTCCAGGGTGGTCGGCATCTATACCCAGGCGGCCCTGGCCCAGCGCGTCCTGGACGGCACCACACCTCCCCTCGACCGCGACTTCCGCCTGCCCCCCGGCTCCATCCAGGAATTTGCCCACAAGGTGAGGGGCATCCAGCAGATCTACCAGGTCTTTCCCAGCTTCGGGGGGCAACCCGCCGAGACCCACCACCAGTATTATACCCGAGTGAGCGAACGCCTCCGGCACAAGGAACGCCCGCTCACCGCCCTCGACATCGAACAATGGGTCCTCCAGCGTTTCCCGTCCCTGTCCGTCGTGAAGTGTTTTGGCGCCGGCCCCACCAACCCCGGGGTCTATCCCGGTGTCAACCTCCAGGTCATCGTCATCCCAGCGCCCGGTCCGGACCTCGCAGGGCGGAGCGACCGGCCCCAGGCCAGCCTCGCCACCCTGCTCGCCATCAAAAACGCCCTGATCGGGGTGCTCTCCCCCTTTGTCCAGGTCGAGGTGGGCAATCCCATTTACGAACGAGTCAAGGTCGTGTGCAGCGTCCGTTTTTCCCAGGCCGGCGGCCCTGCCTTTGCCGACCGCGGCTCGTTCCTCAAAAAGCTCCACGACGACCTCAAACAACACATCTGTCCCTGGCTCTTCGAGGCCGACGCCGCCAGCCAGATCGGTGCCGATCTCTATCTTTCGGAGCTCATGGCATTTATCAAAAAACGGCCATACATCCAGGAAGTCACCGGTTTTTCATTGGTTCATTTTTTTGAGGAAAAAAACAACATTACCGGCGAACTGTCCGCGGTCTGCGTTGACACGGCCCGCACCCCTACCAGCCGGTTGAGGGGATCGGTCCGCGAAGCCATCCTGGTCCCCTCGGAACAACACCTGATCACGGTGCTGGACGAACCCGCCTTCGAAGAACCCCGGGGTTCCGGCATCGGCGACTTCATCCTCGGCCGGGAGCTCCTCGTATCGGAGCCAAGGCCCCTGCCGGTGTTCCCGCCCCCGTCCGAACGTATGGAAGACCCTGAAGAATATATAGACCTCACCCTCAACCCCATCGTATGAATACAAACAGCGTCAAAAGCCACGGACGAGCCGAGTTGAAAAAGCTCTTCAGGAACGGGAGCATCCCTTCCGAGAAAAACTTCGAAGACCTCATCGACTCCATGGTCAACAAGGAAGACGACGGCTTCGCCAAAGACGACGTGAGCGGCCTCCACCTCAGCTCTCCCCAAACCGCTCCGCGACTGGTCACCTTTTACAAAGGGATAGACGAACTCTCGCCGCTTTTTTATATCGACAAGGATTTCGGCAACACCGGGATCAAGATCCGCTCCGCGGCGCCTATCCCCAAGGAACAACCCGAAGAGGAAAGCTGCTTTTTCTTCCAATCCGAAGGCAAGCTCGGCATCGGCAAACAAAGCGACGACCGCTTCAAGCTCGACGTCAAGGGATGGGTCGGCATGGAAGGCCGTATGGGTACCTTCAAGCCCAACCCCGAACCCTGGATGCCCCCCAATACCGATCCCAACCCCCTGCCCGGCCCCCGTTTCATCCCCGCCGACGGGAAATGGTATCCCATCGTCGAAGGACTCGACAACTGCCAGGCCTTCGAAGTCATTGCCCGGGCCGGCAAACGCGGTTCCGGCAAGTTCGCCATCCTCCATGCCATCGCCCTGAGCGCCTACGGCCGCTCCCACAGCAGTATCCGCAAGACCTCAGCCCACTATGGCTTCTTCTGGAACAAGCTGTCCCTGCGCTGGAGGGGCGACACCCACAACTACCGGCTGGAGCTCCGCACCAACAACAACTTTGGAGACGGCGTCCGCATCTACTACGCCATCACCCGGCTTTGGGACGACGCGGACGTTAACCTCCCGGAACAATATTTCTATTCCTCCAAAACCGATGAATAGACCGTTTCCAGACTTCTCCTCTCTCCGGCAGGAAGCCGTAGCCCTCGTCCAGACCCTTTCCGGCGACACCTGGACAGACTACAACCTGCACGACCCGGGTGTCACCATCCTGGAAGCGCTCTGCTATGCCCTGACCGACCTCGCCTACCGTACCGATTTTCCCATCACCGACCTCCTCGCCGACGACACCGGCGTGATCCACCCCGAGGCCAACGCCTTTTTCCAAAAGTCCGAGATCCTCGTCAGCAACCCCGTCACCGTCAACGACTACAGGAAGGTGCTCCTCGACAGGATCCCCGAACTCTACAACGTCTGGCTCGAACCCGTCACTTGCGGCGGCATCACCGAAAGCCTCCGCGGTTTGTACCAGGTCACCGTCCAGGTCCGCAAAGACCTCGCCCCCGGTTTGCTTACGGACGCTACACTCGCCCAGTCCGTCACCGAATCCGTCCGGAAAACCATCGTTACCCACCGCAATGTCTGCGAAGACGTCGCCGACACCATCCTCATCCTGAAACCCGTCACCATCCGGGTCAAAGCCGACATCGAGATCGCCGCCGCCGCCGTCCCCGAAGGCACCCTGTCCAACATTTATTCCGCCATCGAGGACGCCCTCAATCCGCCCATCGCCTATTCCACCGAAGACGCATTGATCCGGAAAGGGTATGCGGTCGAAAACTTATACGCCGGCCCTTACCTCAGCCGCGGCTTTATCCCCGACGACGCCCTTCTCGAAAGGCGCCGGCTCGTCGATCCTTCGGAGATCATCAAGGCGATCTCGCAGGTAGCCGGGGTGCGGTATGTGCGGCGCATTAATGTGGAGGCGGCGGAGTTGGAAGAGCCTTCGGGTGCGGCAGCCCCCGGCACGCTTTCCGGGCCGGCTACGCCGGGGCCGGCTGCAACTGGCTCTGGCGCCTCCGGCCCGGCCGTTCCCGGTGCGTCTTCTAGCGCGCCTTCTGGCGCGCCCGGCGCCGCCTCCGGGGAGCCCGACAAGCTCCCCATGGACAGCTTCCCGTATTTCGACGACAGCCGGAGCGCGTCCCCTATCAGGCTTTTCCGCGACGGTTACGAGGTCCAGATAACGGAAGCCATTTTCAACGACTACCACCTCGTCAAACAAGGCACCCTCCGTCGCACCCAGACGCCCGGCGCGCAGACGCCGCCCGTCCTCACGGGTGTCTACCGTCACCTGTCCAGCTATTATTCGATACAACATCTTTTCCCCTCGATCTACGCGCTCACCGAAACCCAATTCCCGAAGGGTACCCCGGCCGCGTTCAAGGGACAGGTCAAACAACTGAAAGGATACCTCCTGTTTTTCGAACAGGTCATGGCCAACTACCTCGCGCAACTCGGCCAGGTACGCCGGATGTTCTCGCCGTTCATCCCCCCGAACGACACGACCCACGCCTACCAGCCCCTCACGACCGTGCCCGGCATCGAGGACCTGCTCCTGCAACCCGATCGCTACCAGGCGTCTCTGGCCCGCTATTCCGAAACTCCCGAGCAATACAGGGCCCGCAAGCACAAGATCCTGGATCACCTGCTTGCCCGCTTTAACGAGGAGGTCAGCAACTATCCGGCCCTTCAGGCGGAGCAGTTGTACGGGAAGGCGCCGGGCGCGCCGTACAGCGGGCCGTCCACCTACTCGGGGGCGGCGCCTATGGCGCCTGGAGGGACAACGCCCTCGCTTGTCGGTGGCGCGGCGGTGCCGCCCGGCGCGGCCCTTTTCACCGGCGACGCGGCTGTGCCCCCCGGCGCCCCGCCATCCGGCCCCGCGCCCCTCGCGCCCGGCGAAGCCCCCGCGGTCGACGAAGCGCTTGTCTGGAAGGCCCGTTTGCTCCAGGGTATCGCCCGTACCGGGCGCGACCGCAACAAAGGCTTCGACTACCTCGGCAGGGAAGGCGGTCTTAGCTCGGGGCTTGGGAAAAAAGTCGCCGACCTCCTCGACATCAAATTCAACCGCGTCCACAACCTAACCGCGGCCTTCCACGAAACCGACATCGTCGTGCGCGGCGACGCCACGGGAGAAACCGGCGCGACCGATGATGGCGCATCCCACCGTTTTCTCCGTCAGAAAATGTCCTTTTTCCTGACCGGCATACAGCAGGAGAACTATAAGATCAACCCCTTGCCGGGCGGCCGTTTTGAAGTGGTTTTCCAACCACCCGGAGAAGACCCCGGGCAACCCCTCGGCCAATACGCCGACGAGGCCGGTGCCCGGCGCGCCATCCAGGGCATGGTCGGCGCCCTGCAACAGATCAACCTCAACTCCGAAGGCTTTCACGTCGTCGAGCACATCCTCCTCAGGCCACCGCTCGATTCCGCTTCCTATGGTTTTCGTTTCTACGACCTCGAACAACGCGTCCTGCTGCAACACCTCGACTGGATGACCTTCGACCAGCGTTCCCGGATCATCACGGAGCTGCTGCAAACCGCGTCCTCCGGCCTTTCCGCGGCTGATGGCCTTGCCCGGTGGAAAGGGAAATGCCGGATGCTGCTCGACCAATACAAAACCTCCGGCTGGCTCGTCGACCCCGGGACCCTAAGCCCTAAAGACCTCCAGGACGCTGATGCCGCATACGCCCATATATGCAAGACACTCCTCCAGTTCACCGCGCGCAGCGTCCAGTCCTATCCCCGGTTCAACATGCTCGTCAAAGGACCCGGCGACCAGCTCCTCGAAGAGACCTTCCTCAACTTCACCATGACGATCGTCCTTCCGGCCTGGCCCGCCCGTTTCCAGGATCGCAACTTCAAGAACTTCGCCGAAAACCTTTTCCGTGACAATACACCCGCACACATCCGGCTCCGTTTCCTTTGGACCAACATCTCCCGGATGACCGTATTTGAACAACTTTACGGCAAGTGGACCGATGCCCTGCGCAACCCCGCGGACGCCGACACCAGGAACGAATGGGCCCAACGGCTGATCAGCTTTTTATTAGGCAACCAATCCCGTTCCGTATGAGCCAGCCGTATGTCATCCAACGCTACATCTGGGACATTGCCTACTCCTCCAGGGAAAAAGCCTACGTCCTTCAAACCCGCTTTAGCCGTCTTTTCGAACAGGAAGCCGTCCCCCTCATGGAAACCGTCTTCGAGGCCTGCATCCCACCCCATCAGGTGCTCCGTCTCGATACCCTGGAGCTCGACCTCGGCATCCTCGATGTTGACCACATCGAAAGAGACTTTCCCGATCGGTTCCGGGTGGCCCTCGAAAGGGCCATTCTGGAGCGGCTGGGCGCGGTGGCCGGCGCGCCGTCTGTCAGCGACCCACGTCAGGGCCCCTTCGGGCCCGACACCCTGCCGCCCGGTGCCAACCCCGGCGACCCACCACGATCCGCCGAACTCCTGGAATATTTTCTCCTCGAAGGTATCCTCCCCTGGTGGGCCTCACACCAGCCGGAGGACGCACCCCAGCACCTCCTCGAACGCCTGTATGCGACAGCGCCCGGCCAATTGCTCCCAGTGTTGTTGCGCACCGGCCAACTCGCCTACGTCCGCCGGCGCCTCGCCTACCAGTTCCCCGATCCGGCGCTCCACGCTGTCGTAAGCCTGCTCGCGCCCGGCGAGGGACCCTTTATATCCGGTTACCACGACACCCTTGTCCGTACCCAACAGGAAACCCGTTGGGTACCGGAAGAAACCAACCCTTTTTCCCGCGAAATATGGTTGTTCATCCTGACGTTCCTGCTCAAGGACATGGCCGGCCAATTCAACCGAAGGGCCTTTGCCCGGCAAACGCTGATGGACATTGCCGGACACTACAACGTCAGCTACTCAGAACTCCTGGCGCTTTTTTCCAACGCCCTCGCCCAAACGGCCAGCCGTTTCCAGGACCAGGATGCGCTCCAAAAAATCCTGCGCGAACTCATCCTCGAAGACGAAGGCGATGAACCGGAAACCGAAGCCACCGACACGTTCCGCTGGGACGTCCTCGACCTTGAGGCACAGTTGGATTGGCTTCGCCACTACCTGCTCGACCTTGATCAGCCGCCGGTGATGACAGCCTCGACCCGGCAGCTACCGGCGGCACCCGCTGCCACGCGGCCCGACAAACCCCTGCCCGTCGTCCTTTCTACACTATTTACCCGTTTACCCTCTTCGCTCCGCCGGACCCTCGCGGACCTCGGTCAGGCCACCGCCGTCCGGGAGCGCGTCGTGGACTCCTTTGGCGATGCCGGCCTGAAAATCGTCGTGCGTCTCGAAGAACCCACCCATGCCGAATTCATCCTGGATTACGCCACCCGCATACAAACCGCCCGGCGCCCCCAAACCGGACCCGGGGCGTTTAGAAGGGTCGTATGGACCATCATCCTGGGCTATCTGTGGACAGAAAAGGGTTCCGTCTTCAATACCCGCATGTTCCTCGAAAGACAACTGTCCGGGTTGGCAAGCCACTACCGCCTTTCCTACCACGCGCTCCTCTCCCTCCTCGTAGGAGAACATGGCGCGGGCGCTCCTCCTGACCTGGAGGGCGAGACTGCCGGCTGGGGGGTACTGGAGCCAAGTTCGCTTTTCCGCTTGCTATTGGATATATGGAAGGAATCCGTACAACAAAGCCCCGGCGTACCGTCTTCTGTAGCGCCCGGGACCACGCCCGCCGCAACCAGCGCTGCTGCAGCGGCGGCTCTTGCCGGCAATACGCCGACGGCTGCCTCGACAGAAGAAGGGGTCCCGCCACTTCGCGACGTCGCGGGCCTTGCCGAGGGGAAGGCGTTGACTGGCGAGAGCGCGGGCCTTGCCGAACGGGGGGCGCAGCCGGGCGACACCGCGACTTCTGCGAAAGGCGACACGCAGCTCCCTGCGGGAATGCCCCCGGCCGAAGGCGATACCCCGGCGTCCAGCGCCTTTTTTGCGCCGGAAGCTGCCGACCTTTTCCGGGCATTGCTGCGCCTCTTGCAAGGTTTGACACCCCTGGAAGCCACCCTCCCGGGTCCCGGTCCGACGGTGGCCGATTGGGAGCGGGCGCTTCCTTTGCTAAAGGGGTTGGCCATGGAAGAAAAGGGCCCGCTGCCCTCTTGGTGGGATGAACGTCCTTCGTCGGAAGGGGGACACTTCCTGGAGGAAGTCCTTCGCTGGCTGTCGGAGCGGACCGGGCTGGAGACGCGTGCGCTGGTACAGGGGTTGGCGTATGGCGCGATGTTGGGGGGAGCGGGCGAAGCACCGGAAACCACCGGCGCCCGGACCTTACGGTTTTTGTTGGTGGCGGCTTCACCGGCGTTAAGCGGGCCATCCGCACAAAGCGGCACCCCGCAAAGATGGACACCGGGCATTGCACGCCTGATTACGACCTGGATGGACTCCACCCAAACGAGAGGGGTTCCGGATCCGCGCCTGGAGACGGCCCTTCAGACCTGGATGGGCAAACGGCATCCGGGTTGGGACAGGCGTACCCTGGCTTTTATGCAAGACATCCGCAGGCTGTTCCTGTCGGTCATCCGCGGCACGGCGGAGCGCTCCGCGTTCGATACTTTATTCCTGGAATGCGCGTTGCTTTTCCTGGGTGATCGTTACGGTGCCAAGGACCCGCAGACCTTTGCGGTGGCACTGTTGTCCTTCCTGGAAGCGCGACGCAGGGGAGGGATCCCGTTGTACGCCGCCTTGCTAAAGGCGTCGGCCCCGCCCTTTGCGTTTTCATTGGATGGCGCACCCTTCCTGCCGTCGTTCCGCGCACTGCTGAGGCGGCGCCTGCCGGCGGGCGTCGAGGTGAGCACGGAGGCGCAGGGAGGCGCGGAAACGCGAGACAACGAGGAGAAGCGAAGAACCGCGAAAGCGGACGAACGCGCGAACGCAGCCGCACGCGCGCGCGCCGACCGCCTGGAGGCGCAGCGCCGCATCGCCCAGGAACTCGCGGAGCAACGACGGCAAGAGGAACAACGGCGGAAAGAAGAGGAGAAAACCCGCCCGAAGAAAAAACCCGCCCTTGCGGGCCTTTATGTACGCAATGCGGGCCTGGTTTTGCTGCACCCGCTCCTGCCTACGCTTTTCCAGAGGCTGCAGTGGCTGGAGAAGGGGCAGTTTGTCCATGAGGAGGCGCAGCAGCGCGCGGTGCACTTGCTGCAGTACCTGGTGTATGGGCAGGAAATGACGAAAACCGAACCGGTCGAACAGGACCTTGTCCTCAATAAAATTCTTTGTGGTTTGAACCTGGAAGACCCCGTCCCTTTGGAAGTAAACCTGACGGAGGCGGAGACGTCCCTGGGCGAAGAGCTTTTGAGGGTAGTCTTGCAACAATGGACGAAGCTGGGCAAAACGAGCCCGGACGGATTGAGGGTTTCTTTCCTGCAACGGGACGGGTCGCTGGCGGAAACGCAGGAGGCGTGGACCCTGCGCGTGGAACAACGGGGGATCGACGTCCTCTTGCCCTTTCTCCCCTGGGGTTGGGGCCTGATCAAAACCACCTGGATGCATAAAAATCTGCACGTAGAATGGACATAAATGCCATACAACACAATGCCACTGTCCTGGAAAGGGAAATGCAATGGCTCTCCGCCGTCATCGAGACGCGGTTGCAACGCCACTGGGGGCAAGCCGGCATGTATACCGACGTGACCGAAGTGCCGATGCCGGACCTGACGGGCGATCCTTCGTTTTATGCGGAGATCGTCCGCTATTACAACCTGGGACCGGATGAAAGGCTGGTCGTCCTGCTGGCGCTGGCGCCCCATATACAGCCGCATATCCTGGACGTTTTTTTTACCCGCAACGCGGATTATGACCGGGGCTTTACGGAATTCGGGGGGATCAAGGGACACCAGCATGGCGGATTTCTGCCTACCGGTGAAACCGCGGCCTTTTTGCTGGCGGCGGGAAACCTGGAACGGAGGTTCCGGCTGATGGACCTTTTCCGGGAAGACCATTGTTTCCGCAAGTTCAACATCCTCCGGCTGACGGACGCGGCTTCGGATGAGCCCTTTTTGAGCGGGACCATACGGCTTAGCCCGGAGTACCTGAACTATTTCACCACGGGTCTGAGCCACGAACCGGACTTTAGCATGAACTTTCCCGCCAAGCGGTTGCGGACGGGGATGGACTGGGATCACCTGGTGCTGCCGGCGCATTCCCTGGAAGAAGTCGGCGAGATCAGGGACTGGTTGACCTATGGGCAACGACTTCTGGACGAATGGGACCTGCGCAAACAGGTGAAGCCGGGTTACCGGGCGTTGTTCTATGGTCCCCCGGGGACAGGGAAAACACTGACGGCGGCCCTCCTGGGCAAAAGCGCAGGTCTCGCCACCTACCGCATCGACCTTTCGATGGTTGTCTCGAAATACATCGGGGAAACCGAAAAAAACCTTTCCGGTGTTTTCGACCAGGCGGAGCACAAACAGTGGATCCTTTTTTTTGACGAGGCCGATGCTCTTTTTGGCAAAAGAACAGAAACCTCCAGCGCCCACGACCGATACGCCAACCAAGAGGTTTCTTACCTGCTCCAGCGGATTGAGGACTTCCCCGGGGTGGTCATCCTGGCGACAAACCTGAAGGCCAACCTGGACGACGCGTTTAGCCGCCGTTTCCAGTCGATGATCTACTTCCCCATGCCGGGGCCGGACCAGCGGCTCCGGTTATGGAAACAATCCCTTCCGGTCAAGGCGGGACTTGAAGATGGCGTCCGTCTCGAAGACATAGCCGACAAGTATGAAATGACGGGAGGCGCCATCATCAACGTGACGCGTTACTGCGCACTGATGGCCATGAAGCGCGGGAGCAACATTATTTTACAAAAAGACCTCCTCCGCGGGATCCGCAAGGAGTTTGAAAAGGAGGGGAAAAGCGCATGAGCCGGCTCCCCCTACATCCCGAGGCCGAGCGCCTTATTCCCCATCTCGGTGGCTTCCGCCTCCAGGGAAGGGTCGTCGTTGAGGGGAGTGCCTTTCATCAACTGGGCGGTCGGTTGCACACGGCCCTCCCGTTGCTGGACGACATGCCAGGCTTCGTGGGGAACGTGTTTTTCCTGACCGGGTCCGACGTGGATGTCGTTGCCCTGGGCATAAGCGAGGGCCTGGAGTTGGGCCGGCGCGGAAGAATTATAGTGTACGCGTACGTCGGAAAGGTCCTGACCGGAGAGGTTTTCCACACCGCTTTTCAGACCGTCGGGCAAACCGGTGCGGTTGGGTTCTGCCTTGGCTTGCACAGGAGCTGCGCCGGGTGCGGCCATCCTGTTGATAGGCTCTTCATCCTTGAGCGGAGCATCAGCCCGTTGCACGGTGGCGCCGGGCGCCAACATAGCAGACACCGTCGGCTCTTTCTCCAGTTTATCTTCATCGGGATGGCCGGTGGCGCGTTGAACGGCGGTGCCGCGGAACCCGGGGTGCTCGGAGGCAGCGCGGCTATCGTCGGGCTGCCTGGTTTTTTCGTGAGAAGAACGCATATAGAAATGATCCTAAAAAGTACAAAATATTTCCGTTTATGCGCTTAAAATATTTGATATTCTTGGCATTCCTACTCAGCTGCCAGTCCAGGGACCGGTCGGCGAAACTGGTCTTATACAACCGTTCGAACAGGACCATACATTTTTACGTTTCCTGTGATTCGGCGTACACGGACTTCAAATACCAGGACGACAGCAAGCTCCAGCCACACGACAGCATCCGCCCGTACCTTCTTTTCGGGCCGGAAGGAAAAGGGCCGGACAAAAACACGTGGGTCAACGCGATCAACCTGGCGGACGACAGCTGTCTGCACGTGTTTTTTGCCTATATCGACTTCCAGGACGATCCGAACCTCCGGGACAGCCTTTTCTACCTGATTGTCGTGCGCCACGACTATAGCGTCGATTCCCTGAATAAAATGCACTGGAAGATCGAGTACCGCTAGAGCTTCCGCTCCTTGCGCCCCACGTTCCATCCCTCCGTCACGAGCGACAGCGGCCCGTGCACCTTTTCCACCGGCACACTAACGGTGACGGTGGCGCTTGCCCCCGGCTCCAGGGTGAAATAGTTGTCGCTCCAGAAAGACGGCATCACCTCCTCGCCCCCGGCGAAAATCTGCGGATTTAAAAAGAAGGCGAGACCCGTGCCGGGGTTGTGAAAACGCAACATATAAGAGACCGACCGCGCCGAACGCACGGAAGTGATGACCGTGGTTTCCACGGAAGCAGCCGGCATCGACGCCAGCGCGCTGAAGTGATGCGTAGGCGCAAGCCAATACGTATTGCGGGAAAGCACCGCCCCGTGGGCATCGGACAGCTCCAGGCATACAAAGGAAATACCGGGCAAAGAACCCAGCACGGAAGAAAGAGGAAGCACCTCGCGCACATCCGTCGTATCGAGGGACACGGGAACGACGCGCCGGAACAAAGACCGGCCGTCGGGCGAGAACACGGAGGCGCGAACCGAGAGCCCTGGCCTCGCGGTGTACGTCCGGTTGATGACCGCCACGGCCGTGTCGTCGAGGTTGAGCTGGACGTGGACGGGCTCGCAGGCGCGTTGCATGAAGTAGTAACCGGCGTTGGGTTCCAGGTACCAATCGTAAATCTGCCAGACGACGCTGGGGAAGGCGCTGTTGAGTTTCCAAAGCATCACGCCGCCGGTGGTGTTGAGGTGATGGCCGGCGGCTTCGAAAATGCCGCGGTATCCGTCCGCGTTGAGGAACTGCATCTTGGTGGAAAAGTCGCGGATGCTGGTGGGCGCGCCGAATTCATCGACCATGGTGGCGTAGTATTTGGAATAGCGTGCGGCACCCTCGCAGGCGTCGTGGTAGCCCCAGGTATTGTTGAGCGGGAAAGGCAGGCTCGTATCGGGGACGAGGTCGGGGATGATCTTCGAGAGCGTATTGTAGGGCGGCTGGGAGGGCAGACCGGTCTCGTCCTTGAACACCCAGTCTTTGCCTTCGTCTACGAGTTTGTAGTAAAAAGATGCGTCGTTATAGGCATAAGACCCGCCGCTGTACACACCGGACGGCTGGTCGTCGGGCCAGGAACCCTTGAAGTCCTTGGTTTGTTTGGCAAAACCGGAGGAGCTGGGAATAAATGGACGGGTACCGTCGAGTTGGGCGACGTTGTCGCGCATGGCGTTGTACAGCTCCAGACGCGCGTGCCCCTCGTTGCCGCCGGTCCATACCAGGAGGCTGGGGTGGTTGCGGACACGCAGGATGGTGTTGACGATATCCCGGACGAACACGTCGCCCTGCAGGGGCCAGGCGGGTGACCCTTTGAATTCGCCCTGGGTGTCCCCGGTAATCCAGAAGTCTTGCCAGACGAGCAACCCGTAGCGGTCGCAGAGGGTAAAGAAGTCGTCGGTCTCACCAATACCCCCACCCCAAATACGGACGAGGTTGACGTTGGCGTTTTGGCAAAGGTGGAGTTCATAGTCATACCGGACGGAGTCCCGGTTCAGAAGCATGTCGGGTACCCAGGCGCCGCCCACGAGGTGGACGCGGCGTCCGTTGACATAAAAATCGCGGCGCACCCAGCCGTTGACATTAACGGTTTTGGAACCCACGGTCCGGACACCCATCAGGAAAGAGGTGTCATCGGATAATTGTCCGGTAGAAGAGCGAAACTGCAACCTAACCCGGTACAGATCCGGGCGGCCATAACCGTTGGGCCACCAAAGGTGGGGATGGGCCATCACGAAATCGAGGGAGAAATCGCGCGAGCTGTCCACGGAAACGGGCCGGTCGAAAACAAGGGTGGAACCGCTAAAGGTTTCAGGAGTGACCGTCACCCGGAGCGCCCCGGAAGTGGCAGCGCCAAAATCCCGCAAATGCACCGACAGGGCGATGTGCGCGGAGGTCGTGTCCGCGAAGGCGGCGCCGTCGGGGGAGGCGCCGGAGTGAGCGGACGCACCAGAGAACGTGGTCACCACCCGCGGCTGCTCGATGACGACCTGTCCGGTGGTGCGGAGATACACCGGCTGCCAGATCCCGATGTTCCGGTCGTGGACTTCCGGTATCCAGTCCCACCCGATGGAGCAAAGCATGGTGACGTTCTGGCCGATGTCGCCGTTGGGACCACCGTTTAGGAAAAAGTCGCCCATGGCCTTCAGCTGGGGGGGTGCGGGCAGGCCTGGTTGGTCCAGGGGAAAAATTTTTACAGCGAGGACGTTTGCCCCACCGGCCGCGATGGCCTTGCTGACGTCGAGGTGGTATTGGCCGAACATGCCTACCATTTGGCTGGAGTCGGCGATGAGCCGGCGGTTGAGCCAGACCTCGGCCCTGTAGTTGATGCCTTTGAAAACAAGTTCGAAGTGTTTCCCCTTGTCGGCCGCCGGGACCTGGAAGGTGGTCCGGTACCAGTACGGTTTTTTCCAGGGGTTGGGTTCGCCGGGGAGGTGGCTGTATTGATCGAGGTGGTATTGGAGGTTAAAGGTATCGTTGGCGTCGGGGATCTGCATGTTGTTCATCCCCTGGTACGGATCGGGATAGACGTGATTGGCCACCAGGCCGGTCAGGACGGTGGAGGGCACGGTCACCGGGAACCAATAAAGGTCGGAGACAAAGTCGGGGGAGGAAAGGGTGTCGCCTCCCGGGTGGACCACGGCGGAGGACTGCAAAAAGAAGTGGGTGAGCGCCTGCTGCTTAACCGTTTGAGCATTGGCCATAAAGTAAAGGCCGCAGACGGCCGTCAAAAAAACTCGCTTCATTTGCCAAAATTGCAAAAAAAAATCGCAACTAGCCGCGCAAACGCGCGGGGGCGCATAAAATGGTAAAAAAGTACAGGCGCCTGTGGCGCCCGAAGGGGAAGGCAGCCCGCGGCGCCTGAATGGTGAAAGGTAAGCCCCCCGGGGTAGGGCCCCCCCGGAGCGGTCCTATCGCCAAAGTCTCCTCAATTCATCCATATCGAATGAAAAGGGGCAATGTCGTGCAACGCTCCGGGAGATGAACAGGAGGATCGCCACCTCCTGCATGGTCCCTACGAGATGGGGGTATGATCGCAACTTTGCTTGTAAGGAATTTTCGAGCCAGGCTTTGTTGTATCCCTGGATGGCGGTTTTTCGCACCAGGTGCCTGATCGCGGACAACAATTCTTCTTCGCTGGAAACGGGTTCGGGGCGCGAGGTTTGAAACCCACGCACAGGGCCCGGCACCTCGGACGAGGACATGAACACACGCCCCCACCAATCCAGATGGAGCAAAAGCGTTATTTTGACGAATGGGTTATTCACCGTGTTAGCCGTTGAAATTAGTACATCGTATTTACCGATGTCACCGGAACAAAATTGAAGGAATGAGCATCAATTTGCAAACCTGTCTCCTAGTTAGTCCCTAACAAAATGCATCATAAAACATTATAAATCATATCGTTACTTTTTGGTTTTTGCCGGTTTCTTCTGGCGTTGTTCGAGGCGGAGCTTGCCCAACCTGACGAGCATCCGGTTGAGGATGGCATGGACGGAATCCATGGTGGCGTCGTTTATGGAATAGAGGGTGCCGTAGAGGTGGTTGGAGGATACTTCGTCCACGGCTTCTTTTTTGAGCGTCACGACGTTTTTGGCCATAAACCGGGCCAGCCCCTTGCGGTTTCGCGTCCGGAACACCCCGGTTTCCATAAACAGCCGGACGAGAAGGCCCAGCTCGTTTACCGTCAGGGAGGTAATGACCTTTGTAGAGTCGAGCCCGAAACCCGAATCGTCGCCTTTTACCTCATCTCCCGCCGCCTCCTGGGCTTCTTTTTCCGTCAAACGCGCCAGCTCTTCCAGCCAGGTGGATAACATCCGTGTCAGGCTGGTCCGTCCTTCGACATATTGGTATCCCGGCCGGTGTTCCAGCCAGCCGACATAGCGCCGGATGCGGCCGAGCTCGGGGATTTTTTCGGAAACAAAATCCTTTGCTTCCAGCGCTTCGAGCACCTGCGTCTTCATAAAGCGGTAGGTGCTGCTGGTATTGACGTTGAGACAATACATCATTTCGACCAAACGCTGAGCGTCTTTGGGCAATTGCAGGACAAACACCACCAGGTCCTGTAGCGGAAACCATTGTCTGTAGGTCAGACGGCTGTCTTGTTGCGCGTCTTTGAGCAAATCGAGGACAAGGTCTGTCAGCCTGGGGTCCACACCCGCTGCCTGGAGGCGCTCCTTGACGAGCGGGGCGTTTTCCCGCAGGTACCCCTGCATAAACCCGAGGCGAAAAAACGGAAGCGGCAAGTCGGGATCCAGGTATTTAAAAGCCCGCTGCTCCAGGAAAATGCACAGGTGATCCAGGGCGGCCACCATGCCGTCCCTTGGCTTGAGCTCCCTCGATAGGTGAAGAATCCCGGTTTGGTGGAGGCGCACGTAGCGCTCCAAAGCGACTTCCTGTTCGCTGGACAAAAGCACCGACACAAAAGCCGCCTTGATGTTGTCCGTTTCCTTGTTGTATTCCTCCTGAGAAATGCGTTTTCTGTCCGACGGGTCCTTTACCCGGCGTTCCCAGTTGAACAATTCGTACTGCATAGACTTACGTAGTAATTGGGTATAAAGTCTATCAGAGCCAAGGGGTAAAAGGTAGGCACTAAATGATTATCCCGCAAAACTAATGGGGTCGGACAGCCAAAATGGATGAAAAGAACACCTTATTTGTAGCAGGACTCCTACGACAACGTTCTCCCGGTCAAACGGATGACGGTATCCCGGTAGGTGTCGCCCACCGGAATTTCCTGGTCTTTTATAAAAACGCTGTTTTTGCGCACGGCCGTAATGTCTTTGACGGAGACGATATAGGACTTATGCACGCGTATGAAGTCGGCGGGCGGCAATTCCGCCTCCACGCCCTTGACGCTCATCCGTACGACGACGGGACGGGCGTTCCCTTTGAGGTGTATTTTGATATAGTCCCTGAGACCCTCGATCCAGGAGATGTCCTCAAACTGGATTTTGAGCAGGCTGTAGTCGGCATTGACAAAAAAATACCCGGGACCTTTGGTCGCCTGCGCCCCCGCCTGGCGGAGCTGGTGTAACTCCCAGGCCTTGTTACAAGCCTTCAGGAACCGGTCGAGCTCGACGGGTTTGAGGAGGTAGTCGACGACGTCCAGGGTATAGCCTTCGAGGGCAAATTGTTCGTAGGCGGTGACCAGGATGACCATCGGTTTCTGGGCCAGGCTTTCGATAAATTGCAAACCCGTCAGCCCCGGCATTTGAATGTCCAGGAACATCAGGTCGATGGGTTGGCTGCGCAGGATTTTCCCCGCCTCGAAGGCGTCGCTGCACTTGGCCACCAGGCGTATGTCGGGCACCCGCGTCAGGTAGTCCTCCAGCAGGTGCAGGGCCAGGGGTTCGTCATCTACCGCTATGCACTGCAACATATTGTAGGTTTAACTGTAAAGATACCAGGAACCAGTCGTTCTTGGTGGTGATCCAAAGATCGTATTCATTTCCGTAGAGCAGGTTCAGCCGGCGCTTGACATTGGCCAGGCCGATCCCCGAGGTGGCGTCCTTCGTCTCCTGTTGTGGGTTGAAACGATTTCTTACGGTAAAATACAAAAGCCCGTCGGTGACCGACAGGTGGATGTCGATCTGGGGGTGTTCCATGTATCCCGTTCCATGCTTGAACGCATTTTCGATAAACGGGATGAGGAGCATCGGTTCTATGGTAAAGAGATCCGTGCCGGGTTTGATCGATACGTGCAGCCGGACCTTGTCCCCTACCCGCATTTGTTGAAGGTCGATATAGCTTTGCAGGTAATCGGCTTCTTTCTGAAGGGATATCTTCTGGTCGTCCGCCTGGTACAACATGTACCGCATCAGGGAGGACAGCTTGAAGATCGTGGGTTCCAGCTTGTCCGATTTCATCCGGACCAGCGCCACGATATTGTTCAGCACGTTAAACATAAAGTGCGGACTGATCTGTGACCGCAGGAAGGAGAGTTCCGTCTTGAGGTGTTCTTCCTGCCGGTCCTGGGTCAGCTTGTCGGAGCGCACTTTGTCCCCGATCACCTGGTAGGCCGTGCTCAGGGCAAGGAAAAAAAGAAGCACCAGGAAGTTGGAGATCAGGTAGGTCAGGAAACTGGGTTTGAACGCGTCGTGCGCCGCCTGGGAAAGGGGGTAGAACACGAGAACCTTGGCGCAAAGAATACCCAGGACGATCGTGAAGTACAGCCAATACCGCCTCGTGTACAGGAAACGGCGCGTCAGGATGGACCCATTGACATAAAAGAGCCCGATAAAAAATCCGTAAGACAACAACTCCAGGATCGTAGGGAAGACCCCCGTGGGCGTGGGCGGTTCACTGGCTTTCGACACCTCCTTCGTCCCCTGGTAGATCAGCAGGTGCGGCAGCACCATCAACCCCGCCCAAAAGGCGGTATGGAGCCCTACCTGTATCCACCTCCGTTCATACCAGGCCCGCTTCACGGGGGCCTCCCTCTTCGTCCCGTTATCATTCATGGCCTACTATTGCAAACTGGAGCCTGCGTCACCCATACCTTGGTTGTTCATGTCTTTGCGTTTGAAAAGGTTCAGGTCCATCTTCCCAAAACGGTAAGCAAATACCACGCGCACGAGCTGCGGGTCCTTCAACCGGTCGAATTCCTGGGTGAAAAGACCCGGGCTGATGCTATATTGGTCCTGCCAGCGCGTCCGGAAGATGTCCGAGAAATTGACGGTGATGGACCCTGCGTCGTTCTTGAAGAAGGTCCTTTTCACCGCGACGTCCATGCCCCAGAACGGTTTGATATACCCCTGGGCGGATGCCTGGGTGGTCGAGTTCGGGGGGCCGAACTGCTGCTGGTTTTGGTTGACCGGCAGGTTGGTCTTGGACTGGTAGGCGGCCGTCAGTTGTATCGTAAACCGGTAGGGCAGCTTGAAGTTGCTGTTGAACTTACCGAACCAGCTCCAAAGGGCGTTTTGGGACGCCTCGTTGAGGTTGTCGGTATTGATCTGCGCGTTGTATACGTTCAGGTTGAGCGAGAAGTCCCACCATTTGTTGACCGTGGTCGTCGACGTCACTTCCGCCCCGTAGGATTCCGCGCTGTTCGCATTCTGCCAGGTATTGACCAGGACCGAATCCCCCACGGGGTTGACGTCCTTTATCTGGAAGCGGGTGATGAGGTGCTGTGTATTCTTGTAATAGATTGACGCCAGCAGGGTGTTGTTGTGTTTGAAGGTCTTCATGTAGGAGAACTCCACGTTATAGGTGAATTCCGGCACCAGGTCGGGGTTACCCCGCTGGATATTCAGCGAATCCGAATAGTCGGTGTACGGAATGAGCTGGAAGAACGACGGCCGGTTGATCTTCCGGGTGGCGCTTAATTGCAGTTCCTGGTTGTGTTTCAGCTTTTCACTCAGGAAAATCGAGGGGAACAGGCTGATCGGGTAGTTGTGGCTGAAGTGCTCCCCTTTGTTGGTGACGTCCCCGGAATACATGGAGCTCTCTCCCCGCAGGCCAAGCTGGTAGCCGAAGTTGGGACCGATGGCGCTGGTGATGGTGGCATACGCGGCGTAGACCTGGCTCGTACTTTTATAGTTGCTGACGCTTACCGAATCCAGGAAGTCGTGCCCGTTGGTCACATCATAGGTGCTGTTGTCATTTTCCAGGTGTTGGATAGAGGCCCTAAGACCGGCCTCCAGCTTCGTCTTGGCCGTGAACGGGTTCACATAGTCCGTCTGGACGGTCCAGAAATACGGTGCTGCCGTACCCAGGGTTTTTTGCACCGTCTGATACCCGACAGCGGAGCCCGGCAGACCGGTGTAATAGTCCGTGGTATAGGTCGACGTCCCGGAGCTGGTCACCCCGAAGTAGGAACCATCGGCGGTCCAGGATTCCCCGTCCTTGGCAAAGGTATGTTTCATCCCCAGTTGGGCGCCGTTGACGTCAAACCAGCGGTTATTGTCCGTATACCGGGTGCTGTAAAAACTTTGAGGCGTTCCGCTCACCGCACTGTCCGTCTGGATCTGTGAGGTTTCCTTGGGATCGAAGACACCATGGACTTTGATATAAGAACCTGACAACGTGGTCCGGTTGGACACGAAATAGTCCATGCCCACTTGTCCGAACAGGAAATGCGCCTTGGTCCGCGTCAAGTCGTTCTCCCAAAGCTGGGATCCGTTCCCGATATAGGTATCCCGGTAGGTATTCCCGGTGGTCTTGCTGTCCACCCCGTTGTACAACCCCGTGGCGGTGAAGTTCACCTTCCCCTGGCGGATGTTGAAGCTGGCCAGGGCATTCGGCATCCCATGGGAGTCGATCCCCGCGGATACGTTCCCGTTGTAGCCTTGCTTCCGGTTCTTTTTCAGGACGATGTTCAGGATGCCCGAACCGCCCCCGGAGGCGTCGTATTTGGCGCTGGGGTTTGTCATGACCTCCACGCTTTCGATGGCGTCGGCGGGGATTTCGTCTAAGGTAAGCGTGGTCGGACGACCGTCGACAAAAATAGTCGGCGACGCTCCCCTCAGGGTTACATTCCCGTCAATATCGACGTTCACGGAGGGTACGTTCCGCATGACGTCGACGGCGGTGCCGCCTGCAGAGGTTATATTTTTTTCTACATTAAAAACCTTTTTATCGAGCTCCAGCTTCATTGGGGGCGGCGTGGCGTTGATCACGACTCCGCTGAGTTCCTTGACGTCGCTGGACAGCGCAATCGCGCCCAGATCCTTCTCGAACGAAGGCATGTTCCCGAAAGGATTGCTGTTGTTCTGGCCGGCGGGCGCCGGCGCAGCGGGCTTCGCAGGAGTCATGACCATGAACGGGACGTCCTTGCTTTTATAACCCGAGGCGGAGACCCTCAGGACCAGTTGCCCGACGATGGGCAGGTCTTCAAAGTTGAACTGGCCGTTTGCTTTGGTATCCATCCCTTTGAACAGGATCAGTTTTTTCTTTTTGGTCGTGGGGTCAATGCTTGGTTTCAGCAGCAACACGGAGGCCTGCTCGATGGGCTTGCCGCTGGTATCTGTGACCGTCCCGAATGCCCGCCCTAGTGTGGGCGGACCCGCCGGCGCCCCCTTTCCAGGCGCAGGCGCCTGAGCGACAGCGGAAAAGGCGAACAACAGTGAGCTGGCGAGGATAAATAAAATTTTTCTCACAAAAGTTAAATTTGGTACGAAAGTAGTGCGGCTTTACCGGCGGAGGTAGCCCGTTGCTGCAAACGGAGGAAAAGGTGCGGCAAACGGTTGCTGGTCTCCCCAATTTGTGCTAGTTTTACTGCACATCCAACGATCCGTAAAAAACCGTCGACCCCATGTCCCCTCGTACCCTGGCGTTCCTGCCCCTATTGTGCGCGTCCATTACGCTACGGGCCCAGCTCAAGGCTGGTTTCACGGTGAGTGTGAACGCTGGATGTTCCCCATTACTGGTTACGTTTACCAATACGACCACCGGTGCGTCGGCTGCCGCCCAGTATACCTGGGACTTCGGTAACGGGAACTCGGTGGGTCCCAACTCCTTCCAGGCCACCCAGGCGGCCACGTACAGTACGCCCCAGGTCTATTTCGCCACCCTGACGGTCACCGACGGGGGTGTGACGTCCACCGCCAACGTCTCCATCACGGTCTATCCAAAACCCACCGTCAGTTTCACCCTCACCAATGCCCAGGGGTGTATTCCACTGACCACTTCTTTTACCAGCACTTCCAGCGCCGGGGCCGGTAGCATTACCAACTATTTCTGGGACTTCGGGGATGGAAATACCCTCAGTACGACTTCGCCCACCGCCACCAATACGTATAATTTTGCACAGACCTATTCGCCGGGGCTGACCGTGACCAACAGCTTTGGGTGTACCAGCAGCATGACCCTGAACAACGCGGTGACGGTGTATCCGCCCGTCTCGCCCAGCTTCACCGTAGACTCCGCCATCCTTTGCAACATCGCCGACCCGGTGAAGTTCACCAGTACCTCCACCGGGCCCGGTACGCTGAGCTACCTCTGGAACTTCGGGGACGGGACGACCTCCACCGCCGCCAACCCGGCCCACGTCTACCCCGCCAAGGGCTTATACACCGTATCCCTGACCGTGACGAGTTCCGACGGTTGCACCGCCACCACGGTCAAACAGGAAGTCGTCAACGCCCAGGATTTTAACCCTGCTTTTACCTCGCCGCTCAACGCGTGTTCCAATACACCGGCGCTTTTTACAGACCAAACCAACCCGCCCGGTACCGGTACACCCACCTGGACATTTGGAGACGGGGGTTCGGCCAGCGGTGCCAGCGTTTCCCACGACTTTACCGCCCCGGGTACATATACCGTCACCCTAACCGAGTTGTTCGGCACCTGTCCGGCCAGCGTCAGCCATCCCGTTACCGTCAAGGGGGGCATCAACCCTTCGGGCTTTGTGATCACCCTGGACTCCGTTTGCGGCGCGCCCGCCCTGGTGACTTTCAAGGACACCAGCGCCGCCGCCGTGGCCTGGCTGTGGAACTTTGACGGCAAGCCGGGGGATACGTCCACCGCGCGGACCGCGTCCTTTACCTATCCCGCGGACGGGACCTATACACCCACGCTGACGATCACCAACGCCAACGGGTGTACCGGCACCATCGGGTTGCCGGTGACCATCACGCCCCCTTCGGCGATCATCAGCAATACACAGACCCTGACCCCTTCGGACAGCGTCTGCGCCATCCTGAACGAAACCTTTACCGCCACCTCTCCGGATACCCTGACCCAATACCTTTGGACGTTCGGGGACGGGACGAGCTCCACCGGCGCCAACCCGACGCATACCTATGACACACCCGGGGTGTACAACATCAGCCTTTCTTTTATTACCAACCATGGGTGTCGCGGGGTATCCAACACCATCACCGTGATTGTGTACCGGAAGCCCATCGCAGCCTTTATGGCGCCCGATACGCTGATATGCGGGAACACACCCGTCGAATTCATCAACCAGTCCACGGGAAACGCCAATACCTATACCTGGACCTGGGGGGACGGCGGCACCAATGTCGATGACGGCAACCCCGTGTACCACACCTACACCGACTCGGGCACGTATACCGTCACGCTCGTGGCCTCCAACCCCGGGTGCGCCGATACCGCCGTGCGTGTCGATTATATCCATGTCAAAGTCCCCTTCCCCAACATCCAGGTGTTTAACACCTGCGACAGCACCAGGGGCACGGTGACCTTTGTCGACACCGCCACCAAGGCCACCACCTGGAGCTGGAATTTCGGAGACGGGAGCGCGCCCCTGAACCTGGCGACGGAAACCGATACCGTAAAACATACCTATACCAAATCCGGCTTCTACAAGGTCGCGCTGACCTGTTCGAACGGAGGGTGTACGGTGACCGACACCGCCGACGTCTTCGTCCTCCTCAAACAACAACCCCTGTTATCATCGACCCTGACCACCGTCTGCGGAGGCTCGCCGCTTCCGGTAAAAATCAAGGACCTCGACACCAACTACTATGTATCCACCGGGGGCGGGGCCACCAACGGCCTCGGGGGCACCTACTACAACATCAACGGCTGGCAATACGGCGACAGCACCGCCCTCAACGGCAACGGCGGTTTGTCTGTTCAGTATTCCGGCAATGTGGGCGGCCTGACCAGCGGCAAAGACTCCCTGAGGGTCATCCTCAAGTCCGCCTGGTTTGCGTGCTACGACACCAGCAACTATATCCCCATAAAGATCGACGGCCCCACCCCCGGTTTTGGGGTCCAGGGCGTGCCCTGTTATAAAGACCCGGTCATCTTCAGCGACAGCACCAAGGACAGCGTCCCCATCGTCAAATGGGTCTGGAACCTCGGTGACACTACGATCACCCGGGCAAACGGAGACACCGTCATGCACGTCTATGCCGCACCCGGGACCTACACCCCCACCCTGACCGTGACCGACTCCCTGGGTTGCAGCGCGACCACGTCCCTGTCCTATACCAGCGTCAATGTCGGCGGGCCGCAAGCCAACTTTTATTGGACACCCTCCAACATTCTTCCCGGGACCACCGCCACCTTCTACAACAGCACCACCGGTGGCGGGGGCGCGACCTACTACTGGCACTTCCAAAGCGACGGGTCCACGTCCGCCAACCCCGTGTCCGTGACCCATACCTACCCCGTCACCACCATCGACTCTGTCGAGCTCATCGCCACCGGGGCCGGTTCGGGCGCCTGCGTGGACACGATCATCAAGGCCGTACCCGTCTCCAACCTCACTGCCAGCTTTACGTATACCACGCAATACATCAACAGCGCCAACTGTCCACCCATGGTCGCCTATTTTGTCGCCACCACCTTTGGCGCCGACAGCCTCCACTGGGACTTCGGCGACGGCTCCACCGCCGACAACAACCCCAAACCCAGCCATACCTATCAGCAACCCGGCGTATACATCGTTACCCTGACCGCCTTTGACGCGGGGGGTACCAACGTCGTTACTTCCGACTCCGTCACCGTCAAGGGTCCCCGGGCCTCACTCCGCGCCAACATTCTCGTGGGCTGTGTCCCCCAGGCCGTGATCCTGTCCGCAACCGTGAGCTATGCCTCCGCTTACTTCTGGGACTTTGGCGACGGGACCGTCATCCCCTCCAACGACACCACCCAGACCCATACCTATATCGTACCGGGGATCTACACCCCCAACCTGATCTTAACCGACTCCACCGGTTGCCAGGCCTCCTTTGGCACCAAGCAACCGATCCTCATGGATACCCTCCACCTCCAGCTCGGTACGCAACACGTATGCGACCCGTCCTGGGTACAATTTTCTCCCCAGATCGTCAGCTTTGACTACGACAGCCTCCACAAGCCGCTCACCTGGCAGTGGTCGCTTCCCGGCGGCGCCACGTCCGCTTTACCCAACCCCGGGTATGACTTTACCCAACCCGGCATCTTTTACATCCAGGCCACCGCCCACTCCACCCCCGGTTGTACCGCCAAGGCCACCGACACCGTCCAGGTCATCCCCACCTTTATCGTCAGGGCACCCGCCGACACCTTTATCTGTCTCGGCCAGACCGTGCAAATCGACGCTACCGGTGCCGACACCTATATCTGGTCCCCCACCGGCACCCTGTCAAAAATCGCGGGCGGCACCGCCTGGGCAGACCCCACTGTGACGACCCAATATACCGTCGTCGGTCAGGACTTCTATCATTGTTTTGCCGACACCAACCTCATCACCGTCAATGTAGAGCCCATCCCCACGGTCAGCCTTCCTTCTTCCGCCACCACCCTCGCGGGGGTCGGATATAAGCTTTCGCCCTCCGTCAGTAGCGATGTGACCGGGTATGCCTGGACGCCCCCGGCCGGGCTCACCTGCGCCGACTGCGCCGACCCGGAGGCCTACCCCAACTCGTCCAATACCGAATACACCGTGACCGTGACCACCGCCTACGGTTGTACCGCCACCGCGAACATCGTCATCAACCTGTTGTGCAACAAGGACGCCGTTTATGTGCCCAGCGCCTTTACCCCCAACCATGACGGTCATAACGACGTCTTCTATCCCATGGGCAAAGGCATCCGGGCCATCACCCACTTCTCGGTCTGGGATCGTTGGGGACGGCCGGTCTACCAGCGGGACAATATCCCCATCAATTCGGAGGACTTTGGCTGGGACGGGACCTGCAACGGGCGGGACATGCCGCCGGGGGCGTATGTGTACTTAATGGACGTCGTGTGTGAGACGGGGGAGGTGTTTGAGAAGCATGGGTTGGTGACGCTGATCCGCTGATTATTCCGTGCGCAGGCTCCGCACCGGATTCGCGAGCGCCGCCCGGACCGATTGCACGCTGACTGTAACCACCGTGATGACCAGGGCGCCCAGCGCCGCGATCCCGAATACCCAACCCGGAAGCGGGGTATGGTACGCATAGCCTTCTAGCCATCGTTGCAGGTAAAAGCCCGCCAGCGGCATGGCGATCAGACAGGACAGGAGCACCAGGAAAATAAATTCCGACGACTGGAGTTTCCAAAGGTGGAAAACCGAAGCACCCAACACTTTGCGGACACCCATTTCCTTGGTGCGTTGCTCCGCCACAAAACCCGCCAGTCCAAATAAGCCCAGACAGGAAATAAAGATGGCCAGGGCGGCGAATACGCACGCCAGGTTCCCGATGCGTTTCTCGTCGGAGAACTTGAGCGCATAGTCGTCGTCCACCAGGTGGTAGTCGAAAGGAGCGCCCGGGTTATAGCGCGCCAACACGGCCGCGACCCGCGGCAGGGCCTCGGGGAGCGGTTTGTCCAGCCGCAGCAACAGGGACTCGGTCCAGTCGTAGTCAAGGAAATAGACCGTCGGCGCCACGGGGGTGTACGGGGATCCCATGACCATGTCCCGGACAATACCGATGACCCTGTGGTCTTGCCCATCTTTATGAAGCGTCATGCCCAACCGGAGCCCCATTTGTTTTACGGCCGACTCGTTCAGGATCATGGCGCCCGTGTCCGTGGGAAAAGACCGGGAGAAATCCCTGCCTTCCGCGATCTGCCATTGTACCGTGTGCCCGTAGTCATGCGTCACGGACACATAGGCGAGTTCGGGTTTTGTATGGGGATCCATCCCCTCCCATGTAAAACCGCTCTGGCTGCTGACGATATGGGTCGTGGAGCTGTTCGATTCCGCCATATCTGCGACCACGCCTGTCCGGATCAGGTCCGACCTGAGCGCGTCGTAGCGGCCGTGTATATCGGGGGTGCTCATTTTGATGACGATCAGCCCCGCCTGCTCATACCCTGTGGACCGGTTCCTGGCGTATTGGATCTGCCGGAAAACGATGATCGTGCCGATGATGAGCGCCACCGAGACCGTGAACTGGACGACCACCAGCACTTTTCTTGGAAGAGCCGCCCCGCGGCCCGTTTTGAAGGTCCCCTTGAGCACCCGGATGGGTTTGAACGAAGAAAGATACAAGGCCGGATAAGAACCCGACACCAGCCCCGTAAACAAGGCGAAACCCAGCGTCAGCGCCCAGAACCGGGCGTCGCCGAAAGGAAGGGTCATGGCTTTGCCCGAAAGCGTGTTGAAAAAGGGAAGGCTCAGACGAACGAACACAAATGCGAACGCCAGGGCGATGAAGGCCACGAGGATGGACTCGGTATATAACTGGGCCACCAGTTGCGACCTGAGCGAGCCCAGCGTTTTGCGGACGCCGACTTCGCGGGCCCGCCTTTCACTGCGGGCCGTGCTCAGGTTCATAAAGTTGATACAGGCCAACAACAACACGAATCCACCGATGAGACCGAACATCCGCACAAACTCGATCCGGCCGCCCACGATCACGCCGTTTTTGAACTCGTTGTACAAATGCCAGTTGTCCATGGGTTGCAACAACAGGTCTTCTTTGAGGTCTGCACGGTGCTGACGGACCACCGGGCCCAGGGCGGCGCTCGTCCTGGCCATGTCCACACCGGGATTCAATTCCGCAAACACCTGCCAGGAATGGTTGTCCCACTGGGTTTGCCAACGGGCGAACCCGTCCGGTTCCAGGGCGACGTACCTGGCCCAGGGCATCAGCAAATGCGTCCGGGCGAAGGTGGTGTTCACCGGGAAATCCTCGAACACACCGGCCACTTTCATATCATACTGGTTGTCGACCCGCACCGTTTTCCCCAGCGGATCTTGCCCGCCGAACAAGGCCTTGGCCGTGGAGGCATTGAGCAAAAGGGAGGACGGATCGTTCAACGTGCCCCGGTCGCCTTCGATCATCTTCAGGCTGAAGATGTCGGCAAAAGCCGGTTGGACAAACATCCCCTCCTGGGTGATCTTCACCTCCCCCTGGCCCAGGATGTGGGTCAGGTTCCAACTGGCCAGCGACACGGAGCGAAACTCGGCCGTCCATTTATCGCGCATTTCCAGACCGGCCGCCAGCGACATGGTGTTGCCGGTCTTTACCTCCCCGTTGATCGTCTGTGTGTTCATCGCCTGCGCGATGCGCTGGTGGCGGGGAAAATAATGATCGAAGGACAGCTCGTCCGCCATCCACAAACCGATCAGCAAGGCGACCGCCATGCCGGCGGCGAGGCCGAGGATATTGATCAGCGAATAGACCCTGTTCTTGGTCAGGTTTCTCCAGGAAGTGACAAGGAAGTTGCGCAGCATAGCGTCTCCGGCGCGAAAACGGCGCCAGCTTTTCAACCAACTGGCAACCAAAGGATTGCCAGAATTTTCCGGGTGGTCACTGTATCGATACCGGACACTCAGGCGTGCGCCAGCGCGTCGACCCACTCGTGCACCGGCAGCTCGATCAACCGCGGGAAGTCGAGGGAGAGCGCGAGCACGTTCTCCTGCTGCTTGCGCGCATACACGCGTGCCAGGTTGACGCGGAACTTTTTCAACAGCTCGGGGATGCCCTCGTCCCGCCGGCGTTTGTGGCCGATGGGGTATTCGACGACGACTTCGTCCCATACGGTGCCGTCGTTAAACTCCACAGTAAGCGCATTGGCGATGGACCGCTTTTCGGGGTCGTGATAGTCCGCGGTAAACTGGGGGTCTTCCACGCATTCCATCTTGGCGCGGAGCGGGTCTATCCGGGGATCGGCGGCAACCGTGTCTTCGTAGTCCGCGGCGGTCAGCCGGCCGAACAGGAGGGGGACGGCGATCATGTACTGGATACAATGGTCACGGTCGGCGGGGTTGTTCAACGGCCCCTTCTTGTCGATGATCCGGATGGCGGCCTCGTGGGTGCGGATGCGGATGTGCCGGATGTCCCCGGCGCTGCGGCCTTCGGCTTTTAATCGGGCGTGCAGGGTCATCGCGGCTTCCACGGCGGTTTGGGAATGGAACTCGGCGGGGAAGGATATTTTGAAAAGGACGTTTTCCATCACATAGCTCCCGTACGGGCGCTGGAACTTAAACGCCTGTCCCTTGAAGGAGACGTCATAAAAACCCCAGGTCGGGGCCGTCAGCACGGAGGGATACCCCATTTCCCCGGTACGTGCGATCAGGGCGAGGCGCACGGCCCGGGCGGTGGCGTCACCCGCGGCCCAGGACTTGCGGCTCCCGGTGTTGGGTGCGTGACGGTAGGTCCGGAGCGCCTGCCCGTCCACAAACACCAGCGACAGGGCGTTGATGAGCTCGTCCCGGTTGAGGCCGAGCAGGCGGCCAACGACGGCGGTGGACGCGAGCTTGACCAGGAGGACGTGGTCCAGCCCCACCTTGTTGAACGAATTCTCCAGGGCGATGACCCCCTGGACCTCGTGGGCGCGGATCATCGCGTCCAGGACAGCCTTCATCTTCAGGGGCGGTTTGCCCGCGGCGACGGCTGTCCGCGAAAGCCAGTCTGCTGTGGCCAGGATGCCGCCCAGGTTGTCGGAAGGATGGCCCCATTCGGCGGCCAGCCAGGTATCGTTAAAGTCCAGCCAGCGGATAATAGCGCCGATGTTAAAAGCCGCCTGTACGGGGTCCAGTTGATAGGACGTACCGGGCACCTTGGCGCCGTTGGGTACGATCGTGCCGGGGACCACCGGGCCCAGGAGCTTGGTACAGGCGGGATAGGTCAGGGCCTCCAGGCCGCAACCGATCGTGTCGAGCAAACAGTAGTGCGCCGTGCTCCAGGCCAGGTCGGAAGTTATATCGTAGTTCAGGACGTAGTCGGCAATATCAATAAGAACTTTATCAGGTTGAGGGCTCATGCGGGTCTTTTTTCTAAAGGAATGAATGGTCTGTTATCGGGGCCGGTGTAATTCGCGCTGGGGCGGATGATCTTGCCGTCCTGGCGTTGTTCGATGACGTGAGCGCTCCAGCCGGTGACGCGGGCAATCACGAAGAGCGGCGTAAAGAAGGCCGTGGGTACACCCATCAGGTGATAGGAGACGGCGGAGAACCAGTCCAGGTTGGGGAACATTTTTTTCTCGTTCCACATCAGCGTTTCCAGGGCCTCGGCTACGTTGAAAAGCAACATATCCCCGGATTCCCTGGACAGGCCGCGGGCCACTTCCCGGATGATGGGGTTGCGGGGGTCGGACACGGTATACACCGGATGCCCGAAACCGATGATCACTTCCTTTTTCTCCAGGCGGGAGCGGATATCCGCTTCCGCCTCGGCCACGGAGCCATAACGGCTTTGGATGTCAAAGGCCACTTCGTTGGCGCCCCCGTGTTTGGGACCCCGGAGTGCCCCGATGGCGCCGGTGATCGCGGAGTACATGTCGGAGCCCGTGCCGGCGATGACACGCGCGGTAAAGGTGGACGCGTTGAACTCGTGCTCCGCGTACAGGTTTAGGGAAACATGCATGGCCTTCTCCCAGGTGGCCGGGGCCTTTTTCCCGTGAAGGAGGTGCAGGAAGTGGGCGGCGATCGTGTCGTCGTGCGTCTCCACATCTATGACGGTCCCGTTGTGGGAGAAGTGATACCAGTAGAGCAAGGCGGACGCGTAGCTCGCCAGAAGCTTGTCGGCGATGTGCCGGGCACCCGCCACGGGATGGTCCTCTCTCTCCGGAAGCAGCGTCCCCAGGACGGAGGTATATGTACGCAGGACGTCCATCGGGTGCGCCGATGGCGGCAGTTGCTCCAACGCGAGCCTGGCCGCCGCGGGGAGACCTCGTAAGGATTGCAGATGGGTTTTATAGGCCTTTAGCCGGGCGGCGCCGGGCAACTCACCATAGATCAGCAGGTAGGCGGTCTCCTCGAAGGTGGCGCCTTCGGCCAGCTCCTGGATGTCATAACCGCGGTAGTGGAGATCGTTACCGGTATGGCCGACCGTGCTAAGCGCGGTGTTACCGGCGGGGACGCCCGAGAGGGCGACGCTTTTTTTAGGTTTGAAGCCAGGGGTGGTGCTATCCATGATGTTGTTGTTTGAAAAGTTCGTCGAGCTTCCGCTCGTAATCATAGTACCCGATGCTATCGTACAACTCAGCCCGGGTCTGCATCGTATCCACCACGCCCTTCTGGCTGCCGTCGCGGCGGATGGCCTGGAAGACGTTGAGCGCCGCCTTGTTGGCCGCACGGAAGGCGGACAATGGATACAGCACCAGCCCTACGCCCGCGGCCCGGAGCTCGTCCACCGTGTAGAGCGGTGTCATCCCGAACTCGGTGATGTTGGCCAGCACGGGTATCCCCGTGGCTTCCTCGAACTTACGGTATAATCCCAGCTCCGGAACGGCCTCTGCAAAAATAAAATCCGCCCCGGCCTCTTTATAGGCCACGGCCCGCTCCAGGGCCTTGTCCATTCCTTCCACGGCAATGGCGTCGGTGCGGGCGCCGATGACAAAACCCGGGTCTGTACGCGCGTCAACGGCGGCTTTGATGCGGTCGACCATTTCCTCGCGGGTCACGACTTCTTTGCCGGGCCGGTGTCCGCACCGTTTGGCGCCAACCTGGTCCTCGATGTGCAGGGCGGCGGCGCCGGCCTTGATCAGGGCCTTGACGGTCCGGGCGACGTTAAAGGCCGAAGGGCCGAAACCCGTGTCCACGTCTACCAGCAAAGGGGTATTCGTCACATTGGTGATCCGGTCGATGTCTACCAAAACATCCTCCAGGTTCGTGATCCCCAGGTCGGGGATACCCAGGGAACCGGCGGCGACACCGCCCCCGGACAGGTAAATGGCTTTGAACCCTGCCTGTGTCGCGAGCAGGGCGTGGTTGGCGTTGATCGTCCCTACGACCTGCAGGGGTTTTTCATGGGCCATGGCCTCGCGGAAACGCGTTCCGGGGGAAACATCGGGCATCGACAAATCGTTTAGGCCGCAAATGTATCGAAACCGGACGTCGTTTTATATCAAAAGCGAACAGTTGTTTTTATACCGCCCTCTAACCGTCTCATAGCCAACACAATATAATAGCGGCATCTTTTTTTCTGCAAACCTTCCGATGCTGAGAAATTATATCGCTACCGCCTGGAGAGGGCTTTTGAAAAACCCCGTCTACAGCGCGATCAATATCGGCGGTCTGGGTACGGCCCTTTGTGCCTGTCTGCTCATCCTGCTTTACCTCGTCCACGAGTACAGCTACGACCTGTTCCAGGCAAACCGGGACCGGACCTTTTCCATATATTCAGTGTCCCCTGCCGACAAGGCGTCCTTCTCGGAATCGATGTCCTTTATGACAGGCCCGCGGCTGGCCCAGGCGGCGCCAGGGGTGGTGCGTTATACCCGCGTCGACATGTTTCCCGGTAAGTTCCGTCTCGGTGATGTCGTTCCGCGAAAGCCGTTGTTCGTGGACGACAATTTCTTCCAGCAGTTTTCGTTCCGCCTCGACAAGGGCGACCCGGCGACGGTGCTCAACCGGCCTTTTACCATCGTCCTCAGCCGGACCCTTGCCCAAAAACTCTACGGGAGCGAAGACCCCGTAGGGAAACGACTGTCGTACAACGGCAAATACACCTTCGAAGTAACCGGTGTCGCCGCGGATCCGCCCAGCAACGCGTACCTGGACTTCGACGCGCTTTGTTCCCTGTCCAGCTTTGCCTTCATGGAAGACAAGCAGTGGACGATCAAAATGGAGCAAAACGTCGAACCCGGCAACTTCAAAACATACATACAGCTCCGGAGCGCAGCGGACACGGCCTCGGTCCTGCACGTCCTCCGCCAGCTGGCGGCTCACCACCTAGACACGACCTATTACCACACCACCGGGTCTTACCGTTATGCCCTGGAGCCCATGCAACAGGAGCACCTGGAGATGCACGTCGGCCGGGCCACCGAACACGAATACCTTCGCATCTTCTCCATTGTGGCCGGTCTGATCCTGGCGCTGGCCCTGATCAACTATATGAGCCTGGCGACCGCCCGGGCGTCTGTCCGTGCCCGCGAGATCGGGGTCCGTAAGACGCTGGGGGCAGGCAAGGGAAACCTGGCGACACAATTTTACGTGGAATCGGCCCTTTACGCCGGTCTGGCTTTCGCCCTCGGGTTGTTGTTGTTCGGGTTGTTCAAAGAACCCTTTCTCGAACTCCTGCGATTGCACATCGACGACGCATTCACCGGCTCGCCCCGTTTTATCGCCGCCGCCGCCCTGTTGATGGCTGTCACCATCCTCCTTGCCGGGAGCTATCCTGCCCTGGTGATGTCCGCCTTTAATCCCATGGACAATATCAGCGCGCCGTCAAGAGGCAGGGCCGTCCGGCGGGTATTGACCGTACTCCAGTTCACGGTCGCTACGGCCATGATCATTTCGCTGACCGTGATGAAAAAGCAGATCTATTTTTTCCTTCATAAAGACATCGGTCTGAACCGGGAACACCTTTTGATGGTCCGGTTTGACCGGACGATGGCACCGCATTATCAGGCCTTTCAGGCTGAAGTCGCCGCCCTGCCGGCGGTGACCGCCACCAGCGTCTCCCTCAACGGTCTTTTCGGTGGCATCGGCATGATTACCATCCAGGACGGCGCCTTTGCCGCCAACCCCCTTATGGTAACCGATATGGAGACGGACAGCGCCTTTATCGACGCCCTTCAGATCCGCTGGCGGCTTCGTCCCACCGACCCCTTCTGGTCAGCGGATCCCCGGAATGTCGTCCTTAATGAAACCGCCGTCAAGGCGCTCGGTCTCCCTGCGGATCCCCGTGGCCTCCGGGCGCCGGGCATGCGTGTGTCAAAGATCGCCGGCGTCGTCAAAGACTTTGTCTTCGAGTCGCTGATCCGGAAACCGGACCCCGTCTATATCACCGCGAGCAACGGCTCCTTTGGCGGGGGAGGCACCCTGCTGATACGTACCAGGCCGGACGCCGACACTCATGCCCTGCTAGCTTCCCTGGAAAAAATCTACCGCCGCTACCCTTCCCTTTTCCCCTTTTCCTATCAGTTCGCCGATGACGCCTTTGAACAGTTGTATACTACCCAGATCCGCATGGCGGGACTCTTGGGCGCCTTTACCCTGCTCACCATCGGGATCGCCTGTCTGGGGTTGTTCGGGCTCTCGACCTTTGCCACCCTTCAGCGGACCAAAGAAGTGGGTATTCGGAAAGTACTGGGCGCGGGCGTGGGCACCCTGGTGGGGCTGCTGACCAGGGACTTCCTGGCACTGGTGGGGCTGGCGGTGGTTATCGCCGCCCCCCTGGCCTGGTGGGTGATGCAGGGGTGGCTTCGGCAGTTTGCCTATCGCGTTACGGTCAGCCCGTGGATACTGATCGTTTCGGGTCTGGGTGTCGCCCTGTTGGCCATCCTTACGGTCAGCCTTCAGGCGTTGCGCACGGCCCGGGCCAATCCTGTCGACAGCTTGCGGAATGAATAAAAAAAACCCTCACCTTTTCCGGTGAGGGCCTTACTATCGTTGAGCGCCAGGCTATGCTTCCTCTGCGCCGCTTTCGTTTTGATCGTTGTCGTTGTTGCGCGGACGGTCTTCCCGGGGTCCGTCATTGTCTTTGTTATAATCGCGGTTGTAGGAGCCGCCGCGGTCGCCGCTCCGGTCATTGTAGCCGCCACGGTCCCTGTTAAAGTCCCGGTCGCCGTAACTGCCGCGGTCGCGGTTGAAATCGCCGCCACCGCTGCTTCGATCGCCATAGCCACCGCGATCGCCGCCGTAGCCGCCACGGTCGCTGCTGCGGTCACGGTTGTAACCGCCGCCGCCGTAACCACCGCGGTCGCCGCCACGATCGCTGGAACCACCACGGTCGCTGCCGTATCCGCCGCGGTCACGATTGTAACCACCGCCGCCGCCATAACCGCCACGGTCTCCACCGCCGCCGCCATAGCCACCACGATCGCCGCCGCGGTCTCCACCACCACCGTAACCACCGCGGTCCCCGCCGCGATCACGATTGTAGCCGCCACCGCCTCCGTAACCACCACGGTCTCCACCGCCGCCATAGCCACCACGATCGCCGCCACGGTTATAACCACCGCCGCCGCCACCGCCATAGCCACCGCGGTCTCCGCCACGGTTGTATCCACCGCCGCCACCGCCACGATTATATCCACCACCACCGCCGCCGCCGTAGCCGCCGCGGTCTCCACCGCCGCCACCGGCGCCGCCCATGCTGGCATCGGCTTCTTTTACGGACATTTTCTTACCCTTCAGGCCTACTCCATCCAAGGTTTCGATGGCCCCGCGGGCCTCATTGTCATCGGGCATATCAACAAACCCGAATCCACGGCTCTTCCCCGTCATGCGGTCTACGATCACCTTGGCGGATCTTACTTCACCGTATAGTTCAAACATTTCTTTCAGGTCAACATCATCCAGGTCAGCAAAAAGGCCTGCTACAAAAAGCTTCATGATAACTAAATTATAGGGTAAATTTTGGTGTAAAGGTACAAGGCAACGACTAATTTCTATGACTAATATTCGTTCATTTTTTTGACTATACGGGGCTTTCTCTGTCTTTCAGCCCTTAAATTAGCGCGTTTTAGCCGGAATTTCCTAAAAATTTCTCCCCAAAATCGTCGTGGGCTACTCCAGGCTCCACTCGTGGATGCCAGACGAGTTATCTACAGGCAGTTGCACCACCATCCGCATGGCCGTGGTGACGACCGGGTCGAAAGACACCCGGCAATAGCGGTCCTTGGCGACCTCGTAAGGGCTTGTATTGTGGACGGGGACCCAGTTGCCGTCCTTCAGGTACAAAAGCTGCCAGGAGGCCGGGATGCGGCAACCACCCCAGGGACCGTCGTCAAACCAATACACCGCCGACGAGGACACTGTGTCCGTCCCCTTGAAATCGTATTCCACCCATTGGGTATCGTTTTTACGGGGCCACCAGTGAAAATACGGCATCGAATGGTCGTTGGAATTTTTGGGATCGTATTGGTCGTTGATCGACCGGAGCATCCGTGGTGACCCGATGGAGGAACGCACTTTGCTGGTGGAGGCAATGGTGGGAAACGGTTCGGGTACGGCCGCGGAGCGTTCGTACGGCACCCAAACCGTCATTTCGGAAGCGCCCCGGTTGGCCCAGGCATAGTAGGGAATGGCCGTGACCGTGGCCGGGACGTCCGCGGAGGAACGCTTGAGCGCCACGCCTTGCACGGTCAGCTCGTCAATGCCCCCCAGGACGGTCTTCGCGTAGGATACCGAAACGGCTGCCCCCGTATCCACGAAGAGGTTACGGACCACGCTGTCCCGGTTATCGGGTCCTTCCAGGCAATACACGACCGGCCCTTTCTGGAACGCAAAACGTCCCTGGTCATCCGCCACCTTTTCGCTGGCCAGTACTTTTTGAACCGGCATGGGGAGAAGGATGTTCACCTCGTCTCCGGGCTTCCAGGTCCGGTCCAGGACCGCGTATCCGCTTTCTTCCTTATATGTAACCGGGGCGCCGTTTACCCGGATCGTCACCGGCGTGGTGCTTGCATGGACATCATAATACAGGTCCCCGGGAATTGGCTTTCCCACCGCCCAGCCAGGGATACGGATCCTCAGGTCCGCCTTCAGGGGTGCCGAAGGATGTACCTCCATCGTGACCTGCCCATCCCAGGGATAATCGGTGCGCTGGTGCAACACCAGGTTGCCGCCGGGGAGGTGGAGGTGTACCTCGCTGCCGACAAAAAGGTTTACATATAACGAATTACCCCGATGGGCATAGATGTACCCCGGCATGGACGGCAGGAAGCGCGCCATGTTGGTGATACAGCAGGCACAGTCAAACCACGCGCTGCGCTCGTTCTGACCCATGGACGCCAGGGGATTGGGGTAAAAAAAACGGGTTCCGTCCAGCGACACCCCGCTCAGGAGGCCGTTATACAAGGTCCTTTCCAGCACGTCGATGTACTTGGAGTCCCCGTGCAGCAGGAACATGCGGCTGTTCCAGTACACATTGGCGATGGAAGCGCAGGTCTCGGCATACGCCGACATATTGGGTAATTCGTAGGGCGCCCCGAATGCCTCCCCGGAGGCTGTAGCCCCGATGCCGCCCGTAATGTACAGCTTGTCATTGGTGACGTCATTCCAGATGGCGTCGATGGTTTTTTCATAAGGGGTATACCCCGTCATGGCCGCCACGTCCGCGATCCCCGTATACATATAGGCCGCGCGCACCGCGTGCCCTTCCGCGGAATCCTGGTCCACTACGCGTTTGTCGGCCTGATTGTAGGCCTCCCCGCCCCCGCGGGCCTCCAGGAAGAACTTCGCCAGGTCCAGGTACTCTTTTTTCCCCGTTACCCGGTACAACTTGACCAGTCCGATCTCCACGATCTGGTGACCGGGATATTTGACCTCCTTCCCGGGGCCAAAGGTCCGTACCAGGAGGTCGGCGTTTTTGAGGGCAATGTTCAGCAGCGTCTTTTTCCCCGTGGCCTGGTAGTGCGCCACGGCCGCTTCATAAAGGTGCCCGCAATTGTACAGCTCATGGCTCAGGATCTCCTCGTTCTGCCAGCGTTTGGCCCCGATCCATTCGTGCGGCTGCGCCTCGTCCGCGCTCCGAAAAGTATACAGGTAGCCGTCCGGCTCCTGCGCCGCGCCGATGATTTGGATCAACGTATCCAGGTACCGTTCCAGCTCGGGGTTACGCTTCACCTGCAGCCCATAACTTGCCCCTTCGATCGCCTTGTACAGGTCCGTATCGTCAAAGGGGTATACCGTCAGTTTTCCTCCACTGTGCTTTGCCGCGATGATAAAGTTGTCGATCCGTCCGTGTTCCTTACACATCCTTAATACGTACGGGATCGTGACTTCCCTGTTGACCTCGATCTTTGGGGCCCAAAAGGCGTCGTCCACCTTGACTTGGGTGAAGGGGACGGGTTGGATGGGATAGTCCTTCGGCTGGGCGCTCGCGCCAAATGCGGCGATGGCCGCGGCAATCGTTATTGTAAACGCAAGGGGTTTCATAATTGTCAAATGTACATTTAATTCGCAGCCGCCGGTGCGACACCTTCGGCACCTTTGGCCTGCCGCCGGACAAAGTAATATACGGGTATTCCCAATAAAGTGATAATCAACCCCGGCCAGGTAAACCGCGGCTTATACACGATCAATAAACCGCAGAAGGTGAGCCCCATGAGAATATACAGGACCGGCAGCACGGGGTACCCCACCGCCCTGACCGGCCGCTCGGCGTCCGGGCGTTTCCGCCGGAGGATAAAGATCCCTGCGATCGTGAGCATATAAAAACCGACGACCACAAAGGAGATCATGTCCAGGAGGTCGCCGTATTTGCCGCTCAGGCACCAGGCGGAGGCGAAGATACACTGGAGCCAAAGGGCGAACTCCGGCACGGAATGCCGGTTGAGCTCTCCCGTGCGGCGAAAGAACAAGCCGTCTTTTGCCATCGTGTAATAAACCCTTGCCCCGGCCAGGATCAGGCCGTTGTTGCACCCGAAGGTGGACACCATGATCAGCAAAGCGATGATCATCGTGCCCCCCGGGCCGAAGATGACCTGGGCCGCGGTGACCGCCACCCGGTCTTTTTCCGCCGAGGCGATGCCCTGGAGGGGCAGGACGGCGGTGTACATGACGTTGGCGCTGAGGTAGACAAGGGTCACGATAGCGGTACCTAACCCAAGGGCCAGCGCGATGTTGCGTTTCGGATTTTTAATCTCCCCCGCGATAAACGTGACGTTGTGCCAGGAATCGCTGCTAAAGATGGAGCCCACCATGGCCGCGGCCACCGCGCCCAACGCCGCGATCGGCAGGTACCCGGTGACCTGGCCCGTGGCAGACAACCCGTGAAGGTGCCAGGCGCCCGTCCAGTTGGCTTTCCAGATCGCACCGTTGGCGGCCGCGAGGCCAAAGGCGATCAGCCCGAAAAGACTGAGGAGTTTGGTAATCGTGATGGTGGTTTGTAAGAGCTTCCCGCTGCGAACGCCCCGTGTATTGATGAAGGTAAGCAAAACGATAACGGCGATGGCGAGCGTTTTGCTTTCGCCAAGGCCGGGGAAAAGATACGCGGTGAATTTGGCAAAAGCCACCCCCACGGCCGCGATGGTCGCGGTTTGGATGACGGTAAAAAAGCTCCACCCGTACAAAAAACCAAGCAGGGGATTATAGGCCTCCTTCAGGTACACATACTGTCCGCCGGCCTTTGGGAAAAGGCCCCCCAGCTCTCCATAACTCAGGGCCGCGGTAAGGGTCATAAAACCCGTGATCAGCCATACCAGCAGCAGCCAGCCGATACTGCCCACGTTGCGGGTGATGTCCGCGCTGACGATAAAAATGCCGGATCCGATCATGTTCCCCGCCACGATCATGGTGGCGTCAAGAAGCCCGAGGCTGGGTTTGAACTCACTCATGGACGGCGGCTTTTAGGGTTCGTACGCCAAAGATACTACCGGAAGACTTCCCGACAGGGGCCTGGAACTTCACGCGGATAATGGTTTTGTCTTTGACGAGGTCGGCCGGGATCGGGTAGACCAGGTCGACAAACTGGTTGGGTTTGGGGTGCACCAGCGCCTGGGTGGCGATCTTGACGTCGTCCACGTAAATATCCACCACGCGGCCGTTGTCCCCGCCCCAGGCCGTGACGAACAGGCTGTCGCCGGGCTTCATGTCAAAGGTGAAAAAGCCCCCGTTGCGGCAGTCCCGGGAACGCCGGGCGCTTTCATCCCCCACGTAGGAAATCTTTGAATCGAGGTGGTGATCCCGTTCGGGTTGCATTTCCCCCAGCCGCATGATGTCGATGGTCCGGTCGTCGATGTCCTTCCGACGGGCCTTTTCCGCTTCATATTCGGCTTCCCGGTTGGTCCAGTCCTGGGGTGTAAAAAAGTCCCAATAAACGCTATAATAGTCGTCGTAGTTCTTATAGAAGGGCGTCAGGGTAATGTCGAACGGCTTGCCCACGCCCTGAGTGTGGAACGTCAGCGGACCGGTTTGCTGGATCCAGTTGCCCACCTGATGGTCGCTGGTCAGGAGGACGGGTACCCCGTGCAGGTCCGTGGAGGGGTCCTTGTCGCCCAGGTTCCCCGCCAGGACGACCGGCCCGTATAACAGGGCCACCCGGTTGGTGTCGTCGGGCATCGATTCGGTGTAGAGGTGCATGGGCATCGTGAGCTGGACGCGGTCGCCTTTGTGCCAGGCGCGTTTGATCACGAGGTAGCCGTCGGCTTCGGGGGCGGTTTGTACCGGCTGGCCGTTGACCAGGACGGTGATGCCGTTCGTGGCCCACCAGGGGTGACGGAGGCGCAAGGCAAAAGCCGCGTTGCCATCGATCGTCAGCGTCGTCGTGTCGCTATACGGATAATTCGTGGTCTGCGTGACGGTGACCCCGCGGTCTTTCCAATGCAACACGGACGGAATAAAAAGATTCACGTACAGGCCCCCGTCGGCGCCCTCGTAATAGATCCCTTCCGCGTACTTGGAATGGTTCTCCATCCCGCTCCCCACGCAACAGGTAAACGTATCGGTGGAGTCGCTGAACTGTTTGCGTCCGCCCATCTTCAACGGGACGAAGTACGTCATCATCGCGTTCTCGGGGTTTTGGGATGCGAGGATGTGGTTGTAGAGCGCCCGCTCATAGTAATCGCCCAGCCGGCTGTCCGGATTCCAGGCAAACAGGTGCCGGGTCAGCTTGAGCATGTTATACGTATTGCAGGACTCGCAGGTACTTTCGCTCAAGTAGTCGCTGAGGTGGTCGGCTTCTCCCAGGTATTCGTGATCGCTGTTCCCCCCGATCACATACGTATGGTGCCCCACGACGATGTCCCAGAAGTTGCGCGCGATGCCGGCGTCACTGCTGTCCCCCTCGACCTCGTAGCGCCGGGCGCAGCCGATGATCTTCGGGATTTGCGTATTGGAATGCTTCCCGGGCAACGGGTCGTGCCCGGCAGCCAGCGGATCCATGATCGCTTTGTGCTGAAACTTATAGGAAAGGTCCAGGTATTTTTTATCCGCAGTCAGGGAATACAGGTTGGTGAGTGCCTCGTTCATCCCCCCGAACTCACAGGCCAGCATGTGCTGGATCTGCGCGTCATTCAAGCCGCCGAGCTCCTTCCCGGTCCAGTCCGCCAGCTTCTTTGCCACGTCCAGGGCTTGCTGGTCGCCTACATATAAATAAGCGTCGAGCAGACCGGCCATCACTTTGTGGACCGTATACCAGGGCGACCAGCCCCCATTGAGGTCAAAACCGGAAGAATGGATATCCCCCCTGGCGACCTGGGCCCAAAGCGTGTCCTCGTTGGGGATGGCGCCCACATAGCCGGTCTTCCGGGCGTCCTGGCAACGGGCCAGTTCCCCGACGATATAGCGCACGCGCTCCGCAAAGGCCGGTTCACCGGTCGAAGCGTACATCATCGAACACGCGGAGAGGTAGTGCCCCAGCGTATGCCCCGACAAACCGGAGCTTTCCCAGCCGCCATAGACGGGCGCTTTGGGCGGAAGACCCGCGTTGGCATAAAACCGGTGGAGAAGGCGGTCCGCCGACAGGCTCAACAGGTAACCCGAGTCGCGGACCATGGCGTCCCGGAAGGGGCTGTTCAGCAAACGGACGTCTTTCAGGTCGAAAGCATAGGCCTTTGGCCGGATCACCGGCTTCACCAGTATCTTGGGGTTGTTTTTTTCCGGCACATAAGACTGCGCCTGGAGAGACCCGGCGCCCAGCAGTACCATGGCAAGGAGTGTAACACGCATATCGCCAAAAGTAGCATTCCACCCGCGGAGAAAAGCGGCAGGAATTAATAAGTTATTATCGCATCTTAACCGCCGGCGTCAAGTCTTCTCCGCCCTCTGTAGTTTTGCGCCATGACAACAACACTACAACTCGCCCACGAGGCTTTCCCTATTTATTCCCAATTGTCTCCCTCAAAAAGAGCCGGTTTCCTGGACGCCATCAGCGAGGAGATCATGGCCATCGGAGATCAACTGATCGAAACCTGCTGTGCCGAGTCCGGTCTGCCGGCCGCCCGTATCACCGGCGAACGCGCCCGGACCTGCGGACAGCTCCAGCTCTTTGCCCGCCTGCTCCGCGAAGGGTCGTGGGTAGACGCGCGCATCGACGCCCTCCCCGCCCCCCGGCCGGTCATCCGCCGGATGCTCATCCCCCTCGGGCCCGTTGCCGTGTTTGGCGCCAGCAACTTCCCCCTTGCGTTTTCCACCGCCGGCGGTGACACCGCTTCCGCCCTGGCCGCGGGCTGTCCAGTCGTCGTCAAGGCACACTCCTCCCACCTCCGTACCCACGCCCTGGTTGCCGCCGCTATCGACAAGGCGGCCACCCGTACCGGGATGCCCAAGGGCGTTTTCGGTGGTCTTCAATTGTCGCATGAGGAGGCCGTCGCCCTTGTAGAAAATCCCATCATCCAGGCCGTTGGCTTTACGGGTTCCCGTCGCGTCGGGATGTTGTTGTACCGCGCCGCGACGCAGCGCCCCCAGCCCATCCCGGTATTTGCAGAAATGAGCTCTATCAACCCCGTGGTGCTTTTGGAAAGCGCCCTGACTCAAAAAACCGCCCAGGGCCTGGCGGCCTCCGTCACGCTGGGTGTCGGCCAGTTCTGCACCAACCCCGGGCTCGTCCTTTTTATCGATAGCGCCGCCGCTTCGGCGTTTGTGAACGCTTTTGGGGAAGCCATGTCCAACGCGCTCCCCGGCCGTATGCTCAACGCCGGGATACAAAAAGCCTATGATTCCGGCGTGGAAGCCCTGCAAAAGGCCTCCGGCGTCACAGAGATCGCCCGTTCCTCCAAGGAAGGCGAAGGACGGCCCTTTGCCTTTAGCGTCAGCGCCGACCTGTTCCTGGCGGACGCCCACCTCTCCGACGAGGTCTTCGGGCCCGCCACGCTGCTCGTCCGCTGTAAGGACGAGGCCCAGCTTCTGGAAGTATTGCAGTCCCTCGAAGGACAGCTCACTGCAACCGTTCACGGTGAGGGACCTTTGCTGGCGCGCGTAACCGATGTGCTCGTCCAAAAAGCGGGGCGCGTCATCTACGGCGGTTATCCCACCGGCGTCGAAGTGTGCGATTCCATGCAACACGGGGGGCCTTTCCCGTCGACGACCGATCCGCGGTTTACTTCGGTAGGGACGGCGGCAATTCTGCGTTTCGTTCGCCCGGTTGCCTACCAGGATTTTCCGGCGGAGCTTCTGCCGGAGGCGCTGCAGGATGGCAATCCGCTGGGGATCATGCGGACCGTCAATGGGAAATTAACAAGAGAGGCTGTCCAGTAGGACAGCCTCTTTCTTATGCTTTCGGCGGGAAAAATAGAGGCTTTAGCGTCAGCCACCCCAGCACCGGGAAAAGGTGCATCGGCATGACCAGCCAGGGAAACAACTCCGGGCTTTGCAGTTCGAGGGGCAGCTTGGTGGCGATGGGCCCCAGGATGCTCGCAAAACTCAGGATCGTAAAGATCAGGTTGAACACTGCGTCTGTCTTCAGCCCCAGCAACCGCTGGAGCAAAGCGTATCCCAGCGAAGCGATGAGGCCGCCGATAACGCAGGCCACGATCATCTTTACAGGAGTGGCGATCGTGCTGAAGTCTACACCCAGGTAATGGGAATATACCTTCGAGTACGTCCAGGACAAGATCCCGGCCAGCAGACCCGACACGGCGCCGAGTAACAAAAGTCTTTTCAGCATGGGTTATTGTTTTGTGACCGGCACCGACAGCTCGATGGAAATATTGTCGTCCACATCCCCGGGTTTACCGACACCGAACTGGGTCCGGTTGACGGTAAAAGTAGCGTGGAACAATCCACCGGAGCCCGTGTGCTGAAAGGTAAACGGAAGCGTCAGCGGCTTGGTGGCCCCGTGCATCGTCAGGTTGCCGATGGCCTGGTAACCCGCGCCCGCCTTGACGACTTTGGCGGAGACGAAGGAGATCTTCGGATATTTCGTCGCGTCCAGCCATTCGGCGCTTTTGGCGTGCGTATTCATCAGGCCGTTGCCCGTGTTCAGCGAGGCTACGTCGATGGAAACGTTGAAAGACGCCGTGTTCAGGTTGGCTTCGTCGAAATGGATCGTCCCGGCCAGCCCTTTGAAGATACCCGCCGCGTCACCGGTGGTGGACCATTTCACCGAGTAACCCGGTGCAATGGCCCAATCCCCGGCCGCACTGGCGAGCATTGCTGCTGCAAGTATTAAGATCCTCATCCTTTTACAAATTCTGTGTTGGCATCCAGGTTCACGTCATTGCTCAGCATGTTGTCGGGGAACTTCGTACCGATGCCGAAGTCTGCACGATTGATCACGCCGGAGATGTGGAAACCTGCGGAAGTTTTCTTGTTCATGGGGTTGGTGGCCGTACCGTTGAACGTGACATTCAGGGTGACAGGCTTGGTGACACCATGGAGGGTCAGGTTGCCCGTTACTTGATACGTCTTGTCACCGGTCTTCGTGAAAGAGGTGCTTTTGAACGTAAACGTAGGAAAGGTGGCGGCGTCAAAGAAATCCGGGCTTTTGAGGTGGTTGTCCCGGGGATCGACACCCGTGTTGATGCTACCGACATCCGCCTTCAGTTCTACGACGGCGTCGGACAGGTCGTCCTTGGAAGAAGTGATGGTGGCGTCAAAGCTCCTGAACCCACCTTCAACCGTGTTGATCCCCATATGGGTGACCCCGAAGTTCAGTTGAGAGTGCATTTTGTCCAGGGTCCAGGTTTGTGCGAAAACGCCAACGGACAGCAACAGGCCAAGGGCCAGAAACGTGATTTTTTGCATGAGGAGTTTTTTTAGTTACCTTTAGTAACTCAAATGTATTTAGTAACTGGATAACTGCCAAGAAGGCACGTCCTTTAACCCTAGGCACATGAGTGTAACCATTATTGACAACCAACAACTTACGGTCGAAAAAAGGGCGAAAAATATTTTAGGCCCCGCCGAGCAACACCCACCGGAAATGTGCCCCATCCGGGATATCCTCGGGCACTTCGGGGACAAGTGGTCCATCTTTACCATCCTCTCCCTCGGCCAAAAAGACCGGGTCCGCTTCAACGAACTCAAATCCATGGTCCATGGTATCTCGCAACGCATGCTCACGGTAACGCTTCGTTCCCTGGAAGAAAACGGGGTGGTGGAAAGGCATTGGTATCCCGAGATCCCGCCCCGGGTCGAGTATTGCCTGACCCCCCTGGGCCGGAGCCTCCTCACCAAGATGGTGGAGCTCTGGGAATGGGCCAGCACGCATATGGACGACGTCCATGATGCGCGCCGGCGCTTTCAGCGTGCGCCCAAGAGCGTGGAGCCGGCGTGAGCCTCGCGGCGGGCTCCTCGCGCAACGCAACCCGTCGAGCCGCGAGTTCCGGCGCAAACACACCACCCACTCCCTGTTTCGCGCCCTTTAAATTGGCGTCAAGCTAAAACTTGACTTCCACACCTTATGTAAACCTATAGCTTGACGCCAATTTAAGGCGCTGTTTACCCTCACCCTGGCGCCCCGCGCAAAAGTCGAACAGCCCCGATATAACAGGATGTTCCCCCTGCAAACCCGGTGAAGCAATGACCGGGAAACACGGAGCAGATAAGCAATAGCATTGCCCGAAAAAAGCCGGGCACGAACGATGGGATAATTTTAGGAAAAAAAGATGAGCCCATCAGAAAAACCCTACCGGCTCCTCCGCCAACAGATGGATCAGCAGTTGAAACCACTCATAGCAGCGGGCCCCAACCTTATTCCCCCGGGAGGTTGGATACGCCCGCTGCGGATGGCGATCCGTATGACGCAACAACAACTGGCGGATCGGATGTCTATCAGCAGGCAGGCGGCGCGACAGATCGAACAACGCGAGCAGACCGGCGCCTTGTCGCTCGCTACGATGAAGGCCGTGGCGCAGGCGATGGACATGGAATTCATTTATGGTTTTATCCCAAAAGAAGGAAACCTTGAAGACCATCTGGACAGGCAAGCGTTGAAAGCGGCGCGGGCACAGGCGCCGAGCTACACGGATATGATGGTGCGCAAGCTGGCCAACAGTATGAAGGAAAAGCCTCTGCCGAGTATTTGGGGAGGCAGGAGATACTGGTTTCGGAGGTAGCGCTACCCCAGCCCACCGTCCGCCACGATGACCCTTCCCGTCACATAGGTCGCTCCGACGAGAGAGCGTACGACGTCGGCGATCTCCTCTGCGCGTCCCACGCGCTTCAAGGGAATCTGCAAAGAATATTGCGCAAACGCCGCCGCGCGATCAGCAGCCGGCAGGAAGTCCCACCAGGGCGTATCGATCACGCCGGGCGACACGGCATTGACGCGGACGGGTGCGAGTTCGCGGGCCCAGATGGGTACCATGATCTCCAGGGCGCCGTTGACGGCGGCGATGCCGGAGGTGCCGGGCATGCGGGCGCTGGCGGAGACGGCGCTCAGCACGGTGATGCTGCCGGTGACGTATGGAAGGGCGGCCTGGACCGTGTGGGCGACGGCAAAAAACTTTTCCTCAAAACCTTCACGCACGTCGGCTAAAGACAATTGTGCCAGGGGGCCCAGCCCGCGACGGGAGGCCAGCGATACGACGAGGTGGTCGAAAGAACCAATGCCCGCAAAAAACGCGTCGAGTTCCTCCCGGTTGCGGCTGTCGACGACGGCCGAAGAAAGACCCGAAGCGGCGAGCTTTTGGGGGTCGCGGCCGGTGATGGTGACGTCAGCGCCTTCCGAAGCAAGGAGGCGGGCAGAGGCGAGTCCGATGCCGGAAGAGGCACCGGCAAGGACGATCTTTTGGTTGGAAAGTGTGTTGTTCATGACCCAAAGGTCGCGCGGGAGCACCCGACGATGGAAGGCCGTACCCTGCAAAGGATGTGCTTAATCCTGCATCTCGCGGTAGTCGAGGGGTGTCATCCCGGTTTCTTTCCGGAAAAACCGCCCGAAGGTGGCGGGGTCGCTGAATTCAAGCTGATAGGCGATCTCGGACACGGACTGACCGGTCAGCCGCAGGAGCGACTTGGCTTCGAGGAGCAGCAGGTCGCGGATGAGGTCGGAAGGCGTGCGGCCGGTGGCTTCCCGGACGACGCGGCCGAGGTGGTTGGGGGTAACGGCAAGCAGGGAGGCGTAGTCGGCTACCTGGCGTTTTTCCCGGTAGTGTTGGCCGACCAGGCGGCGGAAACGAGCCACGAGGTCGCCGACCACGGGCGAAACACCGAGTTGCTGGCGTTCATAGCTTCGCTTGGCTTCGAGCAGGAGCAGGTACAGGTGCATCTGCGCCGCTTTCACCCTGCCGGGGCGGTCTTCCTGCATTTCCTGCTGAATCCGGAGGATGTGCCCGGTAAAGACGTCGACGTCTTCCAATTGGAACAGGGGGTGGCCATCCGGGTTAAAAAATGGGAATTCAGAAGGCATCCTTACGGAAGGGACGAGTTCATCCAAAAAGTTTTCGGTGAACAGGATATAATATCCCTGGGTGCCCTCGCTAAAACCGCGTTTGAAAAAAACCTGGTTGGGATAGGTGAAGCATACAGAAGGTGCGCGGTGTTGGTGGATATCCAGTCCGATCTGTATCTCCACCTCTCCGACAAGGACGAGGCTTACCCGGTAAAAGGCACAACGCGCAGGCACCATGGGTGGTGGTGTCAATCCCTTGCTGGAATAGAGTTCGAGACCAGGAATGGGGTAAGGAATATGATCGTTCCCCGCCCGGTGCAGGGGGCGGTATTCCTCCAGCTGGTAACGGGGTATATCGGTCATAAAAAGCCGAGTTCGAGCTTCGCTTCCTCGCTCATCATGTCTTTTGTCCAGGGGGGATCGAAGGTCAGGTTCATGTGCACGTCGGCGACGCCTTCCACCTCCCTGATCTTGCTTTCGGCGTCAAAAAGGATTTCGGGGGCGGCGGGACAGGCGGGGGCCGTCAGGGTCATGGTGACCTTTACGTTGCCCTCGTCCGATATATCGATGCCATATACCAGTCCAAGGTCGAATACGTTCACGGGGATCTCGGGATCGAACACCGTGCGCAGGGCCGCTTCTATCCGCTCCCGCAGGATCAGGGATTGGGCCGTTTCACTCATGACGTCTGGTTTTTGAGGGTATAGGCGAGCGCGTAGGCTTTGATCTGTTTGAGCATCGACAACAACCCGTTGGACCGCGTGGGCGACAAATGGCTGCGGAGCCCGATGGCGTCGATGAAGAAGATGTCGGCGTCCACGATTTCCTTGGGGGTGTGCCCGGTAAGTACCCGCACGACCATGGATACGAGTCCCTTGGTGATCAAGGCGTCGCTGTCGGCGGTGAACCACAGCTTACCGTCTTCCACCGATGCATGAAGCCATACGCGCGACTGGCACCCACGGATCAGGTTTTCGTCCACTTTGTACTGGGGATCAATCATCGGCAAGCCTTTACCCAAGTCAATAATGAACTGATACTTATCGTCCCAACTATCGAAGTAAGAAAACTCTTCGACGATGGCGTCTTGTTCCTCTTGTATGGTCATCCCAGCATCCTCCCGGATTTAACCAGCGCGGCCACCAGGCGATCGACGTCGGACGGGGTATTGTACACGCTGAAGGAAGCCCTTACCGTCCCGGGGATGTCCAGGCGGTCCATCACCGGCTGACAGCAGTGGTGACCCGTGCGGACGGCGATGCCCTGTTTGTCCAGGAGCTCGCCCACGTCGAAGGGATGGTGCTTCCCCAATAAAAATGAAATGGCACCTGCACGGTGTTCGGCTTCGCCGACAAAACGGATACCGGGCACGGTGGACAGCGCATCGAGGGCATAGGTAAGCAGGGCCTCTTCCGCGAGCTGGATGCGGTCGATACCGATCGAATCCACGTAGTCGAGCGCCGCCTTTAGCCCAATGGCACCGGACATGTCCGGGGTACCGGCTTCGAATTTGAAGGGCAGGTCGTTGTAAGTCGTTTTCCCAAAGGAAACCGTTTTGATCATTTCGCCACCGCCCTCGTGCGGGGGCAGCTTGTTCAACCAGGCTTCTTTGCCATAGAGCACCCCGATCCCGGTGGGACCATAGATCTTATGGCTGGAGAAAACCAGGAAGTCGGCGTCCAGGTCCTGGACGTCTATCAGTATATGTTGTACCGCCTGGGCGGCGTCCACCAATACAGGTATACCGGCGGCGTGCGCCTGGCGGATCATATCCCGCACGGGATTGACAGTACCCAGGCTGTTGGACACGTAGGTCACGGCGACGATTTTCACGCGGCCGCTGTTGAGCAAGCGGCTATATTCGTCCAGTTCGAGCTCTCCCCTATCGGTCATGGGGATCACCTTCAGCTTCGCCCCGTAATACTCACAGGCCATTTGCCAGGGCACGATGTTGGAGTGGTGCTCCATCGCGGAAATCAACACTTCGTCGCCCGGCTTTAAAAATGCACGGCCAAAGGTGGAGGAAATCGTATTGATCCCGTTGGTGGTCCCCCGGGTAAAAATAATTTCGTAATCGTGGGCGGCGTTGATAAACGCGGCCACCTTGCGCCTGGCCTCTTCAAAGGCGTCGGTCGCCAGCTGGCTGAGGTGGTGTACACCCCGGTGCACGTTGGCGTTGATCGTCTTGTAGTATTCGTCCAGGGCTTCCAGGACGACCGAGGGTTTTTGCGTGCTGGCCGCATTGTCCAGGTATACCAGCGGATACCCGTAGACGGTCGTTTGCAGGATCGGGAATTCGGCCCTGATGGCCTCTATCGACAAGGGCTCATATATGTTCAACGTGTGGGACATCTTGCGCGTGGATTACGGGTCTCTCCTTCACCAAATATTTTGCCAGGTGCCTTTGCACCGCTTCGGAGGAGACCCTATCCGTAATGTCGGCGCCAAAAGCCTGTACCAGGAGTTCCTTTGCCATTTCTTCGCCGATGCCCCTGGCCCTGAGGTAAAACAGGGACTCGGGGTTGAACTGCCCGATCGTCGAGCCGTGGCTGCACTTGACGTCGTCGGCGAAGATTTCCAGTTGGGGTTTGGAATGCACGAGGGCCTTGTCCCCCAGCAAAAGGTTGTTGTTTTGCTGGAAGGCGTTGGTCTTTTGCGCGGGCCTCCGGACAAAGATCTTGCCGTTGAAGACCGCTTTGGCATTCCCTTGCAGAACCCCTTTATACAATTCGTTGCTTTCGCAGTTGGGTTGACGGTGATCCACCACGGTGTGGTTGTCGACCACCTGGTTGTCACCAGGGAGGTAGAGCCCATAGAGGTGGCACTCGGAACCCGTGCCGTTCAGGACGACATTCAGCTGGTTCCGCAACAGGTCGGCCTCGGGCAGACAGAGCTTGACGTTGTCATAGCGGCTGTCGCGGCCCTGGGTAACCTGGGTGTGGCTGATCATGCGTTCCCCGGTGCGGCCGCTTTGCAGGACGTAGTGGGTCAGTTGCGCGCCGTCTTCCAGGGTGCATTCGAGCACGTCGTTGACCAGGACCGGGGCGCTTCCGTTCGTACAGGCGGAAGACTCCATGAAATGGAGCTCGGCCTGGCGATGGAGCACCACCAAATGCCTCGGCATATAGAAGGCGGGTGTATCTGCCGAATATAAATGGATCACGTGGAGGGGCTTGGAAGGCCGGCTCCCCGCTCGCACTTCGATGAACAAACCGTTCTTATACAGCGCGGCGTTTAGGTCCGCAAACGGGTAGGTCCCCGTCTCGATCGTGTGAAAACCATCCGGGGCCTTCGAGAGCGGCATCACCGTCACGTCCTCGGGCAACACGCTCAGCGTCGCGTCCAGGCATCCATTGACCAGGACCACCTGGTAGGCGTCCCAGCCCTCGACCTTGCAGCGGTCGAGACATTCGCGCAAGGCATCCTTGTCGGCCCCGTGACACGGCACATCGGTCCGGTAAGCGTCCTTCAGGTAAGGCGCGGGATTGGTAAAACGCCAGTCCTCATCCTTTATCGTGGGTAGCCCCTTGGCCTTGAACGCGGCAAAGGCCTTATCCCTCGCCTCGCTCCGCCCCGGTTCGTACTGCGCGATCAATTGGTCATATAACACGCTTGCGCTCATACAACCGCCTCCTCTTTCAACCAATCGTAGCCTTTTTCTTCGAGTTCGAGGGCCAGCTCCTTGGTACCGGAACGAACGATCCGGCCGTCATACAATACGTGCACGAAGTCCGGAACGATATAATCCAGCAGCCGCTGGTAGTGCGTGATGATGATAAATGCGTTGTCGGAAGAACGCAGCTTGTTGACCCCGGCGCTGACGATGCGGAGGGCGTCGATGTCCAGACCGGAATCGGTTTCGTCAAGGATGGCCAGCTTCGGTTCGAGCATCGCCAGCTGGAAGATTTCGTTGCGTTTCTTTTCCCCCCCGCTAAAGCCTTCATTGAGCGAACGGTTGACGAGCTTGGCGTCAAACTCCACCAGGGCCTGGCGCTCTTTGGACAAACGGAGGAACTCCCGGGCGTCCAGCGCAGGCTGTCCGCGATAGGCACGGATCTCCCCCAGGGCCGTTTTCAGGAAGTTGATATTGGACACCCCGGGGATTTCCACGGGGTATTGGAATGCAAGGAAAACACCTTCCCGGGCCCTGATTTCGGGCGCCATATCCAACAGGTCCTTGCCGTCCAGGGTGACTTCCCCTTCGGTGACGTGATAGTTTTCGCGACCGGCCAGGACAGAGGCCAGGGAACTTTTGCCGGAGCCGTTGGGCCCCATGATGGCGTGCACTTCCCCTGCATTGACCTGCAGGTTGATGCCTTTTAAGATCTGCTTTTCTTCTACTTCTGCGTGTAAATTCTTAATACTGAGCATGATACTGGTTTAACCCACACTTCCTTCCAGTGTGATCGACAATAATTTCTGGGCTTCTACGGCAAACTCCATGGGGAGCTGGTTCAGGACTTCCTTGGCGTAACCGTTGATGATCAGCGCCACCGCCTTCTCCGTATCGATCCCCCTTTGATTCAGATAGAACAGCTGGTCCTCCCCGATCTTCGACGTGGTGGCTTCGTGTTCCACCATGGCGGAAGGATTGCGTGATTCTATATAAGGAAAAGTATGGGCCCCGCAGCGATCCCCGATCAAAAGCGAGTCGCACTGCGTGAAGTTGCGCGCATTGTCGGCCTTACCCCCTACCTGGACCAGGCCCCGGTAGCTGTTCTGGCCTTCGCCGGCGGAAATCCCCTTGGAGATGATCCGGCTTTTGGTATCCTTTCCGATGTGGTGCATTTTGGTCCCGGTGTCGGCAATCTGTTTGCCCTTCGTCACCGCGACCGAATAAAATTCACCGGTGCTCCGGTCTCCCTGGAGGATCACGCTGGGATATTTCCAGGTGATGGCGCTCCCGGTTTCGACCTGGGTCCAGGATATCTTGGAGCGGGCGCCTTTACAGATGCCGCGCTTGGTCACGAAGTTGTAGATCCCGCCCTTGCCGTCTTTGTCTCCCGGGTACCAGTTCTGGACCGTGGAATATTTGATCTCGGCGTTTTCCAGGGCGATCAGTTCCACCACGGCGGCGTGGAGCTGGCTGGTGTCGCGGCGCGGAGCCGTGCACCCTTCCAGGTAGCTCACATAGCTGCCTTCGTCGGCAATGATCAGGGTGCGCTCGAACTGACCCGTATTTTCCGCGTTGATCCGGAAATACGTGGACAATTCCATGGGACAGCGGACGCCCTTGGGTATGTACACAAAAGAACCGTCGGAAAAAACGCCCCCGTTGAGGGCGGCAAAAACGTTGTCCGAGTGCGGCACGACCGACCCCAGGTATTGACGCACCAGGTCCGGGTGCTCCTGAACGGCTTCGCCCAGGGAGCAAAAGATGATCCCCAGATCGGCCAGCTGCTTTTTATAGGTCGTTGCTACCGACACACTGTCGAAGATAGCGTCCACGGCTACCCCTGCCAGCATCTTCTGCTCGGTCAGCGGTATACCCAGCTTTTCAAAGGTCGCCAGCAGCTCCGGGTCAACTTCCTCCAGGCTTTGGTACTTGGCCTTTTGACGGGGGGCGGCGTAATAAGACGCCTCCTGGAAATCGATGTCCGGGAGCGTGAAGTTCTGCCAGGCCGGCATGGGTGACTTCAGAAAGGCGTGGTAGGCCTTCAGACGCCATTCCAGCAACCATTCCGGTTCACCTTTTTTGGCGGAAATAAAACGCACCGTATCCTCGCTGAGCCCTAAGGGAGCCACCTCCATGTCGATATCGGTCACAAAACCGAACTCGTACTCCCGGTTGGCCAGCTCCTCTAATAATATATCGTTCTCATTGCTCATCTTACACTGCAAAGCTTTCCCCGCAGCTACACGTCCGTGTCGCGTTGGGATTATTGAAAACAAACCCTTTTCCGTTCAGGCCCCCGGCATAGTCCAGCTCCGTCCCGTAGAGATACAGCAGGCTTTTCATGTCGACGACCACTTTTACCCCCTTGTCTTCGAACACCTGGTCACCCTCCTTTTCTGTATTGTCAAAGGACAGCTGGTACTCCAAACCGGAACAACCGCCACCCTTCACCCCTACCCGGACGAATGAATCCGCTCCCTTGTGCTCTGTCTCCATCAATTCGTGGATATATGCTTTTGCGTTAGGCGATACCGTGATCATAACCTATTCATTTATTCCGCAAAATTACATGATTTTGGTCGTACTCCCTTCGTGAAGGGGGCATAAGGACAAAACCATGACAGTCAGGTGACCGAGGTACTATTTGGTTCGTACGAAATTTTTCCTACCTTAGGGGCATGAAAGGCAAACTCACCCCCGAGCCCACGAAGGCGGAGCTGGAAATCCTCCAGGTCCTGTGGCAACACGGCCCCTCTACCGTCCGCTTTGTCAACGACACCCTCAACGAGCAGAAACGGAGCGTGCAATACACGTCCACGCTCAAACAGATGCAGATTATGGTAGAAAAGGGCCTGCTCGGACGGGATGAGAGCAACATGAAACACGTCTACCGTCCCCTGGAAGAAGAACAAAAAACAAAGGGTGCCCTCCTGGAACGCTTTGTGGATTCCATGTACAACGGGTCCCCGTCCAGCCTGCTCATCCAGCTGCTGGGTAACAAAAAGGCGTCCAAAAAGGAGCTCCAGGCCATCAAAGACTTTATCAACCAGCTCGACAAAGAGCTTTAACGCTTACGCTATGTTGTTGAACTCCCTTTGCTGGACACTCGTCCACTCCCTTTGGGAAGGGCTCCTCGCCGCCCTTTTTGCAGGCGCCGTCTTGTTGCTGACCCGCCGGTCCAGTGCGGCGATCCGTTATCGACTGCTGACGTGGATCTTTTTCGCCTTCGTGGCGGGGGTGGGGATCACCCTGGCGTGGGAGCTTTCCCGGACGGAAGCCGGCGCCTTTGCGTCCGTCGCCGTGGCCACCGTCCCCCCCGGACACGTCGGCCCGACCGCATCTTCTGCTGCGTCCTCCGCGGCCTCCTTTGCGGCGGCTGCCCGCGCGACGCAGCCTGCAGCCCATACCCCGGCCGCCGTCGAGGCAATGATCCGGGCCTTTTCCGCATTTTGCGACACCCATGCCCTCCTCATCGTCTCCATCTGGTTCGTCATCCTGTTGGGAAAGCTCCTGCAGACCGGTTGGTCGCTCACCTATGTACGGCGCATCCGGCGCAACAACGTCCGTCCCCCGAAGGCTCCCTGGCCCGGGCGGCTCCGGGAACTGGCGGAACTGCTGGGGCTCCGGCGACCGGTTACCCTCCTGGAATCCGGGCTTGTCCGGGTTCCCATGGTCGTGGGTCATCTAAAGCCCATCATCCTCGTCCCCATGGGGATCCTGACCCGGTTGCCGCAGGACCAATTGGAAGCCGTCCTCCTACACGAACTGGCCCACATCCACCGGAGGGACTACCTCGTCAACCTCCTGCAAGGTGTGGTAGAGGCTTTTCTTTTCTTCAATCCTTTTGTCTGGTGGCTATCCGCCCTCATCCGGGAAGAACGCGAACATTGTTGTGACGACATCGCCATCGCCGCCACCCGGAACAAAACCCAGTTCATCAACGCCCTCGTCGCCTTCCAGGAATACAGCCTGTCGGCGCCGGCCTACGCCGTTGCCTTCCCCGGCCGCCGCTACTACCTGCTGGACCGCGTGAAACGCATTGTCAACAACCGCAATAAAACGTTAAATGCCATGGAAAAACTTTTCTTATCCGGCTGTCTTGTCGTGGCGGCCTGCCTGACCCTCGCGTTTACGCCGCTGGGGCATCACTTCAGTACCCGGTCGTCGAGGGATACCGTGCCGCCCACGGCACCGGTACCCCCGGCCGCCGTGCCCAACCCGCCGGCGGCGGCGCCCGTTCCGCCGACGGTGGCGCCTGTTCCGTCGCTGGGTGCGCCGGCCCCGCCGGTCGAGCCTCCGATTCCACCTGCCGGGGCACCGATCGCCGCCGCGCCCGCGGCTCCGGCTCCGCCCGCCGGGGTCCTGACGCCCGCGCCGCCACTGCACCCTGCCGTCGACACTACACCCGGATGGACGGCCTTCCCACCCTTATCCTCCGATGAATTTCAAGGCGGCTCCTTCCGCGGCAGCATGCAATCGCAAGACAACAGGATCACCTTCGTACGCGGCATCTGGAACAACGGCGACACTTACAAATACTACATGGGCAACAAAAAAATCGTCCGCGAAAACGGGGTCACCACGGCCTTCTACATCGACGGCCAAAAGGTTCCGGATAACGAGCTGGACCAGCATAAAGAAGAAATCGACCGTATAATCGCTACCCTGGAAGCGGAGGCAAAAAAAGGCGCCAGTCTGTCCATCAACAATAACCAGGCTGACCAGACCGTGCTCACCGCGGACCGCATCAGCATGGCCGGCACCGGGCAAAACATGTCCGGCAGCGGGGTCAGCATGTCCGGCAACTGGGTCAGCACGTCGGGAACCGGGGTTACCACCCGCGGCAACTTTTCTGAAAACACGAATAAAACAGAGGCCGTCATGCATCTCGACAACCAGGACGACAGGATCAACATTGCCACCCAACCCATCATCCAGGATATCCTCGATCAAAAATTGGCGACCGACCCAAAGAACCTTTCTTTTACCCTGGACCATGAACGGCTGCGCATCAACGGCGTCACCCAACCGAAGCCGGTTTTTGAATACTTCCGCAACAAATACATACAGGATAAAGGAGACAGCTACACCTACAGCCGCAAGGGGCACAGCATCTCCAGCATGGTCAGCCGGAACAGCAGCAATTGACCTTCATCCTCGATTCCGTCCATCCATACGGATGCAAACGGTGCATAGATAGAAACCTTGGTATCTTGAGCGATCACCATCGACACTATCTATGCACCGTTTGCTGTTTTTGAGCGCTTGTCTGTCGGCCTGCGCCCTGCAACTTTCCGCCCAGTCCCTGTACATTCCGAGGGACGTCGCCCGCGCTTATAAAAAGGGGACCCGGTCCATGGACGGGAAACCCGGGGCAAATTACTGGCAAAATACCGGGCACTACGACATTACGGTGACGGCTATGCCGCCCGACCGCACGGTCCACGGCACCGAGCAGATCACCTATACCAACAACAGCCCGGACACCCTGCACGCCCTGGTCTGGAGACTCGTCCTGAACATCCATAAACCGGGTGTGGCCCGCTACGGGGACGCCGGAAAGGACTACCTGACGGACGGTCTTCACATCGACCGGTACGTAGAGAACGGGGTGGAACGCACCTGGCAGGAACCCACCGCCCACGCCACCTGGCAGGGCATGCCGCTGGCCGCGCCTTTGCTGCCCCACGCCAGCGTACAGCTGTCGGTGGACTGGCATTATGAAATATCCCTGGAAAGCGGACGGGAGGGCATGCTCGATTCCACGACCTATTACCTGGCCTATTTTTATCCCCGCGTATCCGTGTTTGACGACTATAACGGCTGGGACCGGTTGAACTTTATCGACGGCCAGGAATTCTACAACGACTTCAACGACTATAGTCTCCAGGTGAAGGTGCCCGCGAATTATATCGTTTGGGCCACGGGGACGCTCCAGAATCCCGGTGACGTACTCCAGCCCACCTATGCCCAGCGGCTGGCGCAATCCATGACGTCGGATGACGTCAGCCACATCGCGACCCTGGACGAGGTCGTGGGTGGAAAAGTTACCACACAGAACCCGGTCAATACGTGGAAGTGGACCGCCGACCATATCACCGATATGACCGTGGCCCTCAGCAATCACTATGTCTGGGACGGTACCAGCGTCAAGGTCGACCCCAGCCGTCGGACAAGCGTTCAGGCAGCATTCAACGACAAGGCCGCCGACTTTCATCATGCCGCAGCATTCGGAAGCCACGCCATTGGCTGGTTCTCTCATCACTGGCCGGGCGTCGCGTTCCCTTTTCCCAAGATGACGCTGGTCCAGGGCTTCGCGGACATGGAATACCCTATGATGGTGAATGACGGATCCTCTGATAACCTCGGTTTCGCCCAACTCGTGGCCGACCACGAGATCGCCCACAGCTATTTCCCCTTTTACATGGGCATCAACGAAAGCCGCTATGCCTTTATGGACGAAGGCTGGGCGACCACCCTGGAGCTTCTGATCGGACGCACCGAAACCACGCTGGACTCAGCCGAGACCTTTTACAAAAACTTCCGCGTGCGGGGCTGGATCGGGGATCCTTCCCAGAATGAAGACCTGCCCATCGTCACGCCCTCCAACAACCTCAGCGGCGTGGCCTATGGCAACAACTCCTACGGCAAGCCTTCCTTAGGCTACCTCGCGATAAAAGACTACTTGGGCGACGACCTTTTCCGCAAGTGTCTACACGGTTATATGGACCGCTGGAACGGCAAACACCCCATCCCCTGGGACTTCTTCTTTTCCTTCAACGACGTCTCCGGGGAGAACCTGAACTGGTTCTGGAACAACTGGTATTTTTCTAATGGATATATCGACCTCGCCCTCCGGCGCGTGCAGGCTGGCGCTTCCGGCTCGGTGCTCACGATCGAAAACGTAGGCGGCTACGACGCCCCCTTCGATGTCATCGTGCACTATTCGGATGGCTCCACACAGACCTGGCACAAGACCCCCGCCGTTTGGAAAACCGGCGAGAAGACGATACACGTCACAGTGCCCACCACCAAAAAGGTGCAATCGGTGACCCTCGACGGCGGCATCTGGATGGATGCGACGCCCGCGGATAATACCTGGAAGGCCTAGTACGCCGCAGGGCCCATCGTGGATGCGGTGGGCCCTGTGCGCTTAGGAGCGGTTACGGTCCGGAGGATCGACGCCGAGTAGGTGCTTGACAAAGAAGTCGCGTTTCTTTTTACGGCCGTACGGTCCTCCGTCGCTGTGGCCCATCCCGGGCACGACCAGGAGGTCGAAATATTTGTCGTGTTTGATCAGTTGATCGACGACGCGATAGGTCGACTCCGGGGGAACGTTTTCGTCGGCCTCGCCCACGATCAGGAGCAGGTTGCCCTGGAGGCGCCAGGCGTTGGTGACGTTGGATTGCTCCGCGTACCAGTCTCCGACAGGGTAACCCATCCACTGTTCATTCCACCATTGTTTGTCGACGCGATTGTCGTGACAACCGCAGGCGGCGACGGCGGCTTTATAAAAGTCCGGGTGAAATAGAAGGGCGCCCAGCGCGTTCTGTCCGCCTGCGGAGGTGCCGTACACGCCCACCCTGGACGTGTCGACGAAGGGATATTTTGCGGCCAGGGCCTTGATCCACGCGATCCGATCCGGGAAACCCGCGTCCTCCAGGTTGCGCCAGCAGACGTCGTGAAAGGCCTTCGAGCGGTTGGCGGTCCCCATCCCGTCCATTTGTACCACGATAAAACCCAGTTGCGCCAGGCTTATCATCTCGCTGTACGGCATAAAGGACTTCGGCACGAATGCATCCTGGGGGCCCGCATAGATATTCTCGATCACGGGGTATTTCCTCTGTGGATCCAGGTCTGCCGGGAAACAAGCAATGCCGTAAATATCGGTTTGTCCGTCCCTGGCCTTGGCGACAAAGGGCACGGGCAGTTTGATGCCTGTGGCCAAGTATGCCTGGATGTCGGCCGCGCCTACATCAGCGATCTTCGATCCGTCTGCGGTCCGGTGAAGCTCGAAAACGGGCGGCTGGTCGACGGTGGAATACGTATCGATGTATACGCTCCGGTCCGGCGAGTACGACAATTGGTGATTGGCTTTTGCCGGTGTCAGGCTGACCAGGTGACGTCCGTCAAAACCGATGCGGTAGTAGTGGATGTTGTAAGGGTCTTCTCCCTCGTTCATCCCGCTGGCACGGAACCAAACCTCGCGTTTCTTCTCGTCTATGCTGTCTACGTCCCTGACCACCCAGTTCCCGGGGGTGATGACGTTTTTGATCATCCCCTTGAGGCCGTCCACTAAGTATAGGTGGTACCAACCGTCTTTTTCGGATGACCAGATGATCTCGCCCGTGGAAGGGATGTAATGTGTATAGATCCGGTTCTCGTATATAAATGTCTTGGTTTGTTCGTCGATCAGGGCCCGGCTTTGCCCGGTGCGTGCGTCGGCTTCCAGGATGCGGAAGCGTTGGTGGCCCCGTTCCACTTTTTCAAAAGTGAACAGCGCATTGGACCGCTGCTGCCAGTGGAGCCTGGGCGGCCCGAAAAAGTCGATGAGCCCGTTCTCCACGTCCGCGGCCGAGCCTTCCTGTACGCCGAATACCCTCATCCGGTAGGTTGTCATCGAATCCCCGGGTTGCAGGTATTCCCTGCTTTTGACGACACCCCGGGTCGTTCCGGGTAGAGAGGTCAGGATATAAGAGACCTTTTTGGTTTCCGCGGGATGAATGTGGTAAGCCACGAGGAAGCGGCTGTCCGGCGACCAGGACCAGGCGCCGTAGGGCTCGGCGTCCGTACCGTCCTGGGTCAGAACCCGCGCGGCCCAGGTCGTGTTGGCGCCGGGCGGCGCGGGCGCGGGCGCGGGCGGCGCAGGCGTTGGCGCGGTCGGCATCAGGCCCAGGTTCCCATCATGGACCACGACTTTCCATTTCCCATCCGGCGAGACGGTATCCACCTCCGGATCTTCCCAGCGGGACGGCGTTTGATGAAAGTTGGTATTGTCGACAAAATTGCCTTTTGGCTCGGCGGCCCCCACCTGACGCGTACCGGTATTTACCTCCACATTCACGTAGGACGCAATGCTGTCTTTCCCGTAATCCTTATACCAAAAGGAACGGCTGTCGGGCGCCCAGTGGGGATGTATATTTAGATGCAAGACGGTACCCCGGACGGCGGAGTCGATATGGGCGGCCCGGCGATAGGCCGCAGCGATGTCGTCAGGACTGGGTCGATAGGGCGTCTGGGCCCGGAGGATCAGCGGCATGCCAAAGACGCACAACAAGACAAATTGTTTCATGACCATAATGTTAGGCTGAAACCACCGGGTGCCCTACACCGATTTTAGCTTTTCGTTGCCCGATCTTACCTTAGCGCCAAATTCCAGGACTATGTTTGCAACCGAAGTATATGCCGAAAGAAGAAACCGTTTGCGTGCCCAGGTGGGCAAAGGACTCATCCTGTTACCCGGCAATGTGGACAGCAGCATGGGCTACAAAGCCAATGTGTATCCATTTCGCCAGGACAGCACCTTTCTGTATTTCCTTGGATTGGACAGACCGGGTTTGGTGGGGATCCTTGACGTGGACAAAGGGGAAGAAACCCTTTTTGGAGATGACATAGACATCGAGGACCTGGTCTGGACCGGCCCGGTGGAAGCCCTGGCCAGCCAGGCATCGCGCGTCGGGATCAAGCGCGTGAAACCCCTCCGGGATTTGAGGGCTGCCCTGGATGACGCCCGCCGCCTCGGACAACCCATCCATTTCCTGCCCCCTTACAGGCCCGAACATACCCTTCAGCTACACCACTGGCTGGACATTCCCCTGGAAACCGTCGACGCCACCGCCTCCCTGCCCCTGATCCGGGCCGTGGTGGCGCTGCGGTCCATCAAAAGCCCGGAGGAAGTCCTGGAGATCGAAAAAGGCGTCAACACCACCAACGCCATGCAACTGGCGGCCATACAACACGCCCGGGAAGGCATGACCGAAGCCCGGCTGGCCGGCATCCTCCAGGGGATTGCGATCGGGGACGGCGGTAACCTTGCTTTTCCTACCATCCTTACGGTCGATGGGCAAATCCTGCACAACCACTATGGCCAGCACCTTTTGAAAAAAGGCAAGATGGTCCTTTGCGATTGCGGGGCGGAAACCGCGATGCACTACGGTGGCGACCTCACGCGGACCTTCCCCGTGGACAAACAGTTCACCACCCGTCAGCGCGAAGTCTACCAGATCGTCCTGGACGCCCACCTGGCAGCCGTTGCCGCCTTGAAACCCGGTGTCCCCTACCGGGACATTTACTTCCTCGCCTGCGCCACCCTTGTCCGCGGTTTGCAATCCCTTGGGCTGATGCAAGGTGACGTGGCCGAAGCCGTACGCGAAGGGGCCCATGCCCTTTTCTTCCAGTGTGGCCTCGGTCACATGCTGGGTTTGGATACCCACGACATGGAAAACCTGGGCGAGGCCTACGTCGGCTACACCGACACGCTCACCAAAAGCACCCAGTTCGGTCTTAAATCGCTCCGCCTGGGACGCGCGCTGGATGAGGGCTTTGTCGTTACCGTCGAGCCCGGGCTGTATTTCATCCCCGAACTCATCGACACCTGGGCTGCAGACCGCAAGCTGGAACGGTTTATCCGCTACGACAAAGTCGAGGCCTTTAAAGACTTTGGCGGCATCCGCATCGAAGAGGATTTCCTGATCACCTCGTCGGGGTCCCGTCTCCTCGGAGACGCGTTGCCGAAGACAATCGCGGAGATCGAGGCGCTGCGGAGTTAATATCGTACCTTCAGGTTGTGATTGTCGACAAATTTCATCGTGTACACGACTACCTGAGGATCTCGCTCACGGATAATTGCAATCTTCGTTGTTTCTATTGCATGCCGGAAGAGGAATATGCCTTTACACCACCCTCCCGGCTGATGCAGCCGGATGAGATCCTGGGTCTGGCTCGCGTTTTCACCGATATGGGTGTCCGCAAGATCCGGTTAACCGGTGGAGAACCCCTGGTTCGTAAGGACGCCGCGGAAATCATCGAAGCCCTGGCCACCCTCCCGGTACAGCTCACGATGACGACCAACGGTACACGCCTGCATCATTTTACCGACGTACTCGACCGGGCCGGTGTCCGGGCACTCAACGTCAGCCTTGATACCCTCCGTGAAGACCGTTTCCGGCTCATCACGCGCCGGGACCAATTCTCCACGGTGATGGGCAACATACGGCTGCTCCTCGACCGCGGCATCCAGGTTAAGGTCAACGCGGTGATCATGAAGGACCTCAACGACGCAGAGCTTAACGACTTCGTCGCCTGGACACGGGACACACCCGTACACGTCCGGTTTATAGAGTTCATGCCCTTTAGCGGCAACCACTGGAGCAGCAACCAGGTCGTCCCCTGGACCGATATGCTGGACGCCATCCAGACCCGGTATCCCGTAGAACGGCTCCAGGACGAACCACACGACACGTCCAAACGCTACAAGGTCCCCGGCAACGCGGGTACTTTTGCCTTTATTTCGACAATGAGCGCGCCTTTTTGCGAGACCTGCAACCGGATCCGTCTTACCGCGGACGGCAAGATGAAAAACTGTCTGTTCTCCGAAGAAGAAATGGACCTGCTGAGCGCCTGGAGAAACGGCGGGGACGTCCGCGCCCTCATCCAGGCCTCCATCCTCCAAAAAGCAGAACGCCTGGGCGGGCAGATGCCCGACTCCTTTCGCCAGCTCGAAGCGGATACCTTGCACAACCGGAGTATGATTACCATCGGAGGGTAACCTTATGATCAGCGTAGACGAAGCCATCGAACTTATTGCTCAAAACGTTTATCGCCTTCCCGCAACAGCGTTGCCTTTGACCGCCGCCGCCGGAAAAGTGCTGGCGTCTGACATTCATGCCACCGCTGATATGCCGGCCTGGCCGCAGGCGGCCATGGATGGGTACGCGTTTGCGTGGGGCGAGCCGGTCCACGACGTGGTGGGCACGACGGGCGTGGCACCGCAAGACGCGGTGGGCGCGGCACGCCGCGACACGGCGGGCGCCGCCAGCGGCGCCGCGCGCGACCTCCTCCTCTCCGGCGAAGTCCCCGCGGGCACCGTGCCCGCCTTCCCCCTCCTCCCCGGTCAGGCCGCGCGCATCTTTACCGGCGCCATGTTGCCCACCGGCGCGGACACCATTGTGATCCAGGAAAAGGTCACCCTCACCGGGAACCGCGTCCGCTTTGACGACCCGGCCCTGCGACCCGGCGCCAACGTCCGCCCGCGCGGTTCCGAGATCCCTGCCGGCGCCCTGGCCCTGTCCATGGGCACCCTGCTCAGCCCGGCTTCGGTGGGTTTTTTGGCCAGCCTTGGTCTCGACCACCTCCCCGTGACACCCCATCCCAGGATCGGTCTCGTCACGACCGGTAACGAATTACAAACCCCCGGGAGGCCCCTGGGCCCCGGCCAGGTATATGAGTCGAACAGCTTTGCACTGCGCGCGGCGCTGGAACAATGCGGTCTCCGGTTGGATACCCACCGGCTCGCCCCGGACGATCCGGCGGAGCTACGCCAGATCATCCGCGAGACCCTGGATGCCTCGGATATGTTGCTCCTCACCGGCGGTGTCAGCGTCGGCGCTTACGACTTTGTCTCCGCAGCACTGGCAGCCTGCGGCGTCCGCCCCGTCTTCCATAAGGTGAGGCAGCGGCCGGGCAAGCCGCTGTACTTTGGGGAAGCGGAGGGCAAGCCCGTCTTTGGACTGCCGGGCAATCCGTCCAGCGTGCTCACCTGTTTTTATATCTACGTCCTACCGGCCATCGAGCGCATGAGCGGGCGCCCCCAAAGCCGTGTCACCCGTACGCGTCTGCCGCTGGAGGCGGGTTACAGGAAGGCGGCGGGGCTTACGCACTTTCTGAAGGGTGCGGTCGGCGCGACGGGAGTCACCCCCCTAGGTGCTCAGGAATCCTACCGGATGAGCACCTACGCCCTGGCAAACAGCCTCATCCGTCTCCCGGAGGAGGGCACCGCGTTTGACGCGGGGGACCTGGTGGATGTCTATCTCTTGCCGTACCTTTGAGCCATGACAGTACTCGTCTTTGGACAGATCGCGGAACTTTGCGGAAGCCCCACCCTCACGGCGGAGGCGCCGGATACGGATACCCTGGACACCGTCCTTAAAAGTCGCTACCCGGGCCTGGCAGGTCTGACCTACGTCATCGCGGTCGATCAAAAGACGGTCAGGGCCAATACCCCGCTCCATTCTTCATCGGTGGTGGCGCTTTTGCCGCCCTTTTCCGGAGGTTAATATGAGCCGTTATCAACGACAACTCCTGCTCCCCGGCTGGGGACCCGACACACAGGCGGCCGTTGGCCGTGCCCGCGTGGTCGTGATCGGCGCGGGTGGGTTGGGTTGTCCCGCCCTTCAATATTTGGCGGCGGCCGGGGTGGGCACCCTGGGTATCGTGGATGATGACCGGGTGGCGATGACGGACCTGCACCGGCAGATTCTCTACACGGAAGCGGACGTGGGTGCGCCAAAAGCCCTGACGGCTGCGGCGGCCCTTCACCGGCTCAATCCGGAGGTGCGCATCGATACCCATGCAGTGCGGCTGACCACCGCAAACGCGCTCGAAATGCTGCAGCGCTATGACCTTGTGCTGGATGCTTCCGACAATTTCGGGACACGGTACCTGGTCAACGACGCCTGCGCCTTACTCGGGCGGCCGCTGGTGTACGGGAGTGTGTCGCGCTTTGAGGGGCAGGTGGCCGTGTTTCACTGGAGCGGCCCGAAAAATGGGCCCGACGGGCAAAATGGGTCCGCCGCGCGAACACCCGGCGCGCAAATCACGCGTCCGGGCGGCGCCGACTACCGCGACCTCTTCCCCCACCCCCCTGCCCCCGGCGAAGTCCCCTCCTGCGAAGAAGCCGGCGTGCTGGGCGTCGTCGCGGGCATTATCGGCAACCTCCAAGCCCTGGAAGCAATAAAACTTATCACGGGTCTGGGGCGACCCCTCGACGGCCGGTTATTGACCTACCGGGCGCTGGACCAGGCGTTCTACGAAGTCGGCATCACAAAAACCGAAGAAAGAGGCCCCCAAACCCGCGAAGCATTTGAAACCTGGCCCTACCCCGACGGGTGCGGCGCGATAAAAAACGCGACAACGTATACCACCGTGGACAACGCCACCTTTGACGCGCTCCGCGCCAGCGCGGACGTCCTGGTCCTCGACGTGCGCGAATGGGGAGAACAACCGCCGGTCCATACTTTTCCTCACGAACAATACCCGCTTAGTCAATTGAGGAATTCCCCGGGCATATATACCGGTCGCACCATTGTCGTATTTTGCCAGTCCGGTTTGCGCAGCCGCGAGGCCGCGACCCTTTTGGCCAAAGAGAATACCGTCTTCCAGTTGGAGGGCGGCATCCTCGGCTGGATGAACCACCAAAACACGACAAGATGAAGAACATCTTTACCAACGGACCCATTGCCCCCTCCTTTGTTGCGGACAGCATCGCCAAACACAGCAGCCAGACCGTCATCGGGGCGCACAGCATTTTCCTGGGACAGGTCCGGGCCGACGACGGTGTGGTCGCCATAGAGTATACGGCGTATGAGGCCATGGCCCTGGAAAAAATGCACGAGATCCGGGAAGGCATTTTCGCGCGTTATCCGCTGACGTGTATGCACGTTCACCATAGCCTGGGAGAGGTAAAGACGGGGGAGATTTCGCTTTTTGTGTTTACGTCCTCTCCCCACCGGAGGGCGGCCATCGACGCGTGCAACGAAGTGGTGGAAGCCATCAAACACGAGCTCCCTATCTGGGGGAAGGAAAGATTCGATAACGACGGCAGCCGCTGGAAAGAAAACCAATCGCAATGAACGACATCACCCAAAAAGTCAGCTCCCTGCGCAAGGCCATTGCGTTGGCCACGCTTACCGTATCCAGTCCGGACACCATTGCGGCCGTCGAGGAGCGGCGCGTGCCGAAGGGGGACGTATTTGAGTTTTCCAGGGCCGCGGGGTTGCTGGCGATCAAACGCACCAGCGACGTCATCCCCGACTGTCATCCCCTGCCCGTGGAATACGCCGCCATCACCCACCGGATCGAGGGCTTACACATCCACGTCCGGGTAGAAGTCCATACCGTATACCGGACCGGTGTCGAGGTAGAGGCCATGCATGGGGCGGCCATCACCGCCCTGACCATGTACGACATGCTCAAACCGCTTGACAAGGGGATTGGCATTTCGGACATCCGCCTGGAATCCAAAAAGGGCGGCAAGTCCGACTTTGGGGACCGGCCGTCGGCCGGCCTGCGCTGCGCGGTGGTGGTTTGCTCCGATAGCGTCGCAAAAGGGACAAAAACCGACAGTGCCGGTAAGGCCATCATCAAGGCCCTCCAGGCCCAGGGGCTAAGTGTCGGGCATTATGCCATCCTCCCCGACGAGGCGGCAGACATACGGGCAAAGGCGAAAACGCTAAAAGAGGACGGTTACGACCTCGTTCTTTTCACCGGCGGAACCGGCCTTTCCCCCAGGGATGTAACACCCGAGGCTATTGCGCCCCTGCTGGACCGCCCTGTGCCGGGTATCATGGAAGCGGCCCGTGTTTTTGGCCAGGAAAGGACCCCTTACGCCATGCTGTCCAGGGGCGTAGCGGGTTTTATCGGGAAGACCCTGGTGCTGACCCTGCCCGGTTCGACCAAGGGGGCAGAAGAAACGATGCACGCCCTTTTCCCTCAAATCCTGCATATTTTCCGTGTGGCGGAAGGCAGCAGACACGAAGGTTAGCCAATTCTTTACCAATATTAACTCACCGGAACTGGTTATCAAATATTTTTGATAATATTGGTAAAATGAAAGTTGTTCAATTCACGATACCTGTCGCAGGGGAATACTCGGTGATTGTCCAGGAAGACGTCCTGCCGTGGTTTTACGAGCATTTACACCGCCACAACGAGACCCAGATCACCTGGATCATAAAAGGTGAAGGAACGCTCATCGCGGGTAACTATATGCAGCCTTTCAAACCCGGGGATATTTATATCCTTGGCGCCAACCAACCCCACGTTTTTAAAAGCGACCCGAGCTATTTCGACAAAAGAAAGAAAAAAGAAATCCACGCCGTTACGATCTTTTTTAACCCCAAGGGGTTCTTTAAATCCCTCCTGGAGCTGCCCGAAATGAAAACCATCACCAAGTTCGTGGAAACGACCTATTACGGTCTCCAGGCCCATTACCTGCACCAGGACATCCTCAACGCCCAGATCGAGGAAGTCAGCAACAAAACCGGGGCCCAAAGGCTCTCCGCCTTTATCGAAACCCTCCAGCTCATGGCCAGCCTCAAAAAGTGGAAAACCCTGAGCACCGAACTCGCGGAACACTCCATTTCAGATTCCGAAGGGTTGAGGATGAACGATATTTACCAATACACCATGTCCAATTACACGGACAACATTACGCTGAAGCGGATTGCCGACGTCGCCCACCTGACGCCCCAGGCCTTTTGCCGGTACTTCAAAAAACACACCCTGAAGACCTACGTCAACTTCCTCAACGAGGTCCGGGTCAGCGAAGCCTGCAAAAAACTCATGGCCCGGGATTACGAAAGTGTCTCCTCCGTCGCCTACCAAACCGGGTTTAGCAACGCCGTCACCTTTAACCGGGTTTTTAAGAAGATTACCGGAAAATCCCCCCGCCAATACAGCAAGGAGTACAATCAGAACATAGAGACCTAATTATCAATAACTTATCCGACGAAAACGCTCAGAAAGGTATTTTTGTCGAATAATTTTTTATTTCTTGTGATGGTTTATATCATTTCAGAAGTGTTTTATTTATAGATTTGGAATGTTCTAAATTAAAAATTAAACACTTTGAAAAAGCCGAACTATTACTCCCTCCTCAAAACGGCCATGGAAAATGGCACCGTCGAATTCGTCCGTGACATCCCCCGCGTGGTGCCGATTACCCAACTTACGCATGACATGAGGATGAATTACAATACGTTATCAAAAAGATTGCTGGACCCGTCCCGGCTCACACTGGCAGATCTTCAACGATTGGCAACCCTGCTGGGGGTTGATTCCAGTGAGTTGCACCGGAAGGTGGTGAGGGAGCTTAAGGGGAAGAGATAGACCTTATCCAATCCGCCACCTCCACCATGGGCGCCACCCACACCTGGTCTTCGTGTGCCTTGAGAAAGCGCAGCAGTTCGAGGTGCTCCGCGCGCCCCTCGTTGATGGCATGTCCGCCCCCTACCCCATGGAAAAGAAAAACCAGCAGCGTATGCGTCTCCATCGCCTGGCGAACCAGGTCGATCATGTAGGAGGCCGGGCGATCCTCGATGGCAAAGGCGGGTATGTTGTCGAGGTCGACTTTGTCGGGAGTCCGGAGTATCCCGGTCACCCCCCGGGCGCCGGCGAAATCGCCCCGCAACCCGTCGTAAAAACGCACGCCGCCGATGGTCAGGTCCCCGCAAGGATAGGCAAAGGTCCGCCGGTCCTTCCCATCAATGGCCTTGAGCAGGGTGTTGTTGACCCGGATCTCGGCCACCGCACGGGTGACGGTGTACTTGCTGAGGTCGATGTCGGGGGTGATCCAGGAACGGCCGGGCAGGCTGCCGTCGCAGGGATGGAACAGGGCGTGGTTCCCCAGCTCGTGTCCGCGGGCCGCGGCGGCCCTCCACTCGGACATGCGCCTGGAAACAGCAGGCGCCGAACCGATGATATAGAATGTCCCTCTGAGCCCAAGGGAATCCAGGGCCGGGATAATGTTGTCGAGGTCTGCATCGATGGCGTCGTCGTACGTCAGGACGACCGCGCAGGATTTACCGTTCCAAGGGCGCGATGTGGAATCGCCGGCCGTGGTTTGCGCCCGAAGGGGATGGGCTAACAAGAGTAAGAGCAGGACAAGCATGGGACAAAAATAAGGGGCAGTTTTCACTGCCCCTTCGGAAGATTTTATTGCGCATCCCACCAGACCCTGTCGGTGATCAGCGCCGACTGCTGGGGTTGCGGGTTGCTCGTGAGTTCGTCGAGCGGATAAAGATACCGGCGGGGGATGGTGCTGGTCACGGCCCCCGGGATGATGGTCAGGCTGGGGTAACCCGTTCTGCGCCAGTCCACCCAGTTCTCGTTTGACATATAGTTCGCGATGTCCTTTTCGGTCATCAGGAACTGATAGGGGTTGGACGCGGGCAATGTCCCCCGGGCGGCCAGGTAGGCCTTGCAGGAGGCAGAGGTGGTGTCCAGCCCTACTTTGATCATGTGGGTGGTGATGCCCTGGCGGTAATATTGCTGGGCGGCGCCTACCCCGGAAATGATCAGCTCGGCTTCGGCTTTGAGGAAAAGGGCCTCGGTATAGTTCAACACATAGGTCGACGAACCCGCGTTGCCATAAAAGGCGCCGGGGGTCGAGAAGTCGGCCAGCGTCAACACACCGGAGGCGCCGGCGGTACGACCGGAGTCCAGCCCTGTGCCGGGGGCACCGGCCACCAGGGCGGCCAGGCGCGGATCGTTCCGGTCGACCAGGGAGTCCACGAGGGTGGCGCAAAGCACCGAGGTGGACGTAGAGATGGGACCGTAGTTCTGATACAGCGGGTTCTGTGCAGTGGCCGTGCCGGCATAGGGGAAGCTCATGTCGTCACTGTTGGAGGCCATGGCGTTTTGCAAGGCAGCCAGCGCGAGGGTGGCCTGGGTCGTCGCGGAATAGCCGGGCGCCTTGGTCAGGTGCATATAGTACCTTGCCTTGAGCAGGTAGGCGGCCCTGATCCAATGGCCCTCATCCCCTCCGTAAAAGAAGTCGTCACCACCGGGTACGTGTCCTGGCGTGGCATTGCTCAGGTTTACGATGGCAGAATCCAACAGCGCCTGGAGGTCCAAATAGATAGTGTCCTGGGCGTCGTATTTGGGCGTGGCAACAACCGTTCCCTGGAAGGCCTGGGAATACGGTATGTCCCCCCACAGGTCCGTGGCGTTCCCCAGCGTAAAGGCCATCAGCACCTGGCCGATGCCGGCATATTCATGGTTCCCGTTCCCGTTAGCCTCTTTGATCAACAGGTAGTCGTTGTTCATGGTGGTCACATAGTAGTCCGTCCAATACCCGTCGAAACTGTTGTTTTGCACCTGGTAGGTATCCGAATTGGGTGTCTCCTGGTTCTGGGAAACGTTTTGGACCCAGGCATTGACCAGCATGGAGGAACCGCCACCGTAAATAAGGCTGGAGACGGAGGCCTCCACAGGCGCCAGTATATCCGCTTCGGGGACGGAGTTTTGAGCGCTGGGGTTATGGTTGACATCCAGGTATTTCTTACAACCGCTGGCGGCCGCAATAAGGAGGATGCCACTAATATAAAAAGTGATCTTTCTCATCGTTCGTCGATTTTTGATTAAAAGCCAAGTTTGAGCGTGACATCCACCGAGCGGCTGGAAGGGGTCGAATAGCTATAGTTGCCTATGCTGCCGTTGCCGGAGCCCCAGGAGTTGGTCTCGGGATCGCCACCGGTAAAGTTGCCGTGCCAGATGATCAGGTTCTTACCGGTCAGGGTAAAGGTGACGTCGCGGAACGGCGTCCTGGCCAGGGAACCCGGCCTCAGGGCATAGGACAGGCTGACGTTACGCAGCTTGGTATAGGAGTCATTCTGGATCTGGGCCTCGGTCACGGAACTGAGTGCCCTATAATAGGATTCTGCGGTCGTAGATACGGTATTGGCTTTCCCTGTTACATCGCTGATCCCGGCAACTACCCTATCCTGGCGGTTTTCGGTTACTTTGGCAATACCGTAATAGTAGTCATAGTACTCGTTGGTATTCTCGATCTGGCCACCCTTCTTGATGTCAATAAAGACGGTCAGCGCCAGTTGTTTGTACCGGAAGGTGTTCATGATGCCGCCCGTCCAGTTGGGGGTGATATTGCCCACGATACCCGTGGTGGTGGAGTAAGGCAACCCGCTGGCGTTGATCTTGAGCTGGCCGGAAGCGGTCCGGTCGAAGGTGCTGCCGTAGAGCACGCCCCAGGGCTGGCCGACGACGGCATAAACAAACCCAACGTCCGTCATATTGGTACCCGGGACAATCCCGGTGACCTTGTTGTTGATCTTCGACCAGTTGAGGGTCATGTCCCAGCTAAAGGTCCTTGTCCGGACAGGGGTTACATTCACCAACGCTTCCACGCCATTCGTCGTCATGGTGGCAGAGTTCAGGGTAGTGCCGGTGTACCCCGTAGAATACGCAATCTGGGCGCCGTTGACCAAACCATCGGTCATCTTGCGGTTGAAATAGGACGCTTCCAGTCCTACGCGATTGTCAAACAACTTCATTTCAAGCCCCGCTTCGAATTCGCTCAAGAGCTCGTTCTTGAGGTTCTGATTTCCCAGGGTGGAGCTGATCTGGAAACCGTTGGAACCATTGTAGGGGAAAGTAAGGCTGTTCAGGTAGCCGGCCACGCTGGCCTGATACCACTCGGTGGTATTGGCATAGGCGCCGACGTTGTCGTTCCCTACGACGGCGTAAGACACCCGGGCCTTTGCGAAGTTGATGGTCTTCCGCCAGGACTGGGGCAGGTTTTCGGAAAATATATACCCAAGCGCCGCGGATCCATAGGGGAAATAGGTCTTTTTCAACACCGAGCTGCCGTCGACCCGTCCGGAAAGCGCCAGTACCAGGGTATTTCTCCAATCCACGTCGGCCTCTGAATAATAGCCCACCTTACGGGTTTGAGAATAATAGTCATAGTAGTTGACAGAAGAGGCGTTGCTGATGTTATAGAATCCAGGTGTCGACAACGACTTCCCGTTCGCATAAGAGTCCGCGTTGTAGACGGATTGGATATTGTCGCCCAGCAGCAGGCTCGTGTTGAAGTCCCCGAATTGCTTTTTGGCCTGCAGGATGAAGTCATGGTTGTACTGACGGTTGAACAACCGGCCGTTGTAGATGTAACCGGTTCCGTAGGCAATATCCCCGGTGTTGACATGGTAATCCTGCTGGTCCGAATAGATATCGGCGGTAACGCGCTCGGTAGCCGTCAGCCAGGAAAACGGTGTGTACACAAACGTGGCCATCGGGATAAACCGGTTGACCACGGAGGTATTGAGGACGTTGTCCACGATCCAGTAGGGGTTGTTCCGGCTGTAGCGGTAGAGCCGCTGGGCGCCGGTCGAGTCCTCATAAGGCAACGGGTTCCAGGACACGGGCAACGTCATGACCGTGACCATGGGACTGGTCAGCCCATAGCCCTCGGGCAACTTATACGTCTCGCCATACGTATAGTTCAACTGGATCGTCGACTTCAGGTTCGGCAGGATGTCGTTGCTGTATTTGACAAAAAAAGCGTGGCGCTTGTACTCATCCTTTGGTACCGTGCCCGTCTGGTCGAAATAAGAGTACGACATCAGGTAGTTCGACGTGGGCGTTCCGCCGGTCAGCTGTAGTGAGTTGTTTGTGGTGATCCCCGTGCGGAAGAATTGTTTCAGGGGATTGTAGGATTTTACCTTTTGACCGTTTACGGTCAGGGTATCCATTTCGGGTCCCCAGGAGCTGCTGGTCTTGCTCGTGTTCCCATCATAGTATACGCCCTGGTCGCCCTGGGCATACTTGTACTGGCGCTCTGGAAAAATCGCGTAGTCGGCCGATACCTCGCTCGTGAAATCGAGCTTCGGTTTACCGGTGCCGTGCTTGGTGGTGATCAGCACCACGCCCCGGGCGCCCGCGGAACCATACAACGCCGTGGCGGCGGCCCCTTTCAGGACGTTGATGCTTTCGATGATGTTGGGGTCGATGTCTGACAAACGGTTCGTACCGGCCCCACCGTCCGGCGCACCACCCGTTTCGTCGTTGTTGATAGGGGTACCGTCCAGGACAATCAGCGCCTGGTCGTTCCCCAGAATGGAAGTGATCCCGCGGATCACAATACGGGCCGACCCGCCTGGTGTACCGGAAGCATTGGTAATTTGAACCCCGGAGACCTTCCCCGTCAACCCGTTCAGGATGTTGGGTTCCTTGGAACGGGTCACATCCGCCCCGCTGACCTCCTGCGAACTGAATGTCAGTTCCCGTTTCTCCTTTTTCACGCCGATGGCGGTCACCACCACCTCTTCGAGGCTTTTGGTGTTCTTGGCAAGCGTTAGTGAAACGACGCCACCATTGGTGGCTTCCACCTCCTGGGTACCGTAACCCAGTGCGGAAATAACAAGGGTGGCTTTATCAAGGCCGCGAAGCTGGAACGTCCCGTCTTCGATGGTGACCGTTCCCTTGCTCTTGCCCTTTACCTTGACGGTGGCTCCCGGTATCGGTGAACCATCGGGGCCGGTAACCTTGCCCGTGATGATCCCGCCGTTTTGCGCCATGGATAGCAGGCTACCCAACAGGCACAAAAGGAGCATTGCAGACTTTCTCATGTTGCAGTTCATACGCTCGTAGATTTTGTATTTCTCAAATCTCAAACCTACCGAACCCCTGTCACGTATACTTATTAGCTATTGTCTAAAAAGGAACAATTATTAACCAAATCCGGCGTGGCTTTCAGCGCCGTCAATATTGGTAAAAAACTTATTAATCGTGGGATGCAAAGGCAAATCGTCGTAACTTAATTTTGCTTCCTCATACTACTGTCAAGAAACTAAACCCGCAAGGAAATGGCAATTGTAAAATGGACCGGTGTATACCCTGCAATGCTTACACCCTTCACCAAGAATGATCAAGTTGATGTTCCCCTTTTCTTAAAGAACCTCGAAGCCCAGGTAAAAGCCGGTGTCGACGGAATCATCCTCGGGGGATCCCTGGGAGAGGCCAGCAGCCTTTCCAACGAGGAGAAAGCCGAGCTCCTGCGCCACAGCAAGGATTACCTGGAAGGCCGCCTGCCCATTATCGTCAACATCGCCGAACAAACCACCAAGGGTGCCATCCAGGTCGCCTTGGACGCCGCCGCCGGCGGGGCCGACGGGCTGATGCTGCTCCCCCCGATGCGCTACAAGGCCGACGACCGGGAGACCCTCGAATATTTCAAGGCGGTGGCCGCGGCGACCGACCTGCCCATCATGATCTATAACAACCCCGTTGACTATAAGATCCTCGTCAGCCTCGATATGTTCGAGGAGCTGAGCGCGATCCCTTCCATCCAGGCGGTCAAAGAATCCACCAGGGACGTATCCAACGTTACCCGGATGATCAACCGCTTTGGCGACCGCTTCAAGATCCTGTGCGGCGTGGATACCCTCGCCCTGGAAAGCCTTTGCCTCGGTGCCCACGGATGGGTGGCCGGTCTGGTGGACGCCTTCCCCCGCGAAACCGTCGCGATCTACCGCCTGGTCAAGGCCGGCCGTATCGCCGAGGCCGTGGAGATCTACCGCTGGTTCCTGCCCGTCCTGGAACTCGACATCCACCCGAAGCTGGTGCAATACATCAAGCTGGCTGCCACCCGGACCGGGATCGGATCCGAAATCGTCCGCGCGCCCCGTTTGGTACCCGAAGGCGCGGAAAAGAAAGAAGTTTTGGCTATTATTGATGAGGCGCTGGCCAACAGGCCCGCTCTGCCCGACTATCTCCATGTAGTCGAAAGCGCCACAGTATGAAGAAAACGTTTTTCTGTGTAGACGCACATACGTGCGGTAACCCGGTGCGCCTGGTGGCCGGGGGCGGCCCTGTCCTGGAAGGCCGCAACATGAGCGAGAAGCGCCAGCACTTTCTAAAGGAGTATGACTGGATCCGCAAGGGGCTTATGTTCGAGCCCAGGGGGCACGACATGATGAGCGGGAGCATTCTTTACCCGCCCCACGACCCTGCCAACGACGTGGCGGTCCTTTTTATCGAAACCAGCGGCTGTCTGCCGATGTGCGGACACGGGACCATCGGGACCATCACGATCGCGATCGAGGAAGGACTGATCGTCCCCCGCATCCCGGGTGTGGTCCGGATGGAAGCGCCGGCCGGTCTTGTGTTGATCGAGTACAAACAGGAAGGGAAAAAAGTAAAGAGCGTCAAGCTGACAAACGTCGCCTCCTTTCTGGCGGCCGAACGTATCCCCGTGGAATGTCCCGACCTGGGCCTGCTCCACGTGGACGTCAGCTATGGCGGGAATTTCTACGCGATCGTCGACCCCCAGGAGAACTTCAAAGGGCTGCAGGACTATAGCGCCGGTCAGCTCATCGCCTGGTCGAAGGTGATGCGCGACCGGATCAACGCCGCCCATACTTTTGTGCATCCCGATAACGATACCATCCGCGGTTGTTCGCATATCCTCTGGACAGGCGATGTGCTCGACCCCACCTCTACCGCGCGCAACGCGGTCTTTTACGGGGACAAGGCCATCGACCGGAGCCCCTGCGGCACCGGCACCTCCGCGCGCATGGCGCAGTGGTTCGCCAAGGGGAAACTCAAAGAGGGAGATACCTTTATCCACGAAAGCATCATCGGTTCGCGTTTTACGGGGAAAGTAGAAGGCGTGACCACGGTCGGGGGACGGCCCGCCATGATCCCCAGCATCGAAGGCTGGGCAAGGATTTACGGATACAATACGATCACCATAGACCCGGAGGACGATCCTTATGCCTACGGGTTCCAAGTACTATAAGCAATGAAGGCAGTGGTTATCGGCGGCGGTATCACCGGGCTTTGCTCGGCCTGGTACCTGCGCAAGGCAGGATGGGACGTGACCGTGCTGGACCGGTCCGACCTGAAAGACAATTGTTCCTACGGCAACCTGGGCATGATCGTCCCCAGCCATTTCGTTCCCCTGGCCGCACCCGGGATGGTGATGCAGGGGATCAAATGGATGTTTGACTCCAGCAGCCCGTTTTACATAAAGCCTTCTTTGAACCCGGCCCTGGTTTCCTGGGGCTGGAAATTTATGCGGAGCGCCACCCGTGAACACGTGGAGCGCTCCGGACCTTACCTCCGGGACCTGAACGTCTATAGCAAACAACTCTACGAAACCCTGGCGCAGGAGCCGGGGTTCGACTTTGCGCTCGAAAAGAAGGGGATCCTCATGTACTTTAAAACCCCCAGGGTCGCCGAGGAAGAAATCCACCTGGGTATACAGGCCCGCCGGATGGGCCTGGACGTCGAAGCCCTGGAACCCGCCGCCGTACAGGCCCTGGAACCCGGTCTGGATTTGGACATCTTAGGCGCCGTGCACTACCGCTGCGACGCCCACCTTTATCCCAACCGGCTCATGCCGCAGTTGATCGGGGCGCTGCGCGGGGCGGGGGTGACTTTTGAATTGGACGCCCCAGTCACGGGTATCGAGCGTTCGGGGAGCCGCGTGGCGGCCGTTCAAACCACCCGCGACCGGTACACCGCTGACAAATTCGTCCTCACCGGGGGGTCCTGGCTACCGGGACTCGCTGCCATGGCAGGGGTTTCCATCCCCCTTATGCCGGGCAAAGGCTATTCCTTTACCCTCGACAACCCCATCACGTTGTTGAACATCCCGGCGATCCTCTGCGAAGCCAGGGTCGCCATCACGCCCATGGCCGGCAAGATGCGCTATGGGGGTACCATGGAGATCGATAAGGTCAATGACAAAATCCGGATGAACCGGGTCGAGGCCATCGTGTCTTCCGTCTCGACCTACTTCCCGGGCATCCGCCTGGAGGTTCCTTCGGAAAAGGACGTCTGGTATGGCTTCCGTCCTTGCTCCCCGGACGGATTGCCCTATATCGGCCCCGCCAAAGGAACGGACAACCTCCTGGTCGCCGGGGGGCACTCCATGATGGGACTCAGCCTGGGGCCCGCCACCGGCAAGGTGATTGCCGACATGGCGGAAGGGCGGATGCCGGAAGTGGCGGTGGACGCGTTCCGCGCGGACAGGTTCTCGTAAAACCCTCTCTTATGATACGATTGTTCGTGGCCGTGCTCGTTGCCGCGCTCCTGCCTGGCGTTAGTCGCGCCCAGGCGGATGTTTACCTCCCCTGTACCCAGATGCCGGAGCTCATCCAGCTCTTCCAGGCCGACCACGCCGCCCTGGACCGGTTCTATTTCGTGGAGATGTCCCCGGAACGCGGCAAGCGCTACCAGGAACTCTGCAAAGCGTACCTCGGCAAACTGGAAGCCACGGATTATAACGCCCTGTCCACCGGTTGCAAGGTGGACTATATCCTTTTCCGCCGGGACCTGAACGAAGAAATCCACCGTTACGACGAGGAAGCGCGAGCCTACCGCGGTTTGCATGACACCTGGTTCCCTTTTGCCGACACCTTGTATGCCATGGAAAAGGCCAGGAGAAGGGGCGCAAAGCCGGACGCCCGCCTGGTGGCGGCCGACTTCGACCGGATCACCCGCCAGCTCCACACCCTCGAAACAAGGCTGGCCGCGGACCCCGGCATCGGGGTGGCCGATGTCCGCTCCGCACAAAGCATCATCGAGGGGCTGAAATATGCCGCGGGCAGCGTTTTTAAATTCTACAACGGGTACGACCCCGACTTCAGCTGGTGGGTCCCCCTCCCCTACCGGGCGCTGGACAGCAGCCTGGAGGTGTATGCCACCGCTTTCGGACACAAACTGGAAGCCAAAAGCCTCCAAAAGGATTCGAGCGGCATCGTGGGCAATCCCATCGGCCGTGACGAGATTGTCCGCCAGCTCCGTTATGAAATGATCCCCTATACACCCGAGGAGCTCATCGACATCGCGAACAAGGAATTCGCCTGGTGCGACAAGGAAATGCTCAAGGCCTCCAGGGAGCTGGGATTTGGCGACAACTGGAAGGCTGCCCTGGAAAAAGTAAAAAATACGTATGTCACCCCCGGAGACCAGCCCGGGGCGATGATGGAGCTCTATAACGAATCCATTGCTTTTCTAAAAGACAAGGACCTCGTCACGATCCCGCCCTTGGCGGACGAAACCTGGCGGATGGTCATGATGAGCCCGCGGCAACAACTGATCAATCCCTTTTTCTACGGAGGTGAAGAATTCAGTATCTCCTACCCTACCAACACCATGAACTACGACGACCGGATGATGAGCATGCGCGGGAACAACCCCCATTTCAGCCGGGCCACCGTCCACCATGAGCTCATCGCGGGTCACTACCTCCAGCAATTCAGCTGCGAACACTATAAGACCTACCGGCACTTCGAAACGCCATTCTGGACCGAAGGCTGGGCCCTCTATTGGGAACGACTGCTGTGGGCCCAGGGCTTCCCCCGCTCCCCCGAAGACCGCATCGGGATGCTTTTCTGGCGGATGCACCGCTGCGCCCGGATAATTTTTTCCCTCAACTACCATACCGGTAAGTGGACGCCACAACAATGCATCGACTTCCTCGTCGACCGCGTGGGTCACGAGCGCGCCAATGCCGAGGGCGAGGTCCGGCGCTCCTTTGTCGGCGGGTACAGCCCGCTCTACCAGGTGGCCTATATGATCGGCGGTCTTCAGTTCGAGGCCCTCAAACACGAACTCGTCGACAGCGGCAAAATGACCTTTAAACAATACCACGACGCCGTCCTCCACGAGAACAACCTACCCGTCGAGATGGTTCGCGCGATCCTCACCAACCAGGCGCCGGCCAAGGATTTCGAGACGCATTGGCGCTTCTATACGCCGCCAATGGCGAACTAGGCGAACTAAACGCAAAGGCCCCAGCAGACGCCGGGGCCTTTTTCTTGCTCAAAAACCCAAATACCAAAATTGCCCGTACTTCATAGGTGTTTTTCAAAAATAACGCCGGCCACATATCCAGAGTAGCCCTATTTCGGCAAGAGGTCGCCGACTTTCAGACCCGGATCCGACAAGCCCTCCAGGGCCGTGTGTTCGAATTGTTGTCTCCATTCGGCATCAAAACCATGAATGGCGGGCCCCCGCAGCAAAACCTCCACTTTCCGGAGCAACTGCAGGACCTGGGTGTCGGTGGTTTTTGTAGTCAGCTTGACAATGGTCATCTCTCCCTACATAGCAATCTAATTTTTTTCGGATACCTATTCGTTATACACGTTTAATAAATGACCCGCCCTTAGGGTTTCCAGACAAGCGTTTCCGGACCTTGCTGAGACCAACGGGCGTGATGCCTAAGTAGGATGCGATGAGGTATTGGGGCACCCGCTGAAACAGCTGCGGACGTTGTATCAGCAACTTACGGTAACGGACCTCCGCACTGTCGTTTTTGTGTGATGCAAGGGTGAACATCAAACGGACGCAGGTGCGTTCGGTCAGCAACCGGCTGATTCGCTCCAGGCCGGGTATTTCATCATACAGTTGCCGGATCGTTTCGTCGTCGAGGCTTTCGACCGTCGTGTCCTCCAGCATCCGTACGAACTGGTTTGACGGACGGCCCGTCAAAAAGCTGTAGTGGTCGCACATGAGCTCTCCCTCAAAGAAAAACTGCGTGACGACTTCCTTTCCCCCTTCCAGGTAATACATCACGCAGCCCCCTTTCTTTACAAAGTACATCTCGCGAAAAACCGTCCCTGCGCGGGCCAGGTATTCGCTCTTTTTCAGGTGCTTCGTTCGAATGTGGGGACGCAACGGTTCCAGGAAGTATTCCGGTCCCACGCGTTTTAGAAATTCTACAAGATCCTCCATAGGCAGTAAGCAAGAACGCCCTTTATTCGGGCGCAAGCTACGGTCCTCCCCCGACCGCGAGTTGTACTTTTTACGCAAAAAGTTAACCTGGACGGGGTACCCGGCCGGGGGGCAGCCCGAACCTGGCCTTATAACATTTGGAGAAGTAGGAAAGGGAACTAAAACCCGTCTCATAAGCAATGTCCTTTACCCGTCCGTAGTTCTGCTCCAGGAGGACCGACGCCTTCAGCAGCCGGAGGTGCAGGATGTATTTCATCGGCGTCATCGAATAGGTCCGGTCGCACCAGCGTTCGAGGGTGGAGACGCTGCAATTCAGGACGCCGGCGATGTCCCCCACCTTGACCGCCGAGTCATAGGCCATGTCCTCGACGACCTGTTCAAACCGCTCCTGGAACTTCAGGTCGAAGTTGTTGCCCGCGATGCCCGCGGCCCTTTTGTCAAAGGCAAACTTATTGGCCTGTTGGATGGAAATGTGGTTGCTCAGCGCCAGGAGGTTCTCGACCTTCAGTTCCAGGGTTCGCAGGTGTACCGGTTTTGTAAGAAAGTCGTTGGCGCCGAACCGGAGGGCGCTGATGGCCTTCTCCTCGTCGTGGAGACCGGACATGGCCAGGATCGGTACGTGGAGGTACCTGCTGTGCCGCCGCATAAACCGGATGACGTCAAAGCCACTTTGTCCACCGGGCAGCAGAACGTCTGTGATCACCAGGTCCGGCGTCTTTTCCTCCAGGACGCGCCTCGCTTCCTTCACCGTAGTCACCAGCAGCACCGTGTACATCCTGCTGAAAAAGATCCGCAATTGTTCCCCCACGATAAAATCGTCCTCAACAATCACGATACGCTTGCCCTTGTCTCCCATAGCCGCGGATTTGATTCCTTTTAAATTTAACAAACATTAGCGGATTGTGTGTGGTTGACGAAAAATTGCAACAAGATGCCCAAATTCTTCAAATAGTACGCGCAATCGATTGCGCGTACCAAGGGGGAATTACAAAGGGGGGCAAAGCCCCCCTTTGTCGCAACGCACAATGCTTTTGGCGCCAGAGCCTAAATTCCCCGCTTAGGCTCTGGCGCCAAAAGCCCCGGAGGACTCCGGGGCTCGACAAATGAAAATTCACAGCTTGTTCCTACATATTGCGTGTGCGTTCCTATGCTAGAGGTTCAGACCGCCACCCAGCAGGCCGTTGCCGCTTCCGCCGAGGAGGCCTCCGCCGAGGAGGTTGCCGGTGCCAAGGGAACCGAGACCCAGCGAACCAAGACCCAGACCGCCCGTTGCGGCATCCAGGTTGGTGGTCAGGTCGGTGACGGTTTTGCTGACGGCGGCCAGGTCGACTTCGAGGTCGGTCGTCAAACCGCTGATGAGCGGGTTCAGGCTGCTGAGCAGTCCGCCGCCGCCATGAACGGCAATGAGTTCCTCAGAGGAGAGCATTTCGAAGCTGTCGATGTAGAGTGTTTTCATACAACGTATAAGTTTTCAGCTAAATTATCCCGAATGTTTTTGCCGACCCACAACGGCGGGCTATACAAAAGAGCCCGTAGGGTTAAGGGGCATAAGGGCGCCGGCCCCAAGAGACCGGCGCACCAGTGATCAAAGCCCGCCAAGACCAAGACCACCCAAACCCAGGCCACTGAGACCGAGGTTCGTCAATGCGTCGTTGACGGTCGTCATCGTGTCATTGACCGCGTCGGTGGCGGTTTTCTGAAGATCGGTTTCCAGTCCGCTCAACAGCGCTCCGGGGTTGGGGAGACCTAAGCCGCCATTGATGGCGGTAAGTTCGAGGTAAGAGAGTTCACGCATAAAATGAGAGATTAGGTGTGGGACAAAACTATCATCCGGACACCTGGTCTACAAACCCGATCAGCTATATAGAATAGCTCCGGCGGTTAAGCGCTGGCGGCGGCAAGACCCGTCACGCGTACTTCTCCTTCCAGGAGCTCGACGGGGGACACCTGGAGCAGTTCCGCGATTTTGAAGAACCGCTCCATCGTCAGGGGTGTCTTGCCGGACTCCAGTTTGGAGAACGCGTTTTGGGAGATGCCCAGTTTGTAGGCCATAAAATCCTGAGAGTACTCACGGTTCCTGCGCAAGCTGTGGATGCTTTCCAGTACCGATTTGGTGCAAACGGTGTTTTTGTTCATATGCTGCATAGTCAAAAAAATTCAGGTTTGAAGGTGGGTGCCCTGGTGGCGTTTCCAGAGGTGGGCGTAGACCTTGCTTGTCTCCAGCAATTCTGCATGGGTACCTTCTCCGATCAAACGGCCTTCCTGCAGGACGACGATGGTGTCGGCGTGCATCACCGTACTCAAACGATGGGCGATCACCAGGATGGTCTTCCCCCCCGCACGCAAGGTGCGGACGGCGTCCTGTACCAACTGGTCGCTGATGGGGTCCAGGGCCGACGTCGCCTCGTCCAGGATGAGGATGTCCGGGTCACGGTACAACGCCCGGGCGATCGCCAGGCGTTGGCGTTGACCGCCGGACAGGTTGACGCCGTGTTCTCCCAGGGGCGTCTGAAAGCCCAGGGGCAGTTTTTCGATAAACTCCGTGATGCCGAGCAAACGGGTGATGCGCATGACCTCTTTCAGGTCGGGGTCGAATTCCCCCACCGCGATGTTCTCCAGAATGGTTCCCGCGAAAAGATCGATCTGTTGGGGGACCACACCGATCCGGCGGCGCAGGGACGAAGGGCTGATATAACGGACATCCATATCGCCCACGAGCACGTGCCCCGCCTGCAAGGGATAAAGGTTTTGTAAAAGGGCCGCCAGGGTAGACTTACCCGAGCCGCTTTCGCCGACAACGGCTGTGATGACGCCTTTTTTGATCGACAGGTTGAAGTTCCTGAATACGTCGGTCCGCGTGCCATAGCGGAAGGAGACGTCCCGGAACGTGATGTCGCCGATCATATCGGGGGTCAGGGCGCAGGCGGCTTCGTGGGTCTCCTGCTCCACGTCCAGGATCTCGAAAAGACGGTCGGCGGCGATCAGCGCGTTCTGGATGCTGTTGTTGGCCCCGATGAGCCCCATGGCGGGCCCGGTAAAATATCCCAGGAGTGCGTAAAAGGACAGGAGTTCGCCCGGGCTTAGGGCGTGGTCGAGGACAAACAGGGAGCCCGTCCACAAAAGGGCGATGCTAAAGGCCCCCGTGAAAAAGGTGGCGGCGGTGCCGATATACATATTGCCCATAGAGGCCTGAAACACGGTTTTGAGCAGCCGGACGAAACGAGTCTCCGTCCGGTCGTTGGAAAAATCCTCCAGACCGAACGCCTTGATCGTGGCCACGGAGTTCAGGGATTCGACGACGTGGCTGCTGAGGTCGGCGCTGTTCTCCATCAACCTGCGCTGCAGCTTTTTGTTCAGCAGGTCGCTGGCCTTGTACACGAGCCCGTACACCGGCAACAGGACGAGCATCATCAGCGCCAGCTTCCAATAGTACAGGAACATGAGGGTAAAGGAAAAAAAGACCACAAATACATTGACGACCATCGTGATGGCCACCTCGTTGATAAACGTCCGGATCTTCACCGCGTCGTTGATCCGGGAGATGATCTCGCCCACGCGCATGGTGTCGAAAAAACGCTGGGGCAGGCTAAGGACGTGTTTGTAATACCCCAGGATGAGCCGGGCGTCGATCTGTTGCCCGGTCTTTAACGCAAAGACGCTTTTGACGTTGCCGATGACAGCCTGGAGCAGGAGGACAGCCAGCATGCCCAGGCTGAGGGTGGTCAGGAGGCCCTTGTTTCCATCCACCAGGACGTTGTCCACGATCTTCTGGACATAGACGGACGTGGACAGTCCCAGGACCGTATAGGCCATGGCGCCCACCAATGCCTGGAGACATACCGAACGATGGGGGGCCAGGAGGTACCAAAAGCGGCGCAGGTGGGACCCTTTTTCATTCCCCGGCTGGAAGGACCCACCGGGCAACAGGAGAAGGGCCACGCCCGTCCAAACGGCCTTGAAGTCCTCGTGCGTCATCCGGTGATATTGACCGTCGGCCGGGTCCATCACCCAGATAAAACGCCGGCCGACGCGATAAAGGACGAAGTAGTGGGCCAGCCCGTTTTTTAACACGACATGGACGATGGCCGGGAGCGGGATACGGGGCAGCCCTTCGAAGGGTCCCTTGACCCCCTTGGCCTGGAAACCCAGGCGTTCGGCCCCCTCCACAAGCCCCAGGACGTTGGTGCCCCGGGTGTCCGTAGAGGCGTATTGCCGTACCCGGGCCACCGGCAGCGACAGGTGGTACCAGGCCGCCACGGACACCAGACAGGCGGCCCCGCAGTCGGTGACGTCCCGCTGTTTGACCCGGCTCCTGGCCGGCATGGTCCCCAAACGAAATAACCGCATACCCTTTATGTTTTTAACCAGTCGCTGGTCCTATCGTATAACAGTTGGTACAGGGTCCGGCGTGTCAACAGGAAGCGGGCCTGGAGCGTCATCCCCTTCTTCAGGTTGCCCCGGAGGCCGCTGCGCATCTCCAGGTAAGTTTTGGCGAAGCTGCATCGTACCTTGAACACCGGGTGACCGTCCTGGAGGATGAAGTCGTTTCCGACGGAGACGACCTTTCCTTCGACAACCCCCCACTCGTTATAGTTAAACGCATCCACCTGGCAGCGTACGGCCATACCCGGCCGGATAAAACCGACGTCCCGGGGGGACACGGCACACTCGGCGACAATATTGGAATCGGGGGAGATCACCGCAAGGATCTCACCGGCTTGTACAAACCCGCCCGGCTGGCGTCCTTCGAATTGCTGAAGGGTGCCTCCAACGGGAGCTTTGATCAGGGCGCCCTCTTTTTCCTGGCGGAGCGCACTCGCGTCGGCGGACAAGCCGCCCGCCTCCAGGCGTAACTTCCCCAGCTGGTCCGCCCAGTCGCTCCGCTGCTGGGCCATGGCGGATTGATAAGCAGCCAGGGCCTTGTCATATTCGTACGACTTGTCCTGGTATTCTTTGGGCGCAATCACGTGTTCGGAAAGAAGGGTACGGTCCGTGGCGACCTCGGTCCGCAGCTTGGCGATCGTTGTCCGTTGCTCCGCCAGTTGCGACTGGTACTTCGCATACTGCCCCTGGTATTGCGCGGAGCGCAGACCGTCGGTCCGGCCCGAAGCGAGCAGCTCCAGGTCGTGGATGTATTTCTCGTGTTCTCCCAGGTCGTAGTCGGTCTCCGCCAGCTTGCTGTCGGACACCTCCTGGCGCAGCCGGAGCAACAGCGCGCCTTCATGGACCGTGGCGCCATCCGTTGCCAGGACCTCGGCGATGGTACCCGACAGGGGGCTACGGATTTCGGTTTTTTCGGCGACGGGCCGGACAAGCCCCTGGGCCGTCAGCGATACATCCACTTTTATGTAGAAGGTAGCAACAACACCGGCCGCCAGCGCGAGCAGGAGCAGCGAATACAACAGCTGCCCCCTGACCGTCACTTTCGGCAGCCAGGAATAGGTAGAATTTTCGAGGATAGCGATCGGAAACAACTGAGCCATAACGCGCGTAGCTACAGGGAAATTAGCGCTTTATCGCTTCTGCTGTCCCCTCCCATGAGAAACTGAATGAAATGAACTGAAAAGAGTACCTTTGGTCCACTATGGACACCTCCTCACTGAACCCTACGCAACGGTTCTCCGATAGGGTCGATAACTATGTCAAGTACCGCCCCACCTACCCGCAGGCCATCATTGCTTTCCTGCGTGACACCATCCATCTGAATCGAAAAAACGTCATCGCCGACATCGGCTCCGGCACCGGGATCTTTACCGACCTGCTGCTCCGGCACGGCTTTACGGTCATCGGCGTCGAGCCCAACCAGGCCATGCGTGAAGCAGGAGACAAATACCTGGCGCACTTCCACCACTTTACCAGCCGGGACGGGCGGGCGGAAGCCACCGGCCTGGAAGACAAAAGTGTGGACCTGATCACGGCGGCCCAGGCCTTTCACTGGATGGACCCCGGTCCGACACGTCTGGAATTCGACCGCATCCTCAAACCGGGAGGACACGTGCTGCTGGTCTGGAACGTGCGCCTGACCGACACCCCGTTCCTGAGGGCCATCGAGGACCTCAAGCGAAACAGGGGCAACAATTACGACGCCATCCATGCCAGCCATGCCAACGAGGAGAAGATCAATGCCTTCTTCGCCCCCGCGGAAGTTCGTCAGAAGTCCTTCCGGCATGACCAGATCATGGACTTCGAGGCGATCAAGGGGCAACTCTTGTCCTCGTCCTACATGCCCCAGGAAGGACAGGCCGGGTACGACGAGATGATCGTAGAGCTTGGGGAAATCTTTCAGAAGTACAACGAAAACGGGGTCGTCCACATGGAATACGAGACCAGGCTGTTCCTTGTATAATGGTCAGCCCCAAAAGCCTTGCGCCTTGATGCGCTCCGGTTCCACGCCCCGAACACGCAATGCGCGTTTCAGGTCACGCACGAGACCGTTTTGCCCCGCTACATAAAAGACCCCCTCGTCCAACAGTTCTTTGCGGTCCGTCACCCAATCCTCCAGGGAATCGCACAGGGGCTCCAACGGCATTCTCAGAAAATCGCCGAAACAAGCCCGGTGCGCCGCTTCTCCCATCAGGATGGCGCCCGTCAGGGAGGAAGTACGGGGCAGGAGTTGCCGGAGGGCGAGAAAGTGTCCCACACCGGTTTCGTCCCCCAGACAAACGAGGCGGGACAAAGGCGCCGGGGCGAAAGGAGAACGGCCGACCCCGGTATAATACAACCGGTCGCCGGGTTTGACAGACCTCGCCCAGCGGCTGCCCGGTCCGTCGTGGGCGGCGTCTATATACAACGTGCCCGTATGCGTAGGCGCGTCCCAGCCCGCAATGGTGTATTCCCGGAAGGTAAAGTGGTTTACCCGGCACTTGATATGTTGGGCTTCGCTCCACCGGGTCATGTCGACGCCAGGCAGGTGCAGGTCGATCTCCACGAAGGTGCCGGGCTCCCAGGGGCGCACACCGGTCACCCGTCCGGTTTTCAGGACGGTCTTTTCCAACAAGCCTATAGTTGTCAGATCTGTCGCAGCCATCATGATGCAAAGTATGTCAGACTGCAAAGCAACACAATACTCCGGCTCTTTGATGAGACAAAACGGGGAAATACTTGGACTATCCGCGGAAAAGTTGCCGGAAGGGTGCGGTACCTATTTCCGGTGGTGTATCATCTTCCGCCCGCGCACCAGCCACTTCCGGGTCGCCAAAGGAGAATGATAGGTTTCCTCCCGCCCTTTTTGTGCTGCATAATAGTGCAACAGGCTGGACGCCGTCAGGACACCGATGACACGGGGATCCTTCTCGCTTTCCAGAACATGAAGTTGATCCGTACCCGCCGAGCCCATCAGGCGTGCCGCCGTGGCGGCGTTATCGGTAGCGTATACAGACGGAGGAGGGATGAGCCCATCGATCCCGACCGGCAACGCCTGGGGAGCGGCGGAGGGTGTAAACAATTGGCGCACCAGGACGCCCTGCAGCAAATCCGGTTCGTACGCATCCGGGGCGGCAACCCCGCGGCGAAGGATCTTTTCCGTCATGATGCTCCCCTTCATGAAGAAAAAGGAGACGAAGTATGCCGCCGTACAAGCGCCCAACAGGGGCAACAACCCGTGCATCTGGCCCGTCGTCTCCAGGGAGAAAACGATGGCGGTGAGGAGGGCGCGGGAGGCCCCGGCAAACAGGGCGGCCATCCCGATCAGGGCGCAGGTTTCGAGGTTGATCCCCGCGGATGGGAAAAGCCGGACCATCCCCAGCCCCAACAAAAGCCCCAGGGCGCCGCCGATCGTAAACAAGGGTGCGAGCGTCCCCCCGGAGGTGCCGCTGCCCAGCGAGATGACCCAGGACAGGTATTTCAGCAAACAAAGACCTAAAATCAGCGTCAGGGGGATGTTCCCCGTCAACAAGGTTCGGATGTTGTCATACCCCACCCCCATCGTATAAGGGGCGAAATAACCGACGACGCCCACCACGACGGCCCCAATGGCGGGCCACCACATCCAGTGGATGGGGAGGTGTTCGAAGGCGTCCTCGACGGCATACACGGTCCAGGTGATGCCCGTGGCGATTAAACCGATGACGACCCCGGCGCCCGTATACGCCGCAAGGGCGGAGGGCGACGGCAGGGGGATGGCTGCCATGGCAAAGACGGGTTCCGATCCAAAAAGCAACAGGTGCATGGCCGCGCCGGTCGCGCAGGCCAGCCCCACCGGGATGATGGAGCGTGCGGAGAATTCAAACAAAAGCAATTCTATCGCCAGCAGCACGCCCGCCAAAGGGCTGCCAAAGATGGCGGACATACCCGCGCAGGCGCCGGCGGCCAGCAGCACTTTTCGCTCTTCGGCCGAGATGTGGGCGATCTGCCCCGTTACGGAGCCAAAGGCGCCGCCCGTGGCGATGATGGGGCCTTCCGCGCCGAACGGACCACCCGTACCGATGGAAATGGCCGCTGAAATGGGTTTTAGAAACGTGATCGGCCAGGGTATCTTACTGTCTTCCAGGATGATTTTTTCCATGGCTTCGGGGATCCCGTGACCACGGATGGCCGTAGAGCCAAAACGGGCCATCACCCCGACGATAAGACCGCCTAAGATGGGGACCAGGACGACAAGTCCCCCCAGGTGATGGCCGGATGGGCCCGTCATGGGGGTGAATTTGCCATAAAAAGCAAGACCGGTAATGCATTCGATCAAGTAAACCAGGCCTTTAGCAATAAAACCGATGAGGATAGCATTGAATAGGGCCTGCAGACTCAGGAAAAGGACGCGCCGATGATTAATCATGGCGCAAAAATATTGCATAAACCCTGATTTTATAACACAACAGCATTAATTTTGCCATAAAATATTACTTAGGCAATGTTTTGCGACCTCTCCAGTTGTTTTTTATGTACCCACTGTATCCCGGAATGGAAGGAAGTCATTGCCTTGCGCAAACAAACCCTGTCGTTCAAAAAAGGGCAACCGGTCTTTTCGGAGGGAGAGCCGGTCGAAGGCATCTTTTTCGTCTATAGCGGTTCGGTCAAGGTGCATCAACAATGGGGAGCGGATAAGGAGCTGATCCTCCGCTTTGCCCGGGCCGGGGACGTCCTGGGATACCGGGGACAGGCGGCGGGTGTACACCCCGTCACCGCCACCCCCCTGGAAGCCACCCAGGTGTGCCATATCCCCCAATCCCTGTTGGAGGCCACCTTTAAAGCCAACCCATCCTTTCTGTACCAGATGATGCAGCTCTATGCAGGCGAGCTCCAGGAGGCGGAAAGGCGGATGCGTCACCTGGCCCTTACAGAGGTCAGGGGACGCATCGCCGACGCCTTGCTGACGATCCGGGGCACCTTTGGGGAAGGACCCGAAGGCTTCGTCAGCATCCCTATTACCCGCCAGGACATCGCTTCCTATGCCGGTACCAGCTACGAAACGGTCTTTAAGCTGTTTACGGAATGGACGGGCCAGGGTATCCTGGATACGTCAGGGAAGTATATTAGGATTCTGGACGACACAAAGCTTCAGGCACTTATTCCCCAGTAATCCACTAGATTATTTTGTTTTTTGTAACCGTTTGCGTAATTTCATTTTCACACTCAGAGATTTCCACCCACTTTATTGCCACGACAGACAAAGGCTCTGACCCTTTGGTACCCAGGCGCGCCCCTATACATCGCTTGCTATGTTTGCTTCCCCGGTTACCGGGCGAGGTAAGGAAATCTTTTTCCAAACGTTAAAAAAAAGGACATGAGAAACTTGCTTACACCAATGCTGACATTGTTGGCGGGGCTGCTATTGTATGGCTCCGCCACCGCCCAGACCCGGCTGACGGGCCGGGTGACCGATCCCTCCGGGGAGCCCATTCCCAACGCCACCATCCGCGAAAAAGGCACCCGTCACGGCACTTCCGCCAACGAACGGGGTGTCTTCACCCTCACCGTTTCTTCGGAAAGGGCCATCCTGGTGATCACCGCGGTAGGGTATGACGCTATCGAGGAGCCCGTACGAGGCCGGCCCAGCGTCACCGTTCAACTCAACCTCGACACACATACACTTTCGGATGTGGTGGTCACAGGCGTAGGTGTCGCCACCAGTAAGAAAAAGGTGGCGATAGACGTGGCCAGCGTTTCGGCCCAGGACTTTGCCAAAAGCGCCACGTCCGATATAGGGTCCGCCCTGATCGGTCAGATTGCCGGGGCGCAGATCCAGCAAACCACGGGCTCCCCCAATTCCAGCGTCAACATCATTCTCCGCGGCATCAATACCATCAACAACGGACCCGGCCCCATCATCCTGGTGGATGGGATCAAGGTCAGCGACATCAACGGCATAGACCCCGCGATCGTGGACCACGTGGAAGTGGTCAAGGGCGCGGCGGCCGGGATGTTGTACGGATCCGAGGGGGCCAACGGCGCCATCCAGATCTTTACCAAACGCGGCGCCCGGAACAGTCGCATGGCCGTGACCGTGAGCTCGAAGCTGAGCCTGGACAACGTCCTGACGGGCAAACGGCCGCTCAACGCGGGCTTCCACCACTACGTCACCGACGCGCAAGGCTATGTCCTCGACGCCACGGGCAACCGCCTCACCCACGACGCGGTGGGGTATTGGCCCGATCCCGTGGAGGAAGACTACAACAGCAACCCTTCCGTCACCAACAGCGAACCCTTTGTCGGCCTGCCGTTGTACAACCACCTGAAACAGGCCTACCAACAGGCCAGCACCTATACAAACGCTGTCAATATCCTGGGCGGGGGCGACAAGACCGACTATAGCTTTACGGCATCGAGGCTCGACCAGCAAAGCATCTTCGGCAACAAATACAACCGGACCAACATGACCCTCAACCTCGGGTTACAGCTCGCCAAAGGGCTGACGTTCCGGACCAATACCCAGGGCATCTTCGGATACGACGACCTCCTCAACGGCAACCGCTTCGGCCTGATCAATACCTATCCCTGGATCGACTTCACGTGGAGGGACTCAATCGGGAACCTGGTGCTCAAACCCAAAAACGAGAACCAGCTCAACTCCCTGTCCGAACGCCAGTGGCACCAGCACTACAACAAGTCGTACCGCGTCCTCCAGGACGTCGGCCTGAACTATAAGTTCCGTCGTTTTCTGGAGCTGGACTACAAGATCGGCGTGGACTTCAACATCACCGACGCCTACGACTATTACCTCAACCAGGACGGCACGCTCCAGTCCGATCTTTTCTGGGGACCCAGCCGGGAAGGTTCGGTCACCGACCAATACACCCTGTATACAAAGGTCAACTCCCTGGCGACCGCGTTTCTAAGGGTGGACTTCGACAAGGACCTGAAACTGCACATCCCGCTCAAGTCCACCACCCAGTTTGCCTACGACTACTGGTCGACCAACGAACGGTACTACTACGCCGAAGGCACCAGCCTTCCCCCCTTCCAACCCGCCAACATCAACCTCGCCACCAACAAGACCTCCGGGGACTATGCGGAGGCCCGGACGTCCTACGGACTCCTGCTCAACGAAACCCTGGACTATGCAAACCTCTTTGGGGTCTCCGGGGGTTTCCGTTCGGACTATTCATCGGAGTTCGGGGATGCCCATACCCCTTTTACTTTTCCCCGGGGAACCGTCTACTTCCGTCCATCCGAACTGATGCACAGCACGGAAGTCACCGACTGGAAGCTGCGGGCGGCCTATGGGTCTGCCGGTACACCCCCCACCGGGGCATACGACCGCCAGGTGACCCTCAACACCGCCACACTGGGAGGCGGCGTCTCGCTGACCCTGCCCACCACCGCGTCCAACCCAGAGCTGAAGGTGCAGCGCACGTATGAGCTGGAAATCGGAACCGACCTCACGCTCGCCCCCGCCAAAGGCCCCTGGCTGAGCAGCCTGACGCTGTCGGGGTCCTACTGGCAGCACAAAAGCAAAGACGTCATCCAGATTGCCCAGGTCGCGCCTTCTTCCGGGTATGGCGGCACCGACGACAACCTCGTGGACCTCTCTTCCAAGGGCGTCGACCTTTCCCTGGACGCCTTCGTAGCCAATATGCGCAACTTCAGCTGGACCCTTGGGGTGCGCTTTGGCAAAGCCGCGACCACCCTTGACAAGGTCTCCAACGGCAAGGACGTCATCACCGGTGAGTTTATCAGCCGCCAGGGCCAACAGCTCGGCACCTTTTACGGACAGGAGCCCCTGCACAGCATCGGCCAGCTCGAAGCCGACGGCAAGACGCCGTACATCAGCCCTTCCCAGGCAGCCAATTACACCCTTGTGAATGGAAACGTCGTCAACACCACCACTTACCAGGGAATGGTCACCAACGCGGCCGACCTCAAAGTGATGGGGCACGCGCTGCCCAAATACACGGCGTCGCTCATCAACCGGTTTACCGTCCTGAAACGGCTTGCGCTCTCCGTGCAATTCGACATGGTCCATGGGAACAGCATCTACAACATCACGCGCCAATGGTTGTACCGCGACCGGTTGTCCAAAGACTTCGACCAGCCCGTGACGATCGCGGGTAAGACGGGTGCCTTTGTCGCCTACTATAACAGTTATTACAACAGCACCAGCCCCATCTCCTGGTTTATCGAAGACGGGTCTTTTATCCGTTTGCGGGACGTCTCGCTGACGTACACCCTCGACCCCTCCTGGCTGGGCCATACCCGTTTTGTCCGCAGCCTGGCGCTGACGGTAGGCGGCCGAAACCTGCTCACGTTTACCAAGTACCACGGACTCGACCCGGAAAACACCGGCTCGGACAGCAACAACAATTTCAACTTAGGCGTGGATGACTTTGGCATTCCCAACATGAAGTCTTATCAATTCGGTCTCACGGCCGGTTTCTAAAACCAGTGATCATGAAACGATTCTCTTTATATATTCTTCTATTCGGGGCGCTGGCCGCCGCCGGCTGTCAGAAAAAGATCCTCCAGCTCAACAACCCCAACAATCCCACCCCCAGTTCGCTGACCAGCGAAGCCGGTATCCTCGACTTTGGCCTGGGCATTTACGAAAAATCCAACACCAGCGACGGCAACATCTGGGTCATTATGATGACCATGCACAGCATTGTCGGGGATGAGATCTGGTCCCCCTGGGGCAACTGGGGCTGGCGCTGGGCGGAACAATGTTATACCATTACCCTCCCCAGCGGGACGGTGGTACAAAACCCGATCGGCCCCACCCAAAAGGTCCAGTTGCAAAGCACCAATACCCGCCAGGCGGGCGAGCTCAACGTCTTTATGTACGAATGGGAGCTGGCCTATTATGAGATCGGCCAGTGCAACCTCCTGCTCCAGGCCCTCGACAATACGGCGCTGAAGATGAGCGGGGACACCGCCACCAAAAAAGGCGCGCTCCGGGCCTGGGCCTATTGGTGGAAGGGTTATTTCTATTCCAGGATCGGCTCGATGTACCTGGCCGGGGTCATCAGCGATGCCACCGACGGGACGACCAACGGCAACTACGTTTCCAACACCGCGATCCTTGACGAAGCCAATAAAAACTTCACCTCCTGTCTGGCCGTCCTCGGTACCCTCTCCAATACACCCGACTACCAAACGGTGATGGAAGCGGTCATCCCCGACTTCTGCAGCAACACCAACATCATCGATCCCCAGATGTGGGCCCGTCATGTGTATTCCATGGAAGCCCGCAACTACCTCGTCAACCACAAGGTCAAAGCCATGACGTCCACCGACTGGACCGCCGTCCTGACCCTGGCCCAGCAGGGATTACAGACAGGAGACTATGCCTTCGAATACGGCCAGCGCCAGGACGGGACCAACGATCTTTCGGGCGGGTTCTATCATCCCTACGACCTGATCGGGGACAACGCGGGCTTTACTTTTGTCAGCGAACGCCTGATCCAGGATTTCCGTACGGGCGACCAACGGTTTACAAAAAACTTCGCCCAGTTCGCCCCCGCCGACGTACAGGTCAACGTCCGCAACCGTGGCATGCAGTTCGGTACCCGGTTTTATGCCGTGACCATCGAAAACGGCGGCAGTTTTGCCACGACCAATAACCTGGGAGAAGTCCCCATTTCCTGTACCCCCGAAGAAAACGAGCTCATGCTTGCCGAAGCAAAGATCTACACCGGGGACATCGATGGCGGCCTGACCTACCTCGACGCAGTTCGGACCGCCGAAGGGGCAGGACTCCCCGCCACCGCCCACACCGGTATGCCCCTCGACACCGCCATCGCCCAATTGCACAGCGAACGCCGGGTAGGTCTTTTTATGCGCGGCGTGGCTTTTTATGACATGAGGCGTTGGAGCATCAACGAACCCGTGGCCAACGGAGGCGGACGGAAAAATGCCATGGTTGTGGTCCCCGGGACCTACCTTGGCACCACCTCTTTCCAGGCCCTTCCCTGTACCATGGACTATCAATACCTGGATTACTGGGACGTACCCGCGGAAGAGCTTGACTTTAACACACCTGCGTCTACGTCCGTGCCTATCCGCAACTAACGGGCTTTTTCTCTCTAGATAATTTTGTTTTTTAACAAGGCTTTGTGTAATTTCATCGCGGACGTTTTTTTTAGACATGAGAAAATGCTACCCCTGTGCCATCCCGGCTGGGTATACATTTCCTCCCGCTACTATATACTTTCGGACAGACGACTGACTGGATGGCCCCGCGCCACACCATATTGTGTTGTATTGTCCCCATCCGCGAAGGCCCGCCTAACGATATTTAAGTCGGTTTTTTTCTATTTTTTAATCTCTGATGTACGAGGCTGCCTCCTCTAGGCGGCCTCCTGTCTTTTGGAGTCCCTTATATTTGCGCATGCCATCGCTCCTAGATCACGCCAAACGCATCCAAGCCCTCGCCCAGATCGGGCTCACGTATTCGCCCAACCCCTACGACCTCGAACGCTACGAGGAGCTCAGGGAGATCGCCCTTCAGCTCATGCACGAAGCCACCGGACATCCACTAGAGAAGTTGGCCGCGCATTACGGGGATAAAAAGGAATACGTTACGCCAAAAGTCGACGTCCGCGGGGTCGTCTTCGAAGGAGAAAAAATTCTCCTGGTCAAAGAATCGGCCGACGGTCTATGGTCGCTCCCGGGTGGATGGGCGGACGTGGGCTATACACCCAAAGAGGTCGTGGCCAAGGAAATCAAAGAAGAAACCGGCCTCACGGTCACCCCTACCCGCTTGCTGGCGGTGCTCGACAAACGGGTCCACGCGCACCCGCCCGCGCTGGAGTATACCTACAAACTTTTTATCGAGTGTGTCAACACCTCCGGTACGTTGACGCCCTCGCACGACATCCTCGACTGCGGCTTTTTTGACGAACACCACCTTCCGCCGCTCTCGCTGGAAAGGGTAACACCGGACCAAATAAACTTGATGTACGCGCACAAGCGCCATCCTGAGTTGGCGGTTACGCTCGATTGAGGATCTCATCGATCGTCGCCAGCTCTTCCGTGCTAAAAGTGACGTTGTCCAGGCACTTCAGGGAATCGAGCAACTGTTCGGGTTTGCTGGCGCCCACCAGCACCGACGTCACGCGCGTGTCTTTGAGGATCCACGACAACGCCATCTGCGCCAGGGTCTGTCCGCGGGACACCGCAAGGGTGTTGAGGGCACGGACGGCGGCCAGTTTTTGATCGGTCAGTTGGCTCTCTTTAAGGAATCCGTGGGGTTTGGCCACCCGGGAATCGGACGGGATCCCCGTCAGGTATTTGTCGGTCAACAATCCCTGGGCCAGCGGGCTAAAAGGGATACAACCGACCCCTTCTTTGCCCAACAGATCCAGCAGGCCATCTTCTACCCAGCGTTCCATCATCGAATACTTGGGCTGATGGATCAGACAGGGGGTGCCCATCGAACGAAGAAGGGCGATCGCCTTGCCGGCTTCCGTAGGTTTATAATTGGACAACCCTACGTACAGGGCCTTGCCCTGACGAACGATATGGTCCAGGGCGCCCATCGTTTCCTCCAACGGTGTCTCGGGGTCCGGCCGGTGGTGATAAAATATATCGACATAGTCCAGCCCCATCCGGGTCAGGCTTTGGTCGAGGCTGGCGACCAGGTATTTGCGCGAGCCCCAGTCCCCATAAGGGCCATCCCACATGGTATACCCCGCTTTGGTGGAGATGATCAGTTCGTCCCGGTAACCCTGGAAATCCTCTTTCAGGATCCGCCCGAAGTTTTCTTCCGCGGACCCCGGGGGCGGGCCATAGTTATTGGCGAGGTCGATGTGGGTCACCCCGTTGTCAAAGGCGGTATGAAGAATCCGCCGGCAGTTCTCCAGGACGTCCACGTGTCCGAAGTTGTGCCAAAGACCGAGAGACAAGGCGGGCAAACGCAGACCGCTGCGGCCGCAGCGCCGGTAGGACATGTGTTTGTAACGGGTGGCGTTGGGTAGGTAGTGCATATCAATAGTGATCTTCTTTGTAAATAACGTCCAGCAATCCTTCGGTAAAAGCATCCCCCGCGAGCTCCCAGAACATGATGCCGCCCAGGTGGTGGTCGAGCGCATAGCGCGTTTTAAGCCGCACCGAGGCGGTATCGTCAAAGGTCGCAAACCAGCCGCGCCCGGGGTTATACACGAAGGGCGCCTGGGCGGTGCTGTCCCAATGGTAGACGAAGCCACTGTCCGCGGACAGGACCCGCGGGAAATTCCGGAAGTCCACCCCCGAACGGAAGTGCCCGGACCGGTACAACCCGTCCGTGGCGGCCGGCGAGGCGCTGTCCACACGCTCCCAGATGCGTCCGTAAAAAGCCAGCCCGATGGCCACCTTTGACAGGGGCACCCCCAAAGAGTCCAGCAACCGGACCGCGTGATCCGTGGATTCGGGGTGACCAGGGCCGGAATACAACGGGGTATGGTGACCGGTCTCGGTGGAATAGCCGTTGACAAGGTCGTAGGTCATCAGGTGGACGCGGTCGACATAAGGCATGACGTGCTTCCAGTCGATGCTGTGGAGGATATAGTCCGTAAAACCGCCGGCGGCGAAGCTGATCTCGTATCCACTGCCGAGGCTTTTTCGAAGCCGGCGCACCACTTCCGTAAAGTGATCCCTGTCGGCGTCTTTATAGGGATAGCCGGGCACGTTAGCCAGGGCGGGATATTCCCAGTCCAGGTCGATGCCGTCGGCGTGGAAGTCCTTTAGAATCTTTTTAGTCGTGTGCACGAAAACCTTCCGCCCGCGCCGGGTACTAAACACATCCGAACACGTCCGGCAACCGCCCCAGCCACCGAGACTAAGGATGACCTTCATCGAAGGATTGCGCCCCTTCAGCGCGACCAGGTGCCGGATACGCAACGTGTCGTTGGCATTCATGACCGCCAGGGAATCCCCGCGGAGGTGGACAAACGAAAAGATGATGTGGGAAAGTTTTTCGATCGGGAAGCTGTCCACCATCGTATTCCGGCCCGCATAATAGCCGATGATGGGGAGCGGTTTTTGAGCCTTCACTGCCGACGCCAGCAGTACGCACACGATAAGCCATTGTACACGCATGCCCTAAAAATACGGAAATCGGGCGTGCCCCGGCGGGCTCATTCGGAAATGAGGCACTTCGTGATGGCGCGCAACAGTTGATCGGGATGAAACGGTTTGGTCACCACCTCATCGATATAATAATTATAGAGCGCTTTGTGCTCTTCCTTGGCGACGCTGGCCGTCAGCGCGATGATGGGGAGCGTCAGCCCCATTTCCCGGATCCGCATCGTGGCCGAATAACCGTCCATGACGGGCATGTGCATATCCATGAGGATCAGCCGGTGTACCAGGGGGTTTAGCTTTTCCAGCGCCTCCTTCCCGTTCCCGGCGTGTTCGACCTGGGCGCCCCAGCGGTTCAGGACCTTGGTCGTCACCAGAACGTTCAACGGGTTGTCTTCTACCAGCAGGATACACACGTCGGCCAGGGGTCTTTCCGCCGCGGGCGTGGTCTCCGTGGGTTTCCCAGTCAGCTGTGCGTGGACCGCCGCGGGCGGGACAAGGGTTTCGCCCGGGTGGGGGAATGTTTTGGGAACGGGCGCCACCTGAACCGCAGGTTCGGAAACGATGGGGAAAAGCAAGGAGAAATAAAACGTCGATCCCTTCCCCACGGCACTCCTCAGGTGAAGTTCGCTCCCCCGCAAACGCAGGAGCTTCTGGCTGATCGTCAGCCCCAGCCCCGTGCCTCCGTAGCTCCGGGACGTGGAGGAATCCGCCTGGGCAAACTCGTCAAATACCTGCCGCTGTTTATCGGGAGAGATCCCGATCCCCGTGTCCTCCACCGAAAACAACACCCGCAGCGAGCCGGCTTCCCTCCCCTCTGCTTTTAACCGGAGCCAGACCGAGCCCTGGTTGGTAAACTTGATCGCGTTGTGGACAAGGTTGTTGATCACCTGGCACAACCGGGTGGGATCACCCGTGACCGTTTCCGTGATGCCAGGGTCCACGTCCAGGTGCAAGGCGATGTTTTTTTCCCGGGCAAAAGACGCAAACCCCGCCACAATGTTCGACGCCAGCTCGGGCAGCCTGATGGGGACCGATTCAAATTCGATCTTTCCGGCTTCGATTTTATGATAGTCCAGGATGTCGTTGACGATGGAGAGCAGATTATTGGCGGAAAAAAGAAGGACTTCGAGCTGCTCCTTTTGGTCGGACCGGGTCTCGTTCATCAGCAGCAGGTGGGTCATACCGATCACCGAATTCAGCGGCGTCCGGATCTCATGGGACATGGACGACAGGAACTCGGACTTCGCCCTGGCCCCCTGTTCCGCCTGTATCTTGGCCTGTTTGAGGTCGTGCGAAAACCGGAAAGACAGGATCAAAGATTGTAGGAAAAAGAAAGAAATATACCCGATCGCCTGCACCCATTGCGTCCTTCCGACAAACCCCAGGTATTCCAGGTTCAGCACCGTGAAGGTGACCATCAGCACCCCCATGCTCATCAGGGCATAAGAGGACCCGATGCGGCGGTGGCGCGCGGCCTGTATGTATACATAGATCGTGTAGACGATGTAGGCGAACATCACGATCAGGAACGGGTTGATCAGCCGCGTAAAGATGGAAGGGGGTGTCAGGACCGAGATGACCGCAAAGACGATGCAAAACCACTCCATGACGTTGATGTACCGGTGATTGACGTCTTCCGGGTACAACCGCCGCACATATTCCACGAGGAAAGTGATGCTCAGGAACAAGGTCAGGTACTCCAGGTGGATGGTGAGGAACCAGCTCAGATCCGGGAAAATCGCGTGAAGCGGGTAAAGATCGGTTCCGATCAACCGGTAGCTATATGTGACGCAGAAAAGGGAGAAAAACAGGATGGCCTTGTCGTGCCGCCCGAACAGGTACAACCCTAAAAAGAAAAGACCACCCATAAACAGGCAGCCGCACAACAGGAAATCCACGGCCTTGTTGCGGTCTGTTTCGAGGAACAAAGCGCTTCGATCCCCGAGCCGCATTTGTTTGTACGGCCCGCCCCGCGAATGCCAGAAGTTGGCGACCTGCAACAACAAGTGCAGGGTGTCGGCTCCGTCAGGGATATTGACGGTTTTGTTGAACCAGTGGGGTTCCGCTCTTTCGGCCGTCGTGTCCGGTTTCCCCGCGCTGCAGATCAGCCTTCCATTGACAAAGAACCGGTAACACGAATAACAATCGGGGACCTGCATGGCCAGGTGATAGGATGGCTTGGGCAGCAGGACGGTAAGGGTATAGGTCGCGTAGCCCTTGTTGGGGAGACCCAGGTCATTCCATAAACGGGGAAAGGTGACAAAGGCAGGCGATCCTTTTGGTGTATCCGGGGGGAAGGTCAGTTGATGCCAGAACAGCGCCCAATCCCCGTTCAACCTGACCGGCTGTTCCGAAAGGTCCCATCCCCTCAGGTCCATGACCCCACCGGCAGCCATAGGAAAGTCCTTCCCCGGTACCGCGTGAACGCGTGTTATCCAGGTGGTCAGCAAGAGTGTCGAACAGGCAATGAGGTAATGTCGTCCCTTCATAACGGCTACAAGCTCCGCAATATAGCCTTTATGGGGGCTTATACAAGTTAGCCGTTAGTTATTGCCTACTTTAATTCGTGTCCAGTATAAAAGTCAATGACCCTTTTCTGGAGCATAATGGACAAAGAAGCCTGGACAGCCGTTTGTTTGGCCTGTAAAAGGACCAGTTGGGCATTGGAAAGGTCGATAAAATCCGACACCCCCTGCTGGTAACGCCCCGTCAGGTTGTCAAAGGCCTCCTGTGCGGCCACCAGCCCCTTTTGGGCGGTGCTCACCTGCTGGAGGGCCGCCGTATAATCCCCATACGCCTGCCGTACTTCGGACACGATGGCCACCCGGTTATCCTCCAGGTCGATCCGTGCATTGCTCGACTGGATACGGGCCGCTTCCACGTTGGATTTGGTATAATATTTATCAAAAATATTCCAGGTAGCGCTGACGCCAAACACACCGTTGATCTGTTTGTACAACTGGTTGTAGACCGGCTCCTGACCGGCGGTCGAAGCGGCGGTATGGTTGATGTAAAGGCTGTTGAAATAAGCCCCTGCGTCGTACACCCCCGCCCCAAAGCTTACCTTTGGCAGGTACCCTCCCTTATAGCGTTTGATCTCCCAGTCGGCCGCCTCCGTATTTATACGGAGAGATTCCTGGTCTACCCGGTCCGAAAGTGCCTTTTGTACCAGCGCTTCTTCGTTCCCGTAAACCTCCGTCCGGGGGGCGTCGTCCACCGTCAGATCCGGGAACGCATAGCGGTCCAGCGAATCCAGCCGCAGCTTTTTCAACAGGAGGATCTTGTCCGTGCGCAACTGGTTGCGCGCGTTGATGAGGGTCAGCTGGTCGCGGCTGGTCTGGGCCTGTTGTTGGTAGAGGTCGGTCTTTGCCCGCTGTCCAACAGTGGTCAGGGCCGTGAGCTGGTCTTCCCTTTTCTCCGAGATGCGCAGGTTGTCGCTGTCAAGGTCGACAAACTTACGGTCGAGGATCACCTGAAGATAGCTCTGGGTGATGTCCTGGGCAATCTGCTCCTTTGCCCATTCCAGGGACAGCTCCGCGCTTTGTTTGTTGAGCTTTGCCGCCTTCCAGGCGGACAGGTTTGAATACCCGCTGAAGATATTGATGCTGCTGGTGAGTTGATAATTGAACGCACTCCGGTTGGCACGGACGAGCTCCGGGCCCACGGTACCATAGAAATTATTCCCCACGCTATAGTTATACCCCGCCCCGGCAGTCAGGTCCGGGAGAAAAAGTTGTCCGTAGGCCTCCAGTACCTGGGCGGCCGACAACGCCACCGCGTTGTTTCCTAGGAGGACCGGGGTCGAGCGCGTGACACCGATGTCGATACAATCCTGTAAGGAAAGGGCCGTCACCTGTGCACCCGCGCGGGCACCCGCTAGAACAAGCCCTCCCCATAAAACTATCCTTTTGATCATTGTAACCTTACTTTTTGTCCATTGTTATAACCGGGGCCGACGTTCAACCCGATCAGGTCCCCGTTCTTTATGCCAAGCAGTATCGTGGCTTTTACACCATCGTTATCCCCCACCTTCACGGGCTGGTAAACGATCGTGCTGTCCGGCTGGATGACCGGGATGACGGTCTTCCTGTCTTTGATCACCAGCGCTTCGGTGGGTACCTGGAGACGCCCGCTGCCCGTGACGGGCATCTTGAAGCCCACGTTTACATAGCTTCCGGGGATGATCGCGTCGTCCATGTTCGGCAGGTCCACTTCGACGAGCTCCATACGTGTCTTGGGATCCAGCTCGCCCGCCAGCCGGGTGACCGCGGCCTTGATGTGTACATCCGGGCGTTCCGTGAGGGTAATCTCCACCGGCGAGCCTTCTTTCAAATAGGTAGCAACGGCCTGTTCCACGTATACATACACCCGTATCCTGTCTACTTCCGACACCGTCACCACGGGCTGTGCGCTGGTTTGTGCGTTCGTAGCGTTCTGCACCAGGGTACCCGGGTCCGCGAAGCGCGCCGTGACCGTACCGGAAAAGGGCGCCGTGATGTCCTTATACCCCTGTTGTTGCTTGAGGGATTCTACCTGGGCCTCCGCGACGCGGACCTCGGTTTCCATCTGCTCCTTGTCCTGGGGGGCGATGTATTCTTTTTTCAGCAATGCTGAGTCCCGGGCGAGGATCTTCCTCTTGTTGTCCAGGTCCGCCACCGCTGCCAGGTAAGCCTGGTCGGTTTCCGGTGAGACGATGGTCGCCATCAACTGCCCCTGGCGGACTTTGTCCCCCTTGTCCACGAAGATCTTGTCCATGTAACCGCTGGTCTTGGCGTACAAGGTGACGCTTTGGTAAGGTCGTGCTTCCCCTATGAGGGAGAGCTCCTGCGGCGCCGTGGCGTCTCCTACCCGGAGGGTCTTCACCGCCGGGCCTGCCTTCACCTCGGCCACCCGCCGGGCCGTGTCATCGGCCAATGTTTTGTTTTGCCTGGCCAGGATCAACAGGATGCTGACGGCCGTTACCGCGACCAGGAGGCCTCCGCCGATCCAGATACGGAGCGCTGTTTTAGTGGAGGTTTGACTCATATATGCTCGTTTTGTGTTTGTGTATATATATCCATATCCGCGATTTCCGATTGGAAGTCGGTGTCCATGCTGTGCCGGTTCGGGGGTGCTTTCCGCAGTACCGCGTAGATCACCGGTACGATAAAGAGCGTGACCACCGTGGCCACCAACAGGCCCCCGATCACCGCCCGCCCCAGCGGGGCGTTTTGTTCACCGCCCGCCCCGGTTCCCAGCGACATGGGGATCATCCCCAGGATCATGGCGATGGCGGTCATCAGCACCGGGCGGAGCCGGGTCCGTCCGGCCTCCAGAGCGGCATCCAGGGCGTTTAACCCTTTCTTGACGCGCACTTCGTTGGCAAAGCTGACCATCAGGATGGAGTTCGACACCGCGATCCCCACCGCGACGATCGCCCCCATCAGCGATACCACGTTGATGGTCGTACCCGTGATGGTCAGCATCCACAGGATCCCGATCAGGGCGCCGGGCACCGCAAAAAGGATGATAAAGGGATCCAGCCAGGACTGGAAAAGAACCACCATCAGGAGGTATACCAGGATGATCGACAGGATCAACCCCAGGCTCAGGGTCTGGAAGGAATGGTGCATCACGTCCGGTTGTCCCCGGACGAAGATGTGCATCCCCGTCGGCAGGGTCCCCAGGCCCGCGATCTTGCGGTCGATCGCGTCGGATACCGTCCCCAGGTCGCTTCCATCTACGTTGGCGGTGATGTCCATCACGCGCTGCACCGTATAGTGGCTGATCTGGTTGTATTCGGTTTCCATATTCACGGTAGCCAGGTTCCGAAGCGTCTGCGCCTGGGCCATGGGCAGGTCCGTGGGCGTGGCACCTACGTTTTGGACCAGGGGTCCCGCCCCGTTTGTCAAGGGGGTGTTCAACAGGCTGTTGACGTTGGTGAGTTGTTGATACGGCACCTTGACCGCCACCACATAGTTCACATTATTCGTCGGGTTGATATAATACGAGGGATCCACCAACGTACTGGAAGAAAGCGCCACGAGCAGGTTGTTTGCCACGTCCCGTTGCGTCAACCCCAGCTCTCCCGCCCGGACGCGGTCCACGTTGATCTTAAAGGTGGGATAGTCCAGCACCTGTTTGATCGTCACGTCCTGCATCCCCGGAACCGTCCGGAGCGAATCCTGGAGCCGGCGCGCAAAGGCATAAGACTGGTCGTAATTGCTGTTTTGGATCTGTATATCGATGGGGGCCGACAACCCGAAGTTCAACACCTGGGTGACGATGTCCGCCGACTGGAAGTAAGCCGTGCAACCCGGGAAATGGTCCGCCAGGTCCTTGCGGATCAGGGCCTGATACACATCCGTCCGTATCTTATGATCCGGCTGGAGCGCCACCAGGATTTCCCCGTCCATGCTCGACGCGTTGTCTGTCTGCACAAAAGCCAGGTTGTAAAAGGTGGGCACCCCGAGCATATCGTTGATCGTTTTCAGGTCCCCCGGTGCAATAATCTTTTGAATCCTCGCTTCCGCTGAGTCCACGATCCGTTCCGTCTCCTCGATACGGCTGCCCACCGGCGCCCGGAAGTGCAGCTTCATCATCCCCGCATCGGTGGACGGGAAGAAGTCCGTCCCCACCGTTTTCAACAGGAACAACGAGACGCACAGGATCACAAAGGCCATGCTGAGTACCAGCGTCCTGTTTTTCAGGAAAAGGTGCAGGATGCGTCCATACGCGTCCCTAAACCGGTCAAAGCCCCGGTCCCGGGCCGCGTTAAACCCGTGGGACCAGCGTTTGAACGCCCCCGCGCTTTCCGGCAGCGGCGTCCCATGCGGGTGCAACCCAGCCATAAGCATCCGCGACAACACCGGCACCAGCGTCCGTGAAAGGATGTAAGACGCCATCATCGACACCACCACCGACAGCGACATCGGGATAAACAGGTATTGAGAAGGACCCGTCAGTAAGACGACGGGGAAAAACACGATACAGATCGCCAGCGTGGCCATCAACGCCGGCACCGCGATTTCCTGCGCACCCACCAGGATGGCAATGGTCAGCGGTCTTCCCAGGTTCCGGTTGCGCTCGATATTCTCCACCTCCACCGTCGCGTCGTCCACCAGCATCCCCACCGCCAGCGACAGACCACCCAGCGTCATGATGTTTAATGTATTCCCCGACAATTTCAGAAAGATGACCGCCACCAGGATGGAAAGCGGGATCGACGTACACACCACGATCACGCTTCGCCAGTTGCCCAGGAAGAAAAGGATCATCAGCGACACCAGGATCGCCGCGGTCACCGCCTCGTGCAACACGCTGGAAATCGCCTCGCGGACAAACACCGACTGGTCGAAGTCCACGTTTAGCTCCAACCCCTTCGGCGCCGTCTCCTGTATTTGCGGGATCATGCTTTTGGCCGCCTCCACCACCATCAGCGTGGACGCGTCCGCCTTTTTCAGGATCGTCAGGTATGCCGCCCTTTTCCGGTCCACCCGGACCACGTTCTCCTGGTCCGCATAACCGTCATAGACTTTCGCCACTTCGCCCATCCGCACCACTTGTCCATTCACCGCCTTCACCGGCATGTCGTTAAACTGGCTCACCAGGTCCGGGCTGGAGTTCATCGTTACGTTGTACTCCCTCGACCCCATCCGCGCCGTACCCGCCGGCACGATCACGTTCGATGTCTGGAGGCTGTTCACCACATCCATCGTCGACAACCCTTTGGCTTCCGTCGCCTTCGGATCCACGTCCACGACGATTTCCCGCGTCTTTCCACCGAAAGGCGCCGGCGTCGACAACCCCGGCACGGTAAACAACCGCACCCGGATAAAGTTCAGACCATAGTCAAATATTTTGTCCTCCGGCAGCGTCTTGCTCTTCATCGTCACCTGCGCCACCGGCAGGTTCGATGCATTAAATTGTAAGATCGTCGGCGCCGTCATCCCCGGCGGCATCAACCGCAGCGTCAACTGCGCCGTCGCCGACATCTGCGCGATCGCCGCACCGATGTCCGCCCCCTTTTGGAAATACACCTTCAGCATCCCGATCCCCGGTTGCGACACCGACTCGATACGCTCCACCCCGTTCACTGTCGTGGAAATCCCCCGCTCGCTCAGCAACACCACGCGTTTTTCCATATCCGCCGCCGAAAGCCCCGGGTAGTTCCATACCTCCGACACCACCGGGATGTCGATCACCGGGAAGATGTCCACGTTCATGGATTTGATGGACAAAATGCCCATGATCAAGATAAGGAGGGCCATGACCGCTACAGAATAGGGCCTCCTAAGTGCTAATCTTACGATCCACATAGAAAAGAGTTACCGTTGAAAAAAGAGTGCATACCCGGGGCGCCCGGGGCATGTGCCCGGTTCCCGGCGCGTGTGCGCAAACAATCGCGTCGTTGTGAAGTGAGTTATTTTATTTTCCAGCGCACCGCAGCAGTTCTATCACTGCCTTTCGCGCGTGCTCCATAGGTCTTGTTTCCCGGTACACCTGGCACTGCAGGGTTCCTCCGTCGAAGAGCAAGAAAACCGTGTTGGCCACGTCTTGCTTTTTTTCCTCCGGTATACAATCGAGCTGCCCCACCAAGTCCATAAAATACTTACGCTGCCTTTCTTTGTTTGCCACTGCCTGGTTGTTGAGCTTCGTGCCCCGCTGGGGCAGCTCGGAAAGTATCCGGGTATAACTGCAACCGGTAAAATCGTTTTGTTCAAGGTAAACCGCCCTGTATTCAAACACCCCGATCAGCCGCTCCCGTGGATCCTTCGCCTCTTTCAAAAATTCCTCCAGTCCGCCAAACCACTTCTCCCCTCTTTTGATCAAATACGCCACACCCAGGTCCTCTTTGGAAGGAAAATGATAATACAGGCTCGCCTTCGCGACCCCTGCTTCCTCGATGATCTGGTTGATCCCCGTCTGGTTATATCCCTGGCTCAGGAAAAGTCTCGTTGCGGTCGATATGATCAGCTCCCGAACCGAACTATCCGCTTGCATGAGTCAAAGGTAGGAAGTATTCAGACAAGTCTGTCTACCATTCATCCATTTTTTTTACCACATTTCTAAGAGGCTGAGCATCAAGTTATCTTGCTTTGCGGTCGGGGCCTTTTGCGGCCATTAGCCCACGCTTGTCACGCCCAGCGCTTCCAGCCGGGCCATTTGCGTTTCGCTAAGTTTTAAGGCCGCGGCCCCCATGTTCTCTTCTAAGTGGGACACGCTCGACGTCCCCGGAATCAAAAGGATATTCGGCGAATGATGCAACAGCCACGCCAGCGCCACCTGGTGCGCCGTCCCCCCCGCCTCGCGACCGATCGCTTCAAGGGTGTGCATGGCTTCAATGTTGCCCGCATTCAGCGGATACCATGGGATGAACGCAATATCGTTATCGCGTGTAAACTCCAGCACCGATTCCCAACGACGGTAGTCGACGCTGTACTTGTTCTGTACGGACACGACCTTTATATATTTCTGTGCTTTTTGAATTTCTTCCACGCTCACCTCCGACAGTCCGATGTGCCGGATAAGCCCTTTTTCCTGGGCATCCTGGAGGAAGGCCATGGTCTTTTCAAAAGGCACCTTGGCATCGATCCGGTGCAGTTGGTACAGGTCGATCTTGTCCAGTTTTAACCTTTTTAGGCTTCCCTGTAGCGCTTCTTTTAAATGTTCCGGCCGCGCGTCCTGGTGCCAGACGTCCGGACCCGGGCGGGTCAGCCCACCCTTGGTGGCGATCACCAGGCCTTTTTTATAAGGATGAAGGGCTTCGGCAATCAGTTCTTCCGAGACATGCGGTCCATAGCTGTCGGCAGTGTCGATAAAATCGACCCCCAGTTCCACGGCCCGCTGTAGTACTCGCAGGGCTTCGGCCTTATCCCTGGGAGGACCCCAGATGCCCTTGCCGGTGATGCGCATCGCGCCATATCCCATGCGGTGGATCGTCAGGTCCCCGCCGATCGTATAGGTTGCTTTCATGCCAGCAAAGGTAACACGGCCCCGTCCGGGGAGGTTGCCCCATTCAAACCAATGATTGCAAAAATCAAACAACCGCCGTGAGGCGGGGGCGTGATAGCGTTCCCCGACGCGGGGGCGCGGCGGCGTGCCGCGAGGCTGGCGCGCGAACGGCGGCGCCGCGCCCCCGCCTCGCGCAATTCCCTTATTTTCGCGCCATGACCGGTCTTGATAACGTTTTATTGAAGGAAGTCGTCGTGCACCGCATCGGCAACCCCACCCGCGGCGAATCCCTCCAACTCTCTCCCCACGCCCTCACCCTCAACGACCCCATCGTCAAGGGGCTGTTGATCAAATACTTCCTCTCTCCGTTTAACGACCAGGAATGCTACCGATTCACCCACCTCAGCGACGTCCAGCTCAACGAGGTCTACCAATACACCGGCGCCATATTTAAGGACCCCGCCGCCCTTTTGTCCAAGTCCCAGCTCATCGCCCAGTTCCTCTACGGCAAATCCACCCACGTCAAAGTCAAGGAAGGCGAGCTCTATGTCGCCCGCTTCGACCACGTCCCCTTTGAAGGCACCGAGGTCCCCGCCATCGGCATCTTCAAATCCGAAACCAAAGAAACTTTTTTAAAAGTATTCCCCCACGGCAAAAGCTGGGAGGTCATCCACGAAGAAGGCATCGACATCCGCAAACTCGACAAAGGCTGTCTCATCTTCGATACCAACCCCGATGAAGGCTACAAGGTCTGCCTCGTAGACACCGGCGCCAAACAGGACACCCAATACTGGGTCCGCGACTTCCTCCAGGTCCAACCCTACGCCGACAGCTACCACAACACCCACCAATACCTCGACCTTTGTAAGGATTTTATAAAAAACGAATACCCCGAAAAATTCGAGGTCGCCAAGTCCGACCAGATCGACCTCATGAACCGGTCCATGGACTATTTCAAAAACAAAGAACAGTTCACCGAAACCGAGTTCGTCGAAGAAGTCCTCTTCCACCCCGAAGTCCGCGACTCCTTTATGGAATACAAAAAACACTACGAGAACGCCCGCCAATACGAATTCGGCGATGGCTTCGACATCCACGGGGCCGCTGTGCAGCGGCAGCAAAAGGTCTTCAAAAGTGTGCTGAAGCTCGACAAGAACTTTCACGTCTATATCCACGGGCGGCGGGACCTTATTGAGAAAGGGTATGATGAGATGACGGGGAAGAAGTATTATAAGTTGTTTTATGACGAGGAGGCGTAGCCCCTAATACTTAAACAACTCCTTCATCCTCCCTATAAACGCCTCCTTCTTCCGCCTGGACACCTCCACGGTCTTCCCGTTGGACAACACGACACTTCCCCCTTCCCCGCGGATGTATTCGCGGACGTGCTGAAGGTTTACGAGGAAAGACTTGTGGACGCGGCAAAAATTGCTGTGGTCCAGGAGCAGCTCGTAGTCGATGATGGACTTGGAGGTGGTGAGGGTCTGCCCGCCGGTGAGGTGGAACACGGTGTAACTGCTGTCGCTTTCGCAATAGACGACGTCGGCTAAGAGGATGACCCGGAACCCTTTCATATCGGGGATGCAGAGTTTCATTTCCCCGGGGGCCTGGGCCTTTTGGATGTTATACAGGAAGGTATCGATCCTGCGGGAGGAGGCTTTTGTGTCGATGCGCTCTTCCGCCCTTTTGACCGCCTCTACGAGCTGATCCTCGTCGACGGGTTTCAGCAGGTAGTCGATCGCGCTGTATTTGAATGCCTGGATCATGAATTCGTCATGGGCGGTCGTGAAAATGATCTCGAAGCGGACGGGGCGGAGCTCGTTCAGGAGGTCGAGGCCGCTTTTGCCAGGCATGGAAATATCGAGGAAAACGAGGTCGGGTTGGAGCGTTTCGATTTGTTCCAAGGCGTGTTGGGCGTCGCGGCATTCGGCGGCCACCATCACCTGGGGGCAATGCAGCTTTAGGAGCACCTTCAGGGCGCTGAGCCCCCTGGGCTCGTCGTCGACCAGTATGGACTTAATCGTGTTCATGGAGAATGGGGGTTTCTTCATCGGCGGGCAACACCAGGGTTACGAGGGTTCCGTTCCGGCCGTCGACGTCGTTTCTGTCCTGGATGTGGAGTTGGCAGTTCATCTTGTATTTCTCGTTGAGCACGGCGATCCGCTGCCGGATGTTGGCGATGCCCATGGACCGGTGGGGTACCTGGCCATGCTCCTTGTTCCTCAGGGATTCCCGGATGCCGATGCCGTTGTCCTCGATCTCGCAGACCAGTTGGTCGTTGTCGAGGTAAAACCGGATGCTGAGCTGTCCCGATCCATCCTTTGGCTTCAGCCCATGCCAGATGGCATTTTCGACGAGGGGCTGGATCAGCATGGGTGCCACCCGCAACTCGTCTTCGTTGATCCGGCCGGACACTTCGATGTTATAGGAAAAATCGGCGAACCGGAGCCGCTCCATTTCGAGATAACCCTCCAGGTATTCGTTGTTTTGACGCATGGTGATGAAGGTTTGCCGGGAATGTTCCAGGGTGAGCCGGATCAGCCGGGCAAACCGGGTCAGGTAACGGGATGCGTTGTGGTTGTCGTCCTGGAGGATCATTTCCCGGATGCTGTTGAGCGCATTGAAGATAAAGTGGGGGTTCATCTGCGCGTGCAGCGCTTTCATTTCGTATTCCGCGATCTTCTTGTCCAGGACCAGTTTTTCCCGGATGCGCCGGAGCCTGCCCCGGTAAAAGACGTATACGCCGCCTGCCAGGGCAAGGATCCCGAGGGTGACGAACCACCACCGTGCCCAAAACGGGGGAAAGACGACGAGGCGGACCTCCTTGACTTGTTCCGGCCAACGGTTGTCCACCGCGGAGAGTTTGACCTGGATGCGGTATTCCCCGGGGGAGAGGTTGCTGAAGTGCACACTCCGAACGGAGGAAAGCAGGTGCCAGGAGGTGTCCGTTGCAGGGAGGACCCTGTAGGAAAAACTTTCTTCCTCCGGGGTGCTGAAATGAACCGCGTTAAAACTCAGTTGGGCGAAATTGCCCGCGAACGGCAGCGCGATGCGGCCTGCGTCCGCGGGATAGTTCCCCCTGGACGTGGTGATCTGGTCGATCAGGAAAACAGGGGGTGGTTGCCTGGTGGGAGGGATGTCGGGTATAAAGCTGATCAGCTGGTGCAGGGATCCTAAGTAAAACCGGTCCTCCCTGCTGTCGTACCAGGACCCCTTCCGGATGGTGGTGATGGGGACCATGGGCAACCCGTCTGCGTAGGTGAACGTACGGATCGAATTGTCCCGGGTATCGAAGGCGGCAATCCCGCTATACCCGCCCATCCAGATACGCCCCCGGATGACCGGTGAACTACCTCCGCCACCCAGGTCTTCGTCGGTTTTTTGCAGCACCATCCGCCCGTCCGTGCAATTAAACCGGACGATCCCGTTACTGGGAGACAACAACCAGAGGTGGTTGTCCCGGTCTCTATCGAAGATCATCATGAAGTTCTTGAGCCGCATGCCCGGTGGATAGGGAATAAGGGTATCCACCCTACCCTTGGTCCTGTTCCACCGGCAAAGTCCGTCCCCGGCCAGCCAGATATTGCCCTGCAGGTCCTCTGCCATGCTGATGCAAAAGGTGATCCGCAAAAGTGGGTTTTCCCGGAGGGGGACCTCCCCCCACTCCCTGGTGGACCGGTCGAAATGGATCAGGCTGTTGAATTTGCGAAAAGTGATCCAGATGATCCCCCGGCTGTCTTCCAGTATGGCCAGGCAATTCTCGTGGTGTGTCCAGGCCAGGCCGGGGGGAAGCGGGACCCGTCCGCACCGGTAGTCGCGCAGGTTCAGCCAGAAAAGACCGACCTGGGAACCCACCCAAAGCGTGTCCCGGCTATAGGGGTAAAAGAAAGATATGTTGTTGCAGGAATCCTCCCTGGGGCCCGGATAAATATGACGCAGGATCTTTCGGGAAGCCTTATCGAGCACCAAGACCCCGCCCTTATTTCGAAGCCCGACGAAAAGCCGGGTCCGGTCACCGGAAACGGTGCGGATGGGGAAGTCCTTCAGGGCAGGTTCCTGGAGGGAAAGATCGTCCACCCGGAAAAGCGGGCTGGAAAGGTTTTCCTTGTAGAGACCGTTTTTGGTACCCACCCAAAGCCGCCCATCCCTGTCCTGAAAGACACGGGTGCACTGTTTGTCTTCAAAAAGCCTGGGGGAAGCCAGGGACAACCTGTGGACGGACGCGTCGTAACGGAGGAGGTAAAAACCGGTCACCCGACCCATGATGGCGAGCAGGCTGTCATTCAGAAAAAACGCTTCCCCCAGCCCCGGTGAACCGGGTATGGGGAGGGGGATGGACTGCACGCTTCCGTTCCTGGGGTCGTACAAGTCCAGGGTATTTTTGTCCCCGTTTATCACGAACAACTGGCCGCTTTTACCGGCAAGGCACACCCGGGGCGCACCCTTCCCATCGGTCACCGCTTTTCTGAAGGCGTAGTGGTTCAGCTCGTAGGCATCATCGATCTGCGCCGTCGAAGGGTCATAGGCACAATACCCGGAGTCGCTGTACTGCAGGATGGTTCCATTCGCAAGGGGGTAAAGCGGCCCCCCGACCCAGATTTCCGTTCGTCCCACATCCGAAGGGCGGTAAAAGTCATACCGGCGGAAAAGCTTCCCGGACGTATCGAAAACGTAAAGCCCCGTAAACGTGGATACGACATAATGCCCCGTCCCGTCCACCAAGGCATCCCATGCATTGTTTGTCCAGTAAAAGATGGAACTGTCGCAGGGTACAATCAACTGTCGCCCCCGGTGGGTGACGAAATCGAAAACAAAAACGCCGGAGGGTGTGGAACCGATGATCTCCCGGCCGCGTAAAGAAATGCCCGAGATCCAATTGTCCGGCAAGGGGAACTCCTGTGCAAACGGATAATAGCACTGAAAAAAACGCCCGTCGAACCGGTCGAGTCCCCTGTCGGTTCCTATCCAAATATATCCTATGGAGTCCTGAACAATGCTCGTGATGGTATTCCCGGACAGTCCATCCACCCTTGTATACCGCGTAAACCTGGATTCGTCCTCGGTCTGGGCGATCGTTCCGGCACAGACCGGAAGCAGCATACACAGCAGAAAACATGCCCTTGGCAGCATCCTTAAAGTTACGGTTTTACCCCGGCCGTTTATGAAAAGAGAAGGGCCGGTCCCGGTCCCGGACCCGCCGTTCCGGGAAGGAGGCTTCGCGGCAGGCCTTTATTTGTCTTACTTGCCATTCTTAAACCAGATTAACCATGAGATTCCTTTTCGGTTTTACGGGCTTATTGCTCTCCCTGACCTGCACCTGTGCCTACGGCCAGTCCAATGGCGATTCGCTGCACCTGTACATCGACGTCCATCACCTGGGGCCTGGCAAGGTCACGTATGAAGCCGTCGCCAAGGCACACCAGAAAGACCTCGCCACCGAAGGCAAGTATGGCGTGCATTTTCTCAAATACTGGGTGGACGAACCCGGGGGAATCGTGTACTGCCTGTCCTCTTCACCCGATCCCCAGGCCATCCGGAACACCCATGCGGAAGCCCACGGACTGCTGCCGGATACGGTCTACGAAGTCACGGCCGGTCTGCCCTCCAAAATGACCAAGGGCAAAAACCTTTACCTGGATATTCATGAACTGGGCCCCGGAAATGTCACCCCTGAAGCCGTGGCGGCCGCACACCAAAAAGACCTGGCTGTAGAAAAGAAATACGGCGTCAACTTTATCGACTACTGGGTCGACCCCAGGGCCGGTGTGGTCATGTGTTTGTCCGAAGCCAGCGATACCTCGGCCGTACTGGCCACCCACAAGGAAGCCCATGGTTTGATGCCCATGTATATTGCGCAAGTAAAAGAAGGGCATTAGTCCGTGCTTACCAGCCTATCCCTTATACCGGCGTCTGCTCAGTCCCGCGCCCACCGGCTCCTTTTTAGGACGGCGCGGGGCTGAGCGGCCTGGATCTTAAAGCGGCGCCCCCACTTTTTCCTCGCAAAATTGATGACCGGCACCGCCAGAAACGCCCAAAACAGCCGGTACTCCCCCAAAAAAGAAAGCACCGCCATCAACAGCAGCATCGCCGCCGGCACAATCACCCCCCATCGCATGTCCCGCACCCGGCGCTCGTCCAGTTCGGCAAACCGGTTGCGCGGGTTGAAAATAATCCGGAGCTGCCATAGATAGACGAGGTAACAAAGCCCCAGGTTGATAAAAAAGACGGGCTGCGCGACAAACGCAGGGTTGTCCTCTTCCATCGCAAAAGAAGTGGACAAAGGCATGAGCATCACCATCAACAGGAAGTACAGGTTGGTCCGGACGAGCTTGTGGTTATAGTTGTGCACATGGCGGTAAAGGTCATGGTGCCGGATCCACAGGTTCCCTATAAAAAGGAAACAAACCAACATCCCCACCAACATCATCATCGTATGGGCGCCAAAGTGCTCGGGCAACTGGGCCAGCGTCGTTTTGCGGCCCAGCGGCGGGATCTTGATCTCCAGGATCATCAGGGTAATGGCGATGGCGATGACGGCATCGCTGAAAAAGGCGATGCGATCAACCTGGAACTGTGTACGCTCGTCTTTCATATTATTTTCTTCGTCTCCGTTTCACGACCTCCCCGTTAAAGGAAATCCCCTGCCGGTTGATGGACGTCACCTGGAGGCTGGCATACCCTTTACTGGATACGCTAAGGTTGAGCTGGGTGACATCCCGGGCGTCTTGCGGTTTTATCGTGATGTCCCAGCCGCCCCTTTTCGTCGGGGTCACCACGTAGTCAAATTTGGTGGAGGTAAACTTGATCCCCCCCTCGTCGCTACCCATGGGGGCGGTGTACGCCCTTCCATAATACGGAAGGTAGGCGATCACCGTGTCCCTGGTCACGATCAGGTCGTAGTCCCCCCCGGCCAGTTGGCGCGTCCTTCCACCCATGGCCATCGCGCTTTGGGCAATGAACCGGTAGTCTTGGGCGTTGATCAGGTCGGCGGTTGCGTTTTGAGCGCGAACCCCTCCGGCGGCGGCCAATAGGAGAAAGGTGAGCGCAATAGATGTTTTCATACGTGTAAGCGTTATTCACTTAAATATAAAACAATTTCTCTACGTATTTTGAGGTACATTCCACCCTGAAATGGTGGACTTTCGCATGAGCGGGGGTCCCGTGGGATGAAAAGCTCAAGATGAACCGCGCCGACATGCTGCATCGCCTGGAAGAGGCAAAGGATGAACCCTGGGACGTCGTCGTCATCGGCGGGGGCGCCACCGGTCTGGGCGTGGCCCTGGACAGCGCGTCCAGGGGCTACCGGACGGTCCTCCTGGAACGGGACGACTTTGCCAAAGGCACCTCCAGCCGGTCGACAAAGCTGGTTCACGGCGGCGTTCGCTATTTACAGGAAGGCGATGTGGGCCTTGTCCGCGAAGCCCTCTATGAACGGGGCCTTTTGCTAAAGAATGCGCCCCACCTGGTACACAAGGAGAACTTCATCATCCCCTTATACACGCGCTGGAAAGCCCTCTGGTATATGATGGGCCTGACGGTCTACGACCTCCTTAGCGGCCGGGCCAGCTTTGGACCGTCGCGTCTGATCTCCCGGCAGGAGGTGATCCGGCGTTTGCCGGGCATCTTCAAAAAGCGGCTACGGGGGGGCGTGATCTACCTGGACGGGCAATTCAACGACGCCCGTCTGGCCATCAACCTCGCCCAGACCGCGGTGGAACAGGGCGCGCTGGTGATCAACCATATTGAGGTGACCCAGCTTTTTAAAAACGCCGGCGGCGCCGTCTGCGGGGTCCGTGCGGTCGATCGCACCTCGGGCCGGTTTTTTGACATCTTTGGCCGCGCCGTGGTCAACGCCACCGGTGTGTTTGTGGACGAAGTCCTGCAAATGGACAACCCCGGCGCCGCTCCACAGGTACGCCCCAGCCAGGGCGTGCACCTCGTCCTGGAACAATCCTTTTTGGGACAGGAGGACGCCCTGCTGATCCCCAAAACCGAAGACGGACGCGTGTTGTTTGGCGTCCCCTGGGAGGGCAAACTCCTGGTGGGCACCACCGATACCCCCCTGAACACCCACAGCGCCGAACCCAGGGCCCTGGAGGAAGAAGTCTCCTTCATCCTCCGCACGGCCGGTCAATATTTCGAAAAGGCGCCCGGGCGTTCCGACGTCCTGAGCGTCTTTGCCGGGCTCCGCCCCCTGGCCGCTCCAAAGAACGGCGACACGTCCACCAAAGAAATTTCCCGCAGCCACAAGATCATACGGTCTCCTTCCGGTCTCGTGACCATCACCGGCGGGAAGTGGACCACCTACCGCCGGATGGCGGAAGACACCGTCGACGAAGTGATCCGCGTCGCGGGGTTGGAGGTGCGGGCGTGCGTGACGCATGAGTTGGGGATTCACGGGGCGGGGGGCGCCGCTGGGGCGGACGCCGCGGCGAAACCCGTGACCGGGGCCGCCGGGGCGCCACCCGCGGCGAAGCCCGCGAAAGGCGTCGCGACCGGGCCGGGCTCGCTCCCGCGCGACCACCTCTCCCTTTACGGCAGCGACCGCCCGGCGATCGAAGCGTTGCAACGGCAACACCCCGCCTGGGGGGCGCTGCTCGATCCCCGTCTCCCCTTTACTGGTGCGGAGGTCGTCTGGGCGGTGCGCAGCGAGGAGGCGCTGACGGTGGAAGACGTATTGGCCCGGAGGGTCCGGGCGTTGTTCCTGGATGCCCGCGCCGCCATCGCCATGGCGCCCGCGGTGGCGGAGCTGATGGCGACGGAGCTGGGGAAGGACGAGGCGTGGAAGCAGGGGGAGGTCGCGGCGTTTACGACGCTGGCGAAGGGGTACCTGCTGGGGTAGCGCGCCCCAAAGCGCGCGCATCCGGGAATTCGCCGCCTTTCGCGGCGCGCGCCCGCCGCACGGGAAAATTGATTGTATAGCTTGTTATGAATAAATATATCTTATCCCTCGACCAGGGCACCACCAGCTCCCGCGCGATCGTCTTCGATCAGGCGGGTAACGTCGTATCCCTGGCGCAAAAGGAATTTACGCAACACTTTCCCCAGGCCGGCTGGGTAGAGCATGACCCGAGAGAGATCTGGTCGACCCAGGCCGGCGTGGCCGCGGAGGCTACCGTCAAGGCGGGGCTGAACGGAACCAATATCGCCGCCATCGGGATTACCAACCAACGCGAAACAACCATCGTATGGAACCGCGCGACGGGGCAGCCTGTCTACAACGCCATCGTATGGCAGGACAGGCGCACCGCCGAATACTGTAACCACCTCCGGGAGACGCACCGGGAAGACCTGATCCGCCAGAAGACGGGGCTGGTCATCGACGCCTATTTTTCCGCGACCAAAATCCGGTGGATCCTGGACAACGTGCCGGGTGCGCGGGAACAGGCCGAGGCCGGCGAGCTGGCTTTTGGCACCGTGGATACCTGGTTGGTGTGGAACCTCACAAGAGGGGTCGTACACGTCACCGACGTCAGCAACGCCAGCCGCACCCTGCTGTTCAACATCCAAACCCTCGACTGGGACGATGACCTTTTGGAGCTGTTTACCATCCCGCGAAGCATGTTGCCCCAGGTAAAGGCTTCCAGCGAGGTGTACGGGGAAACCAAGACGACGATTTTCGCCTCCAAGGTCCCCATCGCGGGGATTGCCGGAGACCAGCAGGCGGCGCTTTTCGGACAGATGTGCGTCGAGCCGGGTATGGTCAAAAATACGTACGGCACGGGCTGTTTTATGTTGATGAACATCGGCACCCAATGCCTGATGCCGTCCGACAACGTCCTGACCACCGTGGCCTGGAAGGTGGGCGGACAGGTGAACTATGCTTTCGAGGGCAGCATCTTTATCGCGGGCGCGGTGGTACAGTGGCTCCGGGACGGGTTGGGTATCATCCGGTCTTCTTCCGAGGTGGAGACCCTCGCCGCTCAAGTCGAGGACTCCGGAGGCGTATCCTTCGTACCGGCCTTTACGGGTTTGGGTACCCCCCACTGGAATCCTTATGCCACGGGGATGATGATCGGTATGACGCGGGGAACAAAGGCCGCCCACATCGCCCGGGCCTCGCTGGAGGCCATCGCCTACCAGACGGTGGAGGTCCTGCGCGCCATGGAGGCCGCCGCGGGAAGGCCCGTTAAAGAGCTCCGCGTCGACGGGGGCGCCACCGCCAACAACCTGCTCATGCAGTTCCAGGCCGACGTCCTCCAGACAAAGGTCATCCGGCCCACGTTTACCGAAACCACCGCCCTCGGCGCCGCCTACTTAGCCGGTCTGGCGGTAGGCTACTGGAAGGACATCGACGAGATCAAACGTTTCTGGAAAGCGGAGCGGGTCTTCGAACCCACCATGGCCCCCGAAAAAGTGGCCGAGGGCTTCGCCCGGTGGCAGCGGGCGATCCGCACGGTGCTGGCGTGGACACGGATGTAGCGTGACGCGCACCGTATACGCGGCTTTCGGAATGAAACATACGCTTGCTATATGAATCCTTTTATCGCAGAACTGATCGGCACAACAGTCCTTATTTTCCTTGGCGACGGCGTCGTTGCCAACGTACTGCTCAAAGAGACCAAGGGCAACAACGGAGGACTGATCGCCATCACCACCGCCTGGGCGATGGCGGTGTTCACGGGCGTCGTCATCGCGGGCCCCTACAGCGGGGCACACCTGAACCCCGCGGTCAGCATAGGATTGGCCATGGCCGGAAAATTTTCCTGGAGCCTGGTTCCCACCTATATCGCCGCGCAATTCCTGGGCGCCATGCTGGGCGCCTTCCTTGTGTGGGTTTGCTATAAGGACCATTTCGACCGGACCCCCGACCCCGGTTTGCAACGGGCCGTGTTTTGCACCAGCCCCGCCATCGCGAATCCCTGGCGCAACTTTTTCTGTGAGGCAACGGCCACGTTCGTCCTGCTGGCCGCTGTCTTTTACATCACCGATGCCCGCGTCCTCCCCGGAAAAACGTTTTACCTCTCCGACATATACCTCGCGGCCGTGAAAACACTCCCCGGCGTCGAACCACCCCATATCGGGCTGGGGTCTGTGGGCGCCCTGCCTGTCTCCCTGGTCGTTTGGGTCATCGGTCTTTCCCTTGGCGGGACCACGGGGTATGCCATCAACCCCGCCCGGGACCTGGGGCCCCGTATTGTGCATCAGTTGTTGCCGCTCAAGGGAAAAGGGGACAGCGACTGGGGGTATGCCCCCATACCCGTCTTGGGGCCGCTCGTAGGGGCGGCCCTGGCCGCGCTGATGTTTAAGGCGCTGTGAGCGCCGGGGACGGCGCCTACTCGCGGGGGCACCCGTCATTCGTCACTTCCCTCGCCCCATTGGTCAAACACGTTCCCCCGGGAAAAGGGCGTTGCCTAGGTTTGCAAAAAAGGAATCTATGCAACGCCGCTATTCCATAAAAGCCATCGTCCTGCTGGGGGCCTGCCTGCTGGCGCTCCACTTTCACCCGCTCCGGCGCATACACATCCTGGCGGGGCTGGTCAGACCGGCCGCGGCCACCGAAAACTTGTTAACTTGGTATCGATGAAAAAGTTCTTCCGGTGGGGATTTCCGCCCCTGTTCGGCATGATGATCTATGCCAGCATCCGGCTGGCCAACGACATCCAGGGCGGGCGGCAGTTTTGGATGCGGTCCTGGGTGTTGAACAGCATCGAGATCGCCAGCGCCATCCTGGTGAGCTATCCCATGGTGTACGTGATGGATTATTTCCGGAGACGCAACGAACGGTGCGACACGGCGCCCCTGACGAGCCGGCTGATCTTCCGGGAATTCGGGGAAGTATACCTGTATACGACGCTTATCCTGAATGCGGTCATCATACCGATGTGTGCCCTCACCGACGACGGGTTGCAATGGCAGGACGTGGTGTACGTCAACCTTCTCCCCCCATTGTTTAATGTCATTTACTATGCCATCACCCGGGCGATGGGTTCGCTCCGGCGCAACTATGAACAACAGCTCCAGATACAAAAAATTTCCAACGACCGGCTCCAGACGGAACTGCGCTTCCTCCGGGCGCAGTTTCACCCGCACTTTTTGTTCAACGCCCTGAATACAGTGTATTTCCAGATGGAAGAGGACACGGCCCGGGCGCGGCAAACGGTGGAAAAGCTGTCCGAGCTTTTGCGGTACCAGTTGTATGACCCCCAGCACCTGGTGCCTGTGGAAAGGGAGCTTCGCTACCTGGAGTCGTTTATCGACCTGCAGCGCCAGCGCATGAACGATCACCTCCGGCTGGACGTTTTTTTCGACCCTCTGCTTGTAAGGCAGATGGTCTATCCCCTGCTCCTGCTGCCGCTGGTCGAGAATGCCTTCAAATATGCCGGGGGGGCGTATTGGATCAACATTCGCGCGAGCCTGGAAAAGGACGCGATCCGTTTCGAGGTCAGCAACGCCGTGCCGCCGGAGGCAACGCTGGTGGGCCTCGGGGCCACAGCAAACGGCGCCCCGCGCACCGGCATCGGCCTCGACAACCTCCGCCGCCGCCTGGAACTTCTTTATCCGGGGCGGCACGAATTCCGGGCCGCGCCCGAAGACACCCAATTCAAAGCCACCTTAGTCATTCCGATATGAGAACGATTTCCTGTGTGATCACCGACGACGAACCGGTTGCCCGCAAAGGGCTTCAAGGGTATGTGGAAAAAGTGGATTTCCTCCGACTGGCGGGTGTTTTCGACAACGCCATCAGCCTGAACAGTTTCCTGAAGGACAACCGCGTCGATCTACTTTTCCTCGATATTGAAATGCCCTACCTGAGCGGGCTGGACCTTTTGCAAAGCCTGACCGATCCGCCAAAGGTTATTTTTACTACGGCATACGAACAGTATGCGTTAAAAGGATACGAGCTCGAAGTGACGGACTACCTGCTCAAACCGATTTCCTTCGAGCGCTTTCTAAAGGCGGTCAACCGCGTGTATGCGGCGACGGGAGAGGTAGCCGGGCCGCTGGAGGCGACGCCGCATTTGTTTGTCAAAACCGACAGCAAGTTGGAAAAAGTCCTCCTCGACGACCTCCTGTATGTCGAGGCGATGGAGAATTACATCGCGCTCCACACCATCCGGGGGCGCCTGATCACACACGCGACCCTGAAGTCCGTGGTGGAACACCTCCCGGCGGATACGTTTCTGCAGGTCCACAAATCGTACGTGGTCAATATGGGCAAGATCACCCACCTCGAAGGGAATATGATCGGGATCGGGAAGGCCACCATACCGCTGTCGCGGGGGCTCAAGGAGTCGGTGATGGAGACGCTGCTGCGGAACAAGCTGCTGTAGCGGGCCGCGGCGCCGCGAACGCTTAGGAAGCGGCCGGCGCCTCCGGCTTCTCCTCGACCACGGTCAGGTCCCCCATATCCACGGTCAGGGGTATGCGCCCGAGCTGCACGATCACTTTTTTGCCGCGGATCTCGCTGACGGTGCCGACCTGGCGGTTCTGGCGCATCTTGACGCGGTCGCCGACTTTGACGGCCCCGCCGATCTCGACGTATTTCTCGTCAAAGGCGGCGTTGCGTTTTTCGGAGACCTGTTTTTCCTTTTGCTGGAACAACAATGCGTTGAGCGTTTTCATGACCTGGCCCTTGTCCTCGGCGCGTTTCCATTCGGAGACGATGGACTTGAGCTTGCGTTCCATGTCCTTCATTTGGGCGATACGCTCCTCCGTGATGCGGTTTTGCTCGCGCTGGAGCTCGATTTGCTGGCGGTGGCGCTCCTTGTCGAGGACGGTTTCCATTTCTTTTTTGAGCCGGGCGTTGTCGGAAAGCAGTTTTTGCAGGTCCTGTTCGCGTTTTTCCACGCTGCGGAGGTCCTGTTCGGTCCGGTTTAACAACTTGTCGAGGTTGAAGTGGTCGTCGTCCACGAGCTGCCGGGCGCGGTCGATCAGCTTTTTGTCGAGGCCGATGCGTTCGGCGATGGCAAACGTATAGGAGCTCCCGGGTTTACCGATGATCAGGCGGTACATGGGCAGCAGCCGTTGTTCGTCGAAAGCCATGGCCCCGTTGATGATCCCCGGAACCTTGCCCGCCATGACCTTGAGGTTGAGGTAGTGGGTGGTGACGATGCCGTAGGCGTGTTTCCGCGCCAGTTCCTCCATAATGACCTCCGCAAAAGCACCGCCCAGGTTGGGATCGCTTCCGCTCCCCAGCTCGTCGATAAAAAAGAGCGTGCGCCCGCTGGCGGCCTCCATAAAGTGTTTCATGTGCTGGAGGTGGGCGCTGTAGGTGCTCAGCTCGAACTCCAGGCTCTGGGTGTCCCCGATATGGATCATCAGCTTTTTAAACACCCCAAAGGTGGAAGAGGGATCCACCGGCACGAGGAGCCCGCCTTGCAACATGAGCTGGAGCAAACCTACGGTTTTGAGGGAAACCGTTTTCCCCCCCGCGTTGGGGCCGGAGATCACGAGGATGCGGTTTTGCTCGTCCAGGGTCAGGTTCAGGGGAATAGTCGGCTTTCCCGACCGTTGATTGTATAGGAACAGCAATGGATGATACGCCCGGACGAGCTGTACGTGGGCTTTGTCTACCACCGAGGGATAGTGGGCATCCATATCGATGGCCAGCCTTGCTTTTCCCCGGATAAAATCGTACTCTCCCACGACCTCGTGGTAGACCTTGAGGAGGGGGGCGTAGACCGAACACCGCGCCGTCAGGTCCCTCAGGATGCGGTACACCTCTTTGCGCTCGTCGTTTTCCAGGGCAAAAATATCGTTGTTCAGCTCCGTGGTCTCCTCGGGTTCGATAAAGGAAGTTTTCCGCGTATCGCTTTCCCCGTGAAGGATCCCCCGGACCTGGCGTTTGTGCTCGGCAAAAACAGCCACCACCCGGCGGCCGTTCATAAACGACTCCTCGATGTCCGCAGCCACCCCCTCCTTTTTCAACTTCCGGACGATCCGGTCGAATACCCGGGAGAGCTCCGCCCTTTTCCTGTAGAGGCTCATACGGATCCGCGCCAGGTCCTCGGAGGCGTTGTCCTTGACCGTTCCCGTTTCGTCCAGGATCTCGTCGATCATCTCGATGATGGCCTTTTCGTAATAGGTATCCTTGATCACCAGCGCCAAACCGGGGTAGGCAATCCGTCTTTCCGTGTCAAACCACCGGAAAATGCTTTGCAGGCTTTCCGCCAGCTTCCGGATCTGGAGCCATTGCTCCCCGCCCAGAAAGCTCCCCTGGATCCCCAGCAGTTTGATATCTTTGGACAGGTTGAGGACATAATCATTGGGAAAATGAAGCCCGCTTTGGCGGATCAGTCTGTATTCATGGCTTTGTTTGAGCTCCGTTTCAATAAAGTCGATACGGGTATGGACGCGCAGCTTTTCCGCCTTATGCCGGGCGTATTCGCTCTGACAGTGTTCCACCAGTAGGGCCCGGACCTTGTCGAATTCCAATTGTACCAGTGCCGAATCCGGAAATACTTGCATAAATTTATGTTAAGACTCTCCTAAAATTCACCTCCCCATTTCCTATGACCATCCCCTAACCCCTGAATTACCCGTAACTTTCGGAACACAAGTATGTTGAAGGTGGAGCAGCATTTTTTTTACAAAGGTACTATTATGAAGTACACCGTGTTGATGGGCTTGATGAACCTGCTGGTGGTAATGTCCTGGTCTTGCGCACAAAAGGAAAACCCGAATAGAGCCATGAACGATCCCAATCCGTCAACCGCGACCGTGAAGACCGACACGGCCACCTTTGGCACCGGGTGCTTTTGGTGTACGGAAGCCATTTTCACACAGCTGGACGGGGTGCTGAAAGTGACCTCGGGGTATAGCGGGGGCCACGTCGTCAACCCCACCTACGAACAGGTTTCCACCGGCACCACCGGGCACGCCGAAACCTGCCAGATCGTCTATGACCCGGGCAAAATCAGCTTTGACGAACTCCTGAAAGTATTCTGGCAGACCCACGACCCCACCACCCTCAATCGCCAGGGCAACGACGAGGGCACCCAGTACCGGAGCGTCATCTTTTACCATGACGCAGGTCAAAAACAAAAGGCGGAATACTACAAAGACGAGCTCAACCGCTCCGGCGCCTTCCCCAAACCCATCGTCACCGCCATCGAGCCCTACAAGAACTTCTATTCGGCGGAGGACTACCACCAGGATTTTTACGCCAACAATCCGAATCAGCCGTATTGTTACTTTGTGATACGGCCGAAATTGGAGAAGTTTGAGAAGGTGTTTAAGGATAAGTTGAAGAAGGATATGTAAAAGCTATTTTTTGTCTTTCTTCTTGCTTGCGTGTTTTTTGTCCACCTTTCCACCGCCTTCGGCCCCTCTCAGGTTTTTATCGATATAGTTGTTGTGGATCTGCCAAAGCCTGGCTTTAAGCTCCTTCCAGTCCACCTTGGTCGCCGACTCGTTGACGAATTTACCGCTGTCCTCGTCATACTCCAGCCCATTTTCCTTTAGCGCCTTGGCCACCTGCCGGTCCGCCGCCTTGTCCCCGAAATCAAATATTTGGCTTACAAAACTGAGCACCGCCTTTTCGCTAAATGCAATGGCGCCTGCCTTTTCGGCAAAAGCGGGTCCCCCCGTTACCTTACCGGTCCCTGCCACGATCGCCGCCTTAAACTTTTCCAACCACGGTCCCTCGGGGATTTCTATTTTATGGCCGGGCTTGGTCGCGTCGTTAAATGTTGGCGTCCCTTCCGCGCGTTCTTTATCGCTCTGCGAGGCTACCGCTTCTGCTATCTCTTTGTATTTGTCGTCGTCCACCTCGAATTCGACGACGTCGAAGTTCCCCCTCGCTCCGGCGGCATAGTAGAGGGCATGGTCGGGGACGCCAATGCTGATATTCAGCGGCCCCTTGTTCACGGTAACATCACCCGTGTCCGAGATGGTCAGCCGTTTTTTCTCGGCGTCATTGTCCTGTACGCGATAGATCTTTAGCAGTTGAACAACCGGGGTCGACGGCACCAGAGCGAGGGGCGCCATTTGTGCCACCGGCGCCCGCCGCTGGACGGCGATTCCTCCCCTTTGCCGGGAAACGGCGTCGGCTACCGACCGGCTTTCTCCGCCGGCCGCGGCATGGGCATGTTGCTGCATTCCTGAATATAAAAAAAAGCGGCCAGGGTATGGCCGCTTTTTTTATGTACAATATCTTCTACTTATTGCACCGTATACGACTTCAACGTCTGCGTGAAGCTCAGATTCGTGTGCGTCAGCGTACTATCCGATTCATAGTCTTCAATCCGAACGACGCCGACACCGGGGGCGATATACGTGTTGATCTGCTCCACGGTGAAGTTGTTACAGTTGAGAGCGGTCTCGACGTTTCTCAGACAGGTATGGCCGTTGACCACGACGCTGGTGGCAAATCCGTAAAGGTCGTAGGTGATCGGACAGGAGGGGTTGGTCGTGTTGTCCTCGCTGGACCCAAGGACTTCACCGTCCTGGGTGGCGGTCCCGAAATAGACGTAAGCGTTGGCATTGAGGCTGTCGAGGCCATAAACGACCGTATTGCTAGGATCGACACCTAAGTAAGAGCTCCCAAACCAGCCGGTGGGGTCATTCAGCTGATAAAATTCCACCGTTCCGTTGGGGCCGGTAAATTCGGCCGTTTGGCCGGTCAGGCTTACGGAATCGGTCCAGGCGGTGTCAAATGCCCCGCCGTTATTGTTGTTGAATACCGAATCGACGTAAATCCATGAGTTCCCCGACGTTAGGGGGATAAGGGGTTGAGAGGGCGTTCCGGTATTGTAGTGACTACTGGGCGTACAGGCTGCTGCAATCAAGAGCGGCAGGACGAAGATCAATTTCCGCATATGGGTCATTTTAAAAAAGGGTTTTTCCGGAGTTGGACCGTAAAAACCGGCAATCGTTTAACGCCTTGTAACGCCTATTATTGCGCACGCCGCGGGGGGCACCCATGCCGCGGGTGCTCGCGCACCGCAGGGGGCTTATCGCGCATGCCGCCTGGGCGTCCACTGCCGCACCACGCCCTGCTGGAGCCCTCCGGCCACCGGCTGAAGGACGGGCTTGAGCCGGATGATCCGTACCGAATGCATGGCCCGCATCACCAGGAAGGTGGGATCGAACTCGAACCACTTCTTGGCAAAATTGGGGTTGGTACCGTACTTGTGGTGGTTGTTCTGAAAAAGCTCGCCCATCAGGATGATCCCCCAGGGGGTGGTATTTTTCGATTGGTCGCCGTTGCTGAAGTTGCGGTAACCGTACTTGTGGCCGCACCAGTTGACGATGGCGCCCTGGACGGGGCCCATCAGGAAATGGATCGGCAGCAGGAGGAACCACCAGAAGCTGGGGGCAAAATACCAGTAAAAGGCGATATATCCGAGCATAAAGCTGATCCTGACGATCATGCGGTCTCCAAACCGGTCGAGCTTTTCCCAGACGGGGATATAGTCCTTGGTGAACTGGGGATCGACCACGAGCTTGCCCGTCCGGTATCCGTCGTACATATTCCGCGTATGCCACATCATCTGCCAGACGTCTTTGAAAAAGTGGGGGCTGTGGGGGTCCTTCTCGGTGTCGCTATAGGAGTGGTGCATGCGGTGCATCACGGCGTAAGCCCGGGGAACGAGGTAGGAGGAGCCCTGGGCGAACCAGGTCAGGAAATAAAAGATCTTTTCACGTTTGCTTCCGGTGGTATACATCTGGTGGGAAGCGTATCGGTGCAGGAAAAAAGTGTGGAAGAACAAAGAAACAAACCAGTGCCCCACAAAAAACAAAAGGATCGCGATCATCACAAAAATTTACTATATGTGCGCCCGCGCCGTTGAGAATATGCGCTTGCGCCGTGAGAAATATCGGGCGCAAAGTTAGGGGTGGAAAATGGAATTCACTTGTTAAAATGTGCGGCCTTGTAGCAGTACCTCAACTCCAGGAGGTTTAACCCATTGGGATATAACCCCTGCACGCCCGGACGGACCAGCCGGAGCGCTTCGTCGTACCACAACGGCACCACGGGCGCCCGTGTCATGACGAGGCTGTCCATGCGGTTGTACAGCAGGCTGCGGGAAGACGAATCCCGTTCGGCGAGCGCCTGTTCGTACAGCCTGTCGAAATAAGTGTCATGAAAACGCGTATAGTTGGGCGGGGCGGGGTTTTTTGAATAAAAAACGCTTAAAAAGTTTTCGGCGTCGGGGTAGTCGGCCACCCAGCTCCCCCGGAAAAACAACGCCTGGGACTTGGCGGTCTCCTCCAGGAGGAGGCTTTTTTGGACGACTTCCACCTGGATCCGGATGCCGACCTCCTGTTCCTGGCGGGCGATAAAGGAGGCGAGGTCGGCGTATGTGGGGATGGTCAGCAGGTGGATCACGGGCAGGCCGGCGCCACCGGAGAAGCCCGCGGCCGTCAAAAGGGCGGACGCCTTGTCCGGTGCATAGGTGTACCCGGGAACCGCGCCAAACCCGGGCAGGGCAGGCGGAACAAATCCATGCTCCGCGGGGATACCGATGGAGTTCCGGAGGTACAACAACATCTTCCGCCGGTCAAAGGCCATGTTGATCGCCTGCCGGACCGCCTCCAGCCGGAGGGGGGACGCCTTGACGAGCGGGCTTGCTGTGTCCACGAGGATCCCCAGGTACTCCATGTCGAGCTGGGCGTGGCGGCTCAACACGATTTTGCCGTTCCATTCGGGCCGGAGCGTGCCCTGGCGGGTCAGCACCTCGTCTTTATACGCGGGATCTATGTCGTTGACCATGTCCAGTTGCCCCTGGAGGAACTCCAGGAATTCCGTGGCCTTGCTGTCAAGAAAGGTGATCTTTACGGCGTCTAAGTGGGGCAAGCCCTTTTCGAAATAGTGCGCGTTCCGCACGAGGATCAGCGCCTGGCCCTCGTCCCAGCTGTCGATCCGGAAAGGTCCGGTGCCCACGGGGTGGCGGCGGAAGTCGGCCCCATACCGCTGGATCGCTTCGGGGGGAATGACCGAGCAATATTCCATGCTGAGGATCCCAAGGATGGGCCGGAAGGGTTGGGTCAGGGTCAACACAAAGGTGCTGTCGTCGGGCGCGCGGAAGCCGGTGTCGGGGTCGACGTGTCCTTGGAAGATCCAGGCACCGGGGCTGGCGGTGGCGGGGTCCATCAACCTGCGAAGGCTAAAGACCACGTCGGAGGCTTTCAATAAGCGGCCGCGTCCTCCGGGGAAACAGGGGTCATCCTGGAAAAAAACGGAGCGCCGTAAAAAAAACGTATATCGTTTTTGGTCCGCGGACACTTCCCAGCGCGCGGCCAGGGAGGGCACGAGGTGGAGGGCCGTGTCGGTTTCCACGAGGGTGTTAAAGAGTTGGTGGGTCGCCCACTGGATGGCCTCGTTCCGGGCAAAGGCCGGGTCGAGGGTGGCGATCCCTTCGGATTGATTGTAGCGAAAGACCTGTCGCTCCCCGGACGGCTGCCGGGCGCAGCCCAGCCACCCAACCACGCATATCCACCACAGGTGGAAATAGCGTCCGCCCGGGAAGCAAAGTCTTTTATCATTACGCATCGAAGTCAAAACTATGGTAAAACTGTCAGTTGCCCTTTTACTGTGTGCCGCACCGGCGCTTTCCAACGCCCAGCTCATGGCCCCGAAGACGACCTTTACCCATGCCGATACGTTGCGGGGAACCATCACCCCCGAACGCGCCTGGTGGGACCTGCTTCACTATGACCTCCGCGTCGAACCGGACCTGGCGGCCCACACGATCCAAGGCAGCAATACCATTACCTATAAAGTCCTCAAACCCTACCAGGTCATGCAGATCGACCTCCAGGCGCCCCTGACCATCGACAGCGTCCTGCAAGACGGCCGGAACCTGCAGTGGACCAGGGACGGGAACGCCTGGTTGATCCACCTGGTGGAACCCCAACGGACCGGCGGCAAAAACAGCCTCACCATCTGGTACCATGGCGTCCCCCGGGCGGCGGTCCACGCCCCCTGGGACGGTGGCATCGACTGGAAAACCGATTCTTTGGGCAATCCCTGGGTCAGTTCCGCCTGCCAGGGCATGGGGGCCAGCACCTGGTGGCCCACGAAAGACCACCAGTATGACGAACCCGACAACGGTTGCGACATGTACGTGACGGTTCCCGACAGCCTGATGGATGTGTCCAACGGCCGTCTCATCGGGGAAGACCCCGCCGGACCTGGCAAACACACCTATCACTGGCAGGTGAAGAACCCGATCAACAACTACGACATGTCCATCAACATCGGTAAATACGCGCATTGGAGCGATACCCTGATGGGCGAAAAGGGTGTCCTGGACCTGAACTTCTATGTCCTCGCCTACAACCTCGACCGCGCCAAAGAACACTTTGCCGCCAACGTCAAACCGATGATCCATTGCTTCGAATACTGGATGGGCCCCTACCCCTTCTACGAAGACGGATACAAACTCGTCGAAAGCTATAACCTGGGGATGGAGCACCAGAGCGCCACCCAATACGGGAACCGTTTTGTCAACGGCTACCGCACCACGCACCGGGACGGCACCTACGAAGGCATAGACCTTTCGCACACCGGCTGGGGCCTCAAATGGGATTTTATCATCATCCACGAGAGCGGCCACGAATGGTTTGGCAACAACATCACGTCCAAGGACCTCGCCGATATGTGGGTCCATGAAGGATTTACCAACTATTCCGAAACCCTTTTCGTCGACTGTCAGTACGGCAAAGCCGCCGGAGACGCCTATTGCCAGGGGACCCGTAAGAACATCCGCAACGACCAGCCCATCATCGGCCCCTACAATGTCAACAAGGAAGGCTCCGGCGACATGTACTATAAGGGCGGCAACCTGATCAACACCATCCGGTGCATCATCGGCGATGACGAGGCCTTCCGGCAGATCCTCCGGGGCCTCAACAAAACCTTTTATCACCAGACCGTGACCACGGCCCAGATCGAACATTACATCAGTGAAAAAAGCGGGATAGACTTTTCCAAAACCTTTGACCAGTACCTCCGCACGACAAAAGTGCCGGTCCTGACCTATACGATCAAAGACCAGGGGGGCAAAAGCGTCCTGAACTGCCGTTGGAGCAACTGCATAGAGGGCTTCGACATGCCCGTCCGGATCGACCTCCCGAACGGCCAGACCCAGGTGGTCAAGGTCACCGCCGTCGGGGTGTCCACCACCTTGCCCTTTGCGGCCGGCGACCTGCCGAAGACCCTGGTGGATTCCAATATTTATGTCACCGTTAAAGCGGAGTAACCCTATCTTTGGGTTTGCATGGGCCAGATCCGCCGTCAAACCATTCTTTCCAGCCTTTCGACCTATTTCGGCTTCCTGATCGGGGCCCTGAACACCTACTTTTTTGTATACAACGGTTCCGTTTCCTTCAGCGCGGATCAATACGGCCTTACCCGGATCTTTACCGACGTGGGCGCCATGATCTACGCCTTTGCCAGCATGGGCACGCCCAGCGTCTTGTACAAGTTTTATCCTTACTACAAGGACAACCTGTCAAAGGAAGACAACGACCTGCTGACCTGGGCGCTCGTCCTTCCGCTCGTGGGTTTTGTTTTCGTCGCCATAGGCGGCTGGGTGTTCGAACCCCTGATCGTCCGGAAGTTCTCCGAGCGTTCCGCGCTGTTTGTCGTGTATTACAAATGGGTCTTCCCTTTCGGGCTTGGTTTTTTGTTGTTTTCCGTCCTGGAGGCCTTTGCCTGGACCGTCAAACAATCGGTCTTTTCTACCTTTTTGCGAGAAGGCGGCGTCCGCCTCTTTATCCTGCTGCTCATCATCCCGTACCTCCTCGGGTGGATCCCCTTCGACGTCTTCATAAAGCTTTTTACCCTCCAATACATCCTGGCCGCCATCGCCCTCTGGGTCTTTCTTTCCAGACGTCACCTGACCAATGTCCGCTTCAAGGTCAGCCGGGTCACCCGGCGTTTTCGCAAAAAGATCGTGTCCATGCTCACGCTGACTTACGGGGGCATCATCATCAGCATCGTCGCCCAGGCCTTTGACGGCGTTCTTATCGCGGGGTTCATGGGTCTTAAATACGCCGGGATTTACGCCTTCCTGCTCTATATCGCCAACGTGATCCAGGTTCCGCAACGCAGCGTCCAGGCCGCCGCCATCCCGCACCTGGCACAAGCCTGGAAGGACAAGGACTACGGTCGTATCGACCGCATCTACCACCGGACCTCGATCAACCTGTTGCTGATCTGTACCACCCTGTTTTGCCTCATCGAATTGTGCGCGCCCGCGGCGGGGAGCCTTTTCGGCATCAAAACCGAGTACCAGGCGGGACTGGGGATGTCCGCCCTTCTTTTGCTGGGCATTGCCCGCATTGTCGATGCCGGTACCGGTGTCAACGGGCAAATCATTGGGACCTCCGTCTACTGGCGTTTTGACTTTTTCACCGGCGTGATCCTCCTGGCCCTTCGCATCCCCCTCAATGTCGTGCTCATCAAGGCATACGGCATCAACGGCTCGGCGACGGCCGACCTCATTTCCCTGGTCGTCTACAACGCCGTCCGGATGATCTACCTCGCCCGTAAATACAAGATGCAACCCTTTAACTGGAAAAGCCTGCTCGCCGTGGTGTACGCGATCGTCGCCTATGCGGTCGCCTTTTTCGCCAGCCGCTCCCTTCACGGCTGGACAGAATTAGTGGCCAGGGGTGTCATTTTCGTGGCGCTTTACGGCGGCGCGGTATTGCTGTCGAACCTGACGCCCGATACAAAACAAGTGTGGGATGGTGTGCGAAAAAAGTTCGGGGCGCACGTCCCCTAACGCCTTACCCGGGCATGCGCCCCCCGCCCCTGAAGCGTTGCGCCCAATATTCTTCCCCCAGGTCACTGATCATCACCCCGAAAGAGGTGGAGGCGTGGACGAATTTGTTGTTCATGAGGTAAACGCCGACGTGCGTGATCCCTTTTTTGGTCCCGAAGAAAACCAGGTCTCCTTCCTGCAACTCCGGCACGGGGATCTTGTGACAGGCCGCGTATTGTTCCCGCGATGTCCGCGGCAATTCGAGGTGAAAAATCGTTCCTTCCAGTTGCTGGCTAAACCCCGAACAATCCACCCCGTCACGGGTCGTACCACCCAGGTGGTAAGGCGTGCCCCACCAGTCGTCGATAAAATGATACAACGGGAGGTTGGTAATCAGCTCCACCGGAACGTCCAGTTGCTCCGCGTACTTGAAGTTCAACGCGTCCACAAACTCGATGTCCAGCCCTTTGGTGTTGACGTAATTGTACCCGGGATTGGTCAGGGGTTGGCCAATGACCCTTTCCCTGTAGACCGTCGTCCCGCCCGCAGGGGTCCGGTGAAGGGAAGGCGGCGGCGCAGCGGGGGTCGTGCGCGCGCGTCTGGACGCACTGCAACTGGCCAGGAGCAGCGCCAGGCAGAAGGTATATAGGGTCTGGCGTTGAATGAATTAGTAAGTTTTACGGGGTAAAATTAAGGAATTTCCACCGCCGGTGGATAACACGCTGGCGCGCGGGCGGCAAAACTTTCGGAAATTTGCCGTTACCATGAAATTTTCCCACCTACATACCCACACCCAATATTCCCTCCTGGACGGTGCCGCGAGCATCAGCTCGTTGTATAAAAAGGCCATCAAGGACGGTATGCCGGCACTGGCCATTACAGACCACGGGAATATGTTCGGGGCGTTTGAATTCGTGAGCGAGGCATACAAGCACAAGAACGAGGATGGGTCGCTGAAGGTAAAGCCGATCGTGGGCTGTGAGTTCTACGTCGTAGAAGACCGGACAAGAAGGACGTTTACAAAGGACCAGAAGGACGAACGCTTTCACCAGGTGCTGTTGGCCAAAAACAAAACGGGGTACCAGAACCTGATCAAGCTGACCTCGGCGGGGTACATGGAAGGGATGTACGGAAAGTACCCGAGGATCGACAAGGCACTGCTTGACCAGCACAGGGAGGGGTTGATTGCCACCACGTGTTGCCTGGGGGCGTATGTACCCCAAACGATCATGCAGAAGGGCGAAGCCGCCGCAGAGGTGGAATTTGCCTGGTGGCTGGAGCGTTTTGGCGAGGACTATTATGTGGAGCTGCAGCGACACGGGTTGAAAGAACAGGACCAGGTGAACGAGGTGTTGCTGCGTTTTGCAAAAAAGTACAACGTAAAGGTCATCGCCTCCAACGACAGCCACTATACGGACAAAGAGGACTACGACGCCCACGACATCTTATTGTGTATTAATACGGGGGAAAAGAAGGCGACGCCGGGGTATGACGACTTCGTCAACGACGACGTACAACTGAAGAACCGCCGCTTCAAATTCCCGAACGACCAGTTTTATTTCAAGGATACGCGGGAAATGACGGCGTTGTTCAGCGACCGGCCGGACGCGATCGACAATACAAACGAGATCGTGTCGAAGGTGGACGTGCTGAACCTTAAAAAGGACATCCTGCTGCCGAACTTCCCGGTACCCCTGGAATTCCAGGTGCACGCGGACAGCACGCTCAACCAGTGGGAGTACCTCAAGCACCTGACGTACGAGGGCGCGCGCAAACGGTATAGCGAATTGACGCCCGAGATCACGGAACGGCTGGACTTCGAATTGTTTACGATCAAGACGATGGGGTTTGCGGGGTACTTCCTGATCGTGAGCGACTTTATCCGCGCGGGCCGGGAGCTGGGCGTGTTCATTGGACCGGGTCGCGGCTCGGCGGCGGGAAGCGTGGTGGCGTTTTGCATCGGGATCACCAACATCGACCCGATCAAATACAACCTGCTGTTCGAACGCTTTCTGAACCCGGACCGGAAGAGCATGCCGGATATCGATACGGACTTTGACGACGCGGGTCGCCAGAAGGTGATCGACTACGTAGTGCAAAAATATGGCCGCAACCAGGTGGCGCAAATCGTCACTTATGGTACGATGGCGGCGAAAATGAGCATCAAGGACGTGGCCCGGGTGATGGACCTCCCGCTGGCGGAAGCCAACGCCCTGGCCAAGCTGGTGCCGGAAAAACCGGGGATAGAGCTCAAACGCGTGCTCCACGCGCCGCTGACGGAAAAGGACGGGGAAAAATCATTGTCGGAAAAAGAGGGCCTCATCCCCGACGACCTGGAGAACGTCCGGAAGATCCGGCAGGTCTACAACGGCAACGACCTTCACGCCAAGGTGCTCCACGAAGCGGAACGCCTGGAGGGGTCGGTCCGCAATACGGGGTTGCACGCCGCGGGGATCATCATCGCCCCCGATGACCTGATGAACATCATCCCGGTTTGTACCGCCAAGGACTCCGACCTTCTCGTGACCCAGATCGAGGGCAGCATCATCGAAGAAGCGGGTGTCATCAAGATGGACTTCCTGGGGCTAAAGACCCTGACCATCCTCCGGGATGCCCTCAACCTGATCCGGGAGAACCATGGGGTCGACATAGACCTAGACACCATACCGCTGAACGATGCCGATACTTTTGCGCTCTACCAGCGTGCCGATACGATCGGTACGTTCCAGTTCGAAAGTCCCGGGATGCAAAAGTACCTGCGCGAGCTCAAACCCGACCGGTTTGACGACCTGATTGCCATGAACGCCTTGTACCGCCCGGGTCCCCTGGAATACATCCCCAACTTTATCGCCCGTAAACACGGGACGGAGGCCATCGTCTATGACCTTCCCGCCATGGAGGAGTTCTTGAACGAAACCTACGGGATCACCGTCTACCAGGAACAGGTCATGCTCCTCAGCCAGCGCCTGGCCGGCTTTACAAAGGGAGACGCCGACGTCCTCCGGAAGGCGATGGGGAAAAAACAGAAGTCCGTCCTGGACAAAATGAAAGGCCAGTTCCTCAAAGGCGCCGCCGAAAAAGGCCACCCTGCCGACAAGCTGGAAAAGATCTGGACCGACTGGGAAGCCTTTGCCCAGTATGCCTTTAACAAATCACACTCGACCTGTTATGCCTTTGTCGCCTATCAGACGGCGTTCCTGAAGGCCCACTATCCCAGCGAATACATGGCCGCGGTCCTCAACAACGCCGGCTCCATCGAAAAGATCACGTTTTTCATGGAAGAATGTAAACGAATGGGGCTCAAAGTATTAGGACCCGATATCAACGAATCCAAGGCGGGTTTTGCCGTCAACAAAAAGGGAGAGATCCGGTTTGGCCTGTCCGGGCTCAAAGGCGTGGGCGAGGCTGCGATCGACTCCGTCCTTGAAGAAAGGGCCAAAAACGGGCACTTTGCCGACATCTGGGACCTGGTCAAACGCACCAACCAACGTACGGTCAATAAAAAGTCCCTGGAATGCCTTGTAAAGGGCGGCGCGTTCGACTGTTTCCCCCAATTCCACAGAGCGCAATTCTTTTTCGTCGCCCCCGGCGAACAGCTCAACGGCCTCGAAAGGATCATCCGTTTCGGGAACCAATATCAGACCACCCAGACCTCCCAGGCCAATACCCTTTTCGGGGATATGAGCATGCCCGCCGTCCAGCCGCCAAAGCTGCCGGACAGCGAGCCCTGGACCCTGACCACGCTCCTGGAACACGAGAAGGAGGTGACCGGGATCTTCCTAAGCGGTCACCCACTGGATCACTTCCGCTTTGAGATGCAGCACTACGGCATCACGACCATCGCCGAGTACAACGAATTCAAGGAAGGCATCACCCTGCAGCCCAATCCGTTCCGGCCTTTCCGCCTGGCCGGCCTGGTCGCCGACGCCCAGCACCGGATCTCCAAAACCGGGAAGCAGTTTGGCATTTTCGGCGTGGAAGATTATACGGGGAAAATGGAGGTGCCGCTGTTCGGTGAGGACTACATCAAATTCAAGGACTACTTTACGCCCGGGACGGTTATTTACCTGACCGGCAATTTCAAGAACCGGTTCAACAAGGCCGACGACTATGAGTTCAAGTTGGGCGGCATCCTGCTCCTGGAGACCATCAAACGGACCATGACCCGGCAACTCCAGCTTGACATTCATCCCATGCTGCTGACCGAGGAGATCGTACTTTTCCTCGAAAAACAGATCGAAAAATACCCCGGGAAAACCGCCCTGCGCATCCAGCTCAAGGACGATAAAGCCCAGAGAAAGATCGGGTTACAGCGCATCGGCGCCGGCCTGGAAATGAATGACGAAATGACACAGTTTCTCTTGTCAAACCCTGACGTAGAAGTCAATGTCGTGACAACGGCATGACGGTCGGATGCCAATTTATCAACATATACCGATTGGTCGTATCTTTGCACCATACAAACAAACCTATACTATATGGCACAAGAATTCACAGACAGCAATTTTCAGGAAACCGTTTTGGGTTCCGATAAATTAACGGTGGTAGACTTTTGGGCAGAGTGGTGTGGACCCTGTCGTGCGATCGGGCCGGTCATCGAAGAACTCTCTAAAGACTATAACGGTAAAGTAAACGTGGGCAAGGTCAATGTGGACAACAACCCTCAGGTAAGCATGAACTATGGCATTACGTCCATCCCCGCCATCCTCTTTATCAAGGACGGTAAGGTCGTGGACAAGCTGGTGGGCGCACAGCCGAAAAGCAACTTCGTAAAGAAGATCGAAGCGCACCTGGCGTAATCAACACGCAGTTTTTTTGTAAACATAAAGGTTCAAGGCCGTCCTTTTTTCAGGGACGGCCTTTTCAAATTCAGTAATGAAGGTTACTGAAACTCAAATAGGTCGCATTTTCCCTCCGGAATCTGGCATCCGTATTTATACTGATTTCTTTGTGAAGAAATCATGTATTGACATAAACGGCCTGTTAAGTCAATAGATTTGAACTCCAAACATTAAACTTTAACTTATGAACCTGAAATCGTTCCTGTCCCCGGCGGCCGGCCTGGTCCTGCTGGGTTGTTTTTCTTTTGCCAGTTGCTCTAAAAAGGCGGAATCCACGACGCAGCCTCAATTACCGCCCTCCCCCAGTGCCTTCCCTGCGGGGACCAATCGTAGCGAGGTCTGGGACATCACCTTACCGGCCACGGCGACCAGTGGAGCCATGGAAGTAACCGAATGGGTTTCTTACCAATACGGGGAGATAAACCTCGGTGTCACGACCAGCGTAGACCCCGGCTATGTGATGGTCGGCGGCGGGGCACAGGTAAGAGATCCGAACAACACCCCCAACAACGTGGACGCCGTGTTGACCGCAGCCTACCCGGTCCCCGACGGGAACTTTGCCACTTACGCGGCTTCCGACAAGGACCATGGGGGGATCTTTTACAATTCCGACCTGTATGTCTATGTCATCGGGATCAAGCTGTTTAGCCAATCCGGCACCGTCATTCCCACGTCTTCCATTACAAACAACTTGGCTATTATATCCGGCACCTCGGGTTCGGCCGAGCACCCATTTATCACGCTACCGGTCACTTCCGGTTATACCCTCATATCTGGCGGCGCCCAGGACAACTATGGTACGGGGTATGGAAACCTGTTGACGGAGAACAACTATGACGACGGGGCCTCTTATGCGGGCGGCAAAGACCAAAAGGAGCCGGATCCTTGTACGATTACCGCTTACGCGCTGGAATGGAACAACCAACCTATTCCGGGCTATGGGAGTTTCCTGCTGACCTATCAAAACGGACAGGCTATTGTCAATCAACGCCTTATGAGTTTGTCTGTCGGCGCCCTGGGGGGCTGTGCCGTGGCGGGCGTAGGCGGCGTCTCCACCTATACCGGATACGGACGGCTTTTGTATGGTGTCTATTCCCCTGCTTATAATGTCGGGGAGTTCCAGAGCAAGGACCAGGACGTCAGTGACATTTCCGGCGCCCTTGGCGGGGTCGTAACTTCCATTGCGCCCAAATAGCGGTCTTGAACCTTTCTACATAAAAAGGGCGTCCCACCTTCCAGGGACGTCCTTTTTGTATTTTAACGGCGGGCTATTTTCGCAGCTCCTTGACCGTACCGTCGGCATAGCCCACCAACACCTCGGTGGCGAGCCCGATGAACAACCCGTGCTCCACGACACCCGGGATCTCGTGCAACGCATGACCCAGCGCCGGTGCGTCGGCAATCGCGCCGAAGTGGGCGTCGAGGATGTAGTTGCCGTGGTCGGTGATCCAGGGCTTGCCGTCGCGCTGACGGATCTCGCTGGAAGGGCAGCCCAGGGCGGCCACGCGGCGTTGAACCTGTTTCCAGCCAAAAGGGATGACCTCTATGGGGAGGGGAAATTTGCCGAGGCGGTTGACCAGCTTTTGTTCATCTGCAATGACGATCATCCGGTCCGAAGCGGCGGCGACCATCTTCTCCTGGAGGTGGGCGCCACCCCCACCCTTGATCAACTGGAAGGCAGGGTCGACTTCGTCCGCCCCGTCGATGGTGAGGGCCAGCCGGTCGACGTCGTTTAGGGTGGCCAGGGGGATGCCCTGGGCCTGGGCCAGCTCGACAGTCGCCCTGGAGGTGGGGACCGCGGTGATTTGGAAACCTTCGCGAACCTTGGCGCCCAGCGCCATGATCATCCAATACGCGGTGGAGCCCGTACCGATACCGATGGCGGTACCGTTTTGTATAAACGTGGCAGCGTACTCGCCCACCTTTTTCTTCATCTGGTCTTTATCGGAAAGTGCGGTCATACGTGTTTGGGATAGGCAGTTTCGGGGGTGTGCTTGTAACGGAATACTAGCGGGAACACGATGCCGAGGAGCAATGCGTAACCGGCAAAAGTGAACCAGATCGGGGACCAGTGACGGACGCCGGCCACGGTAAAGTGATCGATCACCCAGCCGCTGCCGTAGCCGCCGATATACGCCCCGATACCGTTGGTCATGATCATGAACAAGCCCTGGGCGCTGGCGCGGATGCGCATGTCGGCTTCGCGTTCGACGAACAGGGACCCGGAGATATTAAAGAAGTCGAAGGCCATGCCGTATACGATCATCGACAGGGCGAGCAGGGGGAAACCCGTGCCCGGATCTCCAAGTCCGAAAAGGCCGAACCGGAACACCCAGGCAAAGATGCTCAGGAGCATCACGCGCTTGATCCCAAAGCGTCTTAGGAAAAAGGGGATGGCCAGGATAAACAGGGTTTCCGACACCTGCGAAACAGACACGAGGATGTTGGGGTGCTTCACCGCGAATGAATCGGGGTACACCCCTTTGAAATCTTCCAGGAAAGTCGTCGCCCAGGCATTCGATATCTGTAACGCGGCACCAAGAAGAAGGGCGAACAGAAAAAACAGTGCCATCTTTTTGCGCCGGAACAATACGAAGGCGTCGAGTCCAAGCGCCGAAGACAGGGAGCGCTTCTCGCCCGTGCCTCCGGGCGGAGCGCAGGCGGGCAGGGTAAACGCGTATACACCGAGCACCGCAGCCGCCCCCGCGCTTAAGTAAAGCTGGGTCGACGTCACGGTCCAGTGGTTCAGGTCGACGATCCACATCGCCACGATAAAACCGATGGTCCCCCATACGCGGATGGGTGGAAAATCCCGGACGACGTTATAATCCCTTTTTTCCAACACATTATACGAGACCGTATTGTTCAACGCAATAGTCGGCATGTACACAAAGGAGTTGAAGAGCATGATCCAATACAACAGACCGTAGTCCGTGACGGTGGCCGCCCAAAACAACAACCCCGCACCCGCCAGGTGGCAAAGCCCAAGGACGCGTTCGGCATTGACCCAGCGGTCCGCCACAATTCCGAGAAGCCCGGGCATGAACATAGCCGCTATGCCCATCGTGGCGAAGATGGAGCCGATCTGGACGCCGGTAAAGTGAAGGTGAGTAGAGAGGTATGCCCCCAGGGAAGTCAGCCAGGAACCCCAGACAAAAAACTCCAGGAAATTCATGACCAACAGTCTAAACTTGATATTCACGCGGGGAAATGGTTTTAGATCGGAAGGTATAGAATAATCCGTAATTTTGACTATGCAAACATCGACGCAGGGACTCGAAACCCTTTTTGAGACGGTAGACGAAGCATTGCAATCCATTGGCAAAAAGATTCTTTCCGGCGGGCGGATCACCCCCGAAGAAGGGATCGCACTTTTTGAGCGGGCGCCACTGCCCTTTGTGGGCGCTCTCGCTAACCACGTCCGGGAAACCAGGCACGGCGACAAGACCTATTTCAACCGGAACTTCCATATCGAGCCCACCAACGTGTGTGTCTTCACCTGCGCGTTTTGTTCCTATTCCCGCCTTTATGCCCACCGGGAAGAAGGCTGGGAGCTGAGCATCGAACAGATGATGGACATCGTCCGGTCCTACGACGGCAAACCCGTGACCGAGGTACACATCGTGGGCGGCGTCCATCCGAAGATGAACCTGGCGTATTTTGCAGACCTCCTCCGCCAGATCAAAGCACACCGGCCCGACCTGCACCGCAAGGGTTTCACCGCGGTGGAGCTGGACTATATGTTCCGTAAAGCAAAGGTCAGCGTCGAAGAAGGCATGGCCCTGCTCAAGGAAGCAGGTCTCCAGTCCCTGCCCGGTGGCGGAGCAGAAATTTTCCACCCCGACGTCCGCGCCAAAATCTGCGCCGACAAGGTAGATGCCGAGGGCTGGCTCCACATCCATGAAACCGCGCACCGCCTGGGTATGCACACCAACGCCACCATGCTCTACGGACACATCGAAACGTATGCCCACCGGATCGACCACATGGAACGGCTGCGCCAGCTCCAGGACAAGACCGGCGGCTTTAACACCTTTATCCCGCTGAAGTTCCGCAACAAGGACAACGATATGTCGGACGTGGCCGAGGTCAGCGTGGTCGAAGACATGAAGATGTATGCCATCGCCCGGTTGTACCTGGATAATTTCCCCCATCTGAAAGCCTACTGGCCCATGCTCGGCAGGCAAAAGGCGCAGCTTACCTTGGCCTTCGGGGTCAACGACCTGGACGGCACCATCGACGACTCCACCAAGATCTATTCCATGGCCGGGGCCGAAGAACAAAAACCCGCCATGAGCACCGCGGAGCTCGTCGCCCTGATCAAACAAGCCGGCCGCGCCCCCGTGGAACGCGACACCGTGTACAATACCATTCATGACTACAGCGGGGTCGAGCTCGACACGCTCCTGGCGGACCCCACCCTGAACTAATGACCATGAAACGTCTTGCGATCGCACTGTTGGTGCTGGCGGCCTGTCACACCAAACCCAAAGGCCTTGGTTATCTCGAACAATACGCCGGCCAGGCACCGGGCGCTATTTGGGGAACGGAACCGCTGCACAGCCAGCTCAAGGACCTCTTAGGAGATCGCTACGATCCTTTTGTGAAGGACATGGCGGGTGCCGGAGCGCTCACCAAAGACAAATACCTTTATACCTACGCAACCATCGACAGCGGTTACGCCTATATCCTGATCGATACCCATACGGATAAGATCGCGGCGGCCATTTATACAAAGGCGGCTATCGAGAATTTCCAGTCGCCGGGGGAGGCGTTTGATGTGCCGGCTGTGCTCAAGAGCCAGCTGGACTCGCTGAAGTAGTTCGTTAGCACTCCGGCAGGCTCAACGGTATGTTCACCGCAAGCCCACCATCCGCCGTTTCCTTATACTTGGTATTCATATCCAGCGCGGTATCCCACATGGTCTTGACGACCGCGTCCAGGGAGACCTTGGCATAATCGGGTGCGCTTTGAAGGGCGAGCTGCGATGCGGTGATGGCCTTGATGGCCCCCATCGTGTTTCGCTCGATACAGGGGATCTGGACAAGCCCGGCGATGGGGTCGCAGGTCAGCCCCAGGTGGTGTTCCATGGCGATTTCCGCTGCCATCATCACCTGGCGCTGGGTGCCCCCCATGACCTCGGTCAGGCCCGCCGCCGCCATGGCGGAGGACACGCCGATCTCGGCCTGACAACCACCCATGGCCGCTGAAATGGTGGCGCCCTTTTTAAAAATGCTCCCCACTTCGGAGGCGGTGAGCAGAAAGGTCATGATCTTTTCGTCCCGGAACCCGTCGCAGAACGTCACGAAGTATTGAAGCACGGCCGGGATAACGCCCGCGGCCCCGTTGGTGGGCGCGGTGACCACGCGGCCGAAGCTGGCATTCTCCTCGTTGACTGCGAGCGCAAAACAGCTGACCCAGTCGAGGGTATATTGAAAGGAGGCGCCCCCCGCGCGGATCGCATTCAACCATTCCTCAAAACCGTTGTACGTACGTCCCTGGAGGAGTTGGCGGTTCAAACCCGACGCCCGCCGTTTTACCTGAAGGCCGCCGGGAAGGGAGCCCTGGGCATGACAGCCGCGGTATATGCATTCCCGCATCACCCTCCATATATTCAGCACGCCGGCCCGGGTTTCGGTCTCCGGCCGCCAGGTATTTTCATTTTCCATCACCACTTCGGAAATGCTCATCCCGGTCTTCATGCACCAGTGGAGCAGGTCCCCCGCGTGGTCGATGGGAAAAGGCAACTGGACGGTCGCGCTCCCCGCGGGTGTTTCCCCTTCCTGCTGGATAAAGCCCCCGCCAATGGAATAATAGGTTTCCGCCACGGGGTCAAACCCTTCCCCTTCCAGCAAAAACGTCAGTGCGTTGGGATGGTACGGCAGGGTTTCGGAAAACAGGAACACGACATCGGTGGCAGGGTCAAAGGGCACGGCGTGCTTCCCAAGCAGCCGCAAGGTCTTGTTTGCGTCAATGTTTTCTACGTAAGACCCGATGGCGGCGGTATCGAAGGTAACAGGGTCTTCCCCGCCCAAACCCAGCAATACGGCAATGTCCGTCCCATGGCCTTTACCCGTTTTGGCGAGCGAGCCGTACAGGAGAACGCGGACGCTGTGCGCTTTGGCGAGCAGGCCGCGGCGGTCCATGTCCATGGCAAAACGCTGGGCCGCCCTCCAGGGTCCCAGGGTATGGCTGCTCGACGGGCCAACCCCGATCTTGAACATGTCAAATACGGAAATCGATTCTCTTGCGTTCATTCGTTATCGTTATTTAACCCTGAGGGTTTTTGGGCGCCGGGCGCCCCGGCCCGGGCCGAAATTTCTTTGTATTGCTGTTCCTTCCGGTCCCACAGGTATTGCTGCCGGAAGATAGAATAGAAAAGCACCACGCAAAACACCCCGATGGCCACGACCAGCAACTCCTCCCCCGATACAAAGGGAAGCCATTTGTACCAGTCCCGGAACAGAAAACAAATAAAGATCGGCGCGCCAAAAATGATCCCTTGGGGTAAGCCGTGAAGGAGCCGGTAGGTGAAACGCCCCTCCTTTTCCCGGTTCACCTCCCAGTAATGTAAAAAGTCTTTTTCTTGCTGAGTGAGCATTCCCCAAGATTTCGGCAAAGATATTGATTACTGGAATTCGGCTTTTTTCCTGTAGGTTTGTTTATAAACACCACGTGCAGAATGAAAATTTCCGATTTGCTCAGCCAATATCTGTATCAGAACAAGGAACTGGTATTGGAAGGTTTTGGCGTATTTCACCTGGACCCCTCTGTAAATGTGCAAGACGCCAAGGAACCACAGCAGGTCTATCAGGGCATTACTTTTGACAACAACAATAAGCTCAAGTCGCCCCCCGAGCTCATCGATTTTCTCGTCCAGCATTCGGGCAAGATGAAGCCCCTGGCCATATCCGACCTGGAGGCCTTCCTGACCACCGGCAGGGAGCTCTTAAATCTCGGCAAGCCGCTGATTTTGAATGGCATAGGCACATTGACCGGGATCCGCCAGACAAACCTGGAATTTACCCCCGGGCCCTTTATTCCCGTTCGCCTCGAAAGGGAAGGACAGTTCAAGGAACGCGTGGCCACCAGCGAAGAGGAGCTGTTCCATGCCGAAGACGTCCCGGGTGCGCCGGGATCCTCCACAAACGGCCGCCGCCTCATGCTCATCATCGCCGGCGTTCTTGTCCTCCTGCTGGCCGGCTGGGGGCTTTACCATATCGCCTTCCAGCATAAAGCCGGGACCGGCACCGATACTACCGGTCAGATACAACCGGTGGAGGGGGAGGCGCCCGCCGCCCACAAGGATACAACAACCACTTCGGATACTACGGCAAAGGCGCCGGTAACGGCCCCGGCCGCTGCGCCGGTGGCGCCTGCGGTCAACGGTCCCGTCACCTTCCGGGTGCTGATACGTACCTACTCCGAGGCGGGAAGAGCGCACCGCCGCCTGGACTCCCTGATTAAATGGGGGCATAAAGTCGTCCTGGAGTCCAGGGACTCCACCCATTTTGCCATCCTGATGCCGTTTACGCTTCCCCTTTCGGATACCACCCGGGTCAGGGATTCCCTGGCGGACTTTTTTGGAAGTAGGGTGCGGATCGTTCCGGCGCACTAAAGAAATGCATAAAAGAAAAAGGCCATCCTCGCGGACGGCCTTTTTTCTTTTGTATAGCGGAGGATATTAATAATCCATACCCATTCCACCACCCGGCATACCACCATGGGGAGCGGCAGCACCTTTGGGTTCGGGTTTGTCGGCGATAACGGCCTCGGTGGTCAGGAGCATACCGGCAATGGAAGCGGCATTCTCCAGGGCTACGCGGGTTACCTTCGTCGGGTCGATGATACCGGCGGAGAGCATCTTCTCGAAGGTCTCGGTCCGGGCGTTGAAACCAAAGTCACCCTTGTTCTCTTTCACCTTCTGGACGACGATGGAACCGTCGATACCGGCGTTGGCGGCAATCTGGCGCAGGGGCTCTTCCAGGGCGCGACGGACGATCTTGATACCGGTAGTTTCGTCGTTGTTCTCGCCTTCGAGTTTTTCGAGGGCTTCGATGGCGCGGATGAACGCGGTCCCACCGCCCGGTACGATGCCTTCTTCGATGGCAGCGCGGGTAGCGTGGAGGGCGTCGTCAACGCGGTCCTTCTTTTCCTTCATTTCCACTTCGGTAACGGCGCCTACATTGAGGACGGCAACGCCGCCGCTCAGCTTGGCCAGGCGTTCCTGGAGCTTTTCCTTATCGTAATCGGAGGTGGTTACCTCGATCTGGGCCTTGATCTGACCGACGCGGGCTTCGATGTCTTTCTTTTTACCGCTGCCGCCGACGATGGTCGTGTTGTCCTTGTCGATGACCACGCGTTCTGCACGGCCGAGATAGCTCAGGTCGGCGTTTTCCAGCTTGTAGCCTTGTTCTTCGCTGACAACGGTGCCGGCGGTGAGGATGGCGATGTCCTGGAGCATTTCCTTACGACGGTCGCCAAAACCGGGGGCTTTTACAGCGGCTACCTTCAGGGTACCACGCAGTTTGTTGACCACCAGGGTAGCGAGGGCTTCGCCTTCCAGGTCTTCGGAGATGATCAGGAGGGGAGCACCTTGTTGGGCGACTTTTTCGAGGATGTGCAGGATGTCCTTCATGGCGCTGATCTTCTTGTCGTAGATCAGGATATAAGGACGTTCCAGTTCCGCTTCCATCTTTTCGCTGTTGGTCACGAAATAAGCGGAGCTATAACCACGGTCGAATTGCATCCCTTCGACGACTTCGACAGTCGTGTCGGTGCCGCGGGCTTCTTCTACAGTGATGACGCCGTCCTTGCCTACTTTTTCAAAAGCTTCGGCAATGAGCTTACCGATGACTTCGTCGCTGTTGGCGGAGATGGCAGCCACCTGTTGGATCTTGGCGCTGTCGGTACCAACTTTCTCAGATTGTTTTTCGAGGTGTTTTACCACTTTGGCAACGGCCTTGTCGATACCGCGCTTCAGGTCCATCGGGTTGGCCCCTGCGGCGACGTTTTTCAGCCCTTCGCTGATGATGGCGTGCCCGAGCACCGTAGCCGTGGTCGTACCGTCACCGGCGATGTCGGCGGTCTTGGAGGCCACTTCCTTCAGCATCTGGGCGCCCATGTTTTCGATGGCGTCTTCCAGTTCGATTTCTTTGGCCACGGTAACACCGTCCTTGGTCACGGAGGGAGCGCCGAATTTCTTTTCGATAACCACGTTACGTCCTTTGGGACCCAGGGTGACTTTCACGGCGTTAGCCAGTGTATCGACGCCCTTTTTCATACGATTGCGGGCTTCAATGTCGAAGAATATTTGTTTTGCCATATTAGGTTTAATTAATGATTAGATGATAGCCAGGATGTCGCTCTCCCTCATGATCAGGTAGTCGTGGCCTTCGATCGAGATCTCGGTGCCTGCGTATTTGCCATAGAGAACAGTGTCGCCCGACTTCACGCTCATGGGCTCGTCCTTCTTACCAGGACCGGCGGCGATGACGGTGCCACGCTGGGGTTTTTCTTTTGCAGTGTCGGGGATAATGATGCCGCCTGCCGTCTTTTCTTCCGCGGGAGCCGGCTGTACGATCACCCTGTCATGCAAAGGGGTTACGCTTAAATTCTTAGCCATGGTGTATTTTATTTTGAGTTTTAAAGATTTGGTACGATCTGGCCACGAATGTCGTGCCATTGTCATCCGGATGTCCGGTATCGGTCAATTTTGCACGGATCCCCTCACCCCGGTCTGTCTTTGGTCTCCGTGTCAGGTTCCCCGGTCCGCAAAGATGGGCTAAAATGTCATTTTTTCAGGTGGTCGTTTGCGATTTCTGCCGGTTTTCGCACACGTTTGCGTTGAAGTTTTTCAAATTAAAAACGCTTTAATTTAGATATATTCAAATAAACATTCCCTTTTTGAATATTTTGAAAAAATAGAGCAAATAGGTGTAAAAAATACGGTTAACTGAAACCAATGTTAAAAGAAACTCGTAATATTATAACGGGTTGTTAATTCACCCTCCAAAACCTTACCTAATGAAACAAAAGTGTTATTCTCCCGTTGCAGCCTCGACTGCATGCCTCAAAGGCCACATTCCTCCAAATCTTTCTTATAATTATATATATGCTTTCATAAACCCATGAAAGTACATCCATCTGTATCCTAGGGCAAAACTTAATCCGTACCCCAGTCTGATCCGTATCCTGTAAAACCGAAGTGCTCGTTTTTTATCCGTATCCCAAAGAAATCCAGATCCAAGTATCCAAAACCCATTGAAAACCAGTATCCAAGTATCCGTTTTAAGCCAAGTTATCCAGTATCGTCTCTTGAAAACCCTTTATCCGAACATCCTTAGAAAACATTGAGTCCAAACATCCGTGAAAACCAAGGTTCCAGATCCTGAAAAACCCGCATCCATGTATCCCTAGAAAGCCGAATGGGTTAGCTACCCGCCCATAGTCCATCCAACAACGCACCTATTTTTTTTACATAAGTAGTATTTTGCCCTAAAGAATTGGCCCGGCCTTTTGGTCGGGCCTTTGTGTTGTTGCGCCGGAGGCTCCCCGTAGGAAATTTGTCGCCTCCGGCGCAACAACCTCTTATGCGTCGCGGCGAAGGGAGGCAAAGCCCCCCTTCGCAATCCCCCTTTGCGGACACCGTCCGTATCGAAACCGGACGAACCCACGGCGCCGCCATGGCGCAAGATATTGATATGCAACTTCTTGCAGAAGTGGCACAGCCTTGGAAGCGCTTGCCCTATGATCCGAAACTATCTAAAGGTCGCCTTGCGCAACCTGATGAGGAATAAAGTTTTCTCGACCATCAACGTCCTGGGGCTGTCGGTGGGGCTGACCGTGTGCACCCTTCTTTCCCTGTACATCTGGCATGAAACCCACTACGACGACTACCACCCGGACATCGATCGGCTGTACCAGGTGGGAACGATCGAGCACGTCCAGGGTAAGAAGATCCGTTTTCAGGGTTGTCCGAATACGCTCGCGGCGGCCTTCAAAGGGGTTTTTCCGGAGGTGGAGGCCACGGCGAGGATATGCCCGCTGTTGCTGGACGACCATACGCTGATGCAGAACGGTACGAGTTCCTTTTATGAAGACAAGGGTTTTGCGGCGGACTCCGGTTTTTTCCAACTCTTCAAATACGATTTCGTGGAGGGCAACCCGGCCACGGCCGTGAGCGGCCCCTACTCCATCGTCCTGTCCAAGGACATTGCCGACAAGCTGTTCGGTGGCGGTCCCGCGCTGAACAAGGTGATCCATATCTCCAGCGCGTTTGATGGGGACCACGATTATACCATTACGGGGGTCTTCCGGCCCATAAACAAACCTTCTCACATCGACGCCCGTTTTTTCGTCTCGATGTATGGCGGTGGGATCGGCGACCTTATCCGGACATGGAAAAAGACGACGTCCAATTACTTCTTCGTGACCTATGTACGGCTCAGGCCCTGGGCCAGTCCTGCACAGATCGAACCCGGGCTGAAGGCTTTCGTGGATATGTATGAAGGGAACGACCTGAAAGCGGCGGGCTATACCCGGGATCATTTTCTGATCAAAGTCCGGGACATACACCTCCACGCCAATATGGACTATGGGGACGTGACACCGGGGGGCAGCATCACTTACCTGTATATCCTTGGCTCCATCGCCTTGTTCACGCTGCTGATTGCCTGTATCAACTTTATGAACCTGTCCACGGCGCGCTCAACCAGGCGGTCCGCCGAAGTCGGGGTCCGGAAAACCCTGGGCGCGCGACAATCCACCCTTGTCCGGCAGTTCCTGGGCGAGTCCCTTCTGATGGCGCTGCTGGCTTATGTTGTTTCCATACTGCTCGTCTGGATGCTGCTACCGGGTTTTAACCTTCTGGCCGGTAAACACATCACCCTTACGGGGGCCCAATTGTTCGTGTTGGGCGCCGCTTCCCTGGTACTTGCTGGGCTGACCGGGCTTCTGGCGGGCAGCTATCCGGCGCTTTACCTTTCTTCTTTCAAACCCGTAAAGGTCCTGAAGGGTAAGTCGGCCAATTCCCTGGCGGTAGCCTCGGTGCGAAAAGGCCTGGTCGTCTTCCAATTCGGCATCGCGATCATCCTGATCGTGGCAGTGGCGATCATCGTGCGGCAGATGCAGTACCTCCGCAACGCAGACCTTGGGTTTACAAAAGACCAGCAGCTCATCATCCCGCTGCAGAGCGAAGGCGCCTGGAAATTGTATACGCCTTTGAAAGCCGAGTTGCAAAAGCAGGCCGGTGTCGAATCGGTAGGGGCCTCCTTTCTTTACCCGGGACACGTCGGTTGGTCGGGTACCTATTACGCCGACGGGCAACCTAGTACGGACAACCATCCCTTCCTGACCAACTATATCGACTTCGATTTTATGCGGACGCTGGGGTTGCAAACAGTAGCCGGGCATGCCTTTACCGATCAGTTCCCCTCGGACAGCGTGGATGGGGTCGTGATCAACGAGACGGGCGCCCGGGCGCTCGGGTACACGCCCGCTACCTGTATCGGTAAGGGTTTTCACAACGCCAACAGCAAGGAGATACTGCGGATCGTGGGTGTTATGAAGGATTTTCATTTCGAAGACCTGCACGTGCCGATCATGAGCGTCGCATTTTTTGTTAACAGCGCGCCCCGGTACAATTATATCATCGCCCATGTCAACGCGTCCAACATGGGTTCCGTGATCGCGGCGGCGAAAGCCTTCTGGCGCACATCGGACCCCAACGAACCCTTTGAATATTCCTTCCTCGACGGCGAATTTCAAAAACACTATGAAGAAGACAACCGCCTGGCGGCCCTGGTGGGGTACGCAACGGGTATTGCCATCTTCATCTCCTGCCTGGGGCTTTTTGGCCTGGCGGCTTTTAGCGCCGAACAACGCACCAAGGAAATCGGGATCCGGAAAGTCCTTGGCGCCAACGTCGCGGGAATCGTCGGTTTGCTCTCGGCCGATTTCATGAAGCTGGTGCTTCTGGCCGTGGTACTGGGTTCTCCTGTCGGCTGGTGGGCGACCCACCGCTGGCTCCAGGACTTCGCGTACCGGACAACCATCCCCTGGACGATCTTTGCCCTCACTACGGGCGCGGCCCTGTTGATTGCCTTTGCCACGATCAGCGTGCAGGCCTTTCGGGCGGCGATGGCGAGGCCGGTGGATTCCTTGCGGAATGAATAGACAATTTACAAGCTAACAGTCATTAGGCAATTCGCAAGAATTTGTTATTTTCGCGGGCTATGCTGGAATTGCCGCCATATGTCTTCCGTGGAACAACTAAAAATTGGCCTGGGAATCCAAGTGCTATTGAGGGGCCGTTCACATATACTTCAGTAAATCCGATTAAAGCACTTTGGTTCGCTCTTGAGTGTTATAAAAAAAACCCGGATGCGGCTGTCATATACCTGGCTAGACGTGAAAATTTAATCGATCTTGATATCCATTCAAATAACTATTTAAGCAAGGTGGAGGAAGAAATTAAGTTTACGATTACACCGGAAAAATTTTATACCCGTTGTGACGGGCATATTCATTGCCGTGATTTTCAATTTGTTGCAAACTCTTCAGGGTATAGTGTCTACAATATTGTCCGAATAGATAACCTAACTAGACTTTGCTATGAGACGGGAAAGCTCTCAAAAAAGGAAATTGAAAGGTTGGTTCAAGCTATTCGACCATTTCTAAAAAAATGAGTAATTTGTAGCTAGGTATTCTTATTAGCTATTGATTATATCCTATAGGTTTATTATAAGACGTGAATTTTCCAAATGCTTAAAGAGGGTGTCATAGTGTTAACGATTCAAGGAAGAGTGAAGAGCAAAGTCATCAAGAAAGTGACTAAGGATTATTTATTGGAGGAAAATCAAGGATGGTTCTTCATAGATTATGTAGTTAAAGAAGTTCCACTAAGTACAAAATTTGACGTTATACTAGAGGGCGAGAGCAAACGATTAATTTCAGGGCCAGGACTTTTTACTTGTAAAGTGATAACGTGTTTAGATCAAGATGGATATAGATTCAAGTCAATCCCAGAAGGATATAAGACTATTTGCAAATTGGAATTTAATCCAATTATACCCACTGTTGTCAAGAAATCTCCTTTATTAGATCATTGGGATTATAATCCCAAAGCTATTTCAATAGCAAATTCTTACGATATTGAACTAGGCATATCTGATTTTTTAATGGATGATATTTATAAAATTCTTTTCCCACAGATAAAAAGGACGCTCACTGAAAAAAACTTTGAGCATCAAATCTCAAAAAGTGATTTTATCAACATACTCCAAAAATCATATAAAACACACTTTAATAGTGCTATCACTATCTTAGAGAACCTGATATTATTGGGAAAAGTAACTCAAAAAGAAGATAACGAGCTTGAGCTCGCCGATGTTGAAGGATAATTTCTTTTACAATTTTAATTGGTATTACATCAAAAAAAGACGAATGGATTCTGAGCCCATTCGTCTTTTTTGATTTTTACTCAATCGCAATATAGCTAAAATTAAATCCTCCCGCTCGCGCCAATATACGCAAGTGATGCACTCCCGCCTTCAGATAGATCCGGTGTTTCCCGATACTGACCCAGGGCGCTGGCGATGCGCCGGGCACTAGCATCGCAGCGTCCGCCGGAAGTGTGCGTTCGTCAAGCAAGGCTTCGCCCCTCACGGGGTCGTAGTCCAACAGTTGCCAGGAGGGGGCGGCGTAGGCTGCGTCGGAGAGCAGGGCGGCATTTCCGTTGGTGGCCGCGCGGGCGGCGCCAGCGGCCGCGCCCGCCGGGGTGTTCGCGGGCAGGCCCGCGGTCGCGTTTGCCGCGGCCGCCGCGCTTGGCGTATCCGCCGACGATGGCTGCACGATGCGATGCCGGTGGATGGGTTCCACGGGCGCCGCTTCCACGCGATAGCTGACGGTATAATATCCGCTGCGGGGCACGCGAACCGTGTATTGCATCCATTCTCCGGGCTCGATGTCCGTCACCGCATATCCCATGGAACCGGTATCCGTGCAAAGGGTAATGTCTACCCCGTCGTTCCGGTAGTAGCCACCGCGGTTCCAGGGGGCGTTGATGCCGTTGGAGGTCCTGAAATTCGCGGTATCCAGATCATAGTAGGCAAAGCCGTTGCGACCCAGGTCGTAGTTGGCGCCATAGACGCGGGCGGGTATCGAGGCCGGCTGGAAGGGCAGCGTTTTGTCCGAATGCACCTGCCGGAACATCGCGTCGATGACATCCTTGTGATAGGTATTGCGCGCAACCGAAGATCCGGATGCCAGCTGCATCAATACAGCGTAGGCCTCCGTGGCGGAAGGCTTTGGCCCCTTCCCTTCCCAGTAGGCTATGATGTCCGGCCAGCCCGGGGGAAAGTGGAATTCCAAAGGATTGTTCACCCCGGCTTTTTTGAGGGGCCACCAGGTCCAGCTGATGTGGTTGCTTTCTACGAGGGCAATGGCGTCGGTGGTCCAGGTGTTGGAGTTTTCCCCGGACTCGCCCAGCCAAAGGGGGATGTTGTAACGGGTCCTGAGGTCGATCACGCCCTGGATGGACGCCTGGTCGTTGTAGTTCCAGTATTTATGGAAGCTGACGGCCATATTGCTGTCCCAGGGTGGCAACAGGCCGTGAAAATTGTTGGCCCAGCAGTTGCCTTCGATAAAAATAAGGTGTTGTTTATCGACCGCGCGGATGGTGTCGGTGACCCGTATGAGGAGGCTGCGCAAGGGACCATTGTCCTTTTCGGAACAGCCGTGTTCATCGGCGGGATCGCTAAAACCCCAGTTGGTTTCGTTGAGCAGGTCATAGCCGCCGATCCAGGGATCCCGCCCATAGCGCTCGGCGAGCTTTCGCCAAAGGGCCACCGTTTTCTGTTGGTTATAGGGGCTTTGCCAGAGGGAGGGTTTTTGCTTGTCCCGGTCGGAGATGGCGATGTCGTTGCCTTGTCCGCCGGGGGCGGCGTGGAGGTCCAGGATAAGGTAGATGTGGTCGACCCGGCACCAGCGCAACAGGCTGTCCAAAAGCGTAAAGCCGGTGGGTAGCCAGGTGTTCCGGCCGGGAACGGGCTCCTGGTCGATGGGCAGGGTAAATAGGTTGAAGTGCAGGGGTACCCGCACTGCGTTAAAACCCCAGGAAGCCAGCGAATCGATGTCGGCCCGGGTCGTTTGGTGGGCTCTCCAGGAGGCGTAAAAAGCATCGGTTTTTTCCGGCCCGACCAGGTCCGAAATACGCGCGCGGATCTGCGTCTGGTTCACCGCGACACCCGCTACCCGGAGCATATACGGCTCCTGCAGCATCCATCCTCCCAACCCGATCCCCCTCAGAATAACCTCGTGGTGACGGCCGTCGGCGATCCGGTCTCCTTCCCGGTGAAGAAATCCCTGGCAGCGGGCCTGGCCGGCACCAAGGCCGGCCAGGGCTACCCATAGGATAAGGCTAAGACGCGTTGCTTTTTTCATTTTGATTCCTAATTCTATTGATAAACCCTTACATAATCCACAAACATCCGTTGCGGGAACACGGTCGTGCCGTCGGGCGGCCCGGGCCAATTCCCACCCACGGCCACGTTGAATATGAAAAAGAAAGGACTGTTAAATGGATTGACGCCGCTGGTGACGTTGGTGGCGTAGCTGGCCTGGACGTACACCTGGTTATCGACGAGGTAGGTCACGCTGTCCTGGGTCCAGACTTCGCTAAAGGTGTGGAAGGCCTGCGAGAAGTTCACGCCAGACAGGTTGTAGTTATTGTTGAAGGTCCCTTCGGTATTGTTGGCCTGTTCCCAGTGGATCGAGCCGGTCACCCGGCTGGGATAGGTACCGATGAGCTCCATGATGTCCATTTCCCCGCAGGCGGGCCAGGCGGTACCGGTATTGATGTTGTTCCCCAGCATCCAGAGGGCGGGCCACATGCCGGTGGACACGGGCAGCTTGGCGCGGATATCGATGCGGCCGTGGGTAAAGGAGTGTTTACCGTAGGTGTCCAGCCTTGCGGAAGTATAGTTGTTCCCACCATAGCTTTCCTGGCGGGCTTCGATCACCAGGACGCCGCTGCTTAGAAAGGCATTCTGGATGCGGTTGGTATAGTTTTCGAGTTCCTGGTTCCCCCAGCCGCTGCCGCCTTGTTCATAGTTCCAGCTATTGGGATCAAGCGTATGACCCGTATTGAACTCGTCGCTCCAGGCAAGGGTATATCCGGGATAAGACGTAGGAGTATGATCCCCCGTGGTGTCCACTGGGAGATAGGTCCCGTCGTTGATGATGGTTGCAGCCGCAGTGGCAGTGCCGAGGGCCGCGCCCGCCGGGTTGCTGAGCACGGCGTGAAAAACCTGCGGGTTCTGGCGGAGGCTGTCCCCCGTGATGACCACGTCGAAGTAGCCTTCGGACGTCCCGGCTTTGATGGTCAGCGTACCGGTGGCGGCGACATAGTCTGTTCCGCTTTTGGCGGTGCTGTCCTGCGTCGCATAGCTCACCGTCACGTCGCTGGTGGCCGCGGCGCTCAGGTCCACAAAGAACCGGGCGTGGGTGGCGGTGTCCTGGCGGTTGACGGTAGTGGAGCTGATGCTCACCGTGATCGAGGGGGTCGTCGTACCGCCGCCACCGCCGCTTGATTTTTTGGTACAGCCAGCCGTCAGAAACAAGGCCAGATAAGGTATCGCTCGTGTCAAAAGCATAGTCGTTTATTGAAGATTACCATACGTAGGTGCCCACCGATCCCCCATTGAGGCTGGTGGAGACCCATTTCCCGTTGAACTGGATGTTGAATGTCTGCGCGCCCGTGTTGTCGTTCTCCACGATCAGGACCTTTTTGCCGTCGGGCCTCAGAAAGGCGACATTGTTAAGGTTGTTCGCCGCGCCGGAGGATATCCGGACGGAGCCCGGGAGCACAAACTTGGAAGCGTGTGCGATGATGTAATAAGAAACGTTCCGGGTCACCGAAGTACCGATCGTCAGCGCGCCCTTGCAGGTGCTGCAGCCGCCTTGCGTATGCGGTTGGTAGTTCGGGTCGCTGGCCAGGTTCCACTCCAGGGCATTCCGGCTCCAGTTCTGCGTGGAACCGATGATGATGTTCTTGAGGTGGTAGGCCAGGTCGGCCGCGAAGTCGCCCGTGGAAGCGGTATAGAATTCGGTAAAGTACACATTCTTGCCCGGGAAGGCGTTATGTACGACCGACAGGGCCGAAATGCTGCCTGCGTAAAAGTGCCAGGCCGAACCGTCCACATATTTATCCGTGGCCGTATCCTCAAATATCGTTTCCGGGTAGGTGGGCACGTCACAGTTATGGTCCCACACGATGATCTTCGTCGCGATGCCATTGGCGGCGAAGGTGGGCCCGAGGTAAAACCTTACCAGGGTATCTTCGGTCACTGCCTGTACCACCATGGCCGGGTTGTTGTTGGCGTTCAGGGGTTCATTTTGGGGCGTAATCGCGTCGATATGAATCCCCTGGGCCTTCATCGCCTGGATGTACTTGACGAAATAGTTTGCATACACCTGGTAATACTGCGGCAGAAGCGATCCGCCGGAAGTACTCTGGTTGGTTTTCATCCAGGCCGGGGCGGACCATGGACAAGCCAATATCTTGATGTTGGGGTTGATCGCGAGGATCATTTGCAGGACGGGGACGACGTTCACGTCACCCGCCAGCAGGTTAAAGTTGGACAAGGTGGTATCCGTTTGGCCGTTCCCTACGTCGTCGTAGGAATACGCCGAACTGCTGAGGTCGGAAGCCCCGATCGTGACCCGCAGATAGCTGATCCCGATGGAATTACTATCCGAGCCGAAGAGCTCGTGGAGGAGGGAGGTACGGGTGGTGGGATCCATACGATAGATCAGGTCCGCACTTCCGCCGGTGAGGCAAAAGCCGAAGCCGTCGATCGACTGGTACTGGGTCGTCGAATCCACGGTGATGCTGGGACCCGTGCCCGGGACGCCACCGAAGTTGAGTGCTACGTTCTGTTTTGCCAAGAGTGCGGACTGGTCACCATTGGTGAGCCAGAAACTGACCTGTGTCGCCACCGCGGTCTTACCGGAAGTATCCGGCGGAGTGACGGGGGGCGGCTGCGGGCTTGACTTCTTCCCGCAGCCGGTCACCACCGTTCCGCTGTATCCGATGAACATCCATACGCACAAAACTGAAATCCGGATAAGCTGTTTCTTCATATACGATTGGTTCTTCTTAATCTCTGGTTGTATGCTAGGGGGTGGGTTCGTTGAGCGTGATGCTGGACACGGTAATGCCCCCGGTACCCATCGACCCGCCGGACACGCCGGCCTTGATCATGACATACACGGTGCCGGACGTTTTGAAGGTCATCGAACCATTCTGGCCAACATTCGTGCCGGAGCAACCGATCACATTGATGCTGGCGTTGGTGAATGCCGACACGCCGCAACCGGACCAGGTGTTCAGCGAATTTACCTTGTTATCGGTGTAATCCTTACCCTGCGTAGGCACCGTGGCACCGATGTAGAATTCAAACCAGCAGTTGGAGGCGCCCGGGCCGCTCAGGACGGCATTAAAAATATAGGGCGTATTCGCCTTCACCTGTACGGCCTGGTAAACGCCGCCGTTGGTGCCGGAACTGGCGCCGTTGGTGACGTTCAGACCACTGGCCCCAAATGTAAACTGCGTCTGGGTGCCGCCGGTATTGAGCACGGTCCAGTTGGTAGCGCTCGTGAGGCTGCTGTTCTGCAGGATATTGACCCCGGGGTCGGTGGTCGGGACGCTAATGACCTGGGTGGCGGTGTCGTACCCGCCCTTGCCGATCACGATGAGTTCCGCGGAGTACGTGCCCTGTTTGTTATAATAGACCGTATCGCTGGTGCCACCGTTCACGGTGCTACCGCCGGTACCCTGGTTCCAGTAGTACGAAAAACCGCCCGAAGACGTGGAGGTTAAGACGTACTGGTTAACGGCGCCGGCCAGCGGGGTGACGGTAAAGGAAGCTTTGGGCAGGGGGCCCAACCCGCTGGGCCCTTTGGCCGGGGTACAGGAAACCATCCCCATGATGACGAGGGCGGCAGACCCCCAAAGTATGTTCAATTTCATATAGCAATGATTTGATGATTATTTGTAACCGGGGTTTTGTTTCAGCTTGGTATTGTTCAGTTCCACCAGGGGAATAGGCAGCACATTGTTAACGCCTTGCTGGTACCCTTTGAGCGGCCCGAGGATCGCGGCGGCCTGCCCGGTACGGACGAGGTCGAACCAGCGGTGGCCTTCGGTGGCCAGCTCCAGGCGGCGTTCGTGATAGATGTTGTCTAAGGTAGCGGGGACCGAGGGAAGACCGACACGGGCGCGCACCTGGTCCAGGTAGGACTGGGCTTTGGTCAGGTCTCCACCACCGCGTACCAGCGCTTCGGCTTCCATCAGGTAGGTATCGGCCAGGCGGATCTCGATATAGTCGTTGGGGAAGTTCAGCTCGGTTTGACCGGCGGCCGCTACTTCGGTGGCCCGGGGAGCAAATTTCGCCATGAAATAACCGGTGTTGGCATAGCCCGGTGTGTAGGAGGCCTTCCCGGCCTTGACCAGGCTGTCCACGTTCATGATCGTGGCGCTGTACCTCGGGTCGCCGTAGAGGTCGGCGACCAGCGTGGGCATGATGGGATTGAAGCTCCAGCCGCCGGACCAATAGAGCGGACCGCTATAGGAACGGGGGCCTGTCATTTGCGCATACACATTCCCCAGGAAGTTGGGCCAGTTTCCCCAACCGGATGCCGCCGCGGCCGAGTGATAGATCTCGAAGATGGACTCCGAATTAAACTTGTTGGCCGGGTCGAAGATCTCGGCGTAATTGGTTTGCAGGGAATACAAACCCGAGCTGTTGACGGCTTCCAGGTAGGTAGCCGCGGTCTGCATACGGGCGGTATTGTTTTCGGTCAGGATCACCTTCCCCATCAGGGCGTTGGCGGCTCCCTTGGTTACCCGGCCCAGCTCCGTAGCGGCTACGGTGGCAGGCAGCACCGGGATGGCGGCCGTCAGGTCGGCTTCGATCTGGGCATACACGGTGTCCGGAGTCGTTTGTACCTGGTTGTACAATTCATCCGTGGACAGGCTGTGTAAGATCAGGGGGATGTTCCCGAACTCGCGCACCAGGTCGAAATAATAATAGGCGCGGAGGAATTTGGCTTCCGCAACATACCGTGCCTGTGTGGCCGCATCCAGACCGGGGACATTCACCGTGTTCTCCAGGACGAGGTTCGCCCGGTAGATACCGGTATAGTTCCGGTCCCAAAGACTGGCAGAGGGGCCGACGGCGCCGCTCATGGTATAGGTATTGAATACCTGCCAAACCTCCATGTCGGTGGGACCGCCACCGCCGGCATAGCATTCATCGGCGCCGCTGTTGAGCGAGCCCAGTTTATCGATATAGGTATTGTCCGTACTGCCACACTCCCAGCCCAGCGGGTTATAGGCCGCGGTCACGGCCGCAAATGCCTCGGCGGGGGTTTTGTAATAGTTGGACTGTAGCTGCAACCCGTTTGGGGTGGGCGACAGAAAGCTCTTGGAGCAAGACGAGAAAAAACCCGCCGCACCCACAAAAAGATATATCAGATGTTTCCTTTTCATTTTCATTCGTTTTATGGGATTAGAAACCAACGTTCAAGCCGACGGTGAAAGTCCGCGCAAGGGGATAGATACCGTTGTCCACGCCATAGTTGTTGGCGTTACCCGATCCACCCTGGCCAAAGCCACCCCCGATTTCGGGATCGAAGCCGTTGTATTTGGTAAAAGTGAGCAGGTTGTCACCGGCTACATAGATATACAGTTTCTGGAAACCGGCCCTGTCGACGATGCTCTTCGGCAGGGTATACCCAAGGCGGAAGGATTTCAGCTTCAGGTAAGCGCCGTTCTGAAGATAGAAGGAGGTCGGGTTTGTAAAGTTACCGTTGGGGTCTCCGTCCACCAGCCGGGGGAAGTCGTTGGATGTACCGGCGCCGGTCCAGCGATTGAGGGCAATGCTCTGGTAGTTGGCGTTCGTGATGTCCAGGCGGCGGTACCCCTGGAAGATCTTGTTGCCGGCTTGCCCTTGCATGAAGAGGGTCAGGTCAAACGACTTGTAGGTAGCACCGGCGGTAAAGCCAAATACCCAGGTCGGTATGGGACTGCCCAGCCAGGTACGGTCGGCGCTGGAAATCGTGCCGTCACCGTTGAGGTCGGCAAATTTGAAGTCACCGGGTTTTGCATTCGGCTGGATCGGACCGTTTTTACCGACATAGTTGTTGACGTCGGCCTGTGTCTGGAAGATGCCCAGGGTTTTGAACCCGTAGAATTCATCCAGGGGTTGGCCCGGCTGGATGCGGTTGATCTCGTAGGAGCTCGCCTGGAAGGAGGCCCCCGTGAAATACTGGGTCGTACCCAGGGTGGTTACCTTGTTGATAATATGGCTGACATGGCCGCTGAAGTTGAGGTTCACAGCGCCTACGCGTTGATTGTAGCCCAGGTCCAGTTCCACCCCGCGGCTGTACATGTTGCCCACGTTACCCGTCGGGTTGCCGGCAGCGCCGGAGTAGCCGGGGATCTGGATCTGTTCCAGCATACCCGTGGTATTTTTGTTGAACCAGTCGAAGGTGACGGTGTAGTGACGGTAGACCGTGGCGTCAAAACCGAGGTCGGTTTGCGTCACGCGTTCCCACTTCAGGTCGGGGTTGGCCGGGGCGTTGGGGCTGTAGCCAACGTCGACGCCGCCGCCGGGACCGAAGGGATAGTTGCGGCCGCCGCCGATGGTCGATACGTAAGAGAACGGGGAGATGGCGTCGTTACCGTTTACGCCGAAACCGGCGCGGATTTTCAGGTAGTCGACGGCCGTAATGGTGTTCCAGAAGTTTTCCTTGGAAGGCACCCAACCCACGGAAGCGGAGGGGAAGTTCCCGTATTTGTTGTTGGAACCGAAGTTGGAGGAACCGTCCCGGCGGAAGTTGGCCGTCAAGAGGTACTTCTCGCGGAAGTTGTAGGTCAACCGGCCGATGTAGGAACTACGGGTGACGACCTGGCCCTGGTAACCGCCGGCAATCCGGTCGGTCGTCGGCAGGGAATAGTTGGTCGATGCAGCGCCGTAGGTGGACACGGGCAGCGCATAGAAGGTGCCGTTCAGACCGTCGTTCGCGGCGTCTTCTTCCGAGCTGTAACCGGCCATCACCATCAGGTTGTGGCCATTACGGTTGTAGGTATAGGACAGGTAGTTGTCCCAGTTCCAGCGCATCCCCTGTTCGTAATCCTCGTAGAGGTTGTTGTTGGTCAGGTTGTTGGTCGAGCTGTTCAGGTAATAGATCGGGGTAAAGCTCCGGCTGCCCCAAAAGGCTTGTTTGGCGTGGAAGTCGGTGGTGAATTTGACGCCCTTGATGGGTCCTGCGCTCAGGTAGGCATCACCCACCAGGTTGTGGGACCAGCCGTAGTTCCCCTGCTGCGTTTGGATAAAGGCTACGGGGTTGGTGATTTCCTGCCCGACCTGGGTGGAAATACCATAAGGACGGCCAAGACCGTCTTTAACCACCGGCTGGGTGCTGTACGGCGCCGCGGCCAGGACCGCCGGATCTGTTTCAATCACCGGGGTCGTCGGGTCGAGGTTGATGGCGGAGCTCAGCGGTCCACCGAACTCGCTGTTCGTATTCAGGCCACCCTGACTTTTAATATAGGAGTACCCGAAGTTTTCGCCTATGCTCAACCAGGGACGCAATTTGGCTTCCGTATTGATGCGGACGGTCAGCCTTTTGTAATTGGATATAGAGGTCGCCACGATCCCTTGCTGGTCATAGTAACCGACAGAGGTATAAAACGTGCCTTTTTCACTGCCGCCGCTGTAGGCCAGCTCGTGATTTTCGGTCAGGGCGTGGTTGTTAAAGATCTGGCTCTGCCAGTCTGTCCCCGCGCCCAGGGACTGGGGGTTCTGGAAAACGATGCCCTTGCCGGCGGCCATGGAGGATTCGTTCCTCAGCGTGGCATACTCGGTGGCATTCAGCAGGTCCAGCTTCCGGACGGGAGCGGAGCTACCAAAAGACCCGGTATAGGTAATATGCCCCTGGCCGGCCTTCCCTTTTTTGGTCGTGACCAGGATGACACCGGGACCGCCCCGCGCCCCGTAAATGGCGGTGGACGCAGCGTCCTTCAGTACTTCGATGGACTCGATGTCGGCCGGGTTCAGGTAGTCGATACCGCCCTGGTCGACGATGGTACCGTCTACTACATATAAAGGAGTGTTTGCCCCTTCGTTGATGGAGGTAACCCCCCGGATCATCACCGTAGAAGACGCCCCGGGAGCACCGGTGTTTTGGACGATGATCGTACCGGACGTCCTGCCTTTCAAGGCGTCGTCCACGCGGCTGACCGGCATATTGTCCAGGTCGGACGCTTTCACCGAGGCAATCGACCCGGTTACCACGCTTTTTTTCTGGGTACCGTAGCCCACGACAACCACATCTTCCAGGTTGCCGGCTTTATCGACCAGGGCCACCATCGGGGAGTTATCGGTGCCGACTTTCAGCTCCTGGGTTTCTTCACCCAGGTAACTGATGACCAGGACTTCTCCGCGTTTGGCCTGAAGGACGAATTGTCCCTCCCCGTTGGTCACCGTACCACGGTCGGTTCCCTTGATACGCACGGATGCACCGGGGAGCGGGGTGCCCGTCTTTTGGGATACGACTTTTCCGGTGATTTGGGTGGTCTGCGCCCATAGAACGTTGGGGAGTGACCATAGGCAGGTAAGAAAAAACAACGCAATCGCTTTTTTCATACACAAGCAGTTTAATAGAATTGAAGGTTTAAAAATTAGCTTTCCCTTTCTGGAGAAAAATATGGAAACAAACCTAGGCCTTCCTATTCGTCAGGGGAAAAATACTGCTACATCATCACTACAACATCCAAAACTATATTATTGATTATCAATACTAATCAACTACAGCAACGGTACATCATAATATTTTTTTGTGTAGCTTGCTACTTGTAAACGATTGTATGCGTATGAGACAATTGCTGCCCGTAATACTAGTCATATTTTCACCTATGGGGGTTATTAAGGGTCAAAACACGATCGGCCTCCCCCAGATCATCAACTATCCAAAAGAGGTCTACCAGGCCGGCACCCAAAGCTGGGATATCGCACAAGACCATAACGGGATCCTTTATTTTGCCAATAACTCCGGGCTCCTCACCTTCAACGGGCACTACTGGCACCGGTACCCGATGCCCAATGAGACCATCGTCCGGTCCGTCCAGGTAGCCCCCTCAGGAAGGGTTTTTGTCGGGGCGCAGGACGAGATCGGTTATTTTTTCCCCGGTGCAAACGGGGACCTTGTCTATACCTCCCTGAAAAGCCTCGTCCCCGCTGCCGACCGGAAGTTTGCCGACGTCTGGGACATCTCTATTATAGGTGACCAGGTCTTTTTCCGCGCCGAAGACAAGATTTTCCTGTATAAGGACCAGACCGTAGCCGTGTATCCCGCGCCTTCGGAATGGCGTTTTATGGGGAATGTGGGGGAGGAAGTGTTTGCCCAGGACAAAGCCAAGGGCCTGATGCGCTTCAGGGAAGGGCGGTGGGAGCCCCTCCGCCAGCCGTTTGGTGGACCGGACACGCTGGTGACCACTCTTTTGCCTTTTGATAAGGATACGCTCCTGATCGGCACCAACCGTCACGGTCTTTATCTATTGACGGGGGACCGGGTGACCCGGAAAAGGACCCAGGCGGACGTGTGGCTGGAAAGCAACCGTATCTACAGCGGAAGCGTTGCCAGCGAAGGCGACTTTGCCTTGGGGACCAGCTCCGGGGGGTGTATGATCCTAAACAGGGACGGCCGGGTGATCCAGACGCTTTCCCGTCCGGAGGGTATCCAAAACAACAACGTCCTGACCCTTTTCCTGGACCGGGACCACAACCTTTGGATGGGACTGGACAACGGGATCGATTTTGTGGCATACAATACAGCCATTACCCATATTTTCCCCGACCAGAACAACCAGGTGGCGGGGTATGCCGCCCGGATCTACCAGGGCAAACTCTTTATCGGCACCTCCGATGGCCTGTACAGCGTCCCCCTGGACTTCCGGGAAAGCGACCTGGCCTTCTCCAAAGGGCAATTCACCCAGGTCCGGGGAACCGACGGACAGGTCTGGAACCTGACGGAGGTCAACGGCCAGCTCCTCATGGGGCACCACGAAGGGGCGTTTCAAATAAAGGGGGACGCGGCTTATCCCCTCCTCCCGGGGGTGGGAAGCTGGTTGTTCGCCCCCCTCTCCTCCGTCTATCCTTCTCCTCAGGTCATCGTCGGCTCCTATTCAGGTCTGGACCTCCTGGATTACCAGGGGGGAACGTTCCGCTCCGAAGGAAAGCTCCCCGGTCTTACCGAATCCCTGCGTTTCCTTGCCATCGACAATGACAACCGCATCTGGACCTCCCACCCTTACCGCGGGGTGTTCCGGATCGACCTCTCGCCCGATCACCACAGTTTTACCGCCCGGCTGTATACCTCCAAGGACGGCCTCCCCGGGGACCTGAACAACTATGTATACCGCGTCAAGAACCGCGTCGTCGTCGCCACCGAAAAAGGCATCTTCGAGTACGATCCCGCGCGCGACCGTTTTGTCCTGTCCGACTTTATGGAACCCGTTTTCCACCACCAAAAGGTCCGTTACCTCCGGGAAGACGACAACGGCAACATCTGGTTTGTCTCCAGCGAACGCGTGGGGATCGTCGACTTCCGCAAACCGTCGGGGGGGAATGCCTATACCATCGTCTATTTCCCCGAGCTCACCGGGGAGACCGTGGGCGGTTTCGAATTCCTGTACCCGTATAACGACGAGAATGTCTTTATCAGCTTCGACAAAGGTTTTTTCCACCTCAATTATAACCGCTACCTCCGGTCCAAACCCGAGCTCACCGTCATGATCGGCCAGGTCAGGACCACCGCGCGCAAGGACAGCCTTCTTTTCGGGGGGTATTTCACCAACGGCGATCGGGTCGCCGACGTCCAGACCGCCATCGCCCACCTGCCCAACCTGGTCAATTCCTTCCACTTCGAATACGCTTCCCCGCTCTATGAACAAAAGGACAACATCAGCTACAGCTACCAGCTCACCGGTTTTGACAAAGGCTGGTCCGACTGGACCCGGAAGACCGAAAAAGACTACACCAACCTCCCCGCCGGTACTTATACGTTCCAGGTCAAGGCCCGCAACAATTTAGGCAACGAATCCAAGGCGGCGTCTTATACCTTTACGGTCGAACCGGCCTGGTACCAGACGGTTTGGGCCTACATCGGCTATATCCTCATTTTGTGCGGTATCCTTTACCTGGTTTCCCGGTACCAGCGCCGGAAATTCGCCAGCCAGCAACAGAAGTACGAGGAAGAGCAGGACCGGCTTCGTTACCTCCACCAGTTGGAACTCGAAGCCAACGAAAAACAAATCGTCCAGCTCAAAAACGATAAGCTGGAGTCCGATGTCAATTTCAAAAACAAGGAGCTGGCTTCGGTGACGATGCACCTTGTCCAGCGCGGCAAGCTCCTCTCCAACATTAAGGAGGACCTGGTCCGGCTCCAGCGCCACATCGACAACCCCACGGGCGCCCAGGAGTTCAAAAAGGTCATCCGCCTGCTCAATGACGACGAGAGCAACGAGGAAGACTGGGAACACTTTTCCATCCATTTCGACCAGGTCCACAGTAATTTCCTCGCCAACCTGAAGGGCCGCTACCCCACCCTCACTTCCACCGACCTGAAGCTCTGCGCCTACCTGCGTATGAACCTTTCCTCCAAGGAGATCGCCCAGCTCATGAACATTTCCCTGCGGGGGGTGGAGATCAGCCGGTACCGGCTTCGGAAGAAGCTGAATGTGCCGTCGGATGCCAATTTATATGACTACCTGATCACGGTGACGGGGCATTAGGGCCCATTTGGCGGGAAACCCCTATTTTTGCGCCTCTAAGATGATCAGCAGAAGAAACATCCGGGTCAAGGTGATGCAGACCCTCTACACCATAGAGGCCCTCGACCATAGCACTAAACCCGGGGAAGAAGTCAAGATCCTGGACACGCACCTGGAACAATCCCGGCAGCTCTTTGTTTACCTGGTCTGGTTTCTGACCGAGGTCGCCCGGTACGCCGAGATCGACGCACGGCACCGGGCCTCCAAACACCTTCCCTCACCCGAGGACCTGTCCGTGTCTACCAAGATCGCCGGCAACACCCTTTTATGGGCCATCCTGGAGCACGGCTCTTTTCTCCAGGCCGTGGCCAAGGACAAGCCGCAGTTGATCGACTCCCAGGACTGGGTCCGCAAGATCTATCTGCGACTGGTGGAGACCCCGCTGTACCGGGAATACATCAGGATCCAGGACCGGGACAAAGACGCGGAAAAGGACATCCTCGCCTTTATTTTTACCGACCTGATGCTGCCCGACGATGACTTCGTGTCCCACCTGGAGGAACAGTTTGTGCATTGGGACGACGACGCCGACATGATGAACCTGCTGATGCTGGGCTTTCTGCAAAAGCCGAAGGCCTACAACTTCCAGGACTTTTTGGGGAAGGAAAAGGGGCAGTTTGCCCGGGAGCTTCTCCAGACGGTCCTGTCCAAGGAAACACAGCTCACGGAGCTGATCACGCCCCGTCTCCAGAACTGGGACGCCGAGCGGATCGCGATCCTGGACATGATCCTGATGAAGATGGGAACGGCCGAATTTCTTTTTTTCGAGACGATCCCGACAAAGGTGACGATCAACGAGTATATAGACCTGGCCAAGGAATACAGCACGGCACAAAGCGGACAATTTGTCAATGGCATCCTGGACAACATCCACAAGGAGCTGCTGACGGGGAACAGGATCCACAAAACTTCGCATAAAAATTGATGCAAGCCTGTAACTTCGCGCTTATGCATAAAGCAATACTTTTCTCTTCCATCGCGCTGATCGCCCTGTCCTGCGGGATGGGCAGCGGCCGGAATGGAGCGGGTGGACCGGTAAAGGACTCCACCACGGTCCAGATCCTCGACTCTGCCTACGACTTCGGGAAAGCCACCGAAGGGGAGAAGGTGGACTTCGCCTTCCGCTTCCGGAATACCGGCAACCACCAGTTGATCATCCAGGACGCAAGGGCCAGTTGCGGCTGTACAAAACCCACCTGGCCAAAGGAACCCATCCCCCCGGGGGCTACGGCGACGATAAAGGCCGAGTTCAACACCGAAGGCAGGATGGGACCGGCGTACAAGGTCATCACGGTCACGTCCAACGCCAGCCCGGCTTTCCCGCCCCTGAAACTGACCGGCGTGGTGGTCAGGAAAAATTAATAATTCAAACATTCAATAATTAGCAATGCAGCATTCTGTTTTCTTGATGGCACAGCCCGGCGGTAACAGTTCAGTTCTCCTGATCTACCTGGGGCTTATGTTTGTGGTTTTCTATTTCTTTATGATCAGGCCCCAGTCTGCCAAGGCCAAAAAACAAAAGGCCTTCCTGAGCAACCTGCAAAAGGGGGACAAGATCGTCACCATCGCGGGTATCCACGGCACCGTATACAAGGTAAACGACGATAACACCACGCTTCAGCTGGAAGTCAGCCCCGGCAGCTACCTCAAGATCGAGAAGAGCGCCATCAGCATGGAGTGGACATCGAACCTGCAAAAGGCCGCGGGGACCGCTGAGACCAGCAAATAAGATACGCACCGCACATAAAATGCCGGGCCTTTCGGTCCGGCATTTTTTTTATCTTTCCGGCATGCTAAAAGTGGGTCTCACCGGCGGTATTGGCAGCGGCAAAAGCACCGTAGCCAAGGTTTTCGGCGTATTGGGCATTCCCCTATACTCCTCCGACCTGGCGTCCCGCCGGTTGATGCAGGAAGACGCAGCGCTCATCCGGGAGATCAAGGAGGCCTTTGGCGAGCAGGCCTATACCGGGAACCAGCTCAACCGGGCTTACTTAGCCTCCATCGTTTTCAAGGACAAGACACAGCTCACCCGCCTCAACGCCCTCGTCCACCCCGCCACCATCCGCGACGGGGACGCGTGGATCGCCCGCCAGACGGGGCCCTACGCGATCCGCGAGTCATCCCTCATCTTCGAGGCAGGGATGCAGGGCCAGTTCGACGTCATCATCGGTGTCAGCGCGCCGGGCGCGCTGCGCATCAAACGCGTCATGGACCGGGATCGCGTGGAAGCCGAAGCCGTACGCGAACGCATGCGCCACCAGATACAGGAGCGGATAAAAATGTTGCTGTGCGACGAGGTCGTCGTCAACGATGATCAGCATGCGGTGATACCGCAGGTGCTGGCGCTGCATGAGAAGCTACTCACTTCTGCAGCAGGTAACACCACCGCTTGAGCTTCCCCTCGAAATCGAAGGGCGTCGTTGCCCGGGTAATGTCCTTGACCCCGGCAGCAGCGATGGCTTCACGATCCAATACGAACCTGGTGAAGTTGGTGCTGAAATACACGGCACCCCCTGGTCGCACGGCGCGAAGCACCTCGTTGAGCAGCGGGACATGATCCCGCTGGATGTCGAGAAAATCTTTCATGCGTTTGCTGTTGCTAAAAGTGGGCGGGTCCATGACGACCAGGTCGAAGGCTTCCCCGGGCAGCGTGCCGAGGTACTGCTTGACGTCCGCATGGATGTAAGTCCGTCTGGGATCCTGCAACCCGTTGAGCTGCATGTTCCGCTCCGCCCAGCCCAGGTAGGTCTTGGAAAGGTCCACGGTGGTCACGCTCCGGGCACCGCCCGCCGCGGCATACACGGAGAACGAACCGGTATAGGCAAAAAGATTGAGGACGTCTTTGCCTGCGGCTTCTTCGCGTACACGCGCACGAGTCAGGCGATGATCGAGGAAAAGACCGGTGTCCAGGTAGTCGGTCAGGTTGACCAGGAACGACAATCCCCCTTCCGGCACGGTAAAAAATTCCCCTTCCTCCGACTGGCGGGTGTATTGTCCCTGACGGCCCGCCTTGCGCTCGCGCTGCCGCCAGTAAATCTCATCGACGGGCACGCCCAGTACGGTAGAGATGACAGGCAGACAGGTGTACAGCCATTCGTCGTGCTGGTCTTCATCCATGCCGTGGCGGCGGCGGTACTCCGCTAGGTACAGCCGCTCGCCGTAAAACTCAATACAGAAAGGGAATTCCGGCAGATCGTGGTCATAGACCCGATAGCACGAAATTCCCTGTCTTGCCGCCTGTTTCCCGAGGTGTTTGTACACCTTGGTGAGGCGGTTGAAAAACATATCTAGCTTTTCGCTCACTATTTCAGTTTGGCCAACGCCTCCTTGATCCTCGCCCAGGCCTTCTCGATGTTCGGAAGGCTGTTGGCAAAGGAGAAGCGGACACACTTGGGTTCGCCAAAGGCATCACCCATCACGGACGACACGTGCGCCGTGTTGAGGAGGTACATGCAAAAATCCGAGGCGTTGTTGATGGTGGTCTGCCCATCCGATTTGCCGTAGTAAGACGATACGTCGGGGAAGATATAAAAGGCACCCTGGGGCTCGAAACACTTCACCCCGGGGATTTCCTTCACCAGTTCCAGCACGCGTTTGCGGCGGCGGGTGAATTCTTCCACCATCTCGTGGGAGGGCTTCAGGTCCCCGGTCAGGGCCTGTACGGCCGCCTTTTGAGTGATGGAGCTGGTCCCGCTCGTAAACTGGCCCTGGAGCTTTTCACACCCCTTGGCAACGGGCACGCTGGCGGCGATATACCCCAGGCGCCAACCCGTCATGGCAAAGCCCTTGGAAAGGCCGTTGACGATAATGATGCGCTCCTTCAGGTCGGTGAACTGCGCGATGCTTTCGTGTTTGCCCACGAAATTGATATACTCGTAAATCTCGTCGGAGATGATAAAGATGTCCGGGTATTTGCGGAAAACACCGGCCAGTCCTTCCAGTTCCGCCTTCGTATAAACGGCGCCGGAGGGGTTACAGGGGGAGGAAAAAAGGAACGCCTTCGTCTTTGGCGTAATCGCCGCTTCGAGCTGGGCGGGGGTGATCTTGAACTGTGCTTCGCTGGTCGTGCGGATCTCCACGACTTTCCCGTCGGCGATCTTGACCAGCTCGGAATACGTGACCCAGTAAGGCGTGGGAATGATCACCTCGTCGCCTTCGTCCACCAATGCAAGGATGGTGTTGGCGAGGCTTTGTTTGGCGCCGGTGGATACGACGATATTCTCGGGGGCATAATCCAGGTTGTTGTCCCGCTTCAATTTGACGCAAACCGCTTCGCGGAGGTCCAGGAAGCCCGCCACGGGCGTATAGTGGCTCCAGTTGTCGTGGATCGCTTTGATGGCGGCCTCTTTCACGTGGGCAGGCGTATCAAAGTCGGGTTCGCCTAAGGAAAGGTCGATTACGTCAATTCCCTTTGCCCTTAGCTCGCGGCCGAGTTTGGCCATCTTCAAGGTTTCCGGTTCGTTGAATTTCTGCAGGCGGGAAGAAAGTTGCATCTCGTTGTGTCTTTTTTGTGCCGCAAAATTACAAAGTTTTGCGTTGCCGCGGCGCCAAAATCAAAGACTATCGAGCGTTAGCGCTAGTTCATCTTGATGAGCCCCTTCTTAAAAGGTCCCTTCCCCGAAGTATCCAGGAGACCGGTGACGAACATCGTATAGGCCCGCCCCGACTGCAACGTGACGTTGAAGCTGTCGATGGCGGTGCCGGTGGTATAGTTGGTAAAAGTGAAGGTGTAATTATTGGGCGACAGCGCGATGTATTGAGACAAAGTAGCCGTGGAGGCGCCATTGCTGCCCACGTATTGCTGGTTGGTGAGAATGGCGTTGGTGTCGACGGTGAGCGGCAGCCAGACGTTGAGCGACGGGGCGTTCGGGCCAAAATTCAGAAACCGGAACAGGCAATAGCCATAAGGGATGGAGTCATAGCTGTCCTGCAACTGTACCGCGTTAAGCCCCGTGGCGGTCAGCGTATCGTAGAGGAAAATACTGTACTTCGTGTTTTTGGAGAATTGTGTTTCGCCGCTGACCAGGATCTCGTCCGCCGAATCTTTAAAGGCAATGGAATGAATGCCGGCATACAACGACTCATAATGCATACCGCCATCCGTCGAACCGGCCGAATCGTAACTGGCGTAGGGGAAAAGGCTCTGGTTGCCGACGGAGTCGCCGTCCAGAAATACGCCAAAGCGGGGGCCATACGGCGCAAGATTCACAAAAGCAACGCCGGCCGGGTTTGTCGAGTTATTGTTCGTCACCGTTTTCAGACAGGACGCCAGACCCAGGACGACCAGGGTGGCGGTCAATAAAACGGTAGGGTTTAATCTTCGCATACGTCTATAGTAACGTGCAAAATACTCAATTGTTGGGTCTCTCTATTCATTTATCGTATAGACAACGGAAAACGGACAAGTCCGGCCGCACGCGCCGGGGCCGGCTCAGCTCATAGGAATAGATTACTTCCCCCAGGTGTTGAAGGAACGGGAAACCCGTTTGTGCGTAGGTATAATGCCCGTCCCCCAGTTCCCGGTCGGGGTTGCAACGGATCACCGCGCTCAGCATAAACTCCACGCCCTTGTCCAGGTCCGCGATGTAGGCGACGTCTATGAGATAGCCGTATGCCTCCCCGATCTTGTTAAAGATCCGGACCGACGGGGGCAGGCTGCCCTTGCGACACCCGAACATCAGGTATTTGACATAAGCGTCCCAGACCTCCGACGTGTCATACGCGGGCGAGCGTGTCTGGCTGGGCAGCTCCGACATCACCCGGTAGAGGAAGCGGCAGTCGTCCGCGCCAAGGTCAAATCGCCGGGAAGCGGGTACCGAGGCGGGGAAAAGCGCACTTTTTAAAAGGTCGTGCAGGTCTGCCAGCGACAACCGGTTTTTCCTGCTAAAATCCACTCCGTCCACGACGTCCGTCCGGGGCGCATAGCGGGTGCTGTCCACCCGCAGGGGCCAGGCGGCGAGGGTCCGGTTGACATAATCCACAAACCGGCCGGGGTTGGCCCTCCGGTTCTGGTCCTCCCGCAGGATGACGTCCAGGCGGTGCCGGATCTGGACATTTTTATAACCCAGCGTGTCCAGGCGAGCGTTTATATACGCGGGCCCCAGCCACTCATACAGACGGTTAAAGGCGTCATTGTCGCTGGTAAGGAAGATTTCCTTTATATATTGTCCCACGGTTGGCCGCCCGTCCGGGCTGGTGGGGTCGTTCGATGCCGGTGTCTCCCCCTCGTAACCCGTTTCCGTCAGCAAGGTCGTATTCCGGTCGATCCCCAGCTCGTGGAGCCGCTCCAGGGCCAGCAGGGCCACGGGCAGCTTGACCGTAGAGGCGGGATAAAAATAGCGCCCGGTATCCACGTGGTAGAAAAAGTCCTTAAAAACGGGGGTATTGTTCCTGCTCCGGTCGATCTGGGTATACATGATTTGTATGCCCAGGGAGTCGCTTTCCCGGAGGGCGGTGTCGAAATAGGCCGGGTAGCGGCTCATTAGTTTGTCCAAAAAGCCTTGCCCGCGAGCGGAGATCACGGACAGGCAGGCGGCCAGGATGATCCAATATCGTAGGACGGAAAAGGACATGGATGGCCCAAAAATAGGCGTTCCGGCAGCTTTTTTAACATTTTTCGACTTTTTCCTGTAGGTTTGCCGACCTATATAAAAATATATTGCGTAAACCCGAAAAAGTATGCAACTGAAAGGTTTGGTGTGGTTTTTCACCATTGCACTTATTGTTATCTCTCTGTACCAGCTCAGCTTCACCTGGATTGTCAACAGCCATGAACGTCAACTGAAAGCAAAGGCGGATCGCTTTGTAAAACTGAATTATGCGGACGCCAGCGCCGATACCAAGGACTCGGTTTTCAATGCCCGTTACCATAAGCTCCAGGACAGCACCCAGGACCAGGTCATTGCCAACTTCCTGTTCTACAAGGTGTCTTACCTCAAGGCCAAAGAACAGGAACTGAGCCTGGGTCTCGACCTGAAGGGAGGCATGAGTGTGACCCTGGAAGTAGGCCTGGACGGTCTCATCCGCTCCATGAGCAACAACCCCAAAGACTCCCTGCTGAACAAGGCCCTGGCCCTGGCCGTACAAAGAAGGGCCAACGGGAACGCCGATTTTATCAATCTTTTTGCCCAGGCCTATAAGGAAGTCAACCCCACCGGCAAGCTGGCCGGTCTTTTTGCCGGCGCCAGCCAGCACAAAATAAAGGTGACCGCCAGCGACGACGAGGTACTGGCAGCTATCCGGGACGAGGCCAACCAGGCCATCGACCGGACCAACGAGGTCATCACCACCCGTATCGACCAGTTCGGGGTGGCGCAGCCGAACATCATCCCCGACAAGGCCAAAGGAGACATCACCGTTGAACTGCCCGGGGTAGAGAATAAGGAACGCGTCAAAAAACTTCTCCAGGCCACCGCCAAACTGGAATTCTGGGAAACTTACACCGTAGACCAACAATTTTATACGCAATACATTGCTCCCCTGGACAGCAAGTTGAAAGACTACCTGGCCGGGAAGCCCCTGAACGATACCGCCAAAACCGGCGATACGGCAGCAAAAGCCGCTGCGGACACCGCACAACAGGCCTTTGTAAAAGCCAACCCGCTGCTGAGCCTTCTGAACGTCACCCCCGCCACCACGGAATCCGGCAGGGACGCCCGCACGTCAAAGGCTTCCTTAGGTTTTGTAAAGGCGAGCGATACCGCCACCTTCTCCGAATACGTCAACTCACCCGCCGCCAAGGCAGTGCTGCCGTCCAACCTTCGTTTCCTTTATGGCGCCAAAGCGCTGAAGGCAAAGAACAACGCGGACATCCTGGAAGTGTTTTGTATCAAGACCCGTCCCGGAACCGAAAAAGCGGAACTGGACGGTGAACACGTGACCGACGCCCGCCAGGACAACGACCAGACCACCGGCCGCGTCGTGGTGAGCATGCAGATGGACAACATCGGCGGCCGTCTCTGGGAAAAAATGACGACCGAAAACGTGGACCACGCGATCGCCATCGCCCTGGACGGCCTGGTGTACTCCGCCCCCAACGTCGAGGGTCCCATCGCGGGCGGGAACTCCCAGATCAGCGGCAACTTCACTCCCGAAGAAGCCCAGGACCTTTCCTCCATCCTCAAAGCCGGTAAGCTGGCCGCCCCCGCCCGGATCATCGCATCGGTGGAAGTCGGGCCTACGCTCGGTGCCGAAGCCATTTCGGGTGGCCTGAAAGCCTTCGCCCTGTCCTTCATCGTCATCTTTATCCTGATGCTGGTGTATTACAACACCGGCGGTTGGGTAGCCAATATCGCCCTGATCCTAAACCTGCTCTTTACCGTCGGGGTACTGACCTCGCTGGGCGCCTCCCTGACGGCCCCGGGTATCGCCGGTCTGGTACTGACCGTCGGTATGGCCGTGGATACAAACGTCATCATCTTTGAACGTATCAAGGAAGAGCTGGCGCGGGGCCGGGCCTATCCGTCCGCCGTCCAGGAAGGCTATCGCCGGTCGATGCCGCCCGTACTGGACGCCCACGTTACGACCCTGTTGACCGCCTGTATCCTGTTGTACTTCGGTCTCGGCCCCATCAAGGGCTTTGCCACCACCCAGATCATCGGTATCCTGTTGTCGCTGTTCTGCGGCATCCTGGTCAGCCGCCTGGTCACCGATACCTATACCAACCGCCAGCGCCACTTCATCTACCTCACCAAGATCTCCACCCGGATCTTCAAACACGCGGCCTTCAAGTTTATCGAATACCGCAAGGTGGCTTATGGCATTTCCGCCGTCGTCCTGATCCTCGCCGCTTACTCCGTCTTCATACACGGCTTTAAATACGGCATCGAATTCAAGGGTGGCCGGAGCTATACCGTCCAGTTCTCCCAGGCTCCGTCCAGCAATGCCGTTTTCGACGCCGTCAACAAAGAGTTCCAGCCTGCTTCGGCGCCCTCGATCAAAACCGTGGGCGATGCCAAGCACCTGGACATCGTGACGGACTATATGATCACCGAATCCGGGTCCAACATCGACTCCCTCGTGGAGCACAAGATGTACCACGCCCTGATCCCCTTCCTGCCGCAAGGAACCTCCTACGAGCAGTTTGACAAGGTGAACAGGCTGCAAAGCCAGACCGTCCTGCCGACGATCTCTTCCGACCTGAAGAAGGGGGCCGTCAAGGCGATCATCTTTGGTTTATTGATCATCTTCGTCTATATCTTCATCCGGTTCCGCGACTGGAGGTACTCGCTGGGTACGATCATCGCCCTTTTGCACGACGTATTCGTCACCCTGATCGTGTTCTCGTTGTTCGCGGACATTGTCCCCTTCCCCCTGGAAATCGGGCAGCACTTCATCGCCGCCGTGCTTACGGTGATCGGGTACTCGATGAACGATACCGTGATCGTCTTTGACCGTATCCGTGAAGACAGCCATATCATGATCGGGGCGTCGAAGGAAAGCATCATCAACAAGGCCATCAACGACACGCTGAGCCGTACGATCATGACCTCCCTGACGGTGTTCCTGACCATCCTCATCCTGTTCATCTTCGGGGGTGAGGTCACCCGCGGCTTTGCCTTCGCGATGCTGATCGGGGTCATCACCGGTACCTACTCCTCCATCTTCGTTGCCGCCCCCGTGCTGGTCGACCTCGACAGGAAGAGAGGGCTGGCCGAGCACCATGCGCATGCGCCGGCTGCGGCTCCCGCGAAAGCCAAGACTGTATAAGATAACGCCAACGTATAATCGAAGGGCCGCCTCTACCAGGGCGGCCCTTTCGTTTTGGCGAGGGCCGCGCCCACAGCGGGCCGCCGGCCATTGCGGCGCGGCCGCTGCCGCACTTAACAAGCCCGTAACACCCTCGATTGGTTAACGATCTTAATTTCGTTCCGGTATTATCCAATATCGCCATGTATTGCTTACTTCTGTTACCTGACAACGTCCGGAGGCGCGTGCACCGGCGTATTCCTGGTCCAGTCTCATTGCTCACCCTGGCGCTGATTAGTTACCTTCCCTCCATTGCACAGGAGCGGTATCCTACAGTCATGCTCGCCGAAGTGGCTTTTACCCGCCAGGAATATGCCCGGGCCGCCCATTTATACGAACGGGTCCTCACCTTCCATCGTATTCCAGCGAACGCAGAAACGCGGCTCGCGGAGTGTTATTACCGTCAGAACGAACTGGCCAGGTCGGCGGCGCTGTACGACAAGATCACCCGTCACCAGCCCGGCAATGCCGGCGCCTGGATCGGGTATGGTGAAGTGCTGAAAAGCATGGGCCGCTACCCCGAGGCAAAAGCGGCCTTTCGCCAGGTACCCGACAGCCTGAAGGACCTGGTCGTGGAAAAGATCGCCGGGTGCGACTCCGCCGTGTTGTGGATGGCCTCCCCGGTGTCCTGTATGGTCACCAACCTGGCCGCCGTCAACACCGTCAATTCCGACTGGGGTGCCCAATGGTATGGGGAACACTCCGTCGTTTTTGTGTCCGACAGCGCGCGGTTGCAAACGGCTTACCACAAGATCTATATCGCCGACAGCACCGATCATGGGCTGGAGAACATCCGCGGGTTTGCGGACCAGATGAACACCTATTCCTACCACGACGGTCCCGTGTCGTTTTCGTCGAAGGGCGATACCGCCTATTTTACGGTGGCCAATCCCGAAGACCTGACAAAGACCGGGGACACCCTCCGCGTCACCATGGGAAGGCGCTCCATTTCCTGGGCATTGCGCCGCCTGGAAATTTTCTGGATCGTCCGCGACAGCAGCGGACACTGGGGTGCCGCGCACTCCCTGACCGCCAACAATACCGAGCTGTACTCCAACGGGCACGCGGTCCTTTCCCGGGACGGCCGGGTCTTGTATTTCACCAGCGACATGCCCGGTGGGTTCGGGAAAACCGATATCTGGTTTATCGAGCGCCGCGACGACGGCTCCTGGACCGCGCCGGTCAACTGCGGCCCGTCCATCAACACTGCCGACGAGGAAGCCTTCCCGACGTTTGGTGTCGACGGCACCTTTTATTTCGCCAGCAAGGGCCACGTGGGGATGGGGGGCTTTGACATCTTTGCGGCCACCGGGACGCGCGCCGACTGGGCCCCAGTACGCAACCTACGTTATCCCATCAATACCCCTTCAAACGACTTTTACCTGACGACCCGTTCCCTCCGCAGGGGTTTTCTTTCTTCTGACCGGCCTGGCGGGAAGGGCAGCGACGACATCTATACGTTTACGTACAGGGCCGTGCCCCAAAGTGTGGCCGGCAAGCTCATCCTGCACACGCGCGTGTTGGATAGCTTCACCGGTAAGCCGGTGCCCGGGGCCGTCGTGGTCGTTCGCCAGCCGTCGAAGGACCGGCAGTATACGACCATCACCGGGGACAACGGCGAGGCCAGCCAGCCCGTGGAGCCGGACGCGGCGTATGTCGACAGCGCCTCCGGGCAAGGATATGCGGGGCGCGCGGTCACGGCAAAAACCGGGGCGGCGACGGCGGCAACCGGCGAGGCCGGGGCCGTGGCGACGGCGGCGTTCCCCCAGGACACCCTCCACATCCGCATCCTCCTGCAAAAGAACCCCGCCATCGGCGACATCTTTGTCCTGAGGAACCTCTACTACGACTTTGACAAGGCGAACATACGGCCCGACGCGGCCCGGGTGCTCGACGGGCTGGTGGACTACCTCAAAGAATACCCCGGGGTAACCATCGAGTTGTCCTCACATACGGATTCCCGGGGAAGCGGGGACTACAACCTTGCCCTGTCCCAAAAAAGGGCGGTGTCGGCTAAAAACTACCTCGTTGCCCACGGCATCGACCCCCGGCGGGTAACCGCCCAGGGCTACGGGGAAACCAGGCTGGTCAACGGTTGCAGCGACGGCGTCCCCTGTGCGGAAACACAACACCAGGCAAACAGGCGGACAGAGGTACGGGTGGTGCATCCCTGACGGATGCAAATCCCTATTTTTGCTGACAACTTAAATACCCTTAGCCTGTTTTATGTACGTTGACAATTCCGTGATCATCGCGATCGCCGTCGTTTTCCTGGGGGGCATGGCCTATTTTCTTTTCCGGCCGAAAAACAAACCCGCGGAAGCGAAAAACCCAGGTCCGTCCACCCTGCCCCTGCAACTCCAGGCGTACGAGCGCCTTGTCATTCTCGCCGAGCGCATCGGTCTGCGCAGCCTGATCGGGAACCAACCCACCGACGGTCTTAGCGCCAAAGAGTACCAGGCCCTCCTGGTAGACGCCATCAAACGTGAATACGAATACAACGTCAGCCAGCAGATCTACGTAGCCCCCAAAGCCTGGGAGGCCGTGCAGAACCTGAAGGAGCAAAATATCTACGTCATCAACCAGATCAGCAGCTTCCTCAACGGCGAAGCAGGGGGCCGGGACCTGGCCAGGGCCATCGCGGAATACCTGTCCGGCCCCGAAAACGCCACCCTCCAGCAGATCGTTATCGAAGGCCTCAATATTGAAGCGAAGAAATTGATGCACTGATCTTCTTGAAGGCATGTTCGAGGTCCGCTTTCAGGTCGTCGATGTGCTCGATGCCGAGGGAAATCCTGAGCAAACCCGGCTGTACACCGGCGGCTTCCTTCTCTTGCTCCGACAATTGCTCGTGGGTGGTCGTATAAGGATGGATGATCAATGTTTTGGCATCCCCTACATTGGCCAGGTGGCTGACGAGCTTTAACGCATCGACAAACGCGTCCCCCGCCTCTTTCCCCCCTTTGACCGTAAAGGACAGGACGCCCCCGGCGCCCCTGGGCAGGTACTTTTTGGCCAGGGTGTGGTATTTGCTGGAGGGCAGCCCCGGATAATTGACAGAAGACACTTCCGGACGCTTTTCCAGCCACTCCGCCAGTGCCTGGGCGTTTTGGACCGTACGATCGACCCGCAAGGAGAGCGTCTCCAACCCCTGTAGGAAAAGGAAAGAATTGAACGGACTCAGCGAGGGTCCCCAGGTCCTCAGCCCGGTTACGCGAAGCCGGGTAATGTACGCGATGTTCCCAAAGGGGCTGTCCGAGCCAAACACTTCCCAAAACTTCAACCCGTGGTACGCCTCGTCCGGGGAAGTGAACTGGCTGAACTTGCCGTTGCCCCAGTTGTAGTTGCCACCGTCCACGATCACACCCCCGATGCTGTTGCCGTGTCCGCCGATCCATTTGGTGGCCGACTCGACGACGACGTTCGCGCCGTGGTCGAAGGGACGGAAAAGATAACCCGCGGTACCAAAGGTATTGTCCACCACCAGGGGCAGGTCGTACTTCCGGGCAAGGGCGGCAAATTTTTCGAAGTCGGGTATGCTGAACCCGGGGTTGCCGATGGTTTCCAGGTAGACGGCCTTGGTCTTTTCGTCTATCCGGCTTTCGAAGCTTTCAACGTCATCGACGTCGGCGAAACGCACCTCCACCCCGATGCGCTTAAAGGACACCTTGAATTGGTTATACGTGCCCCCGTACAAGTGGGAAGAAGCGACAAAATTGTCACCGGGTAACAGGATGTTGTGCAGCGCCAGGTGCTGGGCCGCCTGGCCCGACCCGACGGCAACGGCCCCTACGCCGCCTTCCAACGCCGCGATCCGCTTTTCGAACACGTCGGACGTCGGGTTCATGATCCGGGTATAGATATTCCCGAACTCCCGGAGTCCGAACAAGTTAGCCGCGTGTTCGGAACTGTTGAAAACATAGGAAGTCGTCTGGTAGATCGGCACCGCCCGGGCGTTGGTGGCGGTGTCGGGTTCCTGCCCTGCGTGGACTTGCAGGGTGTCGAAATGTAGTGGCATAGTCTATAAATTTGGTGGACTAATGCAAATGTAGGGGTTTCGGTTTAAAAATGGTAGATTGCCTTTTATGGCATCTATTTTTTCTAAACTCAGACAAGCATATCATCTATTCAAAGATATGGATGAAAAACAGCTTCATCAGTTGATGAAAATGGTGGGAGGTGGAGACCACAAACCCAGGGAGCTCCCTCCTATCGAGGGCGACTTTTACCACCTGGGCCATACGCTGACGGACGACCAGCGCGCCCTCCAGCTCAAGGTGCGGACATTTATGGAAAACGAGGTCAAGCCCCTTGTCAACCGGTACTGGCTAAAAGGCGAATTCCCCTTCGAGATCATCCCCCGCCTGGCGGAGCTGAACGTCTGCGGGGTCACCTATGAAGGGTACGGCTGCCCGCACCTGCCCTTCCTCATGGAGGGCATCCTGGCGATGGAAATGGCCAGGGTAGACGCCAGCATCGCGACCTTTTTCGGGGTGCAAAGCGGGCTGGCGATGGGGTCGATCTACCTGCTGGGGTCCGAAGCCCAGAAGCAGGAGTGGCTCCCCCGGATGCAAAAGCTCCAAACCATCGGCGCCTTTGGCCTTACGGAACCCGAGGTCGGCTCCGGCGCCGCAGGCGGGCTCACGACCACTGCCAAAAGACAAGGCGACGGATGGGTCTTAAACGGGCAAAAGAAGTGGATCGGCAACGCCACCTTTGCCGACGTCATCATTATCTGGGCCAAAGACCTCGACGACGGACAGGTCAAGGGGTTCCTCCTGAGAAAGGATACCCCCGGGCTGGATGTCGAAAAAATCGAGGACAAAATGGCGCTGCGCATCGTGCAGAACGGTCTGATCACCCTGCGCAGCTGTGTGGTACAGGAGTCGGACCGGCTGCAAAACGCCAACACTTTTAAGGACACCGCCAAAGTCTTGCGCATGACCCGGGCCGGGGTCGCGTGGGAAGCGGTGGGCTGCGCCCGGGGCGCCTACGAAAGCGCCCTGGCCTATACACGCCAGCGCAAACAGTTCGGCCGGCCCATCGCGTCCTTCCAACTCATCCAAAACCACCTCGTGGAAATGCTCTCCAACCTGACGGCCATGCAAACCATGGTCTTCCGGTTGTCCCAGCTCCAGGACGAGGGTAAGCTCACCGACGAACACGCCTCCTTAGCCAAGGTTTTCTGCACCCTGCGCACCCGGGACATCGTCAGCCGGGCCCGGGAGGTCATGGGGGGCAACGGGATCCTGCTCCAGTACGACGTGGCGCGTTTCGTAGCGGACGCCGAGGCAATTTACAGCTATGAGGGGACCAAGGAGATCAATACCCTGATCGTGGGCAGATCGATCACCGGGTCGAGCGCCTTTGTCTAGCCGGTCGATTTGTATATATTTACCCTATGGCGCCTGCGGCGCCGCCGCAACTCAAAACACTGCTTATGCTCCGACGCTCACTTTATGCCGTGCTGCTGGCAGCGCCCCTGTGCGCCCGCGCACAGACCCCTGCTTTTATCAGCGACAGCCTGGACGCGTATATACACAGGGGCATGCAGGACTGGCAGATACCCGGTATGGCCGTCCTTATCCTCAAGGACGGGCAACCCGTCGTCATGAAGGGATACGGCACCCGCGAACTGGGGAAGGACGAGCCCGTGGACGAGCACACCCTTTTCTTTATCGCCTCCAATACCAAGCTATTTACCGGCACCGCCATCGCAGCGCTCGACGAAGAAAAGAAGCTATCGCTGACCGACCCTGTGACCAAATATATGCCGGGTTTCCGGCTCTATGACACTACTGCCACCCGGCTCCTGGACGTACGCGACCTGTTGTCCCACCACCTCGGGACCAAGACGTTCCAGGGGGACTTTTCGTTTTGGAATTCCAACCTGAGCCGGGAGGCCATTATCGCCAAAATGCGGCTGCTGCAACCGCCGGGACAGTTCCGCCAGGACTATGGGTACTGTAACTCCTGTTTCCTCACCGCGGGGGAGCTCATCCCCAAGGTGACCGGCGAACGCTGGGAGGACTTCATACAACAACGCTTTCTGGACAAGCTCGGGATGACCCATACGCACACCTCCACCGAGGGCGCGGCTTCGTACCCCGACATGGCCCATCCTTATACCAGTTTTTTCGGGGACCCGGTGGCCCTGCCCTTTGACCACATCGACAACCTCGGCCCCGCGGGCAGCCTCGTCAGTTGCATCAGCGACCTGTCGCATTGGTTGCAGATGCAGTTGGACAGCGGCCGCTATGGGGGCCAGCAGGTATTCAGCTGGGACGTAATCCGGAAAACGCGGATGGGGGGCACGATCGTCCGCACAGTCAAAAGCAGCGTCCTCCCGATGCACTTCGCCCTCTACGGCCTGGGTGTGCTGACGGCGGACTACAACGGACGCCAGGTTTTCTGGCATACCGGGGGCGCCTTCGGGTTCGTGACCAATACCTGTTTCGTACCGGAGGAACACCTGGCCATCGCCATCCTGACCAACAACGACGATCAGGGCTTTTTCGAAGCCTTGCGCTACCAGATCCTGGACGCTTATGTAGGGGTCCCCTACACCGACCGGAGCGCCCAGTTCCTCGAAGGCGCCCGTACCGACAAGGCAAAGCGCCTCAAAGAACTGGACGACTGGAAAGCCCAGGTGCGGGCCGGCGCCCGTCCGGCGCTTCCCCTGGAAGCCTTTGCAGGCAGCTATTCCAATGCCTTGTACGGAAAGATCCGGATCACCGTCCGGGGCAAGGGGCTGCTCGTCCGTTTCGAACACCACCCGGACCTGAGCGCGACGCTGGACTACATGGGCGGAGACAAATTCCTGATGACCTATTCCAACCCGGCCTACGGCATTTTCCCCACTCCCTTTACCATCAAGGGGGGCAAGGTCAAAAGTGTTACCGTCAAGGCCTCGGACTTTGTAGAATACGATCCTTATGTCTTTGTAAAAGATTAACCTTATGTCCCTCAAACCACTGCTCCTCCTCCTTGCCTGCTTGCCCCTGGCCGCGGGCGCCCAGGACCTGACCAAGGTCCTTCGTGATCAGGCGACCAACCTTCTTCCCCAGGTGATCGAATGGAGACGGGCGCTCCACCAACACCCGGAGCTTTCCGACCAGGAGGTCAAGACCTCCTCCTTTGTGGTGGACCACCTCCAGCAACTCGGGATGGACATCCATACCGAGGTCGGCGGTCATGGCGTGGTTGCCGTTCTCCAGGGCAAAAAACCGGGCCCCGTCATCGCGCTTCGGGCCGACATGGACGCGCTGCCGGTGACGGAAAAAGTAGACCTCCCTTTCGCCTCCCACGACAGCGCGGAGTACAATGGACAAACTGTGGGCGTCATGCACGCCTGCGGACACGACGCCCATACCGCCATGCTCCTGGGTGTCGCCACCATCCTGGCCAATATGCGGGACAAGCTGCCCGGGACCGTGGTGTTTATCTTCCAGCCCTGTGAAGAAGGCGCCCCGGCAGGGATGCCGGGGGGCGCCGCGCGGATGATCAGCCAGGGCGCCCTAGACAACCCTAAGGTTGACGTGATCTTCGGGCTCCACATCCAGGCCGCCATCCCCATCGGGGACATCGTTTATAAACCCGGTTCCTTTATGGCGTCCGCCGACCAGTTCAACGTCCACATCACCGGGAAGTCTGCGCACGGCTCCCAGCCATGGCAAAGCATAGACCCCATCGTCGTGGCCGCGCAAATTATTACAGGACTCCAAACCATCGTCAGCCGGCAGGAAGACATCAGCAAGGCACCCGTGGTGATCAGCGTGGGCTCCATCCACAGCGGACTCCGGTTCAACATCATCCCCGAAACCGCCGACCTCGTCGGGACGATCCGCACCCTGGACCCCGCGATGCAACAAGACGTACACGAACGGCTCCAACGCACGGTCACCGACATCGCGGCCGCTTCCGGCGCCAAGGCCGACGTGGCCATCGACACCAAAACCCTCGTCACCGTCAACGACTCCTCCCTCACCTACCAGATGCTGCCCTCCCTCGAAAAAGCGGCGGGTGCGGACCACGTACACCTGGCACCCGCGGGTTTTATGTTTGCGGAAGACTTTTCATTTTACGGACAGAAAGTGCCGGCGATGTTCTTTTTCCTCGGGGGGCTACCCGCGGGGGCGGACCCGGCCAAGGCGGCGCCCCACCATACGGATAAGTTCTATATCGATGATTCGCGGCTGGATGTGGGCGTATTGGCGTTTTGCCAGTTGGTGTTTGACTATGCGAAGTTACACCGGCGCTAACGGCTGCCGAACAGCAGGCTTCCGATCCGCACCATGGTGGACCCACACTCGACAGCGATCCCGTAGTCTGCGCTCATACCCATGGACAACGTGTCCCAATCGGGGCGGCGATACTGCCGGTATAGCTCCGCCAGCCCCAGGAACTCCTCCCGGACGAGCATCCGGTCGAGGCTGTTGGACGCCATCCCCATCAGGCCGCGGAGCCGCGCGTTTGCAAAAGCGTGGTCCAGCGCGGGCGCGAGCTCGTCCCGGTCGAAGCCGAACTTGGTCTCCTCCGCGGCAATGTGCACCTGGAGCAAACAGTCGATCACCCGATCGTGTTTCGCCCCTTGTTTGTGGATCTCCTTTAGCAGTGAAAGGCTGTCCACCCCGTGGATAAGGTACACGAAAGGGGCGATGTACTTGACCTTGTTGGATTGCAGGTGGCCAATAAAGTGCCAGCGGATGTCCCCCGGCAGGAGGGGTTGTTTTTCGAGGAGTTCCTGCACATAGTTTTCCCCAAAATCCCTTTGGCCCAGGTCATACAAGGCCTGGATATCCTCCACGGGTTTTGTCTTGGAAACCGCCACCAGCGTGACACCGGCGGGTAGCTCCGCGCGCAGCGCCCGGAACGCGTCCATTTGTATCATGGCGCGAAGTTACTCCTTCAACGGTATACTGAAGCGCGTATACGCCGTAGGCTGCTTGACCTCGTTCTTGAACACCTCGTACACGATGCTGCCCGTGAGCCGGGCCTTGTCCATCGGTACTTCGAGGCGCTGGATAAAATGAAGCTTTTTGCGGAACGATACGTAAGGGCTTTCCTTGCCCCGCTGGCGTTGGAGGGGGGTGAGCGCCTCGACTTCGCGGTCAAACAGCAGCTCGGGGTCCAGGGCGAAGCGGATGTTTACCGGGTAAGCGAAAGCACCAGGTGTTTGCGGCCGGTCGGAGAGGTACCATCCTTCCGCCACCTTTGCAATGATGCAAAGGTCATAGATACGACCAAAAACCGGTTTCGCGGAACAGATCCATTGAAGTGCGGACTGTTCGGTCAGGGCTCTTTGGATGACCGGGTCCCAGAAGATCAGCGTGCCCGTTTCCACCTTTTCCAGCGAATCCTTCATCGTAAGTTCATCCATCATGGGAATGTTTTTTACATTAAAAATTCACCACCGGTCCGGGACTTGCGGGCGCACAATTCACCAGACCGGATAGGTCATTACCATAAGGCTTGCACAGAACAATTCAGGTCGTAGGCTAATAGTGAGAGATAGGAACCTAAACCTAAGTAATAAAATTGAGACCGCAAAGAGGAATCCTTATTTCAGAATCGACCGGCTGATGACAATCCTTTGGACTTCGCTCGTACCCTCGTAGATCTGGGTGATTTTCGCGTCCCTCATCATGCGTTCGACGTGATACTCTTTGACATAACCGTAGCCGCCGTGGACCTGTACGGCCTCCGTGGTCACCCACATCGCCGTCTCCGACGCATAGACCTTGGCCATCGAGCTGCTGGCGGTATAATCGAGCCCCTGGTCCTTTTCCCAGGCGGCTTTAAAGATGAGCAGCCGGGACGCCTCGATGCGCGTGGCCATATCGGCCAGCTTGAAGGCGATGGCCTGGTGGTTCATGATTTCGGTGCCAAAGGCCTTGCGTTCCTTGGCATACGCCAGCGCACGTTCATACGCGCCACTCGCGATGCCGAGGGCCTGGCTCGCGATCCCGATGCGTCCCCCCGCCAGGGTTTTCATGGCAAAAGAAAAACCAAATCCGTCGTCCCCGATCCGGTTTTCTTTCGGCACCCGGACGTCGGTAAAAAGGATGGAGCAGGTATCGCTGGCGCGGATGCCCATTTTATTTTCCTTGGCCCCCACGGTGACCCCGGGGGTATCCCTTTCTATGATCAGGGCGTTGATCCCATGGCTGCCCTTTGAGGCATGCGTCTGGGCCATGACGAGATAGATAGAAGCGCTGGCGCCGTTGGTGATCCAGTTCTTGGTGCCGCTCACCAAATAGTGGTCCCCCTTGTCTTCGGCAACGGTGCGCTGGGACGTCGCGTCGCTCCCCGCCTCGGGCTCACTCAGCAAAAAGGCGCCGATGACCTCCCCCTTGGCCAGGGGGACCAGGTATTTTTGTTTCTGGGCTTCGGTCCCATATTTTTCGAGCCCCCAACACACCAGGCTATTGTTGACGGACATGCAGACGCTGACGCTGGCCTCCACCTTGGAGATCTCTTCCATGGCCAGGACATAGCTGATGGTATCCATACCCGATCCACCGTACGCCGGGTCGACCATCATTCCCATAAAGCCCAGCTCACCGAGCTTTTTTATCTGTTCCTTTGGAAATTGTGCTTTTTCGTCCCGTTCGATAACGCCCGGCAAACATTCCTGTTGGGCAAAATCCCTGGCGGCTTTCCGGATCATCAAATGTTCTTCTGAGAGTTGGAATAGCATATAGCGTCGCAGTAATTGGTTGAGACGCTAAAATAGGGAAATACACTGACAACTGTTAGTTTTTTACGCCGGTTCTTGCTGACTCAAACAATGAAAGCTCCCGAGCCCCCAGATAATGTCGGTGGAATCGATCCCTACGACCTCGCGGGACGGGAAACATTCCTGGATAATCCTCAAAGCCCGGTCATCCGCCGCGCAGCGGTACGTCGGGACGATGACGTGTTTATTGGCGATATAGAAGTTGGCATAAGACGCCGGCAACCGCTGGTCCTCGTACACGACCGGCGCCGGCATCGGCAGCTCGACGATGTTGAGGGGTTTCCCGTTCGCCAGGCGCATGGCCTTCAGTTCGCGGAGGTTGGTCTGAAGCAACGCGTAGTTCTCGTCGTTTTTGTTGGATTCCACGACGGTCAGCACCGTGTCTTCGTTGACAAAGCGGACGGTATCGTCGATGTGCCCGTCGGTGTCGTCGCCCACGATCCCTTCGGAGACCCAAAGCACCTGTTCCATGCCGTAGAAGTCGCACAAAAAGCGTTCGATGGTGGCTTGATCCAGGTTCGGATTACGGTTGGGGTTGAGCAGACAACAGGTGGAGGTGAGCACCGTCCCGGCGCCGTTGAATTCCACGGAGCCGCCTTCCATGACGATCCCGGGGTAAAAGACCGGAAGACCCAGGGCCTGGCCCACAAGCGTGGGGATGTTGTCGTCTAAGTCGAAGGGAGGGTATTTACCACCCCAGGCGTTGTAGCCCCAGTCCAGGATGGCCTTCCCTTTGGCGGGGTCGCGGTTCAACAGGAACGCAGGGCCGTGGTCGCGGCACCAGGCGTCGTTGGTGGGGTGGAGGTAAAAATGTATGCGATTCACATCCGCGCCCGCTTTGAGAAGCCAGTTCGTGGCAGCGGCCTTCATGACGTCATCGTTGACGTTGATGCAGACTTCCTCGCCCAGTGCCAGCGTGCGGACGAATTCCGCGTATCGCGGATAGATGGCCTCGATCTTGCCCGGCCAGGAGGCTTCCTTATGCGGCCAGCTCAACCAAGTGGCGCGGTGGGGGGCAAATTCGGCGGGGAAAAAGTAGCCTTGCTCGCGGGGCGTGGATCCCGGTGCGGCCGTGGTGGCCACCGCCTGACCCGGGGTCATGCTGACGGGGGCCGGGGCCAATTGCGACAGAGGGTCGGCGGGGGCCGTTACGTTGGCGCCTTCGCGCGCAAGGTCGTCCATCGCCTTGCTAAACATGTCCTCTGCGGGAACCTTCGGTTTGAACTGGATGATGCCCATACTAGTCTATATAACGTTTGAGAATGGGTTCGTAGGAATCGATGCGCCGGTCCCGCATAAAGGGCCAGTGCGTGCGGTATTTGTCGGTGGCCTCGGTGTCGATGAGGACGACGGCCACTTCCTCTTCGTCATGGGAAGCCTTGTAGAGCAGGGTCCCGAACGGATTGGAAACGAAAGAACCGCCCCAGAATTTCATGGCCCCGTCCTGTTCGAAGCCAACCCGGTTGACGCCCACCACGTGCACCCCGTTGGCCACGGCGTGGCCGCGCTGGATCGTTTGCCAGGCGTTGTATTGCTCTATGTTGGTCGCCTCGTCCTGGGAGGTCGCCCAGCCGATGGCCGTGGGATAGAAAAGGATCTCTGCGCCCATGAGCGACGTGATCCGCGCGGCTTCCGGGTACCACTGGTCCCAGCAGATCAACACGCCAAGGGTGCCGAACTTCGTTTTCCAGACTTTATACCCCAGGTCGCCCGGTGTGAAGTAGAATTTCTCGTAGTACGCCGGATCATCCGGGATGTGCATCTTCCGGTATTTGCCCAGGTACGTCCCGTCCGCGTCGATGACCGCGGTGGTGTTGTGGTAGATCCCTTTGGCGCGTGCTTCGAAAAGGGAAGCGATGACCACGACGCCTTCTTCCGCGGCGACTTTGCTCAATGCATCGGTCGAAGGCCCGGGAATCGGTTCGGCGAGCTTGAAGTTCTCGTAGTCCTCCACATCACAGAAATAGAGCGACGTGAACAGCTCCTGCAGACAGACGATCTGCGCCCCCTTCCGGGCGGCCTCGCGGATCTTATCTTCCGCTTTTTTCAGATTTTCAGCCTTGTCGGCGGTGCAGCTCATCTGCACCAGGCCTACGTTTACTTTTGCCATATCCAATTGATGCGCTTTTGTGCGAAAAATCGTTACGTGTCCCGGCGGACGAAAGCATCCATGCTCGCCACACCGAGCATCTTTTCCGAAATAAATCCTTCCGCATACGGTACGCCAATCATTTTGCCATACATCTGCAACCGCCCGATGATCGCGTTGAGGAACTCCGGTGTCGAAATATACGTCTGCGGCTCGTCTTCTTTATATTCTGTGGAAAAGAATTGGGACGAATACGCCTTGATGGCCTCTATTTTCCGTTCCATCACCGGGCTGATGTCGTATACAAAAGAAGGGGTGTAGTACCGGTCCTGGACAAAATGAAAAACGTATTTGGGCCGCCAGTGCGCCTGGGGTTTCCCCTCGTCGTCCAGGGTCTCCACTTTTCTCAACCCGCTCAGGAAACAGGACTCGGCGACGAGCTTCCCCGCCCGCCCGTGGTCCGGGTGCCTGTCCTCCAGAGGGTTGGTGAGGACGATCTCCGGGCGGTACTTCCGCAGCGCGCGGATCACCTTGCGCTGGTGCTCTTCGTCGATCTTGAAAAAGCCGTCCGCCATCCCGAGGTTTTCCCGCACATCCAGGTCGAGGATAGCCGCCGCCCGGGCTGCTTCTTTCAGCCGCAGTTCCGCCGTGCCCCTTGTCCCGAGCTCGCCCCGGGTGAGGTCAACGACCCCGACCTTTTTGCCCCGGAGTTTCTCCATCATGAGCGTGCCCGAAGCGCAGAGCTCCACGTCATCCGGGTGCACGCCGATCGCCAAAATGTCTAGTTGCATAGTGCGGTTTGAAGGCCGCAAAGATAGCGATTTTTCGCGCGCGGGGGAAGACGGGCGGCGGCGCCTAGCGGCGCGAGTACATGCGGTTGATCTCCTGGACCACCGTCTCTATGGGCTGGTCCTCGCCGGAAGCGTCGTAAGGTTGTTTGAGGCTGCTGCCGAAGAAAAAGGCAACGGTTTGATAGACGCGGGCGTTGAACCCGCCCTTGTATTCTTTAATGATTTCGTAACAGTTGTTACCGGTCTGGCGGTTGATCAGCTTCATCAGGATCCTGCCCTGGTAGACCGACATCTGCTCCAACTGGTTGGTGAACTGCCCTCTCAGTTCTTTTTCCCTGGACTTGATATATGCCTTGCGCTCCTTCTCGTCGGACATAAAGGCGAGGTGGGCGTTGATGTCGTTGATCACCCGCCCGGCGGCCACGGCATAGGGATAGGTGACATAAACTGCGTTTCGCAGACGGTTCCAACGCTCCATCATCCGGGCGTACTGGGCGGGGGTTCCCCCGAAAATATAGATATCGGCTAAGACACGGTAAGGGATGGTATCGCCTTCGTACAGGATCGCGCCCGTCATGATGGTGTCGTTTTTGCCCAACTGGACAGGCGCACCGGGCATCGCAATAGGAGCCCCGGGAGCCGCCTTGGGAACGACTTCGCCGCTTTGCGCCCGGGTGACCAAGGGTAGCAAACCGGTCAACAGGGCGACGGCCAACAACCCACGGGTACAAAGGTTGGAAAGGATGCTGTATTTTTGACTGGACTCCATGGAGCGAATGTAAATATAGCAAAACCGTACCTACTATTGATCTTATAAAATGCTAAAAGTAACCCCGTTCGCCGGCGCGATATTTCTTAATTTTTTGTTATTTAACGGATGCAACCAGGACACCGGCAGCAACCGGGAAGAGATACGTTATGAAAACAAGCTGGATTCCCTCTATGAGCGCAAAATCGACAGCGCCTACGCCCGGATCGGCCATACCTGCGACAGCACGCTGGCGGCCCGGTGGAAGGTCCTTGAAGACTCCATTTTACAAAAGCATCATGTGCTGGACTCGCTTACTGCCGATTCGGTGGCCTTTGAGCGCCATATCCGCGACTCGCTGGAACAGCGGCGCCACGACTCGCTGGCCGCGCACGCTCATGCTCATCCTCGCCGTCGCCGTTAGCGGGGCCACCGCCATTGGCGCCGCCGGCTGCCGCCCGCGCGCTACCATGGAGCAAAAACTCGACGCCTGGCTGATCCACCAGCGCAAAATGGAGGTCATCCTTCAGGATGTGCAAATGGATTGCGATTCAACGGTGGAAGCAACGCTCCGGTACCGGGTGGACTCGTTGGAGAAAGCCCTCTTACCCGCGCCTCACCCGGCGCACCACGCTCATCACGAGACCGGCCGCCATCACCATCGTTCCTAGCCACAAGAGGTTGATGTACGGGAAGACGTACGCCTTGATGGTGACGAAGTCCATGACGGACGCGGACTCCCGCGTACCCAGCGTGATCCCTTTGGCCGTGGCGCCCGCGAAACGCAGGATCAGGCTTTGAGACATGACGGTATCGGGGTAATACGCCAGCCGGCCGTTTTGGACGACAAGCACCGGTCTTGCCCGGTACAGGCTGCTGTCCATGGCGTGGACCGTAATATCCGCGGTAAAGACGGAATCCCCCAGACCGGCGTCAATCCCTTCCCGGCCGTCGGTGCCGTGGACGATCCGGTTCAGGATCATCAGACCTTTGCTATAGAAAAGAGTATCCCCCGGTTTGAGCGCATGGTCCCGGAAGGTCGACGTGTCGTCGGTGCTGGAGCGGTTGGGCAGCGAGGTCAGGTACACAAACACGTCCCGGTCGAGGTAGTGTTTGGAAGCCGGGTTGGCCAGGATACCTTCCTGTCCCTTGGGGTTGATAAACGCGTCGGGGTAAATGGCAAAGTCTTCGTTGGGGCTGGTAAAATGCAACCGGTAGTACACTTTGGCATCCTTGGGGCCACCCGCCGAGTCCCCGGTATAGGTTACGCGGTAGTTGGCCAGGCGGAAGTCCAGGTTTTTGACCAGGGTCAGGTTTTCGGTGGGGTCTTCGGGTTTGCCCTTGGCGTCCGTCAAACCGGGGATCACGATCCCCGATGTATTCTGGGAAATGACCGTTTTTTTGGAGGTGGAAATGAGGATGCCCAACAACATCAGCCCAAAACCGATGTGGGCCACGGAGGCGCCCGCATTTTTGAGCTTGCCCTTATACGCCACCCAGATATAGGACAGGTTGGCGACAACCGCAAAAACGGCGGAGGCCACCGCCACATAGATGGCGATCAGGTAACCTTGTCCGTATTTCAGGTAGTCGAAGTGTCCGAAACCTAAGACGAGGGCGGCGACCGCCAGCGCAATCACGGACGGCAGGAGGAGTTTCCGGAAGCCCGTGGCCGTTTTCTTATACTTGAGGTATTGGGTGATCCCGGTGAGGAGTGCGATCACGATCAACACCAGGATCATCACCTTGTTGTAGGCATAGAGCACGTCTTCGGGCGGGGCGGTCTTTTTATTAAAGAGTTTGTCGTACACCGGGATCGATGTAAACGCGATCACGTAGACTGCTGACAAAAAAAGGATCAGCGCCCCGACAAACATCCAGAACTCCCTGGAATCGACCGCCTCTTCGGCCTTGATCGAGGGAATGTCTTTATAACGTACGATAAAGAGCAGGAGGGAGGGGATGACAAAAACAAAAAGGAACAATGCGAGCTGTGTATTCATCCCCAGGTCCGTAAAGGAATGCACCGAGGTGTCTCCTAAAATGCCGCTCCGGGTAAGGAAGGTCGAATACAGGATGAGCAGGAAAGCCAGGATGAAAAAGGCAAAGGTGATCCTCCCCGAATGCCCGGTAGACTTATACGCGAGCAGGGTGTGGATCCCGCAGATCATGACCAGCCAGGGCACCATGGACGCGTTTTCCACCGGGTCCCAGGCCCAGAAACCGCCAAAGGTGAGGGACTCGTACGCCCAGGCGGCGCCCATCATGATCCCCGTCCCTAAAACGGCGGCGCTGAACAATGCCCAGGGAAGGGCCGGTTTGATCCATTCCTTGTATTCCCGCTGCCAAAGGGCGGCGATCGCATACGCAAAGGGGACGATGGTCGACGCAAAACCAAGGAAAAGCACGGGCGGGTGGATCACCATCCAGTAGTTCTGGAGCAAGGGGTTGAGCCCCCGTCCGTCCTGCATCACCGGGCTTTGCAGGTAATGCGGGTCCGAGAAAATGGGCGCGCCCGCCTCGAACTGCCGCATCAGGATAAAGGGGTTGGTGCCAAATTTTGCGGAAGAGAAATAGATCCCTACGATCATGGACGCCAGACAAAGCTGGGCAAAACTCAACACCGACATCACCGGCGCTTCCCATTTGCCCGACATCCGCATCAGGACCAGGCCCAGGACACAGTTCCAAAAGGTCCAGAGCAGGAAGCTCCCTTCCGAACTTTCCCAGAAACCTGCGAGCAGGAAGCGGCGTTGCATTTCGTTGGAGGAGTGGCTCCACACGTAAAAGTATTCGTAATAGTGGCTGGAGATCAGAAAGTACAAGGTGCCGATCACCACAAACACCGCGACGATGTCGGTGATAAAGGCCGCCCTCGCGAGACGCCGCCAACTGTTTTTCTCTTCGGGATTTTCGGTCCGGGTGGACTGTATATACGCGATCATCGCCACCAGCGAGGCGGCAAAGCTCAGGATCGCAAAAAAATGCCCCAGCTCGCCGGGCAGCAGGTGTTCACCGATGAATTGCATGGAGGGCCCCCTCTATAATTTTGCGTTGAGTTGTTGCTGCACCTGGTGCTTGTCGTCCTTGTATTTGGAAGGACACTTCAGGAGGATATCCTTGCAGTCGAAAACCTGGCCATTCATCCGTCCCTTGATCACCAGCCGGTCGCTGGATTCCAGGTCGGCGGGTTTGGGTTCGTGGTAGATGACTTGCGTCCGGTCACCCAGGGAGTCTACCACAAAGAAGCTCAAATAGTTAGGATCTTTCAACGCGTCGTAAACGATGGGTTGGGTCCGGTCCAGCTTGGCGATGACGTGGACAAACTTGCCCTGTTTCTGGCGGGCCGAGGCCAGGGTATCGTAGGTGGACAGGTCTCCCGTCATGCTGATCAAAACCCCGATGGCGGCGGCGATGACGATGAGCAGGATGATGTGGACTTTCTTCATGAGCAGCAAAGTTAGGCCAAAAACCTATCGGCTTTTATTATTTTGCACCTTCATGGCAGATCTTTCCCGTTTTGACCCGGACGGCATCAGCAACCCAAAGGGGAACATCTTCGGCCTCCCTTTTTCCGAGGAAGACGCCCGCCTGGTGATCCTTCCCGTACCCTGGGAGGTGACCGTCAGCTACCACGCGGGAACCGCCCGGGCAGCAGATCATATTTTCCAGGCCGCCCTCCAGGTCGACCTGTTTGATCCCTCTGCTCCGGACGCCTGGAAAGAGGGGGTGTACATGCGGCCCTTAGACAAAAAGATCCTCCTCAGGAGCGACTATCTCCACAAAGAGGCGGAACTTTTTCTTCGCTACATCGCCGAAGGCGAAGCCGTGGAAGCGAACGCCTTTATGTCGAAAACGCTCAAAGAAGTCAACGAAGGCAGCGCTTTCCTGAACCAATGGGTCTACCAGCAAACGTCGGCCCTTCTTCACCAGGGGAAGCTGGTGGGTATCCTGGGCGGCGACCACAGCACCATTTTCGGTTTTGTAAAAGCGCTGGGCGAACGCCACCAGGGTTTTGGCATCCTGCAGATCGACGCGCACTGCGACCTGCGGAAGGCGTACACCCGGTTCACCCATTCCCATGCCTCGATCATGCGCAACATACTGGAAGAGATTCCCGCCGTGGAGCGCCTGGTGCAGGTGGGTGTACGAGACTTTGGCCAGGACGAATGGACCTATATCCGCGAAAGCGGGGGGCGTGTGGTCGCTTTTCCTGACGCAGACCTTTCCCGCCGGCAGTGGGAAGGGGAAACCTGGAAAAACCTGGCCGGGGACATCGTTTCCCGGCTCCCCTCCAAGGTGTACATAAGTTTTGACATAGACGGCCTGGACCCTAAGCTGTGCCCTCATACCGGAACACCTGTGCCGGGTGGTTTGGAGACGGCCCAGGTCCATTACCTTTGTCAAAGGATATTGGACAGCGGCCGGACCCTGATCGGGTTCGACCTGGTGGAAGTGGGCGCCGGCCCCAACGATTGGGACGCCAATGTGGGGGCCCGCCAGTTGCTAAAGCTCTGTTATCTGCTGATCCGTTCAAACACTTAGAACTATGCAAGCCTACAGGATAGCCGTGATGTTACCGGACGTGGAGCGTCGGAAAAGAACCCTGGGACCACTGCACTTTTTTGCAGGTTGTGTCTTTGTTTTTTACAGCGCATCCCTGCTCCGTGGGATACGCTCCGACAGCATCACCTACTGGTCGGCGGTCATCCTGATGGGGCTGTGGATTGCCGTTTTTGCCCTGGCGGGGAAGCGTATCTTCCCTCACGAAAAGGACTTCGCCGCCGCCAGCCGCAGCATGCGCTGGCTCGAATCGGGTCTTTTCGTGTTGCTGGCGTTGTTCGTTTTTTTGCACGGGGGACCCTACTTACACGCCGTCATCCTGTTGTGCTGGTCCCTGGCCTTCGCCCTGATGGCCTGGACGGAGCGCGCCCTGTTCGAGCCCATCTACGTCAGCATCACCGACAAAGGCATCGGCATACCCCGGCCCGGTAACCCGCGCGTCATCACCTGGAACCAGATCGAAGGGGTGGCCCTGAGACCCGATTTTTTTACCATCCTTCTGCCGGGCAACCGCTACATGCAATTTGAAGTCACCCAGTTACTCCTGGACGCAGAAATCGTGGAAATAAACGAATTTTGCTCTTCCATGTTGAAACAAAACACCCCCTCCTGAGATGTCACTGACCACGTCCCCCTACCTGTTGTATTCCGACGGGAAGGGCAATATATTCGAAGATACCTCCCTGTATACCGTAGGGAGGAGTGGCTGGGACGCCTACCCGGTGCCCCCGGAAGACTGGATACCCTTGCCCGACGGAGGTTCGCTGTACGAACTGCCCGGCCGGAGGGGCATCGGCATAGACGTCGACACCGGAGATATGCGGCTTTGCGAAAAAGGCTGGGCGGTCGCCGCCTTTATCCCGCCCGCCCATACAGGCCTGTTCCTGGCAGCTTACGAAACCCTTCCGGAAGCCCCCACGCTTCCCCTGTTTTGTTATACCGCCGCGGGTTGGTCGGACGGTGTCTTTTATGTCCCCGCCGTCCGGATCGAAAGCGACATCCGCCAGGAATGCGCCGGTTTCGACCAGACGCGTGTCGAAACCGGGGTGGACACCCTCCTGGCCGCCTATCCCCACAACCGGCTGGTTCGCCACCTCGCGGAAAACTGCGCCCTGACGTACCATTGTCCCGCCGCCCGGAATTATTTCATGGGCCGCTGGGAATGCCCCATCCCGTCCTCCCCCGCCTGTAACGCCAACTGCGTGGGATGCATCTCCTTCCAACCCGAAACGGAGACCATCCCGTCCACCCAGGACAGGCTCACCTTCAAACCCAGCGCCGAGGAGATCGTCGAATACACCGTCCCCCACCTGGAAACCGCACCCTACCCCATCGTCAGCTTTGGCCAGGGTTGCGAAGGCGAACCCCTGCTGATGTGGGAAACCATCCGGGACGCCATCCGGGAGATCCGCCGGCATACTTCCAAAGGAAGCATCAACATCAACACCAACGGCTCCAAACCCGACGCCGTACGGGCGCTCTGCGAAGCCGGTCTGAACAGCATCCGCGTCAGCACCAACTCCGCCCGGCCCGAGGTCTACCTACCCTACTACCGGCCCAACAACTATACGTTCGAAGACATCGTCGAAAGCCTAAAGATCGTCCGCGGCTTTGGCGGGTGGACGTCGATCAATTATTTTGTTTTCCCCGGGATGACCGACAGCGTGGCGGAATACGAAGCGCTGCGACGCCTGATCATCGACACAGACCTGTGCATGATCCAGTGGCGCAACTTCAACATCGACCCCGACTGGTATCTGGGTAAGCTGGGCGTGGTCGACACCGGTGAATGCATGGGCATGGGGCAGCTCCTGGAGCTCATCCGGGAGGAGTTCCCGGCGTTGCGCTTTGGGTATTTTAATCCGCCCATGGAGCGGATCCACGGGGATTATGCCGCGGATTTCGCCCATTAGGGCGCCTCCGGCGCCCGGCCCCGAAGGGGCAATCATTAGCGATGTTGCGGCGGCGGCCTAAATTGTCCGCCAAGGCCGCCGCCGCAACACATTAACAGGCCGTTGTCATTGTATGTCAGGCAATTTTATATATTTTTGTAGCCCAACGCTTACCTCGTATGTCGTTGGGATCCAATATGCCTCTGCTCATGACCGACCCTAAGGAACTTGCCCCGGGCGCACCGGGTAGTCCGCCCTACCGGGCAAAGTCCCCCCTTTCGGGTGTCGGTACCGCGCTTTCCCCTACCTCAAAAGTTACTTTTTGCCTATCGGAGGGCATCGTTTCCGAGGTCGGTTTTCCCGACGCAGGCTCCCCCTGTCTGTCGAGCCTGGAGTGGATCGTCACCGACGGAGCGGCTTTTTTTTCCCAGGAACAGCGGCACACGCTCCACGAAACCGCCTTTTTCGAGGAAGGCATCCCTGGCTATCGTCTGGTGAATACGTGTCTTGAAGGCAAATACCGGATCACAAAGGAAGTCCTGACCGATCCGGTCCGGGATACTTTTTTGCAAAAAACCCGGCTGGTCCCCCTGGCCCCCCTGGACAATCCGCTCCGGCTCTTCTTGACGCTCAACCCCTGTATCGGCGGAGACAGCGCCCTTCACGACGCCCGGGTCAGCCGGTACAAAGGACAGCCTTTGCTGGTCGCCCAAAAAGGGGCTGTTACCCTGGCCGTACTTTGCTCCCACCCCCTGAAACATACGTCCGTGGGCTACGCCGGTATCTCCGACGGCTGGCTGGACCTGGCCGCCCACCAACGGATGACTCGTTTCTACGAAAGGGCCGAAGGCGGACATGTGTCGCTGACAGCAGAAGTCGAGCCGGGCGAGACCGACATCATCGTCGCCATCGGCCTGGGCCAAAATGAACGCGAAGCCGCGGCCAAAGCCTGGGCGAGCCTTCTTGACGGCTTCGATACCGCCAAGGAGCGGTTTGTGGGGCCTTGGAGGACCTGGCAGCAGGGGCTTTCGCCGATGCCGCCGATGCTGGGCAGCGCCCTTCCCGCTGGCGCCCTGTCCGCCGGCGCCCACGTCAAAACCGGCGCCCTCGCGCTCCGCGCCCTGGAGTCCAAAGCCCACCCCGGCGCCCTGGTATCCTCCGGCGGCGTCCGGCCCCGGGATTTGGCGGCCGCCTTTGACGCTTTTCAGGCGCTGGGAGCTCGCGAGGACGCCCAGCGCATCCTGGCCTACCTGATGGCTGTGCAGGAGGAACGGGGCTTTTGGGCCATGTTGCTCCACCCCGACGGGAGCGCCGCCTCCGGTCGCGTGGCCCGCGACCAGGTGGCACAGGTCATCCTGATGGTGGACGCCTGCCGCCGTACGTTCCAGCTCAGCCCCGCCCGGATGCAACGTTATTGGCCCCTGGTCTGGACGGCCGCGGCCTATCTCGTAGGCGGCGGACCCGAACCGGAAGCCGACCGTTGGGACGGGGCGGAATCCCTGTCCCTACACACCCTTTGCGCCACCGTGGCCGCACTCCTGGCCGCGGCCGATATGGCCGACGAACGCGGGCAACCCGGCGTCGCCACGTACTGCCGCAAAACAGCCGACTATCTTCACGAACACATCGACCCCTGGACATACATCCGCGTCGGGCCCGGATCGGGTCCCGACCGAATTTCCGGGTACTATGCGGCGGCCGGGCAACCCGGTCAGAAGGCTTCCGGGCCGGCGAGCGCCGACGTGCTGTCGCTGGTGCGTTACGGGCTTCGGGCGGCCGATGATCCGCGGGTGATCGATACGCTGAAGGTCGTCGATGCCAACGCGCGGCGGGACGCCGACGCATTGCGGGACGCCGATGCGCGGCCGGGTACCGCCGAAGCACAGCCCGCGGCCGCGCCCCTGCTGCTCACCGCCGAACGCGCCCTCTACGAGCTCTCCGCCGGTAACAAAAACGGCGCGCTCGCACTCCTGCAAACCCTGGAGGCTCAAGCCCCCTCCGGCTTTTTCCCCGACAAAACCGGTCACCTGCCCGACCTCCGCACCCACGCGGAATACATCCGGCTTTGCTGCGCACTGAAGGCGGAACACGCCCCCGAGGTGCCCCGCTTTACGACCGAACGTTATATCCGGAAGCAAACCACCGCGCCCTTTGACTTGTGGCGCATCGAACGGCCCTGCCCCCGGCTGGCGCCCGACAAAAAGCTCCGTATAGAACTCCCGTCCGGCGCGTTGATCCACTGGACAGACGATGACTGGGCCACGAAGCAACACACCCTCACACGCGATACCCGTCTCGGGGTCCACGTCGCGGAGCTGAGCCCGCATCCCGGGGCCCGGCAGGTCATCTTTACATTTTTCTGGTTGACGACGGAAAGGTGGGAGAACAGGAACTATACGGTGCCGGTGGGTGGATGAAGGTGCCGGGCGCGCCCATTACATAAACCCCATCGCGCGCGAATGCCGTATGGCCTCCTCCGAATGTCTGAAATAGCAATGCGGCACCCCCAGCCGTTCGATCTCCCCCAGCATCGCGGAAACCTCCCGCGACGGCCGCCGGCGCGTATGGCGGATATAGACGCAGGCCACCTGTTGCGGGAACTTGCGGACGGCCTGCATATAAAGGACGGGGTCCTGCTGGGTGTCGTCGCCGAGGAGGATAAAGCGGTGGTCGGGGTAATACCGGAAGATCTCCTGGATCTTATGGAGTTTGTGGCCGTGGTTGCCACCCGGGCGGAACAATTCGGTAAAGCGGGTCTTGAGGTTGGCCATGAGGTAGATCCCCCGGGGCACCTGGTAGGTCCGCGAAAAAGCACGGATAAACGGATAGAGGTTCCATTCGCTGCTGGACACGAACGAGAACAGGCAGGAGCCCTTCCGGCTGTTGGCATCGTAGAGCTGCTGGTAGTGGGACACGACGCCGTCGAAGGGTTTGCGCTCGCTGGGCTGGTGCATGATCAGGAGCCGGAATTTTTTCCACCAGTTGAGCGAATGGGATATCAGGAGCGTGTCGTCTATGTCGCTGATGATGTCGTAGGAATTCAGGGCGGGATGGAGGATCCTGCCCTGGGCTACCGGTGCCTCATAACCGCCGCCGGGGGCGAGGCGGACCTCCACGGCAGTCCATCCATAGGGGACGGAGGGGGCGAGCGTGAGGTCGAAGCGGAAGAAGCCGTTGACATCGGTCGTGGTCTCGGCCACCAGGCTGCCCACACAAAGCTGGACACGCGCGCCGGCGAGGCCCTTTACCCGGAAAAGTTTCCACAACACGCGGAGGTTGGCAAAAAAATTATCGGAATAGGGATACCAATGGCGCAGGTTTTGCCTGAAAACATGACCGAATACCACCAGCCCGGAATGGTTGGCGTACCCGGGATAAACGACGATCGTGGGGTTAGCAGCTGCTCGCATCGGACGGTTAATTTAACGAAATTTGAGATGCGGCGCCTGCGGCGCCATAAGAGAATATGCACAGGGAAGAAAAAATACTCTTCGTCGTCAATCCCGCCGCGGGCGGCAGGGACAAAAGCCTTTTCTGGACCTGTTTGGAGCAGGCCCTGGCGATCCATGCCTTTGATCACCTGACCTACCGGACTACCGGGGAGAACGACGTACAAGAATTGCGCCACCTGCTCGCGGGACATGCTTTTACGAGGGTGATCGTGGTGGGCGGGGACGGCACGGCAAAGATGGTGGCTGAACAACTGGTCCATTCCCCCATCGCATTGGGCATCATCCCCATGGGCTCCGCCAATGGCATGGCCAGGGAACTGGGGTTGCCCTCGTCCATAAAAGACGCGCTCAGGGTGGCCCTTGGTCCGAATACCACGTATATCGACACGATCCACCTCCAGGGACACGGGCTGTGCATCCACCTGTGCGACCTGGGGCTCAACGCATCGCTGGTGGAGCGTTATGCAAAAGAGGGCTTTCGCGGGATGTGGGGGTACGGACGGCTGTTCGTTTCGACCGTATTGCAACGGAACCGTTTCCGGATCTATGTATCCGGGGATCATTTCCGGTATAACCGTAACGTATACATGCTCATGCTGGCAAACGCGCGTAAATTCGGCACGGGTGCGCTGATCAATCCCCTGGGCTCGCCCCGGGACGGACGCTTCGAAGTCATCATGATGAAGGACTTCCGCTGGTGGGACCTGCCGCGTCTTTTCCTGCCGCACCGCAAACAACACCTGGAAAGGGAAGAGGTCGTTTCCGTCCAGTCCGTCAGCATCGCCTGTAACCGGGCGGTCCACTTCCAGGTGGACGGCGAATACAAGGGCAAGATCAAGCGGTTGAAGGCGTCGGTCATTGCGCAATCGCTGAGGGTCCTGGTGCCCGAACGCCTGGGCGCGGCCGCCGCGGGATAATGCAATTTTAACAGCTCCCCGTTCGTTGTAAAGAGGTCATAAGGTATATTTGTAGCATGGAACAACCTAACGATACGGCTAAAAATACAAAAGCGCTGGTGGCCACCCTTGTCTGGCATGGTGCGCTGCTGTTGTTCCTCATCTTCGTAGGTTTTAGGGTTCCCCAGCCGCCTCCCCCGCCCCAGGACCAGGGTATCGAGGTCAACCTCGGCAACAGCGACCAGGGTTCCGGTACGGAACAGCCGCTGGCACCGGGAGACCCTGCCCCCGAAACACACGTACACACCGCGCCTGCGCGGACCCAGACGCCGCCCACGGCCCAAGCGCATATAGAAACCAACGACAACAACAACGACGACCAACCCGCCGTCGAACAACCCAAAAAAGTCAAGCCCACGCCGCAACCCGTCATCCGGGAAACCGCGCCGAGGGTGACGCAAAGGACCATCGTCAACCCAACCCCGGCGCCCCCACGTCCCAAGGCCCTCTTTAAAGGCGGTACCGGTACGGGAGGGAACGACCAGGACGCCTTTAACAAGAGCCAGAACGAAGGCATAGCCGGGGGACAGGGCGACCAGGGCAAACCCAACGGCGACCCCAATTCGAAGAGCTATACGGGCAACGGGGGCACCGGTCATTCGGGCGCGGCGATCGTCCGGGGACTGGTCGGCCGTACTTTTTCCATGCCCTCTTTCGAAGGAGACTATAATGAACCCGCCAAGGAATACGTAGACCTGAAGGTCGACCGGAACGGACACGTCATCAGCGCCTCCCTCCACCTCGCCGGTTCTACGCATTTCAACGGGTATTTTGCCGACCAGGCCGTAGAGCTGGCCCGGAAACTCAAATTCAACACCAGTAACGCCGACGAACAGACGGGAACGATTTTGTTTGTCTTCAAGGTCCATGAATAAAACGAACACGATATTAGCGCCTCACCAATGAACTATCCGGAAACCGTCCACTACTTGTTTACCCGCCTGCCTATGTACAGCCGAATCGGAGCGGCGGCTTATAAAGGAGACCTTGGCAACACCATCGCCCTTTGCGATATCCTCGAAAATCCCGAAAACCGGTTTAAATCCATCCATATCGCGGGCACCAACGGGAAAGGCTCGGTGAGCCACATGCTGGCCGCCATCCTCCAATGCGCGGGTTACCGCACCGGGTTGTATACCTCCCCCCACCTCCACGACTTCCGGGAACGGATCAAGGTCGACGGGAAAGAGATCACCGAAGACTTCGTGGTCGATTTTGTGTCCCATATCCAACCGCACATCGACACGATCGATCCTTCTTTCTTTGAGATCACCGTGGCCATGGCGTTTGACTATTTTGCCAACCAGGAAGTAGACATCGCCGTTATCGAAACGGGGCTGGGCGGACGCCTGGATTCGACCAACGTCATCCTCCCGGAGCTGTCCGTCATTACCAACATCGGCTACGACCACATGCACATCCTGGGGGATACCCTGGAAAAGATCGCTGCCGAAAAAGCCGGCATTATCAAACGGGACATTCCGGTCGTCATTGGCGAATTCAGGGAGGTCACGGGTCCGCTTTTTGTCCGGAAAGCCCGGGAAAAACACGCGCCCATCATGTTTGCCGACCGGGAAAGGTCCGCGACGAACTGGTCGTTCGAAGGGCAGGATATGAAGATCGAGGTGACCATCCGTCACACCGACATCAAGGACTATTATACCCTGGACCTCGCAGGGCTGTACCAGACCAAAAACCTGCTGACTGTTCTTCAGGCTGTCCAACAGCTCCGCGAAAAAGGCTGGAACATCAAGGATTCGGCCCTTCGCGAGGGACTGGCCAAAACACGGGCGCTGACCGGTCTGCATGGCCGTTGGGAACGGCTGCACCAGCACCCCACGGTCATTGCGGACGTGGCCCACAACGAAGACGGTATCCGTGAGCTGATCCGCCAGATCGAGGTCACCACCTTCCACCAATTGCATATCGTCATAGGCATGGTCAAAGACAAGGACATCCGTTCCGTGTTGCACCTGTTGCCCCAGGACGCCCACTACTATTTTACGCAGGCGGACATTCCCCGTGCGTTGCCGAAGGAAGACCTTTGGGCGGCGGCGGAAGACGCCGGTCTGCAGGGAAAGGCCTACGAGGACGTCAATACCGCCCTCCAGGAAGCCCTGGGCCATGCGCACAAGGACGACCTTATCCTCGTTTGCGGAAGCGTCTTTGTCGTGGGTGAGATCGACAGGGGCCGTCTTTAGTGGCAATATTGGGCCAGCGCGGCGCCCGCCTGGGTGAGTCCCTTGTCCGCCGCCGTCCGCAGGTCCGCACAGGCACCCTTCGTATTCCCCGCGGCAACCTCCAGGAGACCCCGGTTGTAGTAGGCGGGTCCGTAATTGGCATCCGCATCGATGGCCCCGCTAAAATCCTTTACGGCGCTGCCCGGTTTACCCATTTGTTTGTGGGTGATCCCTTTATTGTAATAATAGTCCGGGTTAAACCCGTTTAGCTCGATGGCCTTGTTAAAATCCCGAAGGGCGGCCCGGTAATGCCCCTTTCGCATCTCCAGGGTACCCCTGTCGTTATAGGCGTCGGAGAAATGGGGGTCGAGGCTGATGGCTTTGTCAAAATCCCTGCGCGCATCCGTCAGGTTTCCTAAGTATTGTTCCTCCAGGGCGCCGACCTCCAGGTAAGCCCTTGCATTCTGGGGATTCCAGCGAAGACACTGCCGGAAGTCTTCTATGGCCTCGGGAAAGCGCCCCATGGATTCCTCCAGGAAGGCCCGGTTCATATACCCCAACGTAAAACCGGGTTCGGCGTGCACCGCCCGTTGATAATCGTCCAGGGCGCCGGTCGTGTCCCTGAGTTCCAGTTTGCACTTGGCCCGGTTATTATAGGCGTCCTCCGCCTCGGGGTTGAAGCGGATGGCCTGGTCGTAGTCGGCCATGGCGTCCTTGTATCGCCCCAGGGCCAGCTCGCTGCCCGCCCGGTTGTAGAAATACACGTCCCGGTCGGCGACGCTGATGTCCAGGCAATGGGTAAAATCTTCTATGGCCTTGGCGTATTCGCCCTGTTGACTAAAGGCCATCCCCCGGTTATTGTAGGCTTCCAGAAAACGGGGATACAGCGAAATGGCCGTGCCAAAATCCTTGATGGCCATGTTCAGGTTTTGCAGCGCCATCAACGTCAGGCCCCGCATGTTATAGGCGGCCGCCCACTGGCGGTTGGTTTCGATGGCGTGGTTGAGGTCCTCCAGGGCGGCGGTATACTCCCGGGCCTGGTAGAGCAATTGCGCCTCCTGCAGGTAGTCCCGGTGTTGCGCTTGCACCCGGCCCAGGAAGAGCAACAGGAAGAATGGTAGGACCCTGAAAGACATGGGGAAGCCTTTCCTTAAAGTTACGATAAAGCCCATTTAAACAAAGGCCACTTGTCCCATTTGCAACAGGGCGAACCAAAGACAATTGACGTGCAACGACTGCGCCAGCTCGCCACGCCGCAACATGCCCTTCAGGTCCTCCAGCGGCACCAGGACGATCTCGATGTCTTCGTTCGGGTCCAGACGCTGCGCCCCGGCCTTGCGGCCTCCCTTGGCCAGGAAAAGGTGGGTATAATTGTTCAAAACGCCGGGGTTGGCCGCTATTTTCCCGAGGTGGATCACCTCGTCGAAGGCGTAACCGGTTTCTTCGAGCAATTCCCTGCGGGCGGACTCCGAAGGATCTTCTCCCTTATCGATAAAACCGCCTGGGATTTCCAGGAGGGTCTCCCCCAGCGGATGACGGTATTGGCGGATCATCACCACCTCGTTGTTCTCCGTGAGGGGAAGCACGCAAACCGAGGGGGGCAGCTCCACCACGAAGTATTCGGGGACGATCTTTCCGTCCGGGCGCTGACACCGGTCCTTACGGGCGGTGAAATAGATGTGGTGGCTGATATAGGTACTGTCCAGGACCTTCCAGCGCATAGGATCTTCGCTCATTTACCAACCTTTTGCTTCGATCAGGGAAGTGATATGGGCGACGTGGTGTTTACCATGCCAGGCATACATACCCAGCAGCGTCCAAAGGCTGAGGTGTTTGCCGGTCTCCGGGTGCACGACCTCCCGGTTCCAGTCGGTAATGCTTTCCAGGACGGCCACCCAGCGGGCATGAAGGGCGTGCAACAGCGTCAGCGAGAGGTTGATGGGCAGGGCTGTGTCCGCCAATTGCGCCCATGCCTTCTCGTCATACGGCCGGATCGTCGGCGTGTCCTCCGTCAGCCCCAGCTTGAAGCGGGTATAGGCGTTGAGGTGACTATCCGCTACGTGATGGACCAGTTGTTGCACCGTCCAGCCACCCTCCCGGTAAGGCGTCCCCAACTGAGCGGCGTCCAGAGGGGAGACGGTTTTTTCCAGGAGGGTGGGCAGGAAACGGATATCCGCGATCCAATTATCCCTTTGCCGATCGGAATAGGGTTGTGGTTCATACTTCCCTATGGGGTAGCGCGGGTCGTTCATAGTCGTATTTTATTGTCCGGCGGCCGGTGCAGGCGTAGCACCCGGCGCAACGATGTCCAGGAGTTCCACTTCGAAAATCAGGGTGCTGCCTCCGGGGATATCATTCCCCGCGCCCCTGTCCCCGTAGGCCAGTTCGGAGGGAATATAGAACTTGTAAGAGGACCCGACCGGCATCAGCTTCACGCCTTCGGTCCAGCCCTTGATGACGCGGTTGAGGGGGAAGGTCGCCGGTCCGCCGTGGTCGGCAGAGGCGTCGAATTTCTTACCGCTCAACAGGTAACCGGTGTAGTTCACCTTTACGACGCTGGTGTCGACTGGCATGGGCCCCGTCCCCTTGCGGATGACTTCGTATTGAAGCCCGTCAGGAAGCTCGACGACACCCGGGCGTTTTTTGTTTTCCGCCAGGAACTTCAGGCCCTCTTCCTTAACGGCATTGGCCTTTTTGGTCATGAATTCCTGGAGCTTTTGTTGTATGGTCATAACAGCTTGTTCGTCCGAAAGGGTCAGCGGCTTTTCCCCGAAACAGTCAGCGAGGGCTTTGTCGAGGGCAGCGTAGTTCAGGTGTTCGACACCCTGTTTTTTGAAATAGGTCCCTACATTGACGCCGATGGCATAGCTCAGGCTATCGGTCGAATTTTTCAGGAGGGGCGCAGGGGCAACCGCTTTTTTGGCGGCAACGGGTTTTTTGGTCTGTGCAAAAGCGCCCGTTCCCAGCGTGAGAAGGGCAACGGAAAAGAACATTTTGTGCATATCTGTTTTTTTATTCTTCACGAAGATGTTTCCCGGTCATGCCGATAAAAACATCTTCCAGGTTTGCTTTTTTGACTTCCCTTTCGCGCTCGAAGCCTGACGCCACCAGGTGGTCGATCAAGCCATCCGGAGTGTCCAGGGCGATGATCCGCCCCGAATCGATAATGGCGACCCGGTCACACAACAGTTCGGCCTCGTCCATATAGTGGGTGGTGAGGATGACGGTCGTCCCCTTGTCCCGGATTTCACGGATCAGGTCCCAAAGATTGCGCCGGGCCTGGGGGTCCAGTCCCGTCGTCGGTTCGTCCAGGAAAACGATTTTCGGGTCGTTGATCAGCGTGGTGGCGATGGAAAAACGTTGTTTTTGCCCCCCGCTCAGTTGTTTGTACAGGGCCTTGGCCTTGTCCCTCAGGTTGACCGAGTCCAGGAGCACGAGCGGGTCCACCGAACGGTTGTATAAACCCGCAAACAAGCGGATCAGTTGGGTCAGGTTCAGCCCCGGATAATACCCCGAGGTTTGCAACTGTACCCCGATGACCTTTTTGATCTCGTTGGGGGAACGGTCCAGGTCCAACCCATCCACCATGACCGTGCCTTCGGTTTTGTCCCTCAGCGTCTCAATGATTTCCAGCGTCGTCGACTTGCCTGCACCGTTAGGACCCAGGAGTCCGAAGATCTCCCCTGCCCGCACGTCGAAGCTGATCCCCTTGACGGCCTCAAATGTCCCGTAACGCTTGACCAGGTTGCGGACCTGGATGATGGGTGGTTGCTCCATGGGGGGCTAAGATACCCTCTTTAGCGTTGATGGGCAAATATCTGTGTGAAATAGATCTGGCCGTCCGCGGCCTTGACGGCGGCGATCCCGGTCAGGTTATAGTTCCCCAGCATGTTCGCGCGGTGTTTAGGGCTGTGGATCCAACCGTCTACGACTTGCCGTGCGTCCAGCACGCCCATGGCCACGTTTTCCGCAAAGGCGTCTATATTGCCCAGCTTGGCGGAGACATATTTGAACCGCAGGTCGAAATTGTCGTGGCCAAAAGGAACCGTTCCCTTGGCCATGGCGTCGCTATGGATCGCGGCGGTCTCGACCATCGTGTTGTTCATGGTCAGCGGAGGTTGGCCGTTGTCGGCGCGGAATCGGTTGACGTAACGGAGGATTTCTTCATTGAAGGGGATCCTTGCCTCCGCGGGTGCCGGGGTCTTTGCGGGCGACGCGATTTTCGCGGGAGGCGCGATTTTCGCGGGCGCCGGAGCGAGCCTGAACGATACAGATGTGGCGCAAAGCGCGAGAAGTACGAATATCTTTTGCATACGTAAAGGTATGACTTCCCACAGTACCCGCGGTTTAACCCGCCAGCATTCCCCCCAGCTCTTCCATCATCTCCTTGCTGCCCAGAAACAAAGGAGATCGCTGGTGCAGCTCGGTGGGCGCCACTTCCAGGACGCGGCGTGTGCCGTCGGTGGCCAGCCCTCCCGCCACCTCCGTGATAAATGCCATAGGGTTGCACTCATACAACAACCGGAGTTTCCCCTTGGGTTTGGCAACGGTCCCCGGATACATAAAGATACCGCCCTTGATGAGGTTGCGATGGATATCGGCCACCATGCTCCCTACATAACGTTGCGTATAGGAGCCCCGCTGACAAAGTTCTATGTAATTGCGGACGTTCTGGTCAAAGTCATAGTAGTTCCCATTGTTCACCGAATAGATGTTGCCGATGGCCGGACACTGGATACGGCGATGGCTCAGGCAAAACTCGCCGATCGACGGATCAAGGGTAAACCCGTTTACCCCCCGGCGGGTGGCATACACCAACATCGTACTCGACCCATAGATCACGTATCCCGCGGCCACGAGCTTCAGACCGGGTTGCAGGAAGTCCTCCATGGTGCAGGGCAAACCCAGCTGGCTTACCCGTCTGTACACCGAAAAGATGGTGCCGATAGAGGTGTTGACGTCGATGTTCGAGCTCCCGTCCAGCGGATCCATGAGCACCACATACTTCGACCGGTTCGACACCTCGTCGTCAAAAACGATGACCTCATCGTTCTCCTCGCTGGCGACCCCGGCGCAATAAATGCCGTTCCTAAGGACGCTGATCAGCTGGTTGTTTGCAAACAGGTCCAGCTTTTTAACGTCCTCGCCCTGGACGTTGACGGCCCCGGCATCCCCCAGGATGTCGTCCACCAGGCCCGCCTTGTTCACCTCCACGTTGATGCGTTTGGAGGCCAGGCCAATGTCCCGGAGCAGACCGGAAAGCTCCCCGGTCGCGGCCGGGAATTGTCTCAGTTCCTGGATCGTGAATTCGTCCAGGGTTAATACGCGTCGAGTGGGTTGCATAGCTAGCGATCGTTCGTTTGCTTTAACAATGGGCAAATATAATCATTCCTCTATCTTCAACAGTCGCGCCAGGTCGTGAAAATACCGCTTGCTCCAGAGCTCCAATTGCTCCGGCCGGCGGATAAACCGGCGGATGTCCGCCTTCACCCTGTCCATATTGACCTGATCGATGCGATCGTTTAGCAACGCGCGGAACTGCTCCGGCGTCATCGTATCACTTTTCCAATCCCCGCTGTCCATGGCCCGCTGTAATAAATGGCCAAGGTGTAAAGGTACCCCTCTTCGAATGTACCATTCCATGTCGAACCAATCCCTTCCTTTGACGTTGTTTTTCCACTTCCTGAACAACAAGGCGTGCATTTTCCCCGCAAAAAGATCAGGAAGGGTAAAGCATTTTATATAGCAGGAAAAGGGCCGCAAGAGTAATTGTTCCTCGGTCTCGAATCCTCCGGGAGGATGTACATCCACCTCTAATTTTACCGTGATGCGCGCCACCTGGTTAAGCCCGTTTTGCGGAATCACGCCTTCCAACACCAACTGCCGCCAAAGGGTTTCCGATTTCAGGAAAGCCGATTCGATATTGCTTTGAGCCGTTTTCTGTTTATCGCGCACCGTGACATCCATCCCCAGCGACGCGAATTCCAGTCGTACCGCATCCAGATATTTTTCAAGGGAGAACTGGGGATCCGGTCTTAGCAAGGAAAAATCAAGGTCCTCGGAAAACCGCTCCAGGCTATAAAATATGCGAAGAGCCGTTCCTCCGTAAAAGGCAGCCTTTTCAAAAAAACCTGCCCTCTGCAAAGCGGCTAGGGCCGTCTCCTGCATGATTTCTCTGAGTGCTTGCTCAGCCTCATCCCGATTAGCCGGTTTATAGTCTTCCAGCCATTCTTTGATCATACATTTTCTATTACCTTGATCATGTTTTTTAAACTCTCATTCTTTGGCGCGTCCTTCAACCAACCCAACATCGCTTTTGTGTCCAGTTGCCGTAGTTGTTCTTCTTCCATCCGCAGGTCTTCCAGGAGCCAGGCCTTTGCAGCCTTTTGACTACGAAAAACAAGCCCGGATGTGGTGATCAGCCGGTCGCAAAGGGCCTTTTCAGGCGATGCCGCGAGCACAAACTGGTCTTCAGCCAGCTTGATCTGACGTATACCAAAAGCATAATAGGGTAACGGCAGGCGGGTATACGAAAAATGCCCAAAGGGCGTGGAAAACTCCCTTGAAGACTTGATCGTCATAGAAGCAATCTCGTATACTCTTTCGGGGATGAGCCCGTAGTAGAACAGCGCCGTGTCGACGGAAACATAACTGGGACCCATAATATGGTTGGCCAGCAGGAATGGCTCCGGCTTGCCCGTTTTCAATGCAGGACCTGCGACATACAATCCCCTTTTAACCGGCTCCAGCAGTTGTTGCTGGATCAGGTCATGCACTTTATCGTTGGGGAACTTGTACTTCTTTAACAAGGAGCCCAACCACTGATGCGTAAATGGGTGCCTGGCATGTGCAGACAGTTCACGGGCGATTTCCATGCTACAAATGTATATTTTTTATAGGATAATAGGAAAAAAACCTATTATCTATCCATAAAAATACATTTTTTTATAGCCGAAATGCAACGAGTTTTGCAACCCTATGCAAGTCTTTAAGTTCGGCGGGGCCTCCGTCAACAGCACGGAACGGATACAACGCGTTGCTTCCATCCTGGAAGGGCACAAGGGTCAACCCCTGGTGGTGGTGATTTCTGCGATGGGCAAAACCACCAATGAGCTGGAAAAGGTCGCCGAAGCCTTTTACAGGGGCCACGCGGCCGAAGCCCTGGACCTTTTCGAGGCCATCAAGCGGAAACACCTGGACATTTACAATGCCCTGATCGGGGATGGAAGGGGCCAGGAATACCTGGTGGACCTGTTTACGGAGGTGGAATGGTTGCTCCACGACCGTCCCGTCCGGGAGTACGACTACTACTATGACCAGATCGTCTGTATCGGTGAGCTCCTGTCGACGACCATCATGCACCGGTACCTGGACCATGCGGGCATCCCCGCCCTCTGGGTCGATGTAAGGGATATCTTGCGGACCGACGCCGGTTTCCGGGACGCCACCGTCGACCTGGAGTACGCGGCAGCGGAGACGAAGCGCCTGCTGACACCCTTGCTGGAAAAGGGCCGGACCATCATCCTTCAGGGTTTTATCGGCGCCACCGCCGAGAACGAAAGCACGACCCTTGGCCGGGAAGGCAGCGACTATACCGCGGCGATCTTTTCGAACCTGCTCGGCGCCACCTCCCTGACCATCTGGAAGGACGTCGAGGGCGTCATGAATGCAGACCCCAAGCTCTTTAGCGAAGCCCAAGTCATCCCGGAGCTGAACTATACCGAGGTCATTGAAATGGCCTACTACGGCGCCCAGGTCATCCACCCAAAGACCATCAAACCGCTGCAGAACAAACACATTCCCATGCACGTGCGTTGTTTCCTGGATCCGTCCCTGCCTGGCACGCTGATCCATGACCAGCCCGTCCATTCCCTGCCGCCGGTCATCGTCCTGAAACAACACCAGGTTTTGCTGCACCTGAAATCCAGGGACTTTTCCTTTGCCGGCGCCCACGCCGGTGCGCTCTACACCCTTTTGAAAGACCTTCATGTCCAGCCCAACCTCATCCAGAACGGGGCCATTACCATCCAGCTTTGCGTCGACGACCGGGGCGAACGGACGGAACGCCTGGCCCAGGCTGCCTCAGCCTTTTTCGATGTGTCGGTGGAGCGGGGGCTGACGTTGTTGACCATACGGCACTACAATACCGGCCTGCTGGAGACGCTGACGGAGGGCGCTACCCGTCTTTTGCGGCAGCAGACGGCGGAGACCGTGCAGGTGCTTTTGAGAAAAGCATAAACTATGTATATGCATCGCGTTGTTTGGCTTTTGTTGTTCCCCGTCTGTGTCCGCGCCCAGGAGCCCCTCATGGACAGCGCCGGTCTTGTCGTGCCCGGCGCTACACCCCGCCTGGTCGCCCGTACCTTTGACTTCACCGAAGGCGCCTCCGTAGACAAGCACGGAAACGTCTTCTTCACCGACCAGCCCAACAACCGGATTTGGGAATACGATACGCACGGACGGCTCTCCCTTTTTATGGACAGCGCCGGCCGCTCCAACGGTATGTACTTCGACGCCCACGGCAACCTCGTGTCCTGTGCCGACGAAATCGATGAGCTCTGGTCCATCAGCCCACATAAAAAGGTCCGGGTCCTCGTACACGATCTCGACGGGCATCGCCTCAATGGGCCCAATGACCTTTGGATAGACACCCGGGGCGGTATTTATTTCACCGACCCTTATTACCAGCGGCCTTACTGGAACCGCAGCCAACCCGATCTTCCACAACAGTGCACCTACTACCTGGCCCCGGGGGCACATCATCCCTTCGTTGTCGACAGCAGCCTGGTCAAACCCAACGGGATCGTCGGCACTCCGGACGGTAAGCACCTGTATATCGCAGACATCCAGGATGGAAAAACATACATTTTCACCATCCAGCCGGACGGTCATCTGACCGACAGGCGCCTTTTCGTCTCCATGGGCTCCGACGGGATCACCCTCGACGAGCGGGGCGACCTCTACCTGACCGGGCGCGGGGTGACCGTCTTTTCCCCCGAGGGCAAACGCATCGCGCACATTCCCATCCCCGAGGGGTGGACCGCCAATCTTTGTTTCGGGGGCGCGGACAAAAGGACCCTCTTTATCACCGCTTCAAAGGGGATATATGTCCTGCCGATGACCGTGTCGGGGGTCGAGTAGCGACCCTTGCAGCGGCCGCCGCGGCTCGCGGCCGCAAGAAAAAACCTATCTTGCCCCCATGGAAGAAATGGAAGTCCCCACCGAACACCTGCACGAAGCCATCGAAGAAGGCGTTGAAGAGGCGCTGGAAAAACAGGAGAAGAAAAGCTCCATGTACATTGCCATCTCGACCGCCCTCATGGCCGTGCTCGCCGCCCTGGCCAGCCTCCTGGCGGGTCACCATTCCGACGAGGCTCTGATCGAGCAGATCAAGGCCTCCGACCAGTGGGCCTACTACCAGGCCAAAGGCATCAAGGCCGAGATCCGTTCCCTGGCCCCCGCAGGTCCCGCCACCGACAGCGCCATCGCCCACTACAAACACGACCAGGGCGAGAGCCAGAAACAGGCAAAAGAAGCGGAAGACGCCTCCCACGAACACCTCGAAAGACACAGCGTCCTCGCCCGTGCGGTCACCATGTTCCAGATCGCCATCGCCATCTCCGCCATTGCGATCCTAACCCGGCGAAAGCCGCTTTGGTGGATCAGCATGGGCGTGTCAGCGCTGGGGCTGGTGTTTTTTATCCTGGGGCTTCTCTAGTCCAACCGATACGCCGCTATCGTCTTCCCAAAAAACGAAGGCACAAAGACGATCCGTTGCGCCGGATCATACCCGATATCCGCCGTATTCTTTTTGATCAGGTGGGTATCCAGCAACAGCTCCACGTGCCCGTCGGCATAAACATAGTACACATACCCGTTCCAGGCCGTGGCCAGCCAGTCGCCCCCCGACAGGGGTTCCAGGCCGTCCCCCCCGTGGTCCAAAAGCGCCAGGCGGGTAAGGTGTTTGTCCGGGCCGGCCTTTAGGAAATCGGGACCGGACAGGATATAGAGGTCCTGGCCGATGGCCTTTAGCCCGTTGGCGCCCTTCATGTCTGTGAGCCAGGTCGTGACGGTGCCGTCCGGATCGATGCGGTGGATCTTGGCGGTCCGGGTATCGGATACATAGACAACGCCCTTGTCGTCCACGGTGATGTCGTTGAGCATTTTGGCCCCTTCGACGGGGATCGTCTTGATGACCCGACCCGTGGGGATGTCGATCACCGCCACGTCGGTGAGGTCGGCGGCATAGAGGGTGTTCCCATAGCGGCCAAGCCCTTTGGGGGAATTCAGACCGGTGACCCAGTGCAGGTCGATGACCTTCCCGTCTGTCCCGATCTTGGCCACGCCACCATTGCCATCAAAGTCGTCAGGACTACCATAGCCTATTTCGGAGACGTAGAGTATATGGTTTTTCAGATCGGGCAAAACCGACTCGGGCGTCTGTACCACGGTGTCGGTCTCCCAAAGCTTTTGCAGGTGGTGGGTCCCCGGACGCGCCTTGTCCGCCGGGTCATCCACCCCCGGGACACGGGTGCGGATCCAGCTTACCCAGGCCTCGGCCCCCTGGGTGTTCTGGAATTCCGGGGACAGGTTGTGGTTGTCAATGTATTCGTTGTAGATCCAGGGGTCCCCCACCGCAAAGACGGTGCCCCTCCCGTAGCGGGCGGTGGCCGCCAGCACGGTGTCTCCGTGCAAGATGGCCGCGGTCGCGGGAGGATCTACATGGAGGCTGCTGACGTCTTTCATGTACAACAGCAGCGGGGTCTTGAAAATCGAATCACCGCCGGGCATGGGGATCTTCCCCGGGTCGTGGTTTTTACCGATGACATGGTTGACACAGTCTTCGTTGAAGCGTATGCCAAAAACGGTGGCCAGGGTGTTGAAGTGTTCAAACTCCGCATTCCCCTTGTCGTTGCCCATGAGGATCAGGACGCCGCCTGATCGGACCCAATTTTTGAGCACATCTACGTCCTCCGGGGAGATAAAGTGGGGATCAGGACTTTCGGACTTTGTATCCGGGTCCACGATGATGTAGACCGAGGTACGCCGGAGGTTTTCCACGGTAGGCGCCACCGGTAGGCTCGACAGGGTGAACCCGTGGGCCGTGAAAACGTCCCCGATCTTCGAAAAACCGCTGTTGGCCTTGTCTTCCCAGGTATAGTGGTACCGGACGGAATCCCCATTCTTGTCCCGGTGCCATTCATTGTTGAAATAATAGTCCAGGGTCACGATCTGGGCCTGCACCGCCGATCCCGCCACGAGAAGGGCGCCGGCCGCGAGGGTGGAGAATAATTTATGCATCGTGTTAGTCATTTTCCGTTGTGATGTCATATACCCAGCTCGTCGCCGGGTTGATGCGGCCCGGCGTCAACTGCAGACCGGCCTTCATCAAAAAGTCGCCGCTGAATACCTTGTCGTCGTCCGGATTCACCGAATGGGTACCGGGGGCAAGATTGATCTCCTTAACGCGATACCGCCCCGAAGGGTCCAGGCCGCGAAGCGGTACCCTGTAAAAAAACTCCTGGTGACGCGTTTGAAGCGTGTACGCAAAGACCACCGCATGGGTGCGCGTGCTGTCCACGTACATCAGTGCCGCCCGGTGTTCTTCATAGGGAGACACCAGCCGGTACAGATCCCCCCACCCGATCAACGGGCTTAACCGCCGGTATGTTCGCACCGCGTTCGCGCTAAACGTCAACTCCTCCGGCGTCAAACGGTCCACCTGAATATCGTATCCCAGCTTGTCCATCATCGCCACATCTGTCCGGAACTTCAGGGACTCCCGACCCATGGACGTGACATGGGCGCAGATCGAAAATGCAGGGAAAAAGCAGGAATACCCCCACTGTATAAACACCCGCTCCAGGGCGTCGGTATTGTCGCTGGGCCAAAATTCGGTAAAATACCGGAGCGCCCCGTAGTCGGTCCTCCCGCCTCCCCCCGCACACAACATCATGGGCAGGTGCGGGTATTCTTTACGCAGCCGCGCCAGGACGTTGTAAAAACCATGGGTATAGTCGATATACAAGCTCCCCTGGTGCTCCCCTAAGAAGGGCGACCACGCGTCGGTCATCGGCCGGTTGCAATCCCATTTGATATAAGCTATCCCCGTATCCCTTTGGAGGAGGTCGTGTACGACGTGGTAAACGTATTCCTGGACGGCAGGATTACAAAGGTCCAGCACCAGTTGGTTGCGCTGGTATTGCTCCGGCCTGTTGGGGAGCCGCAGGATCCAGTCGGGGTGCGCGTGATACAGTTCGCTGGCCGGGTTGACCATTTCCGGTTCCAGCCAGATGCCAAAACGCAGGCCTTTTTTATCCGCCTCGCGCACCAGGTACCCCAACCCGTCGGGCAGCTTCCGTGGGTTTTCCATCCAGTCTCCCAGCCCCGCCTTGTCGTTGTCACGGGGATACTTATCCCCAAACCAGCCGTCGTCCAGCAGGAACAGGTCCAGCCCAAGCCGTACGGCCCCGTCAAAAAGCCCGACCAGCTTTTGCTCATCAAAGCCGGTATGCGTGGCTTCCCAGTTGTTAAGCGGGGTCAGCCTCGGCTGGTCCCCATCCATGATGCCATAGCGCGCCGCCCAATGATGCAGGTTCCGGCTCGCCTGTCCTTTACCGTTCGTCGTGTAAGTAAAAATAAAAGGCGGGGTGGTAAACGCGCGACCCGGTTCGAGCGTCACCGGCGACCGGTATGGATTGATCCCCGACACGACCCGCAAACTATGCCGCTCGTCCACGTCGAAAAGGAACCGGAAATTACCCGTCCAGGCCAGGGTTCCGGCCAGGACCGGTCCATTCTCTTCACGGGCCGGGCCATCCAGGGAAAGCATAAAAAACGGCGCCTGGTACATATCCGGCCGGGTGCCCAGCTTGCTGTCGAGGATGCGGACACCATTCTCCAGCGGGCTTTCCTCCATCTGCATTTCCGAGGCATAGCCGCCGTGGAATTCCGTGAGGTGGTATCCGGGTCCGTCGAAGTGTAGCACTGACGATGCCACCTCCTCTATGGTGACCACCTTTTTCTCCGAATGCCGGATCTCCGTCCAGGTTTCGGTGACGTCCTGATCGGCGAAAGTTTTGAAGTGCAGCGCCACGGTAAAAGGATACACGGAGTCTTTCAGATAGATCACCGTTTCGTTGCCGGTCACCTCATGGCGCACATAGCGGAGGTCCAGGGAAGGATTCCCGTCGGCATGCGTCACCGTTATGGCGGGTTCCGCAAGGTCGCTCAAACCCGCACCGATAAAGGCTTCGTGCCGGGGCGCCGGGCCGGCGGCATATTCGGCCGTGTCCGCCAGGCGCGGACCCAGCCAGCTTTGATACAGGCTGCCGTCGGCGCCAACGGTAAATACCAGCGCGACGTGCGTGGTTTCGATGCGGATGGGTGCGAAGCCCGGGGCGGGTTGCGCGGCCGCGGGCCGTTCGCCGGGCTGAGCGGGTGCGGGCCGTTCGGCCGGCCGGGCAGAAGCGGCGGCCGCCGCGCCCACCAGCGCCACCGCGCAAAAAAACATCGCCGCTGTGCGTCTACGCATACTCCGGCTGTTTAGCCACATACTCCCGCTGGTAGTGGAGCGGACTCTTGCCTGTGATGCGTTTGAAATATTTGTGGAAGCTCGTGAAATTATTAAACCCGCTTTCGAAACAAAGCTGTTTGATGCTTTGCCGGTTTTCAATCAGCAGCCGGCAGGCATGCCCGACCTTTACTTCCATAAGGAACTGGGAATAGGTTTTACGCGTGCTGGATTTGAAATACCGGCAGAAGGAATGCGGACTGATGCAGGCCACCTCGGCAATTTCTTCCAAAGGGATCTTGCGTTTGAAGTGCTCCATCGTATACGCGTAAATAGCCTTGAGGCGTTCGTCTTCCGTGGAATAGATGTCTTGCCGGAAACCGACGGACGAGAGCACCTGGGTCTGGTGGCTGTCGGCGATCAGGGTCAGGGCCTCTATCAGGTAGATGATCCTTTTGGCGCCGTCGCCATACACCATCTTTTGCAAAAGATAGGCCACCGCGTCGCGCTCGGGGCCCAATACCTGCAAGCCTCTTTTGGCCTGTTCGAGAATATGTTTCAGCGGACGGTTTTCCGGCAGGTCCAAAAAATGGGCGCCCCAAAAGTTGTCGCAGAAGTGCGCTACCCGGACGTCTGCATGGGCATCTTTGTCAAAATACCGCTCGTCGAAGCGCCAGTAATGCGGGAGCTGTGACCCCACCAGGATGACATCCCCGGGGCTAAAGGGGCGCACGCTGTCCCCGATGAATTGCATCCCGTGCCCATCTTGAAAGTGGATGAGCTCGATCTCGGGGTGGTAATGCCAGTAGTTGTTGATATAAGGCTCCCTGTCTTGCCGGACGCTGAAAGAGTGAGCGGCGTCGTTAGACATTTTGATATAACGGGGTCTCATATAGACAAGTTTTAAGAAAACCTGCAATCGTTTGCAGAACAAGTTAATAAATTTTTACGAACTGTTTCTCCTAATTAGTTCTATCGGGTGGCTCAAATTGATGTAACCCTTTACAGGCTTCTGTTTATCGCCGATCAGATCCAATATCAGTTGCGCTGCTTTCTCCCCGATCTGACGCGGAAACTGTTCCACGGTCGTGATAGAGGGTGTGATGATCTCGGTACGGGGGTCGTTGGAATAACCCACCAGCTTGAGGTCCCCCGGCACATCCAGGCCGATCTCCCGGGCATAGCCCAACAAGGCGATGGCCGTGGTATCATTACAGGCAAAAATGGCGTCGGGTGGATGCTTCCTGGCCAGGAGCGCCTTCCCGGTTTTCAGGGCGTTATCCTTTGTCAGCTCGTGGAAAAAAAGCAGGTCGGGGTCGGGCGCCACCTTGTACCGCTCGTGGGCGGCCAGGTAACCCATATACCGGTCCCGGTAGATGTTGCTGGTCAGCGGCCCCCCAATGTGGGCGATCCGCCGGCACCCATGTTCCAGAAGGTGAAGGGTCGCCTCCAGGCCTCCCTGGTATTCGTCGCCTGAAATTTTGTGCGAGGGATAGTCCTTGGGTACACGGTCATAAAACACCAGGGGGATATGGTTTTTCCGGAAAATATCGAAATAGGTAAAGTCCGTCGTCGTAGATGTGGTGGCGACGATCAGGCCGTCCACCCGCGCGCTGTACAACGCGTTGACCAGCTCCTTTTCCAGGTCCGGTTGGTCGTTGGACTGGCAGATCATCAGGTGGTACCCGCTCTCGTGAAGCTTGTTTTGGATCACGGTCACGACCTCGGCATGGAAGTACATGGAGATCCGGGGGATGATCAACCCGATGGTCCTGGACTTGTTGTTGCGCAAAGAAGCCGCAACGGCGTTGTGGCGGTAGCCCATTTTTTCCACCACCTCCCGAACCCTCGCCTTAGTGGCCTGGCTGGTATGCGGATAGTCCTGGAGCGCCCGTGATACCGTGGAAGGGGAAAGCCCCAGCGCTTCGGCGATGTCCTTAATGGTGTGTTCAGACGTTCTCTTCATAAGCAAGGCATGCAAGTCATGGGCTCACCCGGATCTTGATCACCAGTTTCTTGTCCGTGGGGCTACCGTCCGCGATGATCCCGGGACGATGTACATCATGGGGGAAAAACAGGAAAAAGATGCCGGGTTCTGCCGTGTAAAAAGTTCCCTCTACTGTATAATGCGCATTATCGCTCTTATCCGTAAACGGTTCGGTCACCGTTGCGTTGTCCAGGGAAGCCACCCCGATCCGCTCCTTGCCGCTGATGACATAGTGTACATCGATGTATTGCCGGTGGGATTCCCATTTGACGGTATCCATCGCCTTGGTAGGCCCCTGTGTCACGATGGCCCAGGCATTGTCTCCGTCGATCGGGTATTTGCCGGGAGCGATGGCCTGGAGGTCGTTGGTCCGGATCCACGCAAAAACCTTGTCCCAAAGAACAGGGTTGCGGTGATACTGAAGGGCAAAATCCACGGGGTTGACGGAGGCGTGGGGGTTCACCCCGGTGAGGCCTTTCCGCCACTCTCCCTTATGCACCCACGTCTCCGCCTTGTGCCTCGTCCAATAAGAAGCGGTGGTATCCTGGGCGTGGAGGCCCAGGGCGCCGGCGGCCAGGCATAGGGTCAAAAGCAGGCGTATGGAAATGGTTTTCATGTGTCTAAGTTAATCGTATCTCCTTCGCGGAGTATATAAGTTTTTGTTTTTCCGTCGATCCGCAGGCGGACCGCGAGCTTGGCGGGTCCCGCCCGCTCCACTTCCAGATCAAAAACCCGCCCAAAGGCGTGCACCTCCCTCAACGCCATGCGCTCCCAGCCCGCGGGCAACCGGGGCGTACATTGAAAACGATGCCAGCCGGTAGGCCGGATCCCAAACAGCCCCTCCGTAAAGATCCGGCAATACAGCCCGCTTTCCGCGGACAGGTGCCGCTGATTCCCCTCGGGATAGGCTTCGACGGGATAGGGCACGTGTTCCCCCAGCAACCGTCTTTGCGTATAATATTCCAGGTATTCCATCCCGCGCCCCATTTCCCCCGCGGCCAGCACCCCGCGAAGCGCATACAACGTCGCCCTGTCCCAAAAAGTCCGGTCACCTGCCTGAGAAGCCAGCCCGTCCGCCGTCCACAGTTGCGGAGAAAAAAGCGCGTCGATGGTTCCCCCTACCCTGCCCGGGATACCCATCACCAGGGGGGTGGCGATCCAGGCCCGCAGGAGCGTGTCTCCGTCATAGTAGCGATAGGTGTCGTACCCTTGTACCCGGGCGTCGAAAAAGGCGTGAATGTTCCGTAACAACGTATCCGCCCGGTGGGAATACACATCCGGTACGCCGAATGCCCGGGCCAGCATCGCCGCCGACCGCAGCGCATCGTAATACAGGCAACTGGTATTCAGGTTGGCGTCCCCCGATGGAAACCGTCCTTCGAGCTCATCGCTGTGGGAACGCACGACGCCAGAAGCATTGACCTTCCGTCTCAGGTATTCCAGGCACCACCGGATCAACGGCCAAAGCACCCGCGCGGAATCAGGGTCGCCGCAGGTGAGCGCCACCCGTCCCACCCCATAGGCGATCATGGCCATGTCGCCCCGGTCACCCGCGCCATGCCAGGTTCCCTCGCCTTCGGCGATGATGGAGCTGGGGATGGGTTGGTAGTCCGGATTCATATACCGGGCGAACCAGCGAAACGCGGTCATGGTCGCCCGGACACCCAAAGAGTCGCCCAAAAATGCCAGGAACGGCCCCACATATTCCGCCTGGTCGTTGGCCCAGATCGCGGCGTAATAGCGCAGGCCGCCGGGGCTGTGGACATAGCCTCCGCGCGTTTTGAATATGCTTTCGGTTGCCCGCAGTTTGGCAAAGGCAAACGCCGTATTGAGCAGGGTATCCGGCGTCTCCAGGCGCAGCAAGTTCGAGAGTGCGGAGACCCGTGCACGGCGGCCGTCTTCCTCCGCGACGGGGTCCACTGTGGCGCGCGGGCCCTCCGCGGCAACACCGGAAACCACGGCGGCCCCCGGAGCAGCGCCACCCCCGCGCACCGCGCGGAAACAACACCAAAACACCGCCGAATCCCCCGGCCGGAGCGTCTGCACCCCATCGCCCAGCGACAACACCATGAACCGGAGGGGCCCGTCGATCGCCCTTTCGGGGGACGGGCGCACCTCCATGTCCATGTGCTCCATTTCTATAGTCAACGATTGCTTGGAGACATTGGTAAAAACAAATTTTTCCAGCGCCAGCGCGTTCACCGCGGACGGGAACAACAGGCGGTGCACCGACAGCCCTGCGCCCCAGCGGCTGTCGATGTCCATGATCCCCTTTTGACGGACCGACACGGCCTCGTCTTTGATACCATGGGTGACGGACCCGTTATACACCCCAGCCTTCCAGGGTTGTCCGTTCACAAGGATACGGGGCAGGTCTTCGTCCCGGACGGTATACATCATGGCAGAAGACGTTTTGTTGGGTTGCAACCGGAAGGCGGGGAAAACCATCGTCGCCGATACGTGTGGTGTCCGGGCGCTGTCGACCTCGTATTGCACCCACATCGAAACCTGCTCACCGCTCATCTCGATATGGTCTGCGTGGGGCAATCCGGCCCCTATCGCCCACAGGATACTCCCGTCGGGCTGGATGGACCAGCGCTGTCCGTAGCCTGTCGAACACAAGCCCAAAAGCACCAACAGGTACCTACCCCCCATAGACCACCCTCCACAATGTATTCCCCTCGTCATCGGCCACCAGCAGGGACCCATCAGGAAGTACCGCCACGCCCACGGGACGGCCATAGGCCTCACTCGTCGCCTCGTCCTTGATAAACCCGGTCAGGAAGTCCTCGGGGATCCCCGGTTTGCCGCCGGTAAAAGGCACGAACACCACGCGGTACCCGGAAAACACCGACCGGTTCCATGATCCGTGTTGCCCGATAAAGGCACCGCCCCGGTATTTGGAGGGGAACGCCTTTGCGGTATAAAAAGCAAGTCCCAGGGAAGCCGTGTGCGCACCCAGCGACACGTCGGGCACCAGGGTCCTGGCCACAAGGTCCGGTCGTTGACCGGCCAGGCGAGGGTCTTCGTGGGGGCCGAAATACGCATAGGGCCAGCCGTAAAATCCACCGTCCTCCACGTGGGTGAAGTAGTCCGGCACCAGGTCGTCCCCCAGGCTGTCGCGCTCGTTGACGGCTGTCCACAGCGTTTGGGTGCCCGGCGCCCAATCCATCCCCACGGGGTTGCGGATACCCGATGCAAAAACACGTTCTCCGCTCCCGTCCGGGTTGATCACGAGGATGTCCGCGCGCCGGTTCTCGTGCTCCATCCCGTGTTCTGCATTGTTGCTCCCCGACCCCACCGATACATAAATCTTCGACCCGTCGGGGCTGGCGATCAGGTTCCGGGTCCAGTGGTTGTTATACCCGCCCGCGGGCAGGTCCAGTATCTTCTGACCATCGCCCGCAATGTGCAACTGTCCGTCTTTATAAGGATAGCGGTACACCCCGTCGGTGTTGCCCACATAAAACCACCCGTTCAGGAGGAGCATCCCCAGGGGCTGGTGAAGCCCGCTCATAAAGACCTCCCTGACGTCAGGAATCCCATCGTGGTTGGTATCACGGAGAAGAAGGATATCATCCGCGCTTCGCTTTTTATTGGTAGCGGACTCGGACACCAGCACGTCTCCGTTGGGGAGGACATAAAACCAGCGCGGGTTCCGCAAATGATCGGCGTATTTTGTCACGGTAAAGCCTTCGGGCGCCCGGGGCATCATGCCCTCCGGCCACCCGACGACCTTGCTGTTGTGGTGGACGGAGGCGGTCGTATAGGGCGCGGGCAACTGGGCAGCCACGGAGGTTCCATACCCCAGGGCAGGGGCACCGGTCCGGGCAGCGGGTTTGGGGGCCCGCTCCGCCCGGAGGATTTCCGAACCCGCCAGCAGCAAAGGCCCCAACCCGTGCAAGTCGTCGGTTTCCTTCGGCCTGTTGTAATAAAACCGGATGTCGTCTTCGATGTTGGTGCCGATACACACATCCTGGAGTTCCCCCCCGGGTGTGATCCGGCTCAGCAAACCGCCCCAGGCATCCCGGGCGATGCTCAGGTAACGCGGATGGATCCAGCCTTCATTGACAGCTTTGGCGACCGTGTAGGCAAACATCGCCGAGACCGAGGTCTCCAGGTAGGCGTCCGGTTTGTCCAGGACCTGGTGCCAAAGCCCGGTCGCATTGTCCTGGTAGCGTGAAAACCCGATAACCTGCCGGAGCAGGAATCCGATCAGTTCCGCCTTTTTGGGATGATTCTTCGGCAGGTGGTCGATCAGCATCGCCTGTGCCATAGCCAGCCAGCCGTTGGCCCTGCCCCAGTGCACCACGCCGTTGACACCCATGTCGGAATAATAACAATGGAAGTATAGCCCGGTGGCCGGGTCAAAAAGGTAATGGTTAAACTGCTCCACCTGGTGGATGGCAAAGTCGACATACCGGGGATCCCCCGTCAGCTTGCCCATACGAGCCAGAAAAGGGACGCTCATATACAGGTCGTCCGCCCAGATCGTCAGGGCGCGCGGATGATCCCGGCAAAGCGTACTGTCGGGTAATTTGAGCTGCCGGTTCATAATATAATCGGCCGCCCTTTTCAGGTAGGCCATATAATCCACCCTCTGGTCAAAGGCATACACGTCCAGCAACCCCGCCGCCATGGACCCGCAGTCGTCCAGGGCACTCATACGGAAGAAAGGTCCGAATTCCACCTTTTTTTCCCCAGCTTCGTATCCCTTCCGGAAGTAATCGATGTTGTCGAAAATAAACCGGTAATTCTTACGCGCGTAGTCGGAATAGGTCGCGTCCTTCAATATCGAGGCTGCTTCCACCATGCCCACCGCCAACACCCCGTCGGGATAAACCCATTTGTTGTACCGGCTTTCGGCCTTGACGTCCGGTGAAGGCGCCAACCCTGCCGTGGAGCCCACCTTAACCCCGGTCTTTGTATTCACGTATTGAAAGCTCGTCCCGGCGACGATATGGTCCGCCACCTTCCGGATCGCCGCTTCCGTGGAATCCAACGGCGCGGGCGTTCGCGGAGGCGCGGGCGTTTGCGCCAGTGCGGCGCTGAGCATTACACTTGTCAGTAGCATCATGATGTTATTAGAGATCCTGCCGGTCCGCCGAAGCGATCACCGCATCTTTTACGTGTTGCACCCGTTCCAGACTCAGATCCGACACCTGCCGCAGCACGAGGCACGGAGCGCCGTCGGCCTTTTGCACCTGCACGTGGTGCAGCTCTGCCCCGGTCACGTCTTCCATGTAAAAAGGCGGCCGCTGGTCGTCTGTGGCATACCTGATCTCCAGGTCATGGAGGTGCAGGTCCTTTACGTGACGGATAAAGAACCCGTACGCCGGCATGGATCCAAACCGGTAGGGTTCGGGATAATCCTTCTCGTATTCCGGTACGACCCGGGCCGCCATATCTTTTGTGCCACCGCCCCTATAGTACAGATGAATGTCGCTCATGCGCAATCCCTCGATCGGGTGACCCGGGACGCCGCTGATGATACACCCATGCCGGGGGTCGGCATTGTACACGACGATATTGCTGAGGATGATCCGCCGGCAAACGCCCACCGGTATCGTATCGGGACCGCGCATGCGTTCCCCCAGCCGGATAAAGAGGGGGGCATTGGTGACGTCCCTCATGGTGATATTGGAAATGGTCACGTCCTCTAAGAGCGCCCCATCCACGGTTTCCAGGGCCAGCCCCCGGCAGTAGTCAAAAACGCAATTGGAAATGGTGACGTTTTTAAAGCCGCCGTTGGACTCGGTCCCCATCTTGATACGGCCCGTGGGGCTCCCGTCCGAGTACTTGCTGTAGGTGCGTTGAAAGGTGCCGTCCAGCAGCGTACCCATGTCATACCCGCTCACCTGGCAGTTGGTGACGGTCACGTTTTCCGTGGACCGTGCCAACCCGAGACCAAAGGAGCTTTTTAAACATATCCCGTCGTCAAAGGGAGAGTTCACATAACAATCCGACACGCGCACGTTTTTACAACAGTCGATGTCCATTCCGTCCCGGTCGGTGTCGATCTTCAGGTTCCGGATCGAAAGGTTGTCCACCCCGGTGGCCAGGATGGCGAAGTGTCCCCCGTGCAGGATCGATATGTCCTGGATCGTCACGTTCCGGCACCATTTGAGACCGATGGCCTTGTTCCCGATACCGGACGGTGTTTTGGAAGACGCGTTCCGGATCAGCCCCCGCCCCCAGATCATCCCCTGGCCGAGGATGGAAATATCGTGTACGTACTCGCCGCAGATCAGGCTGTTCTTCCAGTGGTTGTGCCCGAAATCCTGGTAGGCGTCATAGGCCGTATTGGGTTCCGGGGCGTCATACCCCGCGCCCTCCTTGCTCTCCGCGCCGATCAGGACGGCGCCCTGGTCGAGGTAAAGAGATACGTTGCTTTGCAGGTGGATCGTAAAGGATAGGTAGTGGCCCGCAGGGAAAAATACCGTTCCTCCCCCCGCGGCCGCCGCCGCGTCAATGGCCTTGTCGATGGCCTTGGTTTCCAGCGTGACGCCGTCGCCTTTGGCGCCAAAGTCGCGGATGTTGTAGACGCCGCCCGCCGGAGCCTTTGTGGCCGCCGGAGCCGGGACGGCCGTCATGCAAAAAAGAATGACGAAAAAGTGCTTCATATTGTTCGTTTAGTTGAGCGGCGCCTGTGGCGCCCTAAGGGTTTACCAACCTGGATTCTGGGTATACGCGGGCCCGGTGATCGTTGCGTCTATCTGTACCTGGGGGATGGGCCGGAGGGTATCCCTTGCCGTAATAGTAAACCTTCCATCCGAATTATGCAACTGGACGCGTTGCAAAAGGGTCCGCGTCCGCCGCAGGTCTTCCCAGCGCGTGACCTCCCCGCACAATTCCCGGGCGCGTTCGTCCAGGATAAAGTCCAGGGTCACCTGTCCGGCCGTGATGTCCATGGCCGCGGCATTCCCCGTGGGATAGGCCGCGCGCTCCCGGATCGCGTTGATATAAGGCACCGCCGCGGCGGCCTGTCCGCTCATCAACAAGGCCTCCGCGGCAATCAGGTAGGTCTCTGCGAGCCGGTAGATGATAATCGGCCGGATGGAAGGCGCATTCATATTGGAGCGGTTGATGTCAAAATACTTGGTCATGGCGGGAGACAAGGCGATGGAATATTTCCGGGGCGGAATCAGCAGGTAGCGGGAAGCGGCGATCTGCGCGTTGCTGACGTCGTACCCGGGCATAAAGATCGCGGTGTCGTTCAGGGTAAACTTGGGCTGGCCCACCACGGCGTTCGCCGGCGCCCCGGGTGGCAAAGGACTCGTCCAGACCGGGATCGAACCCGCAAAGTTGCACAACCAAAGGTTTTGAAAGCTCTTCGCATAGCGGGTGTCGTTGACCTTGTCCGCAAAGGCGGTATCCATGAGCCACAGCGTAGGCACCCAGCGGATATAGGGGCGCCCGTACAGGGTGCTGCGCTGCATACCCGGCTCCACTTCGTATTTCGGCACCCAGAAGTGACAATACAGGTTGTCCGGTCCGCTGTTGTTCTGGGTCGCGGACCCGTTGTAGGCAAGGTTGGTGGTGTGTTGCACGGACCAAAGTACTTCGTTGTTGGCTTCGTTGCCCTCCGCATATACCTGGCCAAAGTCCTGGAGCAGGTATACCCCATTAGCGGGTCCCAGGACGTGGATGACGCTGTCCGCGACCTGGAAGGCATGGGTAAAGTCCCCCGCCTGGGCGGCAGGCGACCACCCCCGGGTCAGGTACACCTTGGAGAGGAGGTGCATGGCGGCCGCCTTGGTCGCCTTGCCCGCCAGGACACCCGTCGTCTGGGGACTGGGCGGGAGCACCGCTATGGCGGCCCTCAGGTCCTGAATGATAAAGGCATACACGTCTGCCATCGGAGACTGCGCAGCCGACGTCGTCGGGGTACTTTGAAAGTGCTCGTTCAGCGTGATGTTCCCCCATTGCTGGACCAGGAGGAAGTAGTAGTTCGCCCGGAGGAACCTGGCCTCACCCACCATCTCGTTGCGCGTGGCGGTGTCCAGTCCCGTCACCGAAACCGCGTTGTCGACAAGCCCGTTACAGGTATTGATATACGTATAGCAGGGCGTCCATACATTGGACAAGGTCCCCGTGGAAGACGTATAGTTGCTGTTGTATTTGTTGATGTCGTTGTTCCCGTCGTTGCCGGTGATGAATTCATCCGTACCCGGCACGCTCATGGTGGCGTAATCCACCGGGCCCCAGATGTTCCGGTTCCCGGCATACGCCGCGTCCAGCCCCGTTTGGAAACCCTGGGCCGTTTTGAAAAACGCCGGAGTGAGGATGGACTGTGGGTTTTCGACCAGCTTGCGCTGGCAGGCCGCAGCAAGCAGGAGAAGCCCGACCATGGTCGCGCGCCTCAGGTTCGTATGAAAAAGTTGTCGTTGCATGATCTTTTTTTTACAATGAACCATTAACCCCAAAAATCATCGACCAGGTGGACGGCGTATTGATCCCGATCGCTCCCTCGTTGCCCGACCCGGCCCCGGACCCCATGGCCGTCTCCGGGTCTACGCCCCCGTACTTGTTGCGATAAGGCGAGAAAAGGATAAATGGGTTCTGGGCCGTGGCGTACACCCGCATCGTATGGAATCCAGTCATTGTCAACCAGGACCGGGGCAATGTATACCCCAGGCTCAGGCTCCTGATTTTTACAAACGTCCCGTCGAAATAGCTCAGCAAAGAAGAATAAGGCGTATTCGTGGAAGCCGAATTGGGTTTGGGATACACGTTCTCGTGGTTCGCCGGCGTCCAGTAATTGACATTGATGTTGTTGTAGTTCCCCTGGTAGGTATTGACAAAACCGCCGCTCTGGAAAAGGCTGCTGGTAATGGTTCCTCCCACCCGGGCAAAGGCAACCACCGTAAAGTCGAATCCACGGTAAGAGAACCGGTTGGTCATCCCGCCCTCCCATTTGGGTTGATTGGATCCCTGGGTAATCCGGTCGCCCGCGTCGATCTTCCCGTTCCCGTTGACATCCGCCACCTTGATCGTCCCGATCACCGAACCGGTTCCGGTCAGGGTCAGCCCCAATTTTTGCGCCAGGGCCGAGTCCGCTCCCGTATTCTGCCAGATCCCGAGCTTTTTGTAGTCAAAAATCGTCCCGATGGGATGGCCGACAAACCAGTTGTTGGCAATGTCCTGCGTCACCCCGTTTTCCAGCCGGGTGATTTTCCCCCGGTTGATGTACAGGTTCAGGTCCGCCCTCCAGGTAAAGGCACCCTTGCCCTTGCTTTGAAGGATCATGGCGCCAACCTGGAGCTCTATCCCCTGGTTCTCCGTTTTGCCGATATTGGTCAGTACCGCGTTGGGTATACCCGATGTCGGCGGCAGGGATTCGGGCAAAAGCAGGTTATTGGTGTACTCGTGATACAGGTCCACCGAACCCGTCACCCTGTTGTTCAAGACACCGAAGTCCAAGCCCAGGTTTAGCGTCGACGTATATTCCCAGGTCAGGTTTGGGTTCGGGACGTTGGTCGGATAAGCGCCCGTCACGACCGCGGTGCCGAAATTATAGTTGATGGCGGACAGCGACCCCAGCGTCTGGTAAGGATCGATGGCGGTATTGCCCACCGTCCCATAGCTCAGCCGGAGCTTCAGGTCCGAAAACGTCCGGGTGTTTTTCATAAAGGTTTCGTGGTTGATGTTCCAGGCCGCCGCCGCGGACGGGAAAACGTGGTACTTGTTCCCCGGCGCCAGCCTGGAGGAACCGTCCGAACGAAGGGTCAGCGTGAGCAGGTACCGGTCGGCATACGTATAGTTCAACCGCCCCATATACGAGATAATGTCCCACTTCTGATAGGAACCCGTACCGGTCAGGTTGGCGGCGTACTGCGGGTTATAATACTGAAGGTAATCCGCCGTAATGGAATTGTCGCTAAACGAGTTCGACTGCGCCTCGTATTGCTGGAGGCTATACAGCCCCGTAAAGTTCACCTTGTGGCGTCCGCCAAAGGTCCGGTCATAGGTCAGCAGGTTCTCCAGCGTATACGACGTATTGATACCCGTCGAATTGGTGGACGTCGACAGACCGCCTAAGTTGTTGGTCGTATTGCTCGCATAAAAGTTCCCGTAGATGTCGGTATGGATCTCGGTCCCCGCGTTAAAACGGTACTTCAACCCCTTGGCCAGGCTCACGTCCAGGTAGAGGGTGTTAAAGGTGTTCAGGCGTTTCCGGTTCTCCACCGCCGCCCCCTTGACAAAGTTGTCCAGGGGATTCCAAACCTGGTTGGCGCTCCCAGGCACAAAATAATTGATCAGCGCCCCCGTGGAATCATAGGGCGACGCCAGGGGACTCGCCCTGAGCGCCTGTTCCATGGGGTTTGCGTTTTCCCCGTTGGTGATGGTATAAGAATCCAGGCTGTTCAACCCGAACCGGATCAGCCGGCCCAGTTGCTGGTCCACGCTCAGCTTTACGGAAAAGCGCTCGAATGACTGACCCGGGTACACCCCCGTTTCCTTATGATAGCCCCCCGAGACCGCGTATTGCGTAAAGTCCGCCCCGCCCGACACGCCGACCTGATGGTCGGTCATAAAGCCGGTGCGATACACCTCCTTTTGCCAGTCCGTGCTCCGGTTGTGCCGGATACCGTACAGTTCTTCCGGGGCAAACGTCCCGTCCGTCATAAACGCCGGGTCGTCGATCCCTGTATATTTACCGGGGTTGCCGTTGATCAGCCCCCACTTTTTCAGGTTTTCAAATTCCGGTCCGTTCATAACGCCATACTCCCCCGACGGTTTTGTAAACCCGCCATAACCGCTGTAGGTAACCACGGGTTTTCCGGTCCGCCCCCGGTTGGTCGTGACCAGGACAACGCCGTTCGCGCCCCTCGACCCGTATATTGCCGTCGAGGACGCATCCTTCAGCACCGTCACCCCCACCACGTCATTGGTATTGATGTCGTCGATCGACCCGTTAAAAGGAATCCCGTCCACCACGATCAGCGGGCTGTTGGACGCGTCGATCGAGCGCACACCCCGCACCAGGATGCTGGGCGCCGCCCCCGGGTGGCTGTTGCCCCCGCTTTTCTGGACGTCAATCCCCGCGCCCTGTCCCTGCAACGCCGCGCTCAGGTTAGCCACCGGCACGTCCTTAAGGGACTGTTCGGAAATGGCCGTCAGCGACCCCGTCAGGTCCGCCTTGCGCCGGGTGCCGTACCCCACGACGACCACTTCGTCCAGTACGTTTTTCCCCGGCGATAAGTGGATCACGAGTGCCCCCGCCTCTTTTACAAGAACAACTTCTTCCTTGGTGGTATACCCCACGGCCGAGACGATAAGCGCCACTTTGTTCGAAGATATCGTCAGTTGAAAAGCCCCGTTGGGAGAGGTGATCGTCCCCTCACCATGGTCCTTGACCACCACCGAGGCTCCATTGAGCGGCTCACCGGTCACGCTCAGGACAAATCCCTTGAGGAGCGTTTTTGTCTCCTGCGCGCGAAGGGGTGGTGAGCACAGCAAAGCGCAGCAGCACAACAAGACAAGCAATTTCATATAACAAGCAGCATTTAGGTTTTTTCGCGTCCGCCCATGTGTCGGGCTTTCCGGCGCTGCAATCGTTTGCAGTATCGGGGAAAATAAGGGCGCCTTACAGCACCCCTTCTACTTCCACACACACCACGCTGGCGATCGTGTCCGGTGCCTTTGCAGGCAGGTGGATTTGTAATCCGTCGGCAGCGGCTTCGGTGAACACCTGCTGCCCACCCGCCAGCAACCGCGCGGAGCTTACCGTTTTTGTCAAACCCGGCACCAGCAGTTTGCCGTCCGCCGGCCAGTCAAAAACAGAGAGGTACAACCGCGTATTCGTTCCGTCCGTCTTTTTGGTACAACGTCCCCAGGACAGCGGCCCCAGTGGGCTCGCCTTGGTGCCGTAAATCGCCTCCCCATTGACCTTCATCCAGGCGCCCATGGCCTTCAGGAGCTCCACGCTCGCCGGCGGGATCTCCCCTTCCGGTGTCGGGCCCACGTTCAACAGGTAGTTCCCGCCTTTTGAGGCGATATCGATCAGGTTCCGGATAAGCGTTTCCGGCGTTTTCCATTTGGTATCGGAGGGTTTGTATCCCCAGGTCCCGTTCATCGTCATACAGGTTTCCCAGTCCTTGCCGTCCAACTCGTTTAGTTTCGGGATTCTTTGTTCCGGGGTTTTATAGTCACCCGGAAAATCCGGGCGTTCCAGCCGGTCATTGGTAATGATGCCCGGCTGAAGCGCCAGCGCATCGCTTAGCTTTTTCGCCAGCGTATCGTTCATCCCCACCGGCGTATCCCACCACAATACCGCCACTTTACCATAATTGGTCAGGAGTTCCCGCACCTGTGGCACCGCCACCTGGTCTATATAGTCCGCAAAAGAACGCGTCGTTTGTGCCGGATCCCAGTGTCCCTGGTGCGCCGCCGTATACGCGTCTATCGTCGCAGAATCCGGGTTGGCCCACCCCTCGGAAGTCACTTTCCGTGCAGCCGCGCCCCCCGGGTTATTCCAGTCCTGCGCCTGCGAGTAATAAAAGCCCAGCTTTATCCCGTATTTACGGCAAGCCGCCGCCAGCGGTTTGAGGACGTCCCGCCCATACGGTGTCGCGTCCACGATGTTCCATTTGCTCGCGCCGGTTTTAAACATCGCAAAGCCATCATGGTGTTTGGCCGTAATCACGATGTATTTCATCCCTGCATCCCGGGCCATCCGTACCCACGCGTCCGGGTTATATTTAACAGGATTAAACGCTTTTGCAAATTGCTGATACTGCGCCACCGGTATTTTCCCCCGGTTCATGATCCACTCCCCCGCATGCCCGATGGCGTGTCCATCGTATTCTCCTCCGGGTACGGAGTACACGCCCCAATGGATAAACAACCCGAAACGGGCGTCGCGCCACCAGGCCATTTTATCGGTGGTGTCGGCGGCGTCCGCCTTCCCGCCTCCGGCCACTTCTACACGGCCGTCGCTGGCCGGCCCCTGCGCCGTCGCCAGCGGCCCTTGCGCTCTTGCCTGCAATCCCCAACTTGCCGTAACGGCAAACAATACCAATGCATTTCCTAACTTTCTCATATATGCAACTACGTTAATTTTTTGACGTCTTTTTTACCGAAAAATCACCTTTTATTCAGCGATTTTGGCCTCGCAAATCACCGAGAACGTTCTCGGTAACATCCAGCCAAATCAAAGGATGCCTAACGGGCAGGTTGCGCAATACCTCCGGGTCCGTCGGCGCATGCGCCAACCGCGCCCAGGCACGCAACCAATCCTGTCGATGGAAAGCCAGCGCACCAAAAAGAAGACACGGCTGCGCCACCGGCCAGTCGTTCCAATGCATCACATCGTGCGGATAAGGCCATTTCGTTTTGTCGGCTAAGTAGGGATAAAGAAACGCCACCCCCTTTGCGATGTCCCGTCCGTCGTCCGTCCGGTACTGCCATAGATCAAGTACCTGGCAGATCGTGGCCATGGCGTCCAGGTTGAATATAGAATAGCCAAAAGGCTTGGTGCGTTTCAGCTCCGGGGGGAAACTGCCGCCGGCTGCCATCTGTTTCTGAAGCAGGACATGTTCGTATCGGTCCCTGCAAAAGTCTTCCATGCTGTCCTCCCCCGTAAACCGCGCAAACACCGCCGCCTGCATTACCCAGCAGGTGCCGTGGTTGTTGGCCGCGTTCATTTCGTCCAGCCCGTACGGGTGTGTCGTGAGCCAGTGCAGATAGTCCCGGAACCAGGCACGGGCACCTTCCAGGGTGTTTTGGTCCATCGCCCCGGAGGGCGCCATCACCCGCAACCCCTGCGCCACTTCCATCAGTTGGATGGCGTCGATGATCCCCGTGCCCCGCCCGGTAGCCCTACCCTGGATAGCCTGGGCAAACCGAAGATCCGGGTTCATCCGCGTTGCCGTATCTACAAACCACGCCCGGACGTGCCGCAGCGCTGCCCGCACATAATCGTCGTCCTTTGTCAGTACATAAGCCGACGCAAGGGCCCCCACGATCCGGCTAAACCGGATCATCGCTTCCCGGTGTTTTGTAAAATTGTCGGGGTTGGTCTGTCCGTCATGCTGCACATAAGGACTGTCCGGGTGCCCCGGTACCGGCCACCAATAATCGCCCTCCGAATAAAAGTCATGTGGTCCACCTGCGCTCCGCGCGCAGTGCGATGCCGTTACCGTGACCGGTTCCTGGGTCATGGCCCAGGCGGCTTCTGTTAGCGTGAGCGCGCGCAGGGTGTCGATCACCAGCGCGAGCGCGGTTCCAGTGTCGACGACCAGTGCCAGCGGGGTCGCGGTGTCGCCTGCCGGGCGCGGCCTGCCGGCCGTGGCAGCCGCATGGGGCCCGTCGGCCGTGGCAACTGCCTGGGGCCCGTCGCCCCGCGTCGCCGCCCCGCCAGGGACCGGCGCGCCTGCGGCGCCCGTCATATCCTTCCACGTCACCGCCCCCACCGTGTTCGGCTTCCCCCTCTCCGGTCCGGAGATCGCGCCGGTCAAACGCCCCTGTGCATCGCGGCTGAAGCGCAGCGTCCGCCAGGTGTACAACCCGCGCGTATAATCGTAGGTTTCCCCGTCGTCGTCGTACAACCGTCCCGTGCCCTGTGCGCCGTAGCAACGGATCTCCAGGTCTACACGCTGACCCGCGGCGGGTGCGTGTAAAAGCGGCGGCATCATCGGGATCATCCCGCCCTCCTTTACAAAAAGCGGGATCTTATCGAGACCGGGCGTCACGCTGATCACCTCTCCGTCGCCGGCGTAGGCGCCCGTATAGAAGTCATACCAGCGGCCCTTCGGCAGGATGACTTTTCGCGTTGTCTGGCCGGTGAACATGGGCGCGACCAGGAGACAATCGCCCGCCATATACTGGTCCTTGACCTCGCGGGCGGTGGCTTCGGCGTAGGGATTGGCTTCGAGGGCGGTGTCGCCCCTGGCGGGGGCGCCTTTCGCAGCGGGGGCGGCGTCCATTGCGAGCGCCCCCTCGCTAAAGCCCGCCTCCAGCACCATCGCCCGAAAGGGCGGAACCCCCTGAAAGTGATACCGCGCAAAAGCGGTATACCAATACGGCATCATGCGCATGCGGAGAAGCGCCATCGCCTTGACCTGGTTCGCAACCTCGGGAAAAGACCAGGGTTTTGTTCCACTCGCCCAGGCGTTGATCATGGCCAGGGGCGAAAACACATTCGACTGTACGCGGCGGAGCCATTCCTCCGCGGTTTTGGAGGCGCGCACCTCCGGGGTCCACAGGACGCCTGCAAAGCCGCTGTTCACCAATGCGGTGATAAAGTCTTCATGGTTATAGTAGTCGTTGTAGATGACGTAAGGGTAAGAAGCGCCCCCGCCCCCGGAAGCTCTTACCAGGCCAAAGGTGCGCTGGTTCCTGGCACGGTAGAGCGCGGTGCTGTAGCGTTGCATCAGCAGTCCGTACGTTTGGCGCATTTGTTCGGCACTGTGGCCGGATGGCCAGGTGGCAACGTCCGGCCAGAGGTAGACGTCTCCCCCGTCGACCTCGTCGAATTTGTAGCCGCTCACGCCGGGGTAGACCTGGTCCTTTTGGAGTTGCCCGAAAAAGAGCGCCCGGGCCTGTGGCAGCGTCATATCCGCCACGACGCCTGCCCAAACGGTATGCGAACCGGTATACGGTAACAGCGCTTTGTAGATCGGCGATGTAGGAGATACATAAGGATTGGTCCAGAGGTTGACCCGCACGTCCGCCGCGTGCATCCCGTCGAGAAAGCGACGGGGATCGGGAAAACGGGTACTGTCCCAGCGGAGCGTACAGGGATAGGAGCTGCTTTGCCAACCCGGCTCCAGGCCGATGACATCCAGCGGGTACCCCTTATCGCCAAAGTCGTGCGCTTCGCGTAGTGCGTCTTCCGCCGTGGCCAGCCGTTGCAGCCGCTGCATAAAACCAAGCCCCCAGCGGGGGGGCAGACAACCGCCCCCGCACAACAGGTTGTACCGGCGCACGGCCTCCAGCGGCGTTGGTCCGCCCAACAGGTATACCTCTGCGCCTTCCGCGGGCACCAATATCTCCACGGCGTCCGAATAAGGACGGGAAGACCAGGTCTTGTTAAGATTGCGGTCTTTCACCGCGGGCGGGTGCGGGCTGTCTCGTCTCACCGCTGTGCCTGCGTAGACTTCCAGGTAACGCGCGGCGTTGATAAAGACACCATATCCCTTCGACGACACATAAAAGGGCGTGGGCGCATGGGTGCGCCCGTTGTCCCGGCCCGCGAAATTATCCACGTGCAGGTCCAGGACCTTGCCCCGTTGGTGCACCGTCTGAAAGTTCAGACCGAAGCCGTATAGCTGTTCTTTGGCATCAAGAGGGAAACGCAAATAGGTTTTTCCATCGGACAATACCACCGTCGCGGGTGCGTCCTTGAAAGGAAAGGGCGCGGCGCCCATATCCCTTATATCAGTAGTGTCGGGGACGGCCCCGGCTGCGCCGAGAAGCGTATATTTTTCCGGGCGACCGGCCACGGCTTTCCAAATACCGGGCAAGACCTCGCGCCAGTGAAGAAGGGCGGGCGCCACCGGCGCTCCGGGGGTGGTGGACGGCGCAGGCGCTTTTTGCCCCGAAACGGTCAATATTGCAAGCAAGCAAACCGCAAATGCGGTAGTTTTTTTAAAAATCATAGATGAATTTCGTCAAAATCCCCGCGCGGGCACGTGCTATGCCAAAATCGTTGTATGATGCGCCAATTGCGATTAACGATTTTCGGCATAATTTTTTCAACATCCATACGACCTCCGGGTTAAAAGTCGTTTAACAACATTAAACTCCGACTTATGAACGTAAACACCGAGCGTGTAGAAACGCCGCTACAAAATCTTTTTTCCTACATCAGGGATCTCTATAATGCACGCCAGGATTGTTTGGATTGCCTGGACGAGCCGGGTGAGCCAAAGGTGGCGGGGACCAATTATTGGGCCCTGGGTGATCTGTTGACCCTGTCTCAAAACTGCGCGCGCAAAAACATACCCGAATTCGACCTGGGGCTGGAAGGGGCCGGGGGACAGGTCCCGGACTACCTGCTCAAGGTCCGCCGCATGGCATTGCCGCCCAAACCGGTCATGGAGCAGCTCGATAGCGCGACGGTCCTTGAGCCGCTCGACGGCACGCCCGCCGGGGCCGCCCCGGACGCGGGCGACGCCGCAGAAAAAGCGGCGGCTGCCGCCGCCGCGAAAAAACGCAAAGAATACGAACAGGCGCTGCGCGACTATCAGCGCAAATACGCGCTGCCGCTGGAGGTCAACGCGTGTTACGACGCGTTGCACGCGCTCTATTACGAGCTGCGCGGCCGTTCGGGCAAACGCCTGCACCTGTCCCTGGGGTTGGTCGCGGGAGAGATCGGGGGCAAGGTGTACAGGAACTTTCTTTTCCATGTACCCCTACGGCTCAAGCTAAAAAACCATGAGATCCGCATCGAGACGGACACCTTTGCCTATAAAATCTTTTGCGAGCAATTTTTTACGGAGTTGCTGGATGCTCATTTCACCAAAGAATCTCCTTATGTGGTGGAAGAACGGAAGCGAGAGGTGTTGGTAGCGGTGGACCGTTTTAATGCACGCACACTGGAATGGACCTTTAACCCGGAATATATCCGCACCGAGTTTTACGACAAGGGGTGGGACATCCTGGCGGTCTTCCCGGACAAGGATTACAAGTTTTATACGGAGGACAGGGCGCTGGACTTTACGTTCTATCCGGATATACCGGACCGTCTGACGTTTAGTTTCTCACCGGTGATCCAGACGCGGCTGGTGGCGGATCAACTGGCGGTGTCAAAAGATGCCTCGGCCATCGTGCGAACCATCAACGAGCTCCAGGGCGCGGGGGAGATGGGAAAGATCCCCGACTTTTTCAAGAAATTATTCGCGCTGCCCGGGGAGCCCGCGCTACAAGCGGCACCGGAGGAGGAGGGGCGCTTTCTTTTCCCCCTGCCCTACAACCAGGAACAATTCGAAATCGCGCGCCGGCTCCGGGAACAGGACGCGGTTACCGTGAAGGGCCCTCCCGGCACGGGGAAAAGCCATACCATTGCGAACCTGATCTCGCACTTCGTGTCGGAAGGGAAGTCTATCCTGGTGGTCTCGCACAATGCCAAAGCGCTGAGCGTACTCAAGGAGAAGCTGCCGAGGGGTATTCAGGACCTGGCGGTGTCATTGGTGAACGAGGGGAAGGGGAACGAAGGGCTGAAGGCCTCGGTGAGCGCCATCATCCGGCACATTTCCCAACACTATGAGGAAGGCCGGATCGAAAGCCTGGAGGGGCAGTTGTCGGCCATGGAACATAAATACGCCCTGTTGCTGAGCGATATGTACCGCGTCGTCCAGGCGAACGGGGAACGCCTGGCGCTGGCCAATCCCGTCCACGGACTACAGGAAGACAGGAGTGCTTATGAATGGGCGGTCTTTCTGCACGAGGAACCGGACCGGGAAACGGTGTTGCTCAAGGACCCCGTGGATTACAAGACCGAGACCGAAGGGCTGGCGGAGCGACTGCAGACGCTGACCGTGATCGCCAACCAGTTTCAACCGGGCGACTTTGACCTGATCCACTACCAGTTCCTGCAGGACCATGCTTTTCCGGAGGTGCAACAGTTGCGTCGCATAGAAGTACGCCTGGAAGAAATCACCGCGGCCATACAACTGGACGACTACGCGCGGGTCGATCCGGCCGTGGCGGACGAGGCTTTCGTGCAGGACTACCAGCAGCTGGGCGAGCGTTGGGAAGGTCTTCAGGGGACGCAGCAGGCGCTGGAACTTTTCAGGCACAAGGATTTCGACCGGGAGGGGCTTTTCCGCTTCCTCCAGGACAGCGCCCCCTACCGCGAACAGGTCACCGCGGCGGAGGACCGGTTGCTGCCCTATGACCTGGACCTGGCGCCCCTGCTGGGGGTCGACCCGGACATCCTGTACCGCCAGGTCAACCAACTGATCGTCAAGTTTGGCGAGCACCAGCACCTGGGTTGGATGTCGCGCAACCTCCTGGACAAATCCCTGAAACTGTTTTTCTCCTGTAAGGTCAACTATATTCCCGCGGCGGACCTGGAGCACTTCCGGCTCATCGAAACCGCGATCAACCGGGACCGTTGTCTCAAACAGTTGCACATCAGCTGTCAGAATTATTTGCGCCGCTTTGGTATCCCTTGTCCGGACGCAAGAGAAGCTTATAAAGAATTGGACCTGCTGGCGGCCTTTATCGACGGGCTATCGGGTTTCAACGTGACCCTCCGGCAAAAAAAACTGCCGCTCCTGGATCCGCGCGATCCGACGTTCGGAGAGCAACGTAGTTACCTTTCCGGGCTTGCGGAATTCGTGGAATACAAAAAGATCCGCGCCTTCCTGGAGGAAGCGCGTCAGCGCATCATCCACCACGACCAGGCACACCCGCTGATCTTCAACATCGCCCGGGCCCTGGAATTTGTGAACCGCGGCAACTACGAGCTTTACCTGTCCCAGTACCGCGAAAAGAGGCAACGCCAGCCGGCCGCGATCCGTTTCGACCAGTTGTATAAAGAGGTGGGGCGCGTGCTGCCGCATACGGTCCTGTTCATCAAGGACCGGAGCGGGGCGGGAGTCAAACTATTCCCCACCGTGGAAGACCTGGAAAAAGACCTGTTTTTCGCAAGGCTCCGGAGTTTCCTGGAACAGGTCCTGTCCAGGACAAAAGGCGCCTCCGGTCTGTTACAGGAACTCCAGTCCGTCAAACGGGGGATGGAACGGCAAACCGCCGAGCTGATTTCCTATAAGGCCTGGTTTAACAAGTCGAGAAGCGTCAGTGACCTGCAAAAGGCGGCGCTCAACGCCTGGCTGAACGACCTGATCAACATCGGCAAGGGCTTTGGCAAAAACACGGCCCGCAACATGGCCAGCGCCATCCAGAACATGCAGATCGCCAAGGAAGCGGTCCCCATCTGGATTATGCCCCAGGAAACCGCCATCACCTTTTTCCCTGAAGCGGGTCCGGGACAGTTCGACCTGCTCATCATCGACGAGGCCAGCCAGTGCGACATCAGCAGCCTCAACCTCGTTTTCCGGTGTAAGAAATGCCTGATCGTGGGGGATGAAAACCAGACCTCGGTGGCGGCCGACCGGCGCTGGTTTTCGATCGGCCGTACCAACGAGCTGATGGACAAATACCTGATTTCGCACCGGTTCAAGACACAGTTTGATGTCAACAACAAAAACAACAGCATCTATACGCTGAGCGGCGTGATCTACCCGAACATCGTGACCCTGACGGAACACTTCCGTTGTCTCCCGGAGATCATCGGTTACTCCAGCCAATACATCTACAACCGGGAAATCGTGGCCCTCAAAACCGCGACGGAAAGACCCTTTGGCGACCCCATCGGGATCGTGCGCACCGAGGACGACCCCGAGTCCGAGGAAAAACCCCTGATGGTCCGCAAGGTCGCGGAATCCATCGGGGACTACATCCTCCGTTATAAAGAGGGCAGTCTCCGGCGGCTGCCCACCATCGGCATCATCACCCTGGACAGCTCCAACCAGCAACACCACAATGCCCTGCTGAGGGAAATCGCGGGGAACGAGCTCATCAAGGAATACGAAGACCAGTTGGAGTTGTTGATCGGCACCTCCCGTGAATTCCAGGGGGACGAGCGGGACGTCGTGCTGATGACCATCACGGCGGCACATACCGTCAAGAAGGAAAGGGACCGGATTTCCTTCAAACCGCCCCGCGCAGCCACCACGGAGGAATACATGCGGATCTACAACGTCGCTGCGAGCCGGGCCAAGGAACGCTCGGTGCTTTTCCACAGCATCCATCCCGAGGCGGTGGCGTTGATGAACCCGGACTGTTACCGGAAGATGCTCATCGACTATTACCAGCTCCAGGCTTCCCGTTTCGGAGAACCCGCCGCACAGGCCGTGAGCCTGCCCGACCTGCTCGAACAGGTGGATACCTTCGGGGGGGATTTCCAGGGAAGCGTCTGCCGCTTCTTATATGCACAAGGCTGGGGAGACTACTTGCATCCCCAGTTGGAAGTAGGTAAATACCGGATCGACTTCGGGCTGATCGCGGGCAACCGCAAGCTCGCCATCGAGTGTGACGGGGAAAGACACGCGTCCGATCCCGAACGCATCCGCGAGGACATCGCGCGCCAGCTCATCCTGGAACGCGCGGGCTGGCACTTCTTCCGGATCCAAAGCACCGACTGGTATTATCGCCGCGAAGCCGTAGGCGAGGCGTTACTGGCCTGGATCAAGGAGAACACCGCGACGGTTTAGTCGTCGTGGTCTTTCCTCAACCGCTTTGGCAACACCATCGCTTGCGGATAGGGTTTGTTCCCATTCGCCGCAAACCAAAGGATGTGGTTGAGCAAATCGTCGTTCCCCCCGTCGATGTGGGCAAACTGGGGCGAGGCCGACGCCAGGGCGTATCGTTTGGCCTTGCCCGTCAGCAGGGCGACGTCGGGGTTCATCTTGTCCAGGGGAATCCGGTTGGGCTGCCAGTGGTAAACCGTCCGATCGAGGCCGGTGGCATCAAAACAATCCGTCATCGGCACCGCCGTGGCATCCAGCATGTTCATGGGCGGTATCCCCAGGATCTGTTCGATCGTCCTCAGCATCGACACCTGGTTGTAGTTGGTGTGGATCGTGCGGTGCAACCGGGAATAGGGGCTAATGACAAAACCCGTGGTCCGGTAAGCGGACACATGGTCCCAGCCGGCTTGCGAGTCGTCCTCGGTGACGAAGATCGCGGTGGAATCCCAAAAACGACTTTGGCTGACAGCATCCACGATCCGGCCCAAGGCCAGGTCGTTGTCCGCCACCATCGATTCGGGTGAAGGGTTCCCCGGGCGGGTACCCACGGTATGGTCGTTGGGAAGGGCCAGGACCATCAGTTCCGGCCATTGGTCTCCCGGCTTTTTTTCAAAGTCGTGTAGTTCCTGGATAAAAGCGTTGGCGCGGAACTGGTCGGAGATATTCGGACCGTCAAAACCCGGATACAGTGTATCCAGGATCGGGCGCACCCGGGAGATCGTCGTGGTATTGAAAAACGAAAGGGGCTGGTCCCTGGCCAGCAGGCCATAAATGTCGGTCCAGTTCTGGGGACCGTTGACAAAGACCGTCGTCGCTTCTCCGTAGATCCGGACGGACTTCCCGTGGTCCAGGGCGTTGTTCCAGATAAAGCCCTCCTTGTCATAGACAAGGGCGTCCGTCTGTACGTGCGGGTAGCTCCGGAACCAGGCGCGGACATTTTTTTCCACATAATCCGTCACCATGCCCTCGTCAGTCCACTGGTGTCCTTCCGCGGAGCACTTCCCTGACGCATAGTAGTTGTCGAACAACAGGAACGAGCGCGCGATCTTGTGCTGGTTGGGCGTGACCGTATCCCCGTACATACACAAAGACGGCGCGCCGTTGCCTTCCGGCATGTCACCCAACACCTGGTCGTACGTACGGTTTTCCTTGATGATGTAGATGACGTGTTTAAACAACGAGGGCTCCCCGATCCGCTCCGGGACAGGCACCGGCTGGACGCCCTGTCTTGCGGGCAACTTCGTCAGCTCGGTCCGGAAAACAAAATTATTGGCCTTTGCCCAGGTTGTATACGAACGCAGTTGACGCTCATCCGGCAAGGGAATCGCCGAGAGCGTCGCCTCCTGGTGGTGGCTGTTGTAGGCCTTGTTTTCATTAGCTACGCGGGCACCCTCCCCTTCCAGGTTGGCGACATAGAGATACCCTTTGCTCACAACCAGGCCGGCGGGATAGGCTTCTGTCGGTATAAAACCCTTTACCTTGCTCTTCCCCGGTTCACCCAGCGCCACGACCGCCACGGCGTTGTCCATGCCGGCGGATACAAAAAGTGTTTTCCCCTCTGTGTCCAGCGCCAGCCCGTCGGGCGTATCCCCGATAAAGGCGTCCGCGCCCGCCAGTTGGATCGCTATGGAATCTATAACGGCGTCGTCCTCGGTGCGAAGGACCGATACGTTATCACTGTTCCCGTTGGCCACGTATACCTCGCGGCCGCCCGGACCGGCGAGGATCGCGTTCGGGTGCAGCCCCACGCCGACTTCCCGGAGTACCTGTCCGCTGGTCCGGTCGATGACCGACACGGTCCCCTGGGCGGTCGCGCCCGTGCGCGGATCGATAAAGACGCGTCCGTAGGGAATACCCGCGGTTTCGCGGTCCGTCGAATCGGGGGGCACCGGTCCCGCCCAGTTGCTCACATACGCCTTGCCACCCGCCAGGGCCACCCCGTACGGGGCCATCCCCGTGGACGCTTCCCACACGATGGAGCGGTCGCTCCAGCGGATCTTTTCCAGCTTGCTGTTCCCGTTGAGGACCAGGTAGACATACATACCACCGTCTTCCACCGCTACGGCGATGTCGTTGGGCAGCGCGAGCGGCGCCGGGTCCTCCGCCTTAAAGGCATAATAGGAAACGATCTGGGCCGTATCCTTGCCCCAAAGCGCGTCAAAGAGATAGGCTTTGCCATGCCCCGTTTCCGAAGCGCTCCACAACACGTGGACCTGCCCGTCCGCATCCGTATACGTCTTGATCCCCGAATACGTGCTCATACAGCCGCGAAAGGCCTCTTTACCATAGTCCAGCCGGAAGATCAACTGGTTGTCCGGGACGCGGACAAAGGCCACCCCGTAACGGTCCTCGACCGCCAGGACGTCCCCGCCCGGGAGAAGGACGGCGTCCAGGCTGTGGTTTTCCAGGGCCCCACTACCAAAATGCAATACCGTACCCGCCGGGTTGATCAACCGGTTGTAGGGCAGCAAAATAGCGCCCTTGCCAGGCTCCAGCGTACTGGTGTCGTAGGGGCGACGGTATTCATCCGTAGTTTGAGCCAGGGCTCCGAGGGAGATGGAGAGGGAAATGAGGGAAAGAAAAAATAGGCGCATGCGGGCGGCTTTCTCCGCAAGATAGGCCCTTTGCATTAAGTCTATGTTACCCTTCGGGTTACGTCCCACTATTTAATCACGTAGTCCCCCCGGCTGTCGACAGCAATCACCGGCAGACGGTGGTGTTCCTCGAAATAGTCGAAGGACGACCGCAATTGTTCGTTGAACCTGGCCCAGTCCTTATCGTCCCGGATCTGGTTTTTGAGAAAGGCCGCGGAGTTTTCCAGGTTATAACGGATGGGGAAAATATGCACCGGGATATAGTCCTGCCCTTCTTGCCGGGAAATCGCGGCCAGCATATACACCTCCTCTATCTGGTTGTCTAAGATGGGGATACAGCCGACCGACACACAGGAACCGTGGATATAAATGTCACCCCCGAGGTCCGACGCCCCACTTTTCAGCCGGTCCGAAAGGTTCGGGTAGTCCAGGCCCAGCGCCAGGTGGTAGTTGCTGTTGGGATTAAAACCGTTGATGTAGTAAAAGCCTTCGGGCACCTGCATGTCTCCCTGGCGGCGTTTGGGGCCCATCTTGCCCGAAGTCCGGCACACCTTGTACACCTTGAACAAACGGAACGTATCCTGTATGTCGTTTTTGACCCACACCTCCAGCTCCTTCTCGTACTTGAAGGAACGCATGTAGATATACTTGGCGGGCCATTGGAGCCCCTTGGCTTCGAACTGTTTACGCAATGTATCTTCCCCACCCTTGATCAGCGGGGCCAGGCGGGCATTGGTGGATTGGATACCGACATACGTCTGTGCGTGGGAGTAGGAGACGACCAGCAGGAAGAACAGGATTTGGATGGACACGAACTTCACCGAAACATCAATTTAGCTTATCAACGAAGGTAACTAGAAAAATATTTTCCGGGTAGCGCACTTAACCGTGAAATCATATATCGTAAATTCCGCATATCACTTGATGTTTCGCGCAACCGTTTGATCCACAATTAGTCGTTCCCGGCATTACAAAATCCGCTAATTTCGTCACTCACTTGACGACATGAGTATATCTTCATCCAACCGCACCGGCTACGCGCTGTTTATCATCGGCGTCCTGTTTTTCATCTTTGGTTTTGTGACCTGGCTCAACGGAACACTGATCCCGTTCCTCAAACTCGCCTGCCAGTTGCACACCGACCTCCAGGCTTTCTTTGTGACCTTTGCGTTTTATATCGCCTACTTTTTCCTGGCGATACCCAGCGCGCTCATCCTTGAAAAGACCGGCTACAAAAACGGGATGGCCCTGGGGCTGGTCGTCATGGCGCTGGGATCCCTGGTTTTTGTTCCGGCCGCCCAGCTGCGCAGCTTCCCGCTTTTCCTGATCGGCCTGTTTGTACAGGGCACCGGTCTTTCGCTTTTGCAAACTGCATCCAATCCCTACATAAGCATCCTCGGCCCCCTGGACAGCGCCGCCAAACGCATGAGCATCATGGGTATCTGTAACAAGGTCGCCGGCGTGCTCAGTCCCCTGATCGTCGGCGCGATTGTTCTCAAAAATGCCTCCAGCCTGGAAGGACAGATCCATGCCGCGACCGATCCCACGCAAAAGGAAGCCTTGCTGTCCGCCCTGGCCGCCCGCGTCATCGTCCCCTACCTCGTCATGGCGGGTATCCTGATCCTGCTGGCGATCATGATCAAAGCTTCTTCCCTCCCGGAAATTCAAACTGAAAAATCCGTTGGTGGGGCATCTTCCGAAAAAACAAGCGTCTTTCAATATCCCCACCTGTTGTTGGGTGTCCTTTGCATCTTCGTGTACGTGGGCGTCGAAGTACTGGCGGGTGACGGCATCGGCACCTTTGGCAAGGCCCTCGGCATCAGCCTGGATAAAACCAAATACTTCACCACCTTCACCCTCGCGGCTATGCTGGTGGGTTATGTCATCGGCATCATCACCATCCCGCGCTACCTCAGCCAGTCGACGGCCCTAAGGATATGCGCCATTTCAGGGCTTGCCTTTAGTGTAGGGATCCTCACCACCACCGGCTATACCGCCATCACGTTTATCGCCCTGCTGGGCCTGTCCAATTCCCTGATGTGGCCTGCCATCTGGCCCCTTGCCCTGGAAGGTCTTGGCCGTTTCACCAAGATCGCCTCGGCCCTGCTGGTTATGGGCATTGCCGGCGGCGCGTTGCTCCCCCTGCTCTACGGCGGTCTTAAAGACAACGCCCATGTCTTCAACAACCTCGCCTATTGCATCTGCCTTATCCCCTGTTACGCCTATATCCTGTACTTTGCCCTCGGCGGTCACAACGTCGGGAAACCAGTACTCGTCACGGCATAGCGGTCCGCACCCGCATCGGGTGCACCTCGTACCTGTTCATTCCGTTCGCGGGGTCGGCGCCGATCAGTTCCTTCAACTGCTCTTCGCTGTCCACGGCAAGGATTCCTATCCCGTACACACCCGCCGGGTCCGCGACCGGCCCCATGACCAGCATCGTCCCCCCCGCCACGTGGGGGGCCCAATACTCCACGTGCTGCTGCATGACGGCCCGCTCTTCCGGTGTCATATCCAGGGCAAAGGAGGCCCTTGGCGGGTGAAGCTTCAGAAAAAAGTACATTTTGGTTGACATGATAGATGATTTGCTTATTTTGGCAATACTAACGGCGGAGCGCCGTCGCAGCAACGCCATCGGCCTGATTATTCACACCAAAAAGATAACCAATGAAACCCTCTCTTTTCCAAAAATGTCTCGCTGAATTTTTCGGGACCCTCGTTCTTGTCCTCATGGGTTGCGGCAGTGCCGTCCTCGCGGGCAGCCACGTCGGCTTCCTGGGGATCGCCTTTGCGTTTGGCCTCTCCGTCGTCGGTATGGCCTACGCCATCGGCCACATCTCCGGCTGCCACATCAACCCCGCCATCACCATTTCCATGTGGGTCACCCGTAAACTCCCCGCGGCCGATACCCTGGGCTACGTCGTTGCCCAAATCGCCGGCGGCATCGTCGGCGCCGGCATCCTCTACGTCATCGCCTCCGGCCATGCCGACTACAGCCTTGCCACCAACGGCCTCGGCCAAAACGGTGTAGGCGACGGCTCCCCCGACCACTACCCCCTGGCGAGCGGTCTGATCGCCGAAGTCGTCTTCACGTGCATCTTCCTGCTCGTCGTCCACGGGAGCACCAGCAAAAACAACACCACCCCCATTGCCGGTCTTGGCATCGGGCTTACCCTTACCCTCATCCACATCGTCGGGATCCCCGTTACCGGGGTCTCCGTCAATCCGGCGCGCAGCATCGGGCCGGCCCTTTTTGTAGGGGGGGAGGCGCTGAAAGATCTTTGGGTATTTATTGTGGCGCCAATTGCAGGAGGGATCCTTGGGGGGATTATTTGGAAGATGGTGGATACGTGGAAGAAGGTGTAATCACCCTATCTTTCTACACGCGCGGCCATGCCCTTTGCAAATTGCATTGGGCGCGGCCGCGGTGCTTTTAACGGGACTTTAACTGTGCTATAAGCCGCCTTATATTTCCATATATTTCTACTAGATAGTCTATATTCCTAACGGGTCTTAATCCGCGCCCGCAGAGGCATACAAGCGATTGACTGCGCTTGTAGATTTGCTTCATGGAAAAGAACGATGACGCCCTTTGGAAGGCGCTTTTGGAGGAGGTATTCGACGATCTGTTGCGATTTGTTTTCCCGAATGCCGATGCGGTTTATGATATGGACCGCGGATTTACTTATCTGGACAAGGAGCTTACCGAACTGGAGCCCGAACCAGGGAAAGGACCCGATACTCGTTTCGTGGATAAGCTGGTCAAAGCCTATACCCGGGACGGGGGAGAAGAGTGGATGCTCATACACGCCGAAATACAGGGATATTCGGGTGAGCGGGCTTTTTTCCCAGAGCGGATGTACCAGTATCAATACCGGATATACGATCGCTTCCGGAAACCCATTACGGCCATCGCGATTTTTACAGGAACTGACGGTAAATTGATACCTGATCGGTTCAGCTATCGTCTTCAGGGCACATACCTTTTGTATAGATACAATACCTTTTGTATCACTGACCCGACGGACGAGGAATTGAAGGCAAGCGACAATCCTTTTGCACTGGTAGTTTTAGCAGCTCGGGAAGCGTTGAGGAGCAAGAAAATTCCTGAAATAGAATTACTTAACCGCAAGTTGATGGTAGCCAGGTTGTTGTTGGGTAAAACCCACATCTCTCACCGAAAAATCGGGTCAATATTGTTCTTTCTTCGAAATATTATTGTCCCTCAAAATTCTGAATATTGTTGTATCTTCGACCAACAAATCAATTCAATCACCGGTAAATCCAACACCATGGGATTTTTTGAAGTACTTGCAGAGATAAGGGCTGAAGAAGCCACGGAAAAGCAAAAGACGCTTTTCGTTCGCAATCTGCTGAATGCAAAGACCTTTTCACACGAAGAAATCGCGTCACTCGCTGACGTCTCCCTCGAATTCATCGAAGAGGTCCGGGAAAAAATGAAAAGCGGGCAGAAAGTCTAGCCCGCTTTTCCACAACCTTATAAATTCCCCCGCAACTCCTGCTCCCTTTCAATCGCCTCGAAGAGCGCCTTAAAATTCCCCTTCCCAAAGCTCTTCGCTCCCTTTCGTTGGATAATCTCAAAGAACAGTGTTGGCCGGTCTTCGACGGGCTTGGTAAAGATTTGCAGTAAGTAGCCTTCGTCGTCGCGGTCGACGAGGATCCCGAGCTCGCGGAGGGGGTCGATGGACTCGTCTATTGTGCCGACGCGGGCGAGGAGGTCGTCGTAGTAGCTGGTGGGCACCTGGAGGAACTCGACGCCCCGGCTGCGGAGGTCGCGGACGGTGGTGACGATGTCGGCGGTGGCAAGGGCGACGTGTTGAACGCCTTCGCCCTTGTAGAATTCGAGGTATTCTTCGACCTGGGATTTCTTTTTGCCTTCGGCGGGTTCGTTGATGGGAAATTTCACGAAGCCGTTGCCGTTGCTCATGACCTTGCTCATGAGGGCGGAGTATTCGGTGGAAATGTCTTTGTCGTCAAAGCTGAGGATGTTGCGGAAACCCATGACGTCTTCGTAGAATTTCACCCAGGTGTTCATCTGGTTCCAGCCTACGTTGCCGACACAGTGGTCGACATAGAGCAGGCCGGTGGAGTTGCTTTGGAAGTGTGGGGTGTTCCAGGCACGATAGCCGGGCATAAAGGCGCCGGTGTAGTCTTTGCGTTCGACGAAGAGGTGGACGGTGTCTCCGTAGGTGTGGATACCGGAAAGGACCAATACACCGTGTTCATCTTTTAAAACCGTGGGCTCCATAAAGGAGCGCCCCCCGCGGGTGGTGGTTTCTTTCCAGGCGGACGTGGCGTCGTCTACGCGGAGGGCGAGGCATTTGACGCCGTCGCCGTGGAGGCGGATGTGATCGGCGATGGGCCCTTCATCTGCGAGCGGGGTGGTAAAGACAAAGGTGAGCTTGTTTTGACGGACGGCATAGCTGGCGCGGTTGCGGGCGCCGGTTTCGGGCCCGGCATAAGCGAGGGGCTGGAAGCCAAAAGCGGTTCTATAGAAATGGGCGGCCTGTTTGGCGTTGCCTACATAAAATTCAACGTAATCGGTACCCTGAAGGGGAAGGAAATCCGTGGAAACCACGGGCACGGCCTTGATGGCAGTAGCGGACATGCGAAAAAATTTTTGTGGAAAATGATAACAAAAAAACAAGACGGGTGTAGGAAAACCGGTCTAGGCTGCATCCATGGCGAGGGCTTCCATGAGCAGGCAATATACGATGCGTTTATCGTCGAAAACCTTATGGGCGTAGTCGGGTAGCATCTCCCCCAAAGATACTATCTTCACACCCAATAAACGAATCGTATGCAGAAAGTGGGCATCCTTGGCGGAGGGCAATTGGGTAGAATGCTGTTGCAAGCCGCGGCCAATTATCCCGTCATCACCTATGTCCTTGAAAACGATCCGCATTGTCCCGCTGCTCACCTTTGTCACCACTTCGTACAAGGGGACATCCGGGACTACGATACGGTATACCACTTTGGCAAACAAGTGGATACGGTGACCATCGAGATCGAATCGGTGAACGTGGACGCATTGGAGCGTCTGGAAGCGGAAGGCGTGAAAGTCTATCCCAAGCCGTCGGCGCTCCGCATCATCAAAAACAAGGTTCAACAAAAGCTTTTTTATAAGGACAAAGAGATCCCCACCGCGCCCTTCGTAATTCTCGAAAACCGCGAAGCATTGCGGGCGCACCTGGGGGAACTGCCGGCCGTCCAAAAGATCGGGGAAGGCGGGTATGACGGGCGGGGTGTACACATCCTTCATGGGCCCGAGGACCTGGAACAGGGTTTTGACGCGCCTTCGGTGTTGGAAAAACTGATCCCTATCAAAAAGGAGCTCTCCGTCATCGTCGCGACCAACGGGCACGGGGAAAATGCGATCTATCCCGCCACCGAAATGGTGTTTCACCCGGAGCTCAACTTGTTGGACTACCAGCTTTGCCCGGCCGACATTCCCCGTGAAACTTTGTGGAAGGCGGAGGCCATGGCCATGATGGTAGTCAAGGGGCTCGCCTCGCCGGGCATCTTTGCGGTGGAGCTTTTCGTGGACGCCAGGGGAGATGTATGGGTAAACGAAACCGCCCCCCGCGTCCACAACAGCGGTCACCACACCATAGAAGCCGCTTACTCCTCCCAATTCGACATGTTGTGGCGGTTAATGCTGGGGTATCCCCTGGGAAACCCGGAGATCCGTCAGCCGTCGGCGTTGCTCAACGTCGTGGGCGCCGAAGGCTTTGAAGGCGACGCCCGGTACGAGGGTTTGGACGATATTTTGAAGATGGCCAATACTTTTGTTCACCTCTACGGCAAGAAGACCACCAAGCCGGGGCGCAAGATGGGGCACATCACCCTCATCGGGAAGGACCGCCAGGAGCTCGTTTATCAGGCCGGCGTGATCAAGAAATTGTTCCGCGTGATCGCGTAAAGGGGACGCGCATGATCGCGCGCGAACCTTTCCAGTCATCCCCCCAAAAGACCAATTATCGAATTCCCTGCCGTTTAGCTGGGGGAACCGGCGTTGATTGCATCCGATTAAGCCTTTCATTCACTAACAAACATCCGGATGCAATTGTTTTGCAGCCCATCCTTTTTGCCGGTGATGGGTATTTGTGTGCTCCTTTCGATCACGGCCTGCCAGGAAACAAAAGCGAAGAAGACCGAAAGCACGACGCCCATTGTCGATGTGATCATTGCCAGGAACCAATCCATGACGAATCCCGTCGAGGCAAGCGGGACGGTGGTGGCCAACCAGTCGGTATCGCTTCAACCGGAAACGTCGGGGCGGCTGATCTACCTCGACGTGCCCGAGGGCAGGGTGGTGCAGGCGGGCACGGTCATCGCGCGCATCAACGACTCGGACCTGATCGCACAAAAGAACAAGACGCAACTATTGCTGGACCTGGCGGTGCAGACGCGGGAACGTTTGTCGAAGCTGCTTGCGATCAACGGGATTAACCAGACCACCTACGATACAATGACCAACCAGGTCAACAGCCTGCGTTCGGACCTTGATTATTACAATGCGATGATCGAAAAAACGATCGTTCGCGCGCCGTTTACGGGTGTGCTGGGGCTGCGGCAGGTGAGCCTTGGCGCGTATCTGTCGCCGGCGAGCGTCATCGCTACCTTGCAGCAAACGGACAGCCTCCGGATCGACTTTACCATACCGGATCAATATGCAAGCGTGCTCCATAAGGGGGGGACCGTTACGGTGGTGACGGACGGGCTGACACCGGTACGGGAAAAAGCGGTCATCCTTGCCGTGGAACCCCAGGTGAACGTGACGACGCGCAACATCACCGCCCGCGCGCTGCTCGTACACAGCCGCGCGAACATCGGGGCCTTTGCAAAGGTCTTTGTAGACGGGGGCGGGGACAGACAAGCCATCATGATTCCTACCAGCGCCCTTATCCCCGATGACCGCAACAACGATGTTGTGACCGTGAAAAATGGCAAGTCCGTGTATGTGGGGGTGACCACGGGTATCCGCCAGGCCAACCTCGTCGAGATCACGGGAGGCTTGCAGCCGGGGGATTCCGTCGTCGTGTCGGGCATTATGTTTACCCAGGTGAACGGACCCGTATCGGTCAGAAGCATTACCACCCTGGACGCCTTCAAGCAATAAACATGAACATCTCGGAACTTTCCCTCAAACGTCCCGTCCTGGCCACCGTCATGAACATCATGATTGTTCTTTTCGGGGTAGTGGGGTACACCTTCCTGGCCGTGCGGGACTATCCCAATATCGACCCGCCCGTGATCACAGTACAAACCTCGTATACGGGGGCGAACGCGGACGTGATCGAGAACCAGGTCACCGAACCCCTGGAAAAACAAATCTCCGGTGTCCCGGGCATCAAAACGATCTCTTCTTCCAGCGCCCTGAACACCAGCAACATCACCATCGAGTTCAACTTAGGTGTCAACCTGGAGGCGGCGGCGAGCGACATCCGCGACAAGGTCAGTCAGGCCACGCAAAGCCTGCCCGCCAACATCGATGCGCCCCCGGTCGTCAGCAAGGCGGATGCCAACAGCGACTTTATACTTTTGCTGGCCGTACAAAGCCGGACGAAGGGCCTTATGGAGCTCAGCCAATACGCCGAAAACGTCCTCCAGCAAAACCTCCAGACGATCAACGACGTCAGCTCGGTCTATATTTTCGGGGACAAGACGTATGCCATGCGCATCTGGCTCAACCCGGACAAGATGCGGGCCTACAACGTGTCCTTTACGGACATCAGCACGGCCATCAACAACGAGAACTCCGACCTGCCACCAGGGAAAATCTATGGCAACAACACCGAGGTGATCATCCACAGCCTGGTCCGGCTGACCACGGAGGACCAATTCCGCAGCGTGATCATCCGCCAGGACAGCGCGGGCATCATCCGCCTGGGAGACGTGGCCCGGGTGGAACTGGGCCCCCAGATAGAAGAACAGCAGTGGAAACTCAACGGGGGCTTTGGCGTCGGTCTTGTGTTGACCCCGCAACCGGGTGCCAACATCATCGCCATTGCGGACGAGTTTAAAAAACGCGTGGCCCAGATCGAACAATCCGCCGGCTCCAAGGACATACAGCTCAAGCTGCTGGTGGACAATACCCTCATCATCAAACACTCGCTGGACGAGGTCAAGGAAACCCTGTTGATCGCGTTCGCGCTTGTCGTGTTGGTGATTTACTTTTTTTTCCGCAACTGGCTGATCGCCCTGCGGCCGTTGATCGACATCCCGATTTCGCTGATCGCCACTTTCTTTGTCATGTATGTCGCCGGCTTTACCATCAACATCCTGACCCTGCTCGGCATCGTGCTGGCGACCGGGCTGGTGGTGGACGATGGGATTGTGGTGACGGAAAACATCTTCAGGAAACTGGAGGAGGGCATGCCCATCCGCAAAGCCGCCCTGGAAGGAAGCAGGGAAATCTTTTTCGCGGTTATATCGACGTCCATCACCCTGGCCATCGTTTTCCTGCCCGTCATCTTCCTCTCCGGTTTCGTGGGAAGCCTGTTCCGCGAATTCGGCGTCGTGGTCGCCGCAGCCGTGTTGATCTCCGCCTTTGTATCGCTGACGATCACCCCCGTCCTGAACGTCTACCTGACGCGTAAGCATTCCGGGCACGGGAAATTTTACGAACGCACCGAGCCCTTTTTCGAGGGTATGGAGAACGGCTACAGACGCCTGCTGACGGCCTTTATGAAGGTCCGCTGGCTGGCCTTCGTCATCATCGGGATTTGCGGAGCCATGATCTGGTACGCAGAGACCCACCTTCAAAGCGAAATCGCCCCCCTGGAAGACCGGGGGTCCATCCGCTTTACCATCACCGGGCCGGAAGGCGCGAGCTACTCTGCGATGTGTGGTATCTGCGACCGTTTTACGAACTACCTCCTGGACTCGCTGCCCGAGAAACAGTATGCCTATTTTTCCGAACCCGGGGGCGGAAGTTCGGCGATCAACGGCGGCTATGCCCGCCTGGGTTTGGTGGATCCCACCGAAAGGAAACGGAGCGAAGCCGAGATCGCGGCCGACTTGTCCGGCAAGTTGTCCCGCTTTAACGACGCGCGCATCTTCGCCATCCAGGAACAAACCATCGCGGTGGGCTCCAGCTCCCGGACCGGGCTACCCGTCCAGTTCGTCCTCCAGAACCTGAACCTGGAGAAGCTCCGGGAAGCGCTTCCGAAATTCCTGGCGGAGGCGCAGAAAGACAAGACGTTTGCAGGTGTGGACGTCAACCTCAAATTCAACAAACCCGAGGTGCAGCTGACCATCGACCGGATCAGGGAAAAAGACCTGGGTCTTTCCTCCGCCGACGTCCTGAGCGCCGTTCAGTCGGCGTATGCAGGAGGAAGGCTGGCATACTTCATCATGGATGGAGAACAGTATTATGTCATCAGCCAGGTCGAGCGGTCCAACCGGGACCAGCCCGCGGACATCTCCAACCTCTATGTGAAGAACAGCCGGGGTGACCAGATCCCGCTCAGTGCCGTGGTCCACCTCCAGGAAAGCAGCAGCCCCGCCACCTTGTATCACTTCAACCGGTATAAGTCCGCCACGATTCAGGCCTCCCTGGCCGAGGGCAAGACCATAGGCGATGGGGTAAAAGCCATGCAGGCCATCGCCTCCAGGGTCCTGGACAATACCTTCCAGACATCCCTGTACGGGCCGTCCAGGGACTATGCCGAAAGTTCGTCCAACACCAGCTTTGCCTTTATGCTCGCCCTGATCCTGATCTACCTGGTGCTGAGCGCGCAGTTTGAAAGTTTTCTCGACCCCTTTACCATCATGCTCACCGTGCCGCTAGCGCTCGCGGGTGCGTTGATGAGCCTGCTGGTGTTCCACCAGACCCTGAACATCTTTTCGGAGATCGGGATGATCATGCTCGTAGGCCTGGTGACCAAGAACGGCATCCTCATCGTGGAATTCGCCAACCAGAAACGGGAACGGGCCGCCAAGTCCAAAATGGAGGGCGTCATCGAAGCCGCCACCCAACGGCTCCGGCCCATCCTCATGACAAGCCTGGCCACGTCCCTCGGGGCGTTACCGATCGCCCTCAGCCTCGGCGCCGCGTCCACCAGCCGCGTCCCCCTGGGGATCGTTGTCGTGGGCGGGGTCATGTTTTCCCTGGTGCTGACATTGTTCGTTATTCCTGCCGTGTATACCTATATTTCCAGCGAACACAAAGGACATAAAACTGTTGTTACAGAATGATACGCCGCATACTATATTGCGTCGCGCTCGGGGGGGGCCTTTTGCCTTCCGGTCTGCACGCCCAGGACCTCACCCTGCGCCAGGCCCTGGACATCGCCCTGGCCAACAACCTCGGTATCCGGGTCGCCCGGAACGGCGTGGCCGCCGCCACCATCAACAACAGCTATGGCGTCGCCGGCGGTCTTCCCCAGGTCAGCATCACCGGTAGCGACATAGAACAGACGGTCGACATCCGCCAGAAATATGCCACCGCCGCCGACAACTCCAGCCGGAACGGTGCTACCTCCAACAGCCTGTCGGGCGGTCTCAACGCCTCCCTGCTGTTGTACAACGGCGAGCGCGTCGTTTATACCAAACGCGCGCTGAACCAGGCCGAGATCCAAAGCAAAGACATCCTCAGCTCCCGGGCGCTGGCGCTGGCCTACAATGTCATGCTCAAATACTATGACGTCGTCCGTCAGCAGAGCTATGCCCTCACCCTTCAGCGATCGATCGACGCTTCCCGGGAGCGCCTGAACATCATCCGGACCGAACTTTCGCTGGGCATGGCCAACAACGCCGACCTCTTCCAGTCGCAGGTCGACCTCAACACCCAGCTCCAAAACCTCAAGGCCCAGCAGCTCGTCATCGACCAGGACAAGACCGACCTGCTCACGCTGCTGACCCTGAGCCCGGACTCCGTGGTCAGCGTGCGGGATACCATCATCGTGGACAGCACGCTCCAGCTCAAAAGTGTGTTGGCCACCGTGGCACAAAACCCCGACATTGCCGCCGCCAACGACCAAATCACGATCAACCAGTTTGTTGCCCGCGAGACAAACGCCCTCCGTTATCCTTCCCTGACGGTAAACATCGGGTACAACCTCAGCCGCACCCAAAACTCCGGGGGCTTTAGCCTGCTCAACGCCCAGTACGGGCCGTTTATCGGCCTGGGGGTGAACATCCCGATCTTCAACGGCTTTATCTATAAAAAACAGGCCCAGGTGGCCGACATCAACGTCTCCACGGCCCGCCTCCTGCGGGACACCCTCACGCTGGCGTATACCGCCGGGGCCGTCAAAAACTACCAGGCCTATACCAACACTTTGGAACAGCTCACCATGGCCCGGGACAACTACCAGCTCGCCGGTCAGCTCCTGGACCTTGTGATGCAAAGGTTCGGGGTCAGGCAGGCCACCATCGTGGATGTGCGGAATGCGCAGGACAGCTATGAGAATGCGGGGTATCAACTGGTCAACCTCGCGTATGCCGCCAAGGTCGCCGAGATCAACCTCAAACGGTACGCGAATACCCTTAAATTCTAGCGGCGCGCGGCGCGCGCTTTTTTGTAGATTTGCCCCATGCCGGATACTTCTCCCCTCGTGGGCATCATCATGGGCAGCGACAGCGACCTAACGGTCATGCAACCTGCTGCGGACTTTCTTCGTTCTCTGGATATTCCGTTTGAGCTGACGGTGGTGTCGGCGCACCGCACGCCGTTGCGCATGGTCCATTATGCCAGCGACGCGCGGGACCGCGGTTTGAAGGTGATCATTGCAGGGGCCGGGGGCGCGGCGCACCTGCCCGGGATGGTAGCCTCGCTGACGACGCTGCCGGTGATCGGGGTGCCGGTGAAGTCCTCCAATTCCATCGACGGCTGGGATTCGGTGTTGTCCATCCTGCAAATGCCCAATGGGGTACCCGTGGCGACCGTAGCCCTGAATGCGGCGAAGAACGCGGGGATTCTTGCTGCCGAAATCCTCGGCGCATTCGACGAACGCGTCGGCGCGGCGCTGGCGGCGTACAAACAACAAATGATCCACGAGGTCCAGGAGAAGGTGGATATTTTGAAGGAAAAGGGGTGGATCAACCAGTTTGATTGATCACTCCGTCCGCAAGCTGTTCACCGGGTTTGCCCTGGCGGCCCTGAGGGCCTGGTAACTCACAGTGAGCAGCGCTACGACCAACGCGCCCGCGCCTGCGAGCACGAATACCCACCAGCTTACGGAGGTCCGGTAGGCAAAGTCCTGCAGCCATTGGCGCGAAAAGTACCACGCGATGGGGGAAGCGATGACCAGCGCCAGTCCCACCAGGATGACAAAGTCCCGGTTGAGCAGCAGGACGATCTGGCCGACGCGCGCACCAAGCACCTTGCGGATACCGATTTCCTTTATCCTGCGTTCTGCCGAGAACATGGCGAGACCGAACAGGCCCATACACGAAATAAAAATAGTAATACACATTGCCACCGTCGCGAGCCACACCGTGTTTTCCTCCTGGGCGAACAGCCAAGTGATCGACTCGTTAAGGAAACTGTATTGGAAGTCCTGGTCGGGGTATATTTTTTTCCATTCCGCCTCCATCCGGGTCAGCACGCCCTTGACCTGGGCAGGGGTCTTGATCCCCGGGGAAAGTTTGACGGCGGCGCCTTCGATAAAGTCGGGCCACTTCATGATGACGGCGGGCTTAATGGCATTATGGAAGGATTCCATACTAAAATCAGCAACGACCCCTGCGATCGTATACGTCTTTGTCCCGTTCGGGCCGGGCGCAGACAGTTGCCGCCCGATGGCTTCCCGGGCATGCCGGAAACCCATCGACCTGGCCATCGTCTCGTTGATGACCACTTCCATGACGCTGTCCCCGTGGAGCATATTCCGGCCGGCGACAAGACGCATCTGGTAAAACGGGATGTATTCGTCGTTCCCTATTTCCACGCCGGCTTCCGTCTGGACGGTATCTTTATCGACGTAAAAAAAGCTGGACGTCATCTGGGCAAATCCCATGGGGGCATGGGATTGCAGGATGACCTTGTCCACCCCGGGGATGTTCCGGATGCGGTCCGCCAGTACCTGGAGCTTCGCCTGGGGTGGAGGCCCCCAGTGCGTCAGGGTGATGACGGCGTCGGTGTTGAAGCCTTTGTCGGCATTGCGCATGTACCTGATCTGCTTGGCAATGACGATGGAGCCGATGATAAAGACGAGAGAAATAACGAATTGAAACACGATGAGTGCTTTCCGCAAATTGGCCCGGGGTCCCTGGGCATTGCCTTTCAGGGTAATCACCGGCAAATAGGACGCCAGTACCCGGGCCGGGTAAAATCCGGACAGTACCGTCGTCAAAGCGACAACAGACGCTAAAAAGGCAAGGTTGGTCAGGCCAAAGGGATGGTACAGTACCCCTTGGGGAACATAGTCTTTGAACAGCCACAACACCGGGTTAACCAGGCTACTGGAAAGGACGGCGGCGATCAGCGTAAGCAACAGGGTTTCGGTGAGGAACTGTCCCATGATCTTACCCTTGCCGCTGCCGAGTACCTTGCGGACGCCAATTTCCTTCGCGCGCTGGATGGACTGGGCGGTGGAGAGGTTGACGAAGTTGATGGAGGCGAGCAAAAGGATAAACCCGGCCACCCCCATCAGGATGTAGAGGGTCGGCATGTAAGGCTTCCGCCAGTTGTCCCCGTCGTCTTCGACGTGGAAGGCTTCACTGAAGTGGGCGGCGGTCAACGGTTGAAGGTACATCTTCACCGAGCCATGCTTGTAGTGCAGGTTCGCGATGTAGGAAGCAAAACGGGCATTCACCTGCTCCGGAGTCACGCCCTTGTCGAGGAGGACGAAGGCCTGCGAGCCATGCGGCTGGAGGCTGCTCCAGTCTTCGGTGGGGATTCGTTTTTTCAAAAAGCTGTGCGTGGCCGATGACAGGGAAACGAAGTCTGTATAGGCAAAATCACTACGGTTCGTCCAGTCCCTGACGATCCCACCCACGTTTACCTTTAGGGAGTCCGCGTAAATAATCTGCCGGCCAATGATGCTTTCCAGGGGTATATCACCAAAATATTGACGGGCCCGGCTTTCGGTGAGTACTACCTGGAACGGCCGGTCGAGTGCAGACGCATCCCCGGCCAGCCAGTCGTAATGGAATATATCGAAATAAGAGGACTTTGTCAGGATAGCGGCAGGCTGATAAGAATCCGGCACGCGGTTATCGAAATTCTGGAGCTTCCCTTTGTCGTCCGGAACGGCAATCGACTGGCCAAACCAGTAATACCCCACCTTGGCGGCAAAACCCGGGACCTGTGTCTCAAAACCGGCGAGGTCGTTGTAGACGCTGTTGATGAATGATTTTTCCCCCCGTTCGTTGACATTTTCCCCGACAATCCGGTAGATCCGGTCCCGGTTGGGCAGGAAGCGGTCGAAGCTGAATTCGTAACGGACGATCAGGAAGATGACGACACAGGCGCAGATCCCCAGGGCGAGGCCCAGGATATTCACTGCACTATAGAGCAGGTGGCGGGTGATGTTGCGCCAGGCGATCTTAAGGTAGGTTTTCAGCATACAAAGGGTCCACCAAAGGTATGCCGTCGGCTAAATGACTGTGGGTCAATATATCCCGGGAGGACTATTGTCCGCTGGCGATACACCTGCTGTACGCTGGCGATGCCCGGAGGATGCTTAGGGGATGGTCAGCAGGCAAAATTTGGCCTCCAACCCCAGGGAATGCTGATAGAGGACTTCGATCAAGTCCCGCCCGTATTCGGCATAATAGGGCATAAAATTCTCTACCCGCTCCTGCAAGCCCCCCTTGGGGAAAAGGGTGCCTTTTATCGTGTGGATCTGCCGGCGCTGGTCGTCGAAGTGTTGCTTCTCCGCCTTTAGCAGTTTCTTTTCCAGGACGTGGAGTCCTTCGAGGGCCCTGCTTCCCAAAGCCCCTACATGGGGCTGGAGGGTAACGTCCACGGCCCCTGCGAGGGTGGAAAGGCGGTCGTAGAGCGCCCGCAGCGTGTCGATTTCTTCGGTCAGCGACAATGGGTGGGTGCTATCCCTTCGCACCAATGCATTGACCAGCTCCGGTTCCGGCGCAAACCAGCACGGCAGGGGCAGGTCCAGCCGCGCCGCCTTGTCCGCCACTGCCTGTTTGACCAGGAGAAAGGAATTCCGGAGCACCAGCACCGGGTAGGGCACACCCGCTTCGGCAAAGACCTCTTTCAACTCCAGCCAGTAGGCGAGCTCTCCCCCACCCCCGATAAAGGCGATACCCGGCAAAACCCATTCCTGGAAGACACCCCGGAGGATAACGTTCGGGCTAAAGCGTTCGGGATGGGCCTCCAGTTCGGCGTTCATCGCGGAGACGGTAAAGGTCAGGTCGGTGTCCACCACCCGGTAGCCGTCGCCTTCACGGACGATGCGGTTGCGGAGGTTGTCTTTCAGGTAAAACAGGTTGAGGTCCCGCCCGGCGGCCTGGACCTTGTAGTGCTCCTCCAAACGGGCGATGGTGCCGGACACGGCGGTATGGGAAAAACCCTCGGCCAGCTCCCGCCGGAACAGGGGCAGGAAAAGCCGTTTGAGCGCGGCGTCGTCGGGGATCAGCACGACCAGCCCATAGTCGGCAAACAAGGCATGGACCATGTATAAGGTCGCCGCCTGTATGGTGTCGTGCCTGAGATAGGCCTCGCGGATCAGGGAGGCCATTTCCGCTCCGTGCGGGAGCCCGCCAAACTCACCCTCCAGCCGGTGGACCAGGGTGTCCAGTCCTTTGGGCGACATACGGCCCACGGCCCCGGTCTGGTCGGTGGCCCACGTCAGCGTTTCGCCACCCGCATAGATATGCCCGAGCTCATCCAGGTCAGCGTCCTCGCTGCCCATGAAATACACGGGTACGAAGTCGTAATCCGGCAGGGCGGTTTTTGCCTCTTTGGCGAGCCGGATGGCGTGCAGGATCTTATAAATGAAATACAGGTGCCCCGTGAAAATATTGGGCTGGTGCGCTGTGGTGATCACGAAGGTTGTGGGACGTTCCAGCAGCTCCAGGTTACGGTGTAACGCTTCCGCGGGAGGAAGGGAACGGTATTGTTCGCGAAGCGTTTGTACCAGGGTAGCGCGGTCCGTAGGGAAAGCTTCCCGCTCTTTGATGGCGTCCTTTAGCCCGTCAAGGGACACCGGGTGTTTGTAAAAGGGCCGGAGCGTATCCGCTCCTTGTACATAGTCCGAAACAAGGGCCGAGAATGCCCCCGTTTCCTTATAATCGATCCACTGAGCTATACAGTCCATATACTGTCGAAAAAGTACAACCGCCGCCCCCGGGGGCGCGGGTCTATATCACTTCCCCTTCAAGATCGTAATCATAAGCCTTGGTGATCCGCGCTTCCACAAATTCTCCCGGTTTGAGCTTGCGCTCGCTGTGGAGAACGACCTCGTTGTCCACTTCCACGCTGTCAAACTCGGTGCGACCGAGGTAACGACCCGCTTCTTTTTTGTCCACGATCACCCGGAAGGTTTGTCCCACCTTGTCCTGGTTCTTTTCATAGGAGATTTCCTGCTGCACTTCCATGATGGATTGCGCCCTTTTCTCCTTTTCCGCCGCGGGGATATTGTCCTCCTCCGCGTAGGCGGATGTATTCTCCTCGTGTGAGTACGTAAAGATGCCGACCCGGTCGAGCCGCATGCGTTGTAAAAAGTCCTTGAGCTCCTCCACGTCCGCCTCGGTTTCCCCGGGGTACCCCGTGATCAGGGTTGTCCGCAGACAGATCCCGGGGAGACGGTCCCTGATCTGACCGATCAGGTCTTCCATTTCCACACGCGTGATCTGGCGTTTCATCGCCTTGAGCATGTTGTCGGAAGCGTGTTGCAACGGCATGTCCAGGTAGTTGCAGATGTTGGGCCGCTCGCGCATCACGTCGATGATCTCCAGCGGGAATTTCGACGGATAGGCATAGTGCAACCGGATCCACTCCAGGCCCGGCACGTCTGCCAACGCATGCAACAGCCGCGGCAGCTCCCGTTTTTTATACAGGTCCAACCCGTAATACGTCAGTTCCTGGGCAATGAGCATGACTTCCTTCACGCCCATGCGGACCAGCTTACGGGCTTCCTCCACCACCTGTTCGATAGGTTTGCTGACGTGTCCGCCCCGCATCAAGGGAATGGCGCAAAAGGAACAGGTGCGGTTACAGCCCTCGGATATTTTCAGGTAGGCGTAGTGCTGGGGGGTGGCAAGCAGGCGCTCTCCCAACAGCTCCGCCCGGTAGTCTACGTCAAAGCGTTTCAGGATCAGCGGCAGCTCCATGGTCCCGAACCACGCGTCCACCTCCGGGATCTCGCTTTCCAGGTCACCCCGGTAGCGTTCGCTCAGACAACCCGTGACATACACCTTGTCCAGGCGTCCTTTTTTCTTGTGCTCCACCTGGTCGAGGATGGTATTGACGGATTCCTCCTTGGCCTTGTCGATAAAGCCGCAGGTATTGACGATGACGATGTTGTGGTCTTTTTTCGTGCTCTCGTGCACCACGTCTATGTCCCCCGCGGCCAACTGACCGCTCAGCACCTCGCTGTCCACCAGGTTCTTGCTACACCCCAGGGTGATGATGTTCACCTTGTCCTTCTTGAGCGATCTTGTCTTCATGCGGGGGCAAAGTTATGACTAAATCTGTTGCGGCGCCGAAGGCACCCTTGACGGAAAGTCTGAATTTCACTATTTTGTTGCAACAATCTGCTCTGATATGCAAAAACACCTGCTTCGGGGAATCCTTTCCCTCTCACTATGCGTGGCTGCGCCCGCGCTGCTCTCCGCCCAAAGCCTGGGGGACCTCACCAAAAGCGCCCCTTCCCTGTCCGCTATCACCCAACCGCCTGCGATCGGCAACGTCACGGAAACATCGGGGGGTATTACAAGCCTGCTGGGGTCGAAACTGGGGTTGAGCGCCACCCAGAAACCGGGCGTTTCCGGGGCGGTCACCGACTTCCTGACCAAAAAGTCCGGGTTCATCGGGACGGCCAAAACCGACCCCACCAGCTACATGTCTTCGTTCAAAGGGCTCCAGGGCGGGCTATTCGGAAAGCTAAAGACCATCATGACGGTCTCCCAGTATGCAAAGTTCCTAAAGCTCAAGCCCAGCGCGTCCAGCGCAGGGAGCAGCCTGCTGGGCAACCTGTTTTACTAAAGCTTGAAAAGGCTGTCGACGAATTCGTGCCGGTCGAACACCAGCAGGTCCTCCGCCTTTTCCCCCACCCCGATAAACCGGACGGGGATCTTGAACTGGTCCGCGATGGCCAGCACCACCCCCCCTTTGGCCGTGCCGTCCAGCTTGGTGATCGCCAGGCTGGTGACCTGGGTGGCGGCGGTAAAGTGCCGGGCTTGCTCGACGGCGTTTTGCCCCGTCGACCCGTCCAACACCAATAATACGTCGTGTGGCGCTTCAGGGATCACTTTTTGGATGACCCGCCGGATCTTGGAAAGTTCGTCCATCAGGTGGGCCTTGTTGTGCAACCGGCCCGCCGTATCGATCAGGAGGACGTCCACGCCCTTGGCCACGGCGCTGTTCACAGCGTCAAAAGCCACGGAGGCGGGGTCTGCCCCCATTTCCTTTTTGACGATGGGTACGCCCACCCGCTCGCTCCAGATGGTCAGCTGGTCCACGGCCGCCGCGCGGAAGGTATCCGCCGCGCCGAGGAGGACGCTTTTGCCGGCCCGTTTGAACTGGTGGGCCAGCTTGCCGATGGTGGTTGTTTTCCCTACCCCGTTTACACCCACGACGAGGATCACGTAGGGCTTCTTCCCGCCGGGCAGCTCGAAATCCTTATACCCCTGGTCGGGTGCCTCCACCAAAAGCGCCTCGATCTCTTCCTGCAAAAGCCGGTTGAGCTCCGTGGTGCCCAGGTACTTGTCTTTGGCTACCCGCTTTTCAATGCGATCGATGATCTTGACCGTCGTGTCGATGCCTACGTCCGCGCTGACCAGGGCCTCTTCCAGGTTGTCCAACACCTCTTCGTCCACCGTACTTTTCCCTGCGACAGCCCGGGTCAGCTTCCCCAGGAAGCCTTCTTTCGTCTTTTGGAGCCCCTGGTCCAGGCTTTCCTTCTCCTTACTCCCGAATAGCTTACCGAAAAAACTCATACTGGCATTTTTATAAAGTTACCGCGTCGCCCGCGGGACGGCCAAAAACCGCAAGCGCCGCAGCCAATATCACAGGCAGCGGCGCTCACACCACAACTTTCCCAAAGGGACAATTATTTTTCGCTCAGGAAGTCTTTGACCTTGTCCTTGTGGACGATCTGCTCCTTGAATGTATAGGCGCCGGACTTGCTGCTCCGCACGGCCTTGATGACCTTGGTATAGTTCTTTGCTTCGGCGGCGACCTTAGGGTCTTTCTTAATGGCCGTTTTCGCTGCTTTTGCCATGTCTATTTAATTTCTTTGTGAACGGTATACTTCTTGAGGATCGGGTTGTATTTCTTCAACTCCAGGCGCTCAGGCGTGTTCTTCTTGTTTTTGGTAGAGATGTAACGGCTGGTCCCGGGCAGGCCCGTGGTCTTGTGTTCCGTACATTCCAGGATTACCTGAACCCTGTTCCCTTTCTTTGCCATTGTATAATGAATTTGCTTGTAAAAAAAGTTAGATCACGACGCCTTTCGCCCTCAGTTCCTTTACGACAACCAGGAGACCGTTCTTATTGATCGTCCGGATCGCTTCGGAGGACACCTTCAGGGTGATCCAACGATCTTCCTCGGCGAGGAAAAAGCGCTTGGTCTGCAAGTTAGGCAGAAAGCGCCGCTTGGTCTTAATATTGGAGTGAGACACGGAATGTCCAACGATCGGCTTCTTACCAGTAACCTGACATACTCTTGCCATGACGATTGAAAATTTTGGATTGCAAAGGTAATGAAAAAAAGCAATAAAGCAACTATTTTTGGCCTGTGGCAAAATCTTCCGCAGACACCCCGCTCATGCAACAACACCGGGCCATCAAAGCCCGGTTTCCAGACGCCATCCTCCTGTTCCGTGTAGGTGATTTCTACGAAACCTTCGGGGAAGACGCCATCGTCGCCTCCAAGGTCCTCGGGATCACCCTCACCAAACGCAACAATGGCGCCGCCGCTTCGGCCGAACTGGCCGGTTTTCCGCACCACGCCCTGGATACCTATCTCCACAAGCTGGTCAAGGCGGGGCATCGTGTAGCCGTATGCGACCAACTGGAAGACCCGAAGACCGTCAAAGGTATCGTAAAACGGGGGGTTACCGAAATGGTCACCCCCGGGGTTGCCACCAACGACAAGCTCCTGGAAGGGGGGAGCAACAACTTCCTTGCTGGGTTTCATGCAGACGGCGGCCGCGTCGGGCTGGCCTTCCTGGACATCAGCACGGGTGAATTCTTTGTCACCGAAGGGGACGCCGACTATGCCGACCGCCTCCTCCAAAGCCTTCGTCCCGCCGAGGTGGTGTTCCGCAAGGACCTCCAGCGCTCCTTTAAGGAGACTTTCGGGGACCGGTTTTATACCTACCCCCTCGACGCCTGGATCTTTGAGGAGCAATACGCCCGGGAAAGCCTTGCCCGGCATTTTGAGACGCGGGGTCTGAAAGGGTTCGGGATAGACGACATGCCCCTGGCGATCATCAGCGCCGGGGCCGTCCTCCACTACCTCCGGGAAACCGAGCACCCCCACCTGGGCCACCTCGTGTCCATCCAGCGCATCGCCCCCGACGGCCACCTGTGGATGGACAAGTTCACCATCCGCAACCTCGAACTCTTAGGCTCCAACGTGGAAGGCGGACATCACCTTTTGGCGACGCTCAACAACACCGTTTCCCCCATGGGTGCCCGGCTGTTGCGCCGCTGGACGGTCATGCCCCTGAAGGACAAGGCCTCCATCGACCGACGTCTCGACCTGGTGGAATACCTCGTTCGCGACACCGATGTACGCAAGACTTTCCGGGAGGCGATTGCCTCCTGCGGGGATATAGAGCGGCTTGTCAGCAAGCTGCCGGCGCGCAAGATCAATCCCCGGGAGGTGCTGCAGCTTTGCGCGGGGCTGGGCGCGGTGGGGCGCGTGCGGGAGGCGAAGCTGGGCGCGGGCGGCGACCCCTACCTCGCGGAGCTTTGCGCGGGGCTTGACCCCTCCCCCGCCCTGCGGGACCGCATCACGCGCGCGCTGGTGGACCACCCCAGCGTACAACTGGGCAAGGGCCCCGTCATCCGGGAAGGCGTGGATGCCGCCCTGGATGACCTCCGCGGCATCGCGGGCGCCGGCAAGGAATACCTCCTCCGGCTCCAGCAGCAGGAAAGCGAGGCCACGGGCATCAGCAGCCTGAAGGTCAGTTTCAACAACGTCTTTGGGTACTACCTGGAAGTGACCAATGCCCATAAAGGAAAGGTCCCCCCGACCTGGATCCGGAAACAAACCCTTACGGGAGCGGAGCGCTATATAACGCCGGAGTTGAAGGAATATGAGGAGAAAATAATGGGTGCCGAGGAAAAGATCCTCGCCCTGGAAACGCGGTTGTACGACGAACTCCTGGAACACCTCCAGGGCTTTATCGCGCCCCTCCAGCGAAACGGGCACCTCCTGGCCATCCTTGACGTCCTCGCCGGTTTTGCGGAGAACGCCCTGCGCTATCACTATAAAAAACCGGAGGTCCACGAGGGCACGGAACTGGACATACGCGAAGGCCGGCACCCGGTCATGGAACGCCACCTGCCCCCCGGGGAAAGTTATATTGCCAACGACCTGCTGCTCGATCCCACGACCCAGCAGGTGATCATCCTTACCGGGCCTAATATGAGCGGTAAAAGCGCCTTGTTGCGGCAAACCGCCCTTATCACCCTGATGGCCCACCTGGGCAGCTTCGTGCCCGCCACGGCCGCGCGGGTGCCCTTAACGGACAAGATATTCACGCGCGTCGGTGCCAGCGATAACCTGAGCGGGGGCGAAAGCACCTTTATGGTGGAGATGAACGAAACTGCCAGCATCCTGAACAACCTCACGGCCCGAAGCCTGGTCCTTTTGGACGAGATCGGGAGGGGCACCGCTACCTACGACGGGATATCCATTGCCTGGAGCATCGTCGAATACCTCCAACGGCACCCCGGGCGGCCCAAGACTTTTTTTGCTACACATTATCACGAACTGAACGAGCTGGAAGAGCGGCTGGAAGGTGTCCGTAACTTTCACATTACCCACAAGGAGGTCGGCCAAAAGGTCATTTTCCTTCGCAAACTGGCACCCGGGGGGAGTACCCACAGTTTTGGCATTCATGTAGCCAAAATGGCAGGAATGCCACCTTCTCTCCTGGAAAGAGCGGAGGAACTCCTGGCGGAAATGGAGGGGAAACACCTCGGCACGCCTGTGGACATGCCGGGCCGCAAGAACGGCACTCCCCAACTCCAATTATCCATCTTTGACGCTCATTCTGAGACCTTTGCGGAAATCCGGCGGGTTCTGAATGCAGTGGACATCAACAACCTCACCCCGGTGGAAGCGCTTCTGAAACTCAGCGAGATAAAAAACCTTTTGAAGTGAAATCCTTATCCAGTGCGGGTTCCATAGCGCCTAATTAATATATGATATTAATATTACCCGTCGGTTAAGACTTCTGAATCCCCCCTATTTCGCCTATCTTTGTATCAAGACGCCCGGCCCCGACCTTGCGGGAATGCCACGAATACTTACTGACCCAGCTCGTACTGCCCCATTGAAAGGAATTATTCACTGACGTAAAAAAGGATTGGTTATGTATTCGTATGATCTGTTGGAGCCTGGCTGTTATTATTTGGTCCAGGAAAAACAAAATGGTCCTATCACCCTGATCAGGGTTTCGGTTGTCAGCGACCATTGTATGTACGTTTCCCGTTTTGAAGACACGGAGATTCAGGAATGGAGAAGGAAAACCGACTCTATTTTCGACATTATCGAGCTCCTGGATGAAAAAGCGGTGCAAGCCTGGGAAGCGGAGTACAATAAAGACATGTACAATTACGAAGAGGATGAAGAATAGAAAGGCGGCCTGTGGGGCCGCCTTTCTGCTTTAATAGCGACGGCTACGTCGCTCATAGCCATCCCCATTGGGGAACTTAAACCCAATCCCAATCTGGGCCCCGCGGTTGTATTCGGAAGGCCCGTTGTCGTTGTAGACATCTGACAGCCCCAGGTTGTAGCGCGCAAAGAGCGATACCACAGGACCGCAATTCAGGCCGAAGCCGAAGTTCAGGTCGGCATCCACCTTGTTAAAATTGGAAGACACGTCCGTCTTCACCCCGTCAGTGATGGCCTTCGCCGAGGTCAGGAATTCCACCTGGGGGCCAAACTCAAGGTAGAACACCCGGTTGACATGAAACTGGAACATCAGCGGCACTTGTACATACCCCATGGAGAGCGTCGTATTGTTGGGGTCGGTGGGGTCGAAATAATACCGGCCGTTGCCATAGATCCCGCCCTGCCCGGCATACAGGACCTCGGGCTGCAGGTACCAGTGCCAGCCGAGCGGGATGTTTACAAAGACACCCCCGAAACCCGTACCACGCCATTCGTCGGCGTCTGTGATGGCGGTGCTGCTGAACCCGCCCTTGATCCCAAAATGCGCTTCCTGTTGTGCGTGCGCCGCAATGCCTGCGAGAGACAAAAATGCCGCCAGAACGATGGCTTTCATTTTCATAAAGTTCATAGAATCATAGTTTTCTAGGGTATAGACTTCAAAAGAAGGGCCAAGTTTAGAAGGCCCTATGGGAATTGGAGATACATATACTTAAAATTGAGCACCATTTCCGGAAAGCGGCTAAATACGTCCTGTCCGAGGTTGCCGTAGTATCGTTCGCCCTTGTCGTCGGTGGAGTGGGTCAGCACATCGACCTGGGGCAGGGTCAGGGGACGGCCGCCGACTTCCATGTCTACATTTTTCAACCGGTACACCTCGGTGGCCACGATGCCGCCCGCCCCGCCTCTTCGGGATGTCTGGCGTTTGCCTTCCCGGAGGACTTCCTCCCGGTGCCGTTCCAGGTAGGGGCTGTACAGATCGGTGTTGCTGGCGCCGGTATCGAAGTGAAAACTGAGCGTATCGCCCCGGGTGATCACCGACACGACCGGCGCCCATCCGTCAAGGGCCAGGTTGGATGCCCCGGGGTGATCGGCCCGTTCCAAACGCAGTTCTCCGTCCCTCAGGATGTGTATCTCCTGCAACTGCCAGATCACCGGCAACCCCAGAATGGCCTTGATCGAATAGTGGATGGGCGGGAAGGTGAGCTGGGCGTCGGGAAGTACGAGAAAAACGACGTGTCTGAGCAGGACATCGCCTAAGAAAAGGCTGTCCGCCACCGCCAGGGAAGAGGTATTGTGTTGCCCGGTACTGCCCTGGACGTCCACCCCCGCTTCCCGGATATGAAGACCAAGACGGGCGGCAAAGCTTTCGCTGATGGTGGACAACCCTGCGCCCGTATCGAAAACAAAATTGTACGTCGCCGTGTCTATCCGTACCGGGACGTTCATCAGCCCCGCCACATCCCGTGTCCAGGAAACACTGGCGGAGGCGGGGAGGAACACCTCCTGTGGCGGGACATCCTCCAGGGCGTGCCAGAGGATCCGGTCGTTGGCCAGCTCTACCCGCTGGACCGCATCCATCATATCCTCGTAGTGTCTGAGCAGCGTATCGCAACAGGCAACGGCCATACGGTATTGCCCCAATTTGTAATAGTTGTCCTCCTGCAACAGCCAGAGGCCGTAGCGTTGTCTGCCGGTAAGGCTGTTGGTCTCCAGGAGCGCGCGCACTTCCTTCAGGGACCAGTCGTTTCGCGCAAAAACATTGTCCACGAAGGCTTGGAAGTAGGCTTTGTCTTCGACCCGCAAATGTGTGGATTCCTCTTCAAGAGCCGTCTTCAGACGGAAGTAGTCCTTTTGATCCAATAAAGACTGGAGGCGCGAGAAAGGGGTCTGTGCCTCCGCCGCAGTGATGCAGAGCAGCGCGCACAACAAAAAAAGGGACCGGCTCATGGGATAAATGTAGCGCAAAAAAAAGCCGGCCCCATTCGGGTAACCGGCTTTGCCCATATTTTACCAAAATTTTTAAACGCTTTACGCGCCGCGGGGAGGCCCCGGTTTATGCGCTACACGCCAGGCACCCGTCCGGGTTATCCAGCGAGCAGGCGATGGCGTCCTGCTGCTCATCCTTGGAAGCAGCAGCGGGTTGCTGGAGCGCCTGGGTATCCACCGTGAACTTGATGGCGTCCGCGGCGGCCCGGGTGCGGAGATAATACATCCCGGTCTTGAGGCCTTTTTTCCAGGCGTAAAAGTGCATGGAAGTCAGCTTCCCGAAGTTCGGCTGGTCGATGAACAGGTTCAGCGACTGTGACTGGCAGATGTAGGCGCCCCGGTCGGCGGCCATGTCGATGACCGTGCGTTGCTTGATTTCCCATACGGTCTTGTAGATCTCGCGCAGGTCCTCGGGGATCTCGCGGATCTGCTGGACAGACCCGTTGGCGGCGATGATCTTGTTCTTCAGGTTTTCATTCCAAAGACCGCGGTCCACCAGGTCCTTCATGAGGTGCTTGTTGACGACCACAAACTCTCCGGACAAAACCCGGCGGTTGTAGATGTTGGTCGTATACGGCTCGAAGCACTCGTTGTTGCCCAGGATCTGGGAAGTGGAGGCCGTGGGCATGGGCGCCAGCAGGAGGGAGTTGCGCACACCGTTTTCCATGACGTCCTTGCGCAGGCTTTCCCAATCCCAGCGATCCGTAGGTTCTGCGTGCCACAGGTCAAACTGGAACTGACCCTGGGACATGGGAGAGCCGGCAAAGGTTTCATAAGGGCCATGTTGCTTGGCAAGTTCGTTGGAGGCTGTCACGGCGCCGAAATAAATCGTTTCGAAGATGTCCCGGTTCAGCAAACGCGCTTCCTCGCTTTCAAAAGGCAGGCGGAGCATCATAAAGACGTCTGCCAGACCCTGTACGCCAATACCGACGGGGCGGTGGCGGAAGTTGGAATATTGCGCTTCCGGGATGGGGTAGTAGTTGCCGTCGATGACCTTGTTCAGGTTGCGGGTGACCACCTTGGTGATCTCGAAGAGTTTCTGGAAGTCAAAGGAACCGTTGGTGACGAACCGGGGCAGGGCGATGGAGGCCAGGTTGCACACCGCCACTTCGTCGGGGGACGTATACTCGATGATTTCCGTGCAAAGATTGGAGCTTTTGATCGTGCCCAGGTTCTTTTGGTTGGACTTCTCGTTGCAGGCGTCCTTATACAACAGGTAGGGTGTCCCGGTCTCGATCTGGGCATCCAGGATGGCGTTCCACAGTTCGCGGGCGGGCACGGTGCGGCGGGCGCGGCCTTCCTTCTCGTATTGGGTATACAGTGTCTCGAACGCTTCCCCGTACGTGTTCTGCAGGTCGGGGGCTTCGTGGGGGCAGAATAGGGACCAGTCCGAATCTTCTTCCACGCGCTTCATAAAGAGGTCGTTCACCCACAGCGCCAGGAACAGGTCGCGGGCGCGGAGTTCTTCCTTACCGTGGTTTTTCCGAAGGTCCAGGAAGGCGAAAATATCGTCGTGCCAGGGTTCCAGGTAAATCGCAAAGGCACCCTTGCGTTTTCCACCGCCCTGGTCGACGTACCGGGCCGTGTCGTTGAACACCTTGAGCATGGGGATGATCCCGTTGGACGTCCCGTTGGTCCCCCGGATATAGGCTCCGGTGGCACGGATGTCGTGGATGGCGAGCCCTACCCCACCGGCGGACTGGGAGATCAGGGCGCAGTTTTTCAATGTTTCGAAGATGCCGGGGATGCTGTCCTCCTTCATGGTCACCAGGAAGCAGGAAGACATTTGCGGTTTGGGGGTACCGGCGTTGAACAACGTGGGCGTGCCATGGATAAACCATTTTTCGCTCATGAGGTTGTACGTCTCGATGGCGGCCTCGATGTCCGTCTTATGTATACCCAGGGCAACACGCATAAACAGGTGCTGCGGGCGTTCGGCGATCTTCCCGTTGAGCTTGAGCAGGTACGACCGTTCCAGGGTTTTGAACCCGAAGTAGTCGAAGTGATAGTCGCGGTCGAAGATGATGGCGGAATCGATCCGGTCTGCATGCTCCTCGATGATGCGGTATACCTCTTCCGACAACAGCGGTGCGGATTGACCGGTTTTCGGATCGATATAATTGAAGAGCGCCTGGGCGGTGGCCGAGAAGGATTTCTGGGTGTTCTTGTGAAGGTTGGACACGGCAATACGGGCCGCCAGGGTGGCGAAGTCCGGGTGCCGGGTCGTGTACGAGGCCGCGGTTTCCGCCGCCAGGTTGTCCAGCTCGGTGGTGGTCACCCCCTCATAGATCCCCTGGATGACCTTCTGGGAGATTTCGATGAGGTCCTTATAGTCCACCTGAAGACCATAGCTGAGCTTGTGGATACGGCTCGTGATCTTGTCGAAATGGATCTTCTCTTGTTTGCCGCTGCGCTTTATGACGTACATAGGTGCAAGTAATTTATATGTGTGAGTGTAGTAAGTTTAACATTTAAAAGTCTTCTTCCATGGAGAACCCCTGGGCAGGCTGCCCGGCGTTCATCACACCCGACTTCTGGTATTCCCCTACCCTGCGTTCAAAGAAATTGGTCTTCCCCTGAAGGCTGATGAGCTCCATGAAGTCAAAGGGATTGGTGGCGTTGAACGCCTTGGTGCTCCCCAGGGCCAGCAGGAGGCGGTCCGCAACGAACTCGATGTACTGGCACATCAGGTCGGCGTTCATCCCGATGAGACGGACCGGCAGCGCGTCGCTGACGAATTCCTTTTCGATCTCCACCGCGTCCCGGATGATGCGTTGCACCTCGGCGTCCGGCAAACGTTCCTGAAGGTGCCCCGTATACAGGAGACAAGCAAAGTCGCAGTGCAACCCTTCGTCCCGGCTGATGAGTTCGTTGGCGAAGCTGAGCCCAGGCATAAGGCCCCTTTTCTTCAACCAGAAGATGGAGCAAAAGCTGCCCGAGAAAAAGATCCCTTCGACCGCCGCAAAAGCGATCAGCCTTTCCGCAAAGGAACCCTGGCTGATCCAGCGAAGCGCCCATTCGGCCTTTTTGCCGATACAGGGGACGGTATCGATGGCCCTTAGGAGGCGGTCTTTCTCAACCACGTCCCGGATATAGGAATCGATGAGGAGGGAGTACATCTCGGAGTGGATGTTCTCGATCATCACCTGGAAGCCATAAAAACAACGCGCCTCGGGATACTGAACCTCCTGGAGGAAGTGCACGGCGAGGTTTTCGTTGACGATTCCGTCGCTGGCGGCAAAAAACGCCAGGACGTGTTTGATGAAATAACGTTCGTCATCGGTGAGTTTCTGGTTCCAGTCGACGAGGTCGCTGGAAAGGTCCACTTCCTCGGCCGTCCAAAAGCTGGCTTCGGCTTTCTTATACATTTGCCAGATGTCCCCGTGCGTAATCGGGAAGAGGACGAACCGGTCTTTATTTTCTACTAGAATGGGTTCCGTTGCCATATATGCTCACATTTTAAGGTCCCCCGCTTTACACAGACGACGACAAGTCCTCTATCGCTTATCTTCACCACAAGCGAGCAAAAGACTTACTATCGTTACAATGGATTTTCGGGGGCGGTGTCGCCCTTGACGACACTACAAATGTTGAAATTCATTTTAAATTAACCTGGGGTTAGATATCCACCGGTGTGGAAAAGGGAAACGCCCAAATTGAACCCTTTCCCCAGCGGGCCTTCGGTCATTTTAATACTGCAAAATTCAGGCCTGACAAGCATTCCGGCCAACATGTCGCCACCATATCCCCCGGGGCGGGCGCATCCGGACTTGGCAAGTTCAGACCCCCGGACGGGCGGGCTTCCAGGAGCCTTCCCTGAGTACAAGGTACTCCAGGAGCAGGAAGCGGTTATAGGCCGGACAACGGAACTCGTACTTCAAAAGGGGGCTATGGAGAAAAATCCTCCGGAAAGGGTTGGGCAGGTAGTCCGAAAAGCTGGCGTCGAAGAAGACGAAACCCGGGTCGTCGGGGTCTAGCCGGAGGGCACCGCCTTCGGGCCGCGCCCCCAGCCGCAACAGGGTCGTCCGCAACAGCACCTGGTCGAGCGGGTCCTTCGTTTGCGCCAGCACTGTTTGGGCCTGTGCGACGACCAGGGGCCTCAGGGAATCCAGACCGGGGACGGAAAAGGTCCCCAGAAGCCGGCCAATATGGTATAGGACCACCGGGCTACGGGCGTAGTGCGGGGAGGCGAAGGCAGGGTCCTTTACCGGTAGTCCCCGGGTGATCATGTCCCGGAGCAGACCGATCGTGGCGCTGTCGGCATGACCGAAGGCGAAATGGTTGTCACAAACCCAATACAGGACGTTACACAACACGGAAATATCATAATCCACCGGCATCTTTTTGCCAAACCAGGTGGAATAGGCTTCCCGCCGGCGGTAGCGCCGGTAGCCCCGGTAGGCCCTACGGCGGCTGCCCGCATGGGCCTCCATCAGGGCCTTGACCACCCGGACGCTGTCGTCGTGCCGCCCCATGGCCTCCAGGAAGATCACCGTATCGTCCAGGTCGTCCGGGAGGGCATGGGACCTGTCGAGCAGTTCCAGCCACCGGTCCTCCGGGAAGATCTGCGGAGGGTCCGTCTTCCAGAAGTTGTAGGTTAACCGGCCCGCACGGTTCCTGTAGGGCGCAAAGGCCCCCTGCATCCGGGCCAGGATGCTGTCGCAAAGCACGCCGTCCGCGCCCCGGAAATAAGGCCGGAGCTGGCGCAAGCCAAGCCCGATAAGACCGGTGAAAAAAATATTGTTATCCTGTCGCACCGCCCCGGGGCGTGAAAGGTGGACCCGGGTCGAGGGAAAAGCACCCGTTTGGTAAAAACCCCGTGTTTGCTGCTGTCGTCCCGCCATATCCGCCAGCAGGGCGCTGATCAACGCGGAATCGCCGGCGGGCCGGACAGGGGAGTGAAATAAACTGCACAAAAGTAAAAACGGGAACATAGGCCGGCCAAAGGGCCAAAGATAAAGCAAAATTCAGCCAAATCCCCGGCGCCATGGTCCCGGTAAAGGGACCCGGCCCGGCGGCACTGATGGTGATAGTTAGTTATCCTTGCGGCACAGTGGTGCGGAGAAAAAACGAACGATGGTGTAGCCAGCGGCCAGTAAACAGGAGGGAAATTTACGCCTTGTGGTCCTTGCAAACAATCCGTACAAAGACCGATTTTCGACAGGAGCGTCCCTTTTACTCCACAATCTGCTCGGGCCGGTTGCGAACCGGTATCCGGTGGATAAAGTCGTCAAAGGTGATGTCGTCCTCGTGGTTGCTGTAGATCCCGTAGGCATCGATGACGTAGCCCACCCTGCCTTCGCGGGTGCAGATGATGTACAGAACCGAGCTGTCGGAGGGATTGGACGCGCCTTCGAAACGGTAGGTCTTGATAATCTCCAGTTCGTCCGGAGCATAAAAGTGTTTTTCCTTGAGGAAAAAACCTTTTGGCGCGTGGTGGAACTCGTGGTCCCAACCTTTTTCATGAAGTTGCGCCATGACTTGTGACAAAGTGACCATATCTGTGGTAGCGGGGCTCATATAAGGTGCTTTCGTAGCATCGCTCAAAACGCGTACCATTTCTGGCCTCGTATTTGCATCCATTGAAAACCTAACGTATATGGCAAACAATATCACCTTGATGCAATTTTTCCATTGGTATTATCCCGCGGATGGCTCTCTCTGGAACTGGTTGACATACGAAGCCCATCACCTGGAAAAAGTCGGCATCAATGGCGTTTGGTTACCCCCTGCCTACAAGGGCCTCAGCGCCCACGACGTGGGCTATGCCCCGTATGATTTGTATGACCTGGGGGAATTCGATCAGAAGGGTACGATACGCACCAAATATGGCACACGCAAAGAATACCTGGAAGCCGTCAAAACGGCGCGCCGCCACCACATTTTGGTGCTTGCAGATGTGGTATTTAACCACAAAGCGGGGGCCGACGAGAAGGAACGCATCCCCGTACGGAAAGTAAACCCGGAGAACCGGAACGAATTTATCAGCGAGCGGTACGACATCGATGCCTATACCCGGTTTACTTTTCCCGGACGCAAAGGGAAGTACTCCAAATTTATCTGGGACTGGCATTGTTTCTCCGGGTTGGACCGGGCAGAGGATACAGGGGAAGAAGCCATCTTCAGCATCCAGAATGAATACGGGGAGCTTTGGGAGGAGATGATCGACGACGAGCTCGGCAACTACGACTACCTCATGTTCGACGACATCGAAACACGCAACCCTTCCGTCCGGGAAGAATTGAAAAAATGGGGGAAGTGGTACATGGAAACCGCCGGCCTGGACGGGTTCCGGCTCGACGCCGTCAAACACGTCAACGCGGATTTTCTCCGGGAATGGGCGGAGCGGATGCGTGCGGTTTCTTCGAAGCCCCTGCTCATCATCGGGGAATACTGGCAAACAGCCAGCAAGGATCCATTGGTCGCGTTTATCGAAAAAACCAGGCGGAGCATCCAATTGTTCGACGCGGTACTCCACATGAACTTTCACCAGGCCTCCAGGCAGGGGGAGACGTATGACCTGAGGACCATTTTTGACGGGAGTCTTGTCCAGCACGATCCGTTTATGGCCATCACCCTTGTCGACAACCACGACACCCAGCCTCTCCAGGCCCTGGAATCCCCGGTGGATTTCTGGTTCAAGCCACACGCATACGCCATGATCCTTCTCCGGGAGCAGGGGATTCCGTGTATTTTCTACCCGGCGTTTTACGGCGCAAAATACAAAGACAAGGGTGGAGACGGGGGGGAACACGAGATCAACCTGGCCCCCGTCGAAGAGCTCAAGACGCTCCTGCCGTTGCGTCGCCACAAGGCCTACGGATTCCAGCGGGACTACCTGGACCATCCGAATACGATCGGGTGGACACGGGAAGGAGACAATGAACACCCCGGTTCCGGTCTGGCCGTTTTGCTCAGCAACGGGGCGGAGGGTTTCAAACCCATGGAAATGGGTACCCGGCATTCAGGCAGGCCTTTCCGGGACGCCCTCGGTCACCGTTCGGAAGTCATCACGGTCGATGAGCACGGCTGGGCGCAGTTCCTGTGCAACGCGGGGTCGGTTTCCGTCTGGGTGCCGGTATAGTCTTATCTTTGCACCATGGAAGAACCCAAACACCTGGTGATCGTGGGTGGGGGCTTTGCCGGACTAAAACTGGCCCGGTCGCTCAGCAACCACCCAGCGTATAGGATCACCCTGATCGACCGGCACAACTTTCACCAGTTCCAGCCCTTGTTTTACCAGGTGGCCACGGCCAGCCTGGAAGCCAGCAGCATTTCTTTCCCCTTGCGTAAAACGTTCCAGGGAAGCAGGAATGTGCGCATCCGCATCGCCGAGCTGTTCAGTGTCGACGCCGGCCGTTCGACGATCCAGACCAGCGCGGGCCCGATCGCGTACGACTACCTGGTCCTGGCCATGGGCGCGGACACCAATTATTTCGGCAACAAAGACGTCCAGCAGTACGCGTTCCCGATGAAGACGACCATGGAAGCCATGGCCCTCCGCAACCGCATCGTGGAGAACCTGGAAGCCGCGGCCAGCGCCCCGGACGAGGCGACCCGCCAGCGCCACCTGAATGTCGTCGTGGTGGGGGGCGGTCCGACGGGTGTCGAGCTGAGCGGCGCCATTGCGGAGATGAAGCGCTTTATCCTCCCCAAGGACTATCCCGAGCTTGACCTCAGCAAGATGCACATCTACCTGGTGGAAAATTCCCCGTATGTCCTGAACGCCATGAGTCCCGCTGCCAAAGAAAAGGCCCGGGCCTATCTTACCAGGATGGGGGTAGAGGTCATGACCGGCACCGCCGTCAAGGACTACGACGGCACGCAGGCGATCCTTAAGGACGGGAGCAGCATTCCCACCGCCCTGGTGATTTGGGCGGCCGGTGTCCGTGGGAACGTACCCAAGGGCATATCCCCTGACGACGTCACGCCCCAAAACCGGATCCGGGTAGACGCGACCGGTAGGATCGCGAGCGGAGAAAATATATTTGTGCTGGGCGATCTCTCCTACCAGGAGAACGCCGAGTTTCCAAAGGGCATGCCCCAACTGGCCAACATCGCCATCGCCCAGGCGGCATTTATGGCCGGGAACTTTAAACGGCTGGCCAAAGGAAAAGCGTTCGAACCCTTTCACTTCAAGTTCCAGGGTTCCATGGCCACCGTGGGCCGCAACAAGGCCGTGGTAGACCTGAATTCGCCAAAAATCAGCTTCCAGGGCCTTTTTGCCTGGCTGGTGTGGATGTCCGTTCACCTTTTTTTGCTCATGGGTTTCAAAAATCGCCTTCTGGTCTTTATCAATTGGGCGTATAAGTATGTTACATTTGACAATTCCCTGAGACTGATCTATACCCGGCCGCCCTACCCTATCCAGGTGGAGGAGACCGAGGCGGTCTCATAACCAAATATCCGGAACATGCACGATCACGATCATCACGATCACGACCATGACCACGATCACGACCACGGCTTTGGCCTGGGTCACCACCACCACGAAGTGGACCTCACCCAGGTGAATACCACCTTTATTCTTGGCATCATTCTAAATATCGCCTTCGTGATCGTTGAAGGCGCTATCGGTATCTGGAAACACGCCCTGTCCCTCCAGGCGGACGCCTGGCATAACTTAGGCGACGTCGCGGGCCTGGCGTTGTCCCTGCTCGCCTTTCGCGTGGCCAGGATGAAGTCCAACCAGCATTTTACCTATGGTTACCGGAAGAGCACGATCCTGGCCTCTTTAGCCAACGCCATCCTGCTCCTCATCGCCGTGGGGGTGATCGGGTACGAAGCGGTCAACCGGCTCATGGTACCCCAACCCACCGAAGGCGCGGCCATGGCGTGGGTCGCGGCGGCCGGCATCCTCGTCAACGGGTTTACGGCCTGGCTTTTTATGAAGGGGAAAGATAAGGAACTCAATATGAGAGGCGCCTATCTGCACATGGCCTCCGACGCCGTGGTATCCCTGGGCGTCGTGATCGCGGGTATCGTCATTTCCTTTACGGGCTGGTTCTGGCTCGACCCCCTCATCAGCCTGGGCATCATGGTGGTCATCGTACTGGGTACGTGGAGCCTGCTCAGAGACAGCCTCCGGCTCTCCCTGGACGGGGTGCCTTCCGGTATCAACCTTGACAAGATCCGCGCGGCCGCCCTGCACATCCCGGGCATCCGGGACATCCACCACATCCACGTCTGGGCGATGGATACCACCACCAACGCGCTGACCGCCCACCTCGTCGTCGATGCGGCATTGGGCGAACAAGGCCTTGTCAAGGTCAAGCACACGCTCCGGCACGACCTCGAACACCTCAACATCCAGCACGTAACGCTGGAGACGGAGACGAGGAATTGCGAAGTAGAGGACTGTTAACGGATCACACTAAAAGGTACCGGTTTTAATTTCATTTGGCTGCCGGCGAACAAAAGCCGGTACATCCCCGACGCCAGAGACGGCAGCAACAGGGCTGTATTGGATGCTCCCTGGACCAATTGGGCCTGCGTGTGCAAGACGATCCTGCCCGTCATGTCGATCACGAGCCACTCCCCTGTCTGGGTCGTTTGCATATTGCTCACGATATTGAGCGTGCTCCCCCTGACCAGATTGGGCTGGATGGCGATGGTATTGCCGCTCGCCGCCTTTTCCCCCTGATAGTCCGCTTCCACCACCTCGGAATAGGTATACGTACCGTCTTCGTTGTCGACCCTCAACCGGAACCAGGTCTTACCCTGGAGAACGGTGGGATAGGTATAGGTCGACGCCTCATGGTGGGCGGTCACCGTTGCCAGGGAATTGAATGTCTTGCCATCGGTGCTGTATTCTACGTCGAAGTCTTTCACCGCGTCTTCCATGGACGTCGTCCAGGTCAGCGTGCACGCATTCCCCAAACCCGTTTCGGCCGTAAAGCTGACGAGTGTCACGGGAAGGACGATGGTGTTGCAATTGGCGTCGACCGTGGCTTTTCCGGGGTCGGCGCCCGTGTTATTGATCCCGGTGGCCTCGCAAAGCACGACATTGCTCGTATTGGTGAGCTTGTTTAAATTGGTATTGATATATTTCTTGATCGTAAATCCCGCGTTGTTGTACCCGCCGTCTGACGTGACCGTGACCTTGTTGTTCCCCCCGTCCGCATACAGCGAATCCGTGACCACGTCCGAACCACCCCCGAGACAGTCGCTCCCCGTGAACAGGTATTGACCACCCACCGTCAGGGTGCCGTTATTGTCCATAGACCCGAACGTCGTGAGGTCACCCGCTACCGTAAAGGTCGAGGTCGTGTTGACGTTGTATAAACCGTCCGAACCGGTATTGAAGGTGAGGGAAGAGGTGGTCGAGAATGTACCGTAGTTCCAGACATTGCCGTTGACGGAGATGTTTGAATAAGTGGAGGCCCCGTTGATCGCAAACGTACCGTAGTTAACGACATCGGCCTGGAGGTAATTGTTCGCGGCGTCGCTATAGGTGACGGATCCACCCGCCAGAACGATGATGGTACCTCCCCCCAGGGTGGAGGCCGAGATGGTCAGGTTGCCGCACACGACAAGGGTACCGCCCCACATCGTGACGTTGGTCACCGAGCCCGTCCCGCTAAAGTAATAGGTACCGCTGACCGTTGCATTGGTCGTCAGGGGCGTTTCACCGGCGCCGCCACAAGCCGGAGATGCGATGGGAGAAGGAATGGTACACTGTGCGCTCGTACGGATAGGGAACGACAGGGACACGAAAATGATGCAAACAAGCCAAAAGCCAGTTTTCATAGATAAGGTAGTTTATAAGGCTCTACCCCAAACATGGCTGTGGCAAGTGGACACAGCATTTGTGCGTTTAGAAGTAAGCGGCACAAATATACAAGTATACCTTTTACATAACTGGATAATCTGATATGTTTTACCAATTGTTAACGTGTTTGCAAATCCTTACTTTGCGGACCGTTAACCCCTTTTTCATGGACTTCTTCGTCGGCCTGGACATCGGCACCTCTTCCGTAAAAGCGCTCGCCCTGGGCCCTTCCGGCGAAGCGCTGGGGGTGCGCAAAAAGCCCTATCCCGTCCAAACCGATCCATCGGGCCGGCACGAGGAGGATCCCGAGACCATTGTCCAGGCGACCCTGTCGGTCCTTCGAACCTTGTTGGACGACCTGGCCGGACCGGGTTCGCCTGGCCGCCACCTGGCCTCGCCGGACGCCCCGGCCCGCCGGCCGGTCTGCATCGCGCTGAGCGCCGCCATGCACGGCCTTATCGCCCTGGACGAGGAAGGGCGCCCCCTGACACCCCTGATCACCTGGGCCGATACACGGGCCGCCGCAGAGGCCGCCGCCTTTAAAGGCACCCCCGCCGCCCGCGACATCTACCGGCTAACGGGTACGCCTATCCACCCCATGTCTCCCCTTATCAAGCTGCGCTGGCTCAGGACAGCCAGGCCGGACCTGTTTGCAAAAGCGGCCACCTTCGTCTCGATCAAGGAATATCTATGGTTCCGGCTTTTCGGGGTCTTTGAGGTCGACCGCTCCATTGCGTCCGCCACCGGTCTTTTCGATACACAGGCCGGCCGCTGGTACCCACCTGCGCTCGAAGCGGCGGGGATTACCCCGGACCGGCTTTCCAAACCCGTGCCCGTTACCCACCAACGGTCCTGCACCCTGCCGGGTCTGGAGGTCCCCTTTGTCATCGGGGCCGGCGACGGCTGCCTGGCCAACTTGGGTTCGGGGGTGATCGCGCCCGGCGAAGCCTCGGTGACCATCGGTACCAGCGGGGCCGTTCGCGTAGTGACGAACCGCTGGCAGCCGGATCCGGAGGAGCGGCTTTTCCAGTACTGGCTGTCCGAGGGGATGTTCGTCCGGGGTGGGGCCAGCAATAATGGGGGGAACGTCTTGGACTGGTTCGCGGGCATCGCGAACTGGGGGGGTGCGGCCACGCCGGGGCAGGCGGCGCCCGCCGCGACCGGGCCGGGGCAGGCGGCGCGCCCGGAGACTTCAGCACTGGACCAGGCGCTCGACGAAGCATTTGCCCTCCCGAAGGAATCCGAGGGACTTTTATTTTTGCCGTACCTGTACGGCGAACGCGCCCCCATCTGGGACGCCGCCGCCAGGGGCGCTTTTATAGGGCTCCGTTCCTACCACAAGAGCCCCCACCTGCTCAGGGCCGTCACCGAGGGCATTGGCTACGCCCTTTATGATACCTTCCGCCTCCTCGATGCAGAAGCGCCCATCCATACCGTTTATGCCAGCGGGGGCTTTACTCAAAACGAGGCCTGGGTCCAACAACTTGCCGATACCTTTGGGAAAACCGTCCGCCTGACCGATGAGGCCGATGCCTCCGCCACCGGCGCCGTGTTCCTGGGGATGCTCGCTACCGGAGCGCTGTCCAAGCTATCCGATGTGAAAAGACACATCCTGGAGGGCAAGACCTACGCACCCCGGCCCGAAAGACACGCCTATCATCAGAGATACTATACGCTCTACCGGGAACTGTATCCCGCCCTGAGCAAGACTTTTCATCAACTGTAAATCGATTGCCATGCAGCATCCTTCCCTGTACTATCACGACTACCTGGAGCTCGACAAAGTCCTCGACAGCCAGCATCCCCGCAGCTTTGCGCCCGGCCAGCAACCCGCTCACGACGAAATGCTGTTTATCATTATCCACCAGGCATACGAGCTTTGGTTCAAACAGATTCAGTTCGAGCTGGATTTTGTACAGGATGTCTTCGGGCAAACGCACATCAACGACAACGACGAGGACCTGAACCTGGTCCGGCACCGGCTGCACCGCATCATCCGCATCCTGGAGTTGCTCAACCAGCAGATCACCCTTCTGGATACCATGACGCCCCTGGACTTCCTGGAATTCCGGAACCTGCTGACCCCTTCCTCCGGTTTTCAAAGCCTGCAATTCCGGCTGATCGAGGCCCGGCTGGGGCTGCGCATGGAGGAGCGTCACCAGCGCGACTATTACAAACGCACCAACGAAGGCGGCTTTTCCACCGCCCACTACCAGACCCTCCACCAGACCGAGTCCGGGGAGAGCCTGCTCCACCAGGTCAACCGGTGGCTGGAGCGGATGCCCTTTTTCAAAATGGAATACTGGGGCTCCTATGGAGCAACTGAGGGGTCGGGTCACCCCTTCTGGAACGACTACGCCACCCTCTACCGGCAAAGCCTGACCGAAAAGGAAGCGGGGAAGTGGGAGGACTTCAAAGCCTTCTTTTTCCCAACGGGAGCGCACTCGACCTCCCTTTCGCCGGAAGCCCTCCGGTCGGCCCTTTTCATCATGCTTTTCCGCGACTTTCCGGTTTTTCAAACCTCCTACCAGGTCCTCGACGCCCTGATCGAAATCGACCACTGGATGGCCGGCTGGAGACACAAACACCTGACCATGGTCCGCCGCATGATCGGCATGCGCGTGGGCACCGGCAATACGACCGGCGCGGGTTACCTCGAAGGCGCGCTCACCGGACACTACGTCTACCGCGACCTGGCGGCGCTCTCTACGTATCTCATCGAACGGCGGAAGCTCCCGCACCTGCCCATCGAGCTCATCCGGCATCTGAGCTTCAATACTTGAACTCCCGACCACCCGGTTACTTGATTACCCGACCACCCAACGCACCGAAATCGCGGGCGGGTTGCGGGACCGCAAAGGGGTGTGTCTTTTTCCCTCTTTTCCGTAGGATTTAAACACGCATTGCAGGCCTTAATCCTACGGAAAAGAGGGAAAAAGACACACCCCTTTGCTGAGACACACGCGAGTCCGTTGTTCTGACCGATGAGACACACGCGAGTCCGTTGTACCGACCGATAAGGTGACCCAAAAAAGAATAAAAAAGCAAAAGCCCCGGGAGTTCCGGGGCCTCTGACAGGTATTAATAATAGGTCGGCAATAATAGACAACTGTGGGATAGGATATGGAATATCCGGGACTAACCGAAGATCCCGCCTTTGCGGAGGGCTACGGTCCCTGCCCCGATTTTGAATCCGTTATTGTAGATCTCGATCTTGTACTGACCCTTCGTGAATTTGGCGTTTTGTTTCCAGGTGACTTCGACGGGCAATACCTGGCCCTGTACGTAGTCAACGGATTTCTTCACGGTGTACACCTTGTCCCCGGTATCGCGGGTGGTAAAGGTTCCGGAACCCATGGCCTGAATAGACACCGGCTGACCGGCGGGGTCGGTGATACAGATATAGAGATCCTTGCTACCGGTCTCTGCGATCCGGTTTTCATCCAGCTGGAAGGTTACTTTCAGGGCGTTGGCGCGTTTGGCGCTGGTCGTTTCCTTCACCTTGCCATCGGATTTCTCGTCGACCGCCATGATGGCGATATTGGAGGCGTGAAGTGTGGAGCCTACGTCTTGCAGGTTATTTTTAACCACGTTTACAGAGTCGTAGGTGTGCTGTACCTGGTCGCGTTGAGCGGTGACGGTCGCTTTGTCCTGGGTCAGCTGGAGGTTTTCGCCTTTCAGCCTTTCGATCTCGGCGATATACCCATCGATCTGGCCGTTCAGTTTGGCGATCAGGTTACGGGCTTCGGCGAGTTCCGCGGCCGTTGCGTGTTGCTTGGAGAGGATCGACTTTACGCGGGATTTCATGGAAGAGATGTCCGCGTCGTCCCTTTTCAGGAGGCTGTCCAACTTGGCGTTCTTGCCGGTCATTTCGTCCAAACGGGCGTTGGCCTCGTTGAACTGTTCCTGGATAGCGCTCTTGGAAGAATCGGCCTGCACGATTTGTGCTTGCGTCTGGGCGATTTGTTCACCGGTCTTGGACTTATCATAGATGATATATCCCCAAGTGCCGAGCAATGCGACGATGGAGGCGCCGAGAATGATCGCCTTGTAATCCTTCTTATTTTTAGGTTGTTGAGGAGTAGGCGATGCAGAGGGGGCATTTGAATACGTCATAACCGTTGGTTTTTAATTGAACAAAATTTGCTTTATTCTATATATTATTGGAAAATAATTATTCACAAACTGCGCCCATGAACGACGCGTTATTTATTGATATAGAGACAGTTCCGGCACAACCCACGTTTGATCTTCTTTCCCCGGAATGGCAATCGCTCTGGGTAGCCAAACTTTCCAAAACCATGCCAGAAAATGGAGAACCCGGGGAAACATACCTCCAACGGGCGGGGATCATGGCGGAATTCGGTCGGATCGTTTGCATAGCAGTAGGCTATTTTTCGGAAGATAAAACGACCCGGAAGACACAGTTTAAAGTCAAGCCCATCGCCGGTTCCGACGAAAAAGGGCTGCTCCAGGAGTGGGTCCGGACCGTGGACCGGTTCGCCGGGGTTTTCCCCGCCTTCCGGTTTGTCGGGCACAATATAAAAGAATTTGATATACCCTATATTTGCCGGCGCCTGATGGCCCTGGGGCTTCCGCTTCCGAAATACCTTCAGATCAGCGGGATGAAGCCATGGGAGACCAACATGGTGGACACCATGCACCAGTGGCGCTTTGGCGATACCCGGCACTACGTTTCCCTGGACCTTCTCGCCCACACCCTGGGCATCCCCACACCCAAGGACGATATCGACGGAAGCCAGGTGCAGCGGGTGTTTTACGAGGACGGCGACCTGGAACGGATAAAGATCTACTGCGCCAAGGATGTGGTGACGACGGCCCGGGTCATGCAACGCTTCCGCGGACAGGAACCGCTAAAAGACGAAGATATTGTCATAGTATGAGTACATCGAAGATCATAGGAGATTGGCAAAAAAAATTGTTCAAGCCGGTGTACTGGCTGGAAGGAGAAGAGGATTATTTTATCGACGAAGTGGTGGCCTACGCGGAAAACCATATCCTCACGGAGGCGGAAGCCGGTTTTAACCTGACCGTTTTTTATGGAAAGGATGCCGATTGGACGGCCGTCATCAACGCCTGCCGCCGCTATCCGATGTTTGCGGAGCGCCAGGTGGTCCTGCTCAAGGAAGCCCAGCAGATGCGGGACATCGACAAGCTCGAAGCCTATATCGAGCACCCCCAGCCTTCTACGGTCTTCGTCGTTTCTTACAAGGAAAAAAAAGTGGACGGCCGCAGCCGCCTCGCCAAGGTCCTCAAGGAAAAAGGAGAACTGCTCACTACCAAAAAGCTATACGACAATCAGCTCCCGGAATGGGCGATGGAAGTCATCCGCCGGAAGGGTTTTACCATCACGCCCAAAGGCCTGAACCTCCTGGTCGAACACATCGGCAACGACCTGGCGCGTATCGCCAGCGAGATCGACAAGCTTTCGGTGAATGTGGGCCAGGGCCGGGAAATCACGGAGGACGATATAGAAAATTACGTCGGTATTTCCAAGGAGTATAACGTCTTCGAGCTCCAGAATGCGTTGGCCCGGAAGGACCTTGCCGGTTGTATCCGGATCATCCAGTATTTCGACGCCAACCCCAAGGCGGGTCCCATACAGATGGTGCTGCCGGCCTTGTATAATTTTTTTGCAAAAGTCTACCAGTTGTTCGGGCTCAACGGGGCCGCGGACAAGGATATAGCCACCGCGCTGGGCGTAAACCCCTTTTTCATCAAGGACTACAAGGCGGCATCCCGGTTATACGGGTACGACGGGGTGGAGCGGGTATTGCTTTTGCTTCACCAATATAACCTGAAAAGCCTGGGGATCGGGGCCACGGGGGTGGAGGACGGCTCCCTGATGAAAGAAATGGTCTTTCGGATGATCGCTTAAAAAAAGGTATATTTGCCGCTCCTAAACAATAGTATTGCATGGCTTTGATCAAATCGATCTCTGGAATCAGGGGCACTATTGGAGGCAAACCTGGAGAAACACTGTCCCCGCTGGATGTCGTCAAATTCACCGCGGGTTTTGGTACCTGGCTGATGGAACAGTATCCCACCAATAAAAAGGTGGTGATCGGGCGGGACGGCCGCATCAGCGGGGAAATGGTTCGCAGCCTCGTCGTATCCACACTCAACGCCCTCGGGCTGGATGTGGTCGACCTCGGCCTCAGCACCACCCCCACCGTCGAAATGGCGGTGGTTTGGGAAAAAGCCGCGGGGGGAATCATCCTGACGGCCAGCCACAATCCCAAAGACTGGAACGCCCTGAAGTTGCTCAACCACGAAGGGGAATTCATCAGCGCAGAAGCCGGGGCCAAGGTCCTGGACTATGCGGATAAAGAAGCCTTTTCTTTTGTGGGTGTCGACAAGCTGGGCACCTGCCAGGTCAACGATACCTACCTGCAACGCCACATCGACGCCGTGACGGGTTATGCGCTCGTCGACGTCAAGGCGATCCATAAACGCAAGTTCAAGGTCGTCGTGGACGCCGTCAACAGCACCGGCGCGATCTTCGTACCGGCCCTGCTCAAGGCTCTGGGCGTGGAAGATATCGTCGTCCTCAACGGCGAAGTGACCGGTAAGTTTGCCCACAACCCGGAACCCCTCCCCGAAAACCTCGTGGAACTTTCCCGGGAAGTCAATAAACACCATGCAGACCTGGGGATCGCCGTGGATCCCGACGTGGACCGGCTTTGCTTCGTCTGTGAAGACGGCAGCATGTTCGGTGAAGAATATACGCTCGTCGCCGTGGCCGACTATATCCTCAGCAAACGCCCGGGCAATACGGTGTCCAATATGTCCTCTACCAAGGCGCTCAAGGAGGTGACGTTAAAACATGGCGGCCAGTACTTCCCCAGCGCGGTCGGTGAGGTGAATGTGGTCAGGAAAATGAAGGAAGTCGACGCGGTCATCGGGGGTGAAGGAAACGGCGGGATCATCGTTCCCGACCTGCACTACGGCCGGGATGCCTTGATCGGCATCGGTCTTTTCCTGAGCCACCTGGCCCACCACAAAAAAAGCATCAAAAACCTCCGCGCCCAGTATCCCGACTATTTCATTTCGAAGAACAAAATAGAGCTCGAACCCCACGTGGACACCCATGCTATCTTTTCCAAGATCGGGAACAAGTACAAAAACAACCCGGTCAACACCGAAGACGGGCTCAAAATCGAATTCGAAAACGACTGGGTACACCTGCGTCCTTCCAACACCGAACCCATCATCCGTATATACGCCGAGAGTGACTTCGAGACAAAGGCGAACAACATTGCGCAGCGCCTGATGCAGGACATAAGGGAAGTCATGAATGAATAAGACCATGCAGCAGAGAATATATTTCGACAACGCGGCCACCACGTCCCTGGACCAGGAAGTGCTGGAGGCCATGATGCCTTACCTCACGGAAAAATTCGGTAATCCATCCTCCATCTATTCCTACGGCCGTGAAAGCCGGCTGGCCATTGAAAACGCCCGTAAGTCGGTCGCCAAGATCCTCAACGCGCACCCGGCGGAGATCTTTTTTACCAGCTGTGGCACGGAGGCCAGCAACACGGCCATCACCGCCAGCGTTCGCGACCTCGGCTGTACCCACATCATCAGCTCTCCTATTGAACACCACGCCACCCTGCATACCGTAGAATACCTCCACCATAACGGAGAGGCTTCGCTCAGCTACGTGCAGTTGTTGCCCAACGGCCACGTCGACCTCGAAAACCTCGAACAGCTCCTGGCCGAAACCGAAGGCAAAACGCTGGTGACGCTGATGCACGCCAACAACGAGATCGGCAACCTCCTGGACGTACATGCGGTCGGCAACCTCTGCAAGATGTACGGCGCCATTTTCCATTGCGATACCGTGCAGACCGTGGGCCACTACCCCTTCGACCTGCGCAATACCCCCGTCCACTTCATCAGCGCTTCCGCCCACAAATTCCACGGCCCCAAAGGTGTCGGGATGCTCTATATCAACGAGAACGTCAAGATCAAGCCCTTCATAAACGGCGGCTCCCAGGAACGCAACATGCGCGCCGGCACGGAGAACCTTTACGGCATCGTCGGTTTTGCGCGCGCCCTGGAGCTGGCCACGGCCCATTACGAGGCCGACAGCGCGGCGGTGAAATCGCTCAAGCTCTACATGATGGAGCAGCTTAAAAAGAACATCCGCGGGGTGTCCTTCAACGGCGACCCCATCGGGAACAGCCTTTATACCGTTCTTTCCGTCTCATTCCCCAAAACGGAGAAGTCGGAAATGATCCTCTTCAACCTCGACATGGCGGGGATTTGCGCTTCCGGCGGCAGCGCCTGCACATCCGGGGCGGACCAGGGATCGCACGTGATCCGGGCGATCAACAATAATCCGAACCAGGTGACCGTGCGGTTTTCTTTTTCCAAGGGGAATACGAAGACGGAGGTGGATACGGTGGTGTCTAAGTTGAAGGAACTGATCTAGCCCCGTGTCGGGCGAAATCCCCTTTCTAAAACAAAGTCCTTGATCTCCACGATTTCGGGTGGTTTTGCTTGAACAAGTGTATTCAGGAGGTTTTTGAAGTCGTTATTTTTTAATACTGCCGTCTGTTTAGTGAATGGAAGGAAGGCCTCGAACGTATTTGGTACGCGTTGCGGCCAATTATTGATATATTTAACACACAAATCAAATAAAAACTTGTCCATAGCCGGTCTTACAACAACCAGATATCGATTTTTATCGACATGTTTGTAGAAACCCACACTCCCCATCTCTTTCACGCTCTCAAACTGTTTGAAATACAGCGGTTTCTTTTTGTCGTTGTCGATAAACCCAATTACATTTTCCTTGGTGGGTGCCCTTTCTAATATCGCTAGAACACCAGCAATACTTGACGCATGATTGGGTTCTTTAAAACCAATGGCTTCGACAAATACCGTATCGACATTACATTCCGGTATCAGATTCGGGTATTTTACCATCACCTTGAAGAATCAATATTAAAAAAGACATCCACACCACTTCCCCAAATGAGATCGAGCTCCTTTTGAGATAACTTTTTAATTTTGGTTTGATAGTCTTCAAAATAAACCTGAAAAAAACAAATGTCTTTGTAGGTTATTGAATCTTCCACCATACTACTAAAGAAGTATGGACTATGTGTTGTTATAAAATAGGTATTGTGCTTGTCGGCTTTAATTAACTCAGAAAGTTCCTTTATATATGGCGGGAAAGAATGTGCTTCCGGCTCTTCAAAAAGGATAACGCTTCCAGAATTTGAATAAATAGCGGCGATATTAAAAAGCATTCGCCTTAAAGTATCTGGAGTTAGTTCAAATGGTATTTTGTAGGCGATTCCGTTCTCAATTCTTTGAACCTCAAATGTTCTAGTATTGAAATCCATTAAAAAATCAAGGCCATATTCATCAAAGAAAGGCTTGATCCAATCTCTGATTTCAGATCTCTCCCTAACGATAGAATACAAATTTTCTCCATGCTGTTTCAAATAACGTGAGAAGTTTTCTCCATAGGAATGACCATCTTTAAAATCATATTTACGGACAGGGTTTTCAATATGGATTGCGCCTTTTCCAGTTGATAATGTGCTTCCATCGGCGTTAAGCATTGCCATTTTGGAAGCGAACTGTCCCTTGTATTTTTTTGGTCGACCTATATGTTCTGATAGTTCAAACTCGTAGGCTATTGAACTGGACGGTTCATTTAGACTATAATTCTGCGCATCGGTCGATTCGTTTGGATTAATAGCCTGAATGAATGTATTCAAGTCCCGATCAAACATTAACTTAGCAACTTCATCGCCAAATTTCACAGTAACATTTTTGGACGTATCCGTGTCATAAAATAATTGATTCAACGATTTATATCTAATAGTTGATGGTCTATCTGGAGTTCCCCTTTCAATAAAATTGAATAATGTCATTGCCTCCAAAAGATTGGATTTGCCACTATTGGGTTTTCCAATAAAAATATTTATCCTGGAGGTCTCTAGTCTTATATGCTTAATTGACTTGAAATTCGTTATTTCAAGCGGGGTTAATTTCGCGTTTTGTGCTACCGATTTCCGTGATTGGGCCATGAACCAAATAGTTTATTTCGGAATACGTAAAGATAGCTCATTTTTGCCCCTTTAGAATATTACCCTCACCGACGCCCTTCCCTGATTCACCGTGTTCCCTTTCCCTAACGATCATGAAAGCGGTCCCGCCATACGCCAACGCCAGAAACGCGCTCGCGATTTCGCCATCCATGACGGCAGGTCCGGCGGTGATCACCCTGGGGATATGGAGGATCACAAACCACGTCAGGATCATCGCGCCCAAAAGGGTCGCCATTAGCCGGGTCTTGAATTGCACGAGTATCGCAAGCCCGAAGCCCATCAACGCCCCGCCGGTGACATACAACCAGAACACGTGACCGGGTATCCATGCGGGAACATAATCAGCCGCCTCGTGTGCGTAGAGAAAATGATCGACGGCGAAGCTGATGATCGTTAAGGCGAATAGGATGGTTCCCACACGCCTCCACTTCCCCCCGGCGATCACCAAAGCGCCGGCGGCCAATGCCAGCTCCTTTGCGGCATTCTCCCCATCCCCAAAGTGCTTGTAATGGGGAGAAACGGTAAGGAATAAACAGAAAACCGCCAGCAACGCGAGGCCCAACAGCAGGGGTATCCAGCCATATTTTTTCCAAAAAACAATACTTACCCCTGCCAGCACCATCAATGCGCCCGACACATACACGAGACCCACAGGACAGGTATATTGCGGGGGGATCAGCATATAGGGGAAACCGGCATACCAGATGGTCAGCAACCCCATCACGGCAATCGATATGCCATAGAAAATGCGGCCTATATTTTTCATGGTTTAAAAAATGGCCCGGACGGACGCCCGCCCGGTATTGATCGTTTTCCCCTCACCCGGTTTCCGTCCGTCGTAAGATACGGTTATCTCGATATTTCCCAACACCCTTTTCGTCAGGTCGATGGTCCAGACATAGTTGGTCCCGGTGGTCAACCCCTGTAACATCGTATACGCCACGGTCGTCGTCTGGTCCGTTCCGGTGAACGTGATGTCGTTCATTTCGACATGGGAGGTGATGGAGGTATTGGAAACGATGTTGTATTTGGTGTCAAAGGTCAAAGCCTTGGACACGGAGTGTTCTCCCCCGTAGGCGGGCTCGTCTTCCTGCTGGAGGTAGCGGCACCCGAGCGTAAACCGGTACTTTGTTCCGCGGGTGTAGGAGAACTGGGGTTCGGTCTGGAAGGAATGGATGAGGTAGTTCTGGTTGGCAAAAGCAGGGGTCAGCATGCTGTTGACATCAAGTTTGTTCGCAACGATGATCGAATACACACGGGTGAGGTTCCAGCGGAACCGGAGGCCGAGGTCGCGGAGCCGCTGGCTTTGCGCGCCATAGGTGAGGTAGGCCTTGTTGGAATTGACCAGGTGGGTAACGTCGAGGCCCCAGACGGGGCTGAGCTTGTTGAAGAAGATGGCGTTGCTGAATACTTCGGCAAGGCTCAGCAACGAGGTGTCGGCGGGGTTGCCGGAGAAAGGGTTCCAGGACACGGCGTCGTTGGATATGACCTTTTTGTTGACCTGCATGCTGGACTGGAGCATAAAGCGGCCGACGAACTTTTGCATTTTCGAGAGCGTTTTCTGCGACCGCCAGGCCACCGACGGATTGAGTGTAAACGCGTAGTTGAGCTGGGTATAGTCCGCCTTGACATAGTTGCCGGTGGGCTGGTAGACCTTTATATAGTCAGCCTGGTCCTGGAACTGGGCGGGCACGAATTCGTTGATTTCCGCGATACCGTCGTGGTTGTAGTCGATCCAGGTGTACTGGCCCTGGCCCGCGGGGACCTGGACGTAGGTGTACTGGCGCTGCTGTTCCTGACCGGCGCCCAACTCGTACAGGACGTTCCCGGTAAGGGCGCCTTTCCAGACATTGGTCAGGTATTCGGCCCGACCCAGGACGCTGTGTTCGGGTACAAGCGTGGTGGCTTTCGTCTGGTTGACGTCGAGCTCGCGGTAGGTGGCATTGAGTTTGAGCTGCTGGTGGATATTGAGGGCCCATTCCCAATACCCGTTAAGGGTATGGCTTTGGTCGACGGGCGCGAGGTCGCGGCCGTAGGGCGAGCGGTCACGCCGCTCGGTATAGGAAAGCCCCCAGCGTTTTTTGCCTTCGGGGGATTTAAGGTAGACCTGCCAGGTATCAAACGCATAGCTCAGTGCGTTCAGCGAGTCGGCGAGCCGGTTGTTGATGACGTCCTTTTCCAGGCTGTATTTACCCCCAAGGTTGAGCTTGCCGAAGTCGGTGAGGATTTTGCTGAGCTCCAGGGTCGGCCGCCAGTAGGTGCCCCGGTTGTACGCGCTGTCGAAGGTCGTCAGCGCCAGTTGGGCGTTCCACGACCACCCGTCGTGTTTGTAACTTTGGGTGAGCACATTTTGTTCCCCGGAGAAGTCACCGCCCCGGGTGAAATACCGGACGTCGTAACGGATGGCGGCGTTTTTGCCGGTAAAGCCGATCCCGGCCATGCCCAACCGTTCGTTCTCCGATGCGACGACCAGGGGCAGCCCCCAGTCCCGGTAGAACTCCGGGCTGCGCAACCGTTCGATAGAGGTAAACCGCTGGTTGACCCATTCCATCGACACATTGGCGGCAACGCGGAGGTCGGGGTTGAGGTTTTGTTCCCGGGTGAGACCAACCTTGCCGGCCATGCCGATCTCATCGGCCCGGGTATGCGAAAAGGTATTCGGGTTGTAGTCGCTGAGGGCCCAGTCGCCGCTCAGGGTGGTATGCGGGTCGATCAGGTAGCTGGCACCGACGGATACCACTTGTTGCTTTTTGGGCGCGACCAGGAGGATGACGGGCTGGTATTCGCCGACATGCGCCCCGTTGATGGGTGGCGTCCATTGGTACACGTTCCCGTTGGCGGACTGGCCGACGAGGATATAGTCGCCGTTCCCCAAACCCATATCGGTAAAGCCGACACTGTACACCGCCGAGTCCGGGTTGGTGGAATAAACAAATACGGAGTCGTAATGAACGCCGCTAACGGTGCTGTCCCTTAGCGCGTACATCACGGCGGACGCGCTGAAGGTGTCCAGTGTGGCGCTGGGATAGTAGGCATTTTGAACGCTGTCCCCCAGTTGTGACAGGAATTGTTTCTGAGCGGTTGTCAGGACCTGGTTGAGGGGGCTGTTTTTGGCGTCGGTGCTGGAATAGTAGTTGGCCTTCAGGTGCAGCCGTTTGTTAATGTCTATATCGTCCCCGAGCAGGAGTTGGGTGTTTAGGTAATTCTGGTTGGCGTATTCAAACTCCACCTGTATGCGCTGGTCTTTGGAGATCATGCGTTTGGCGGTAAAGGTGATCTCCGCCGTGTTGTAATTGATGACATAGTCCTGGTCTTCCCCCCTTTGCATCTGGACCCCGTCGATAAAGACCTTTTCGGTCCCGGCCAGGACGACGAAATAAGCCTCGTTGTTGTTCCCCTGCAGCCGGTATGGCCCCTGGTTGCCTTCCTGTCCTTCGAAGACGTTGCGGGCAAAGATGCCTTTGGACATGGCTCCGCTGGCGATCAGGTGATTACCTGGGGTGGAAGACTCCACCGAAATACCTTCCAGGCGTTTGAAAAAGTTGAAATAAGCCCCTTCGTTGCGCCGGATATCGATGTCGCCTAAGGCCACCTGCCAGCCGTGTTTGCGGAACTGGATATACACCTTGTCAAATTCGTTGAGCTGGGTGGTCGTCCCATCCGGTTGTACGGGGAGGTTGTTGTCGGTAATGGCGGCGGACAGCTCGATGGAATCGCCGATATACCCGCTGATCTGGAGGTTGAGGGACGAATTGACCACGGCGTCCTGGTTGTTGCCAAAGGACAGGGAGCGTCCGAAGCTGCCGCTGTATTGGATGTTGCCAAAGGACATCACCGAGCCGTCCTCCTCCGAACGCCGGCGGAAGTAGGGAGACACGACCATAAAGCGGGAGACGCTGTCGTACCTGTACTTGTACAGGGGCTGTTGAAAGGGGAAAGGGAAAACCCGGTAACTGACCTGGACGCTGTCGGTCTGCGGGCGGTGTTTCCACCACAGACGGCTTTTGACCGCGCTAAATCCGTAAGCGCCCGTATCCACCCCCTGCAATACAAACGTACCCGGTACAATGCTCATCGAGTCCAAGCTCACCGTATCCGGGCGAACAGGAATCTTCTTGGTACGCCAGTTGGAGGATATGGATTGTATGACCTGGGCCCTGGAGACGTTTGCACCGGCTAAGATCAGAAGAAGCCAGAGGCAGAGTAATCTTAGCAACAGCGGACGCTTTGGGTCACCCTAAATTAGACAATTCCGGCGAAATCTACTAGTTATTCGCTTGCAAACCCGGCGCGCATATACTCCTTGTTCAGGCGCGCGATATTGACCAGCGAAATCTCCTTCGGACACTCGGCCTCACAGGCGCCGGTGTTGGTACACCCGCCAAAGCCTTCCTTGTCCATCTGGGCTACCATGGCCTGTACCCGGTTCTTACGCTCGGGATCGCCCTGGGGCAGGAGCGCCAGGTGGGAGACCTTGGCGGATACAAAGAGCATGGCCGAAGAATTCTTACAGGCGGCAACGCAGGCCCCGCAACCGATACAGGCGGCCGCGGCAAAGGCGTCGTCGGCTTTCTGCTTATCAATGGGGATCGCGTTGGCGTCCACGGCATTCCCCGTGTTGACGGAGATGTACCCCCCGGCCTGGATGATCCGGTCGAAGGCGCCGCGGTCTACGACGAGGTCCCTGACAACCGGGAAAGCCTTCGCCCTCCAGGGTTCCACCACGATGGTGTCCCCGTCCTTGAAGGCCCGCATATGGAGCTGACAGGTGGTCGTGGCGTGCCAGGGGCCGTGGGGTTTCCCGTTGATGTGCATCGAGCACATCCCGCAGATCCCTTCGCGGCAGTCGTGGTCGAACGCGATCGGTTCTTTCCCTTCCGCCACCAGGCGCTCATTCAGTACGTCGAACATTTCCAGGAAGGACATCTCGGAGGAAATCCCGGGTACCTGGTAGGTTTCGAAACCGCCTTTGTCTTTGCTGTTCTTCTGGCGCCACACCTTGAGTGTGAGGTTCATCGTATAATGTTCCATAATGCTTTTTTATTTGTAGCTCCGCTGGGTAGGGTGAACAACTTCGTAATTAAGGTCTTCCTTGTGCAGTTCGAACTGCCCGTCGCCCTTGTATTCCCAGGCGGCGGCGTAGGTGAACAGGTCGTCCTGGCGGAGGGCTTCCCCGTCGGGTGTCTGGTATTCTTCGCGGAAGTGACCGCCGCAGCTTTCGTTACGGTGGAGCGCATCAATGCACATCAGCTCGCCCAGCTCCAGGAAGTCAGCCACACGACCGGCTTTGTCAAGCTCGGGGTTGAACTCCTGGATCCCGCCGGGAATACGTACGTCCTTCCAAAAAGAAGCGCGAAGCGCACGGATTTCCTGGATGGCCTCCTGCAACCCTTGCGCGTTGCGCGCCATGCCGCATTTGTCCCACATGATTTTGCCGAGACGTTTGTGAAAGCTTTCCACGCTTTGGGTCCCCTTGATGTTCATCAACGCGTCGATCCGCGTCTTTACTTCGGCCTCCGCCTGTACAAAGGCGGGGTGGTCGGTGGGGATCACTTTGGTACGGATGTCGTCCGCGAGGTAGTTCCCGAGGGTATAAGGAATGACGAAATAGCCGTCGGCCAGGCCTTGCATCAGCGCGGAGGCGCCAAGGCGGTTAGCGCCGTGGTCGGAGAAGTTGGCCTCACCCAGGGCGTATAAACCCTGTACAGAGGTCATAAGCTCGTAGTCGACCCAAAGACCGCCCATCGTATAGTGTACCGCGGGATAGATCCGCATCGGGACTTCGTAAGGATTTTCGCCGGTGATCTTCTCGTACATGTCGAAAAGGTTGCCGTACTTTTCTTTCACCACCGCCGTGCCGTGATGACGGATTTCTTCGGCGCTGGGGTTTTCGATCCCGTGCTTGCTACACTCCGTACGGCCGTAACGGTCGATGGCGGAGGCATAGTCCAGGTAGACCGCCTGTTTGGAGGAACCCACGCCAAAGCCGGCGTCGCAACGCTCTTTGGCGGCCCTGGAGGCCACGTCCCGGGGAACCAGGTTACCGAAAGCGGGATAGCGTCTTTCCAGGTAGTAGTCGCGCTCTTCTTCCGGGATCTGGGCGGCGGGGCGGGTATCCCCTTTTTGCTTGGGCACCCATATCCGGCCGTCGTTCCTGAGGGACTCGGACATCAGCGTGAGCTTGCTCTGGTGATCCCCGGTCACGGGTATACAGGTCGGGTGGATTTGCGTATAACAGGGGTTGCCGAAATAGGCGCCGCTGCGGCAGGCCTTCCAGGCGGCGCTGACGTTCGACCCCATGGCGTTCGTGGACAGGTAAAAGACGTTCCCGTAGCCACCGGTACACAACAGGACGGCGTGTCCGAAGTAGCGTTCCAGTTCCCCGGTGATGAGGTTGCGGGCGATGATCCCCCGGGCCTTGCCGTCGATCTTGACGACGTCCATCATTTCGTGACGGGTATACATCTTGACATTCCCCTCGGCCACCTGGCGCTCCAGGGCCTGGTAGGCCCCGATGAGCAATTGCTGGCCGGTCTGACCCGCGGCGTAGAAGGTCCGCTGCACCTGGACACCCCCGAAGGAACGGTTGCTCAGCAACCCGCCGTATTCCCGGGCAAAAGGCACGCCCTGAGCCACGCACTGGTCGATAATGCTGGCGCTGACTTCGGCAAGGCGGTAGACGTTCCCTTCACGGGCACGGTAGTCACCTCCCTTTATCGTATCGTAAAACAGGCGGTAGACCGAGTCCCCGTCGTTCTGGTAGTTTTTGGCGGCGTTGATCCCCCCCTGGGCCGCGATAGAGTGGGCGCGGCGGGGCGAATCCTGGAAGCAAAAACACTTGACCTTGTAGCCCATTTCCCCCAGGGAGGCGGCTGCCGAGGCGCCGGCCAGACCGGAGCCCACCACGATGATTTCGAGGTGGCGTTTGTTGGCCGGGTTGACCAGCTTTACCGTATTCTTATAACTCTTCCACTTGTCTTGTAAGGGACCGGCAGGGATCTTTGAGTTCAGCATATACGTTCTTTATTGGATCACTTGAGTGTACATGAGGATAGGCATCAGGGCAAAAAGGATACACACGATAAACGTGTAGGCATACCCGGTGCCGACGATCAGGGGTTTGTACCGGCCCGTGCGGACGCCCAGCGTCTGGAAAGCGCTCTGGAAGCCATGGAACAGGTGCCAAAAAAGACCAAAGACACCCAACAGGTAGATCACCACATAATACCACTGGCTGAAAACCTCCTTCATATCGGCAAAGGCATCGGTGGGCGCATCCCCGTGCAGGTAGATGTTCGCCCGGGCGGGGGCCCAGAAGTTCGCCAGGTGGATGACCAGGAAAATCAGGACGATGGAGCCCAAGATACCCATGGAACGGCTGTACCAGGTGCTGTTCGTTCGGGCAGCGGATACGGCGTATTGTACCCCGCGGCGGGAGTTATTCTCCTGGGAAACAAACCAGGCCTGGACGATGTGCAGGATAAGACCGGCGAAAAGACCGACTTCCAGTAGGCGGACGATGATATTGTGCGACATGAAGTGGGCCACCACGTTAAACTCGGCGCCCCCGTCATTGAGGAAAATCATGGAATTGATGGTGACGTGGACAACGAGGAACAGGATCAAAAACAAACCGGTGAAGGCCATGACTAATTTTTTCCCGATCGAAGAGGTGAAGAACTGTTTCCAGGTCATAGCAGGAGGATTATTTTGACAAATTTTTTACAAACCTACAATCGGAAGGGTTGCGAGACAAAAAAAAATTACTGGAAACGTTTGACCGGGAATACGGTGTGTATAAATATGAGTCCGTCAAAAACGTCCGCCCACGCCCCTGTGGCCTCTCCATAATCCGCCAGGGCGCCCGGCCGTTTTTCCCCGGGGGCTGCTGCGAAGGCATATTTGTATCCGCTGAGCGCGTTTTCGATGCTGCCCGTTGATCTTTTGGGTACGTTTACGATGTCACTATTGGTATAATCCATATACTCGCCCGCCGCCCCGGTAAACCCGATGGCGTACGACTGTTTGCCGAAATGTTCTTTCACGGTCTCCCCCATCGGCCGGAACGTTGTGTTCCCAAAAGTTTCGAGCCCCTTTGCGATGTGCACATTGTGTGCCCAGACGATGATTTTTTTCTGAGGGTAAGCATAGTCCGCGAGCCAGATCAGGTTTTGGGCCATCTGCGCGTCCCGGACGCTGTTGGGGTCTCCTTTTGCCAGGCCCCAATAGCGCAGGGCCTGGGATTCGATGCTGGCGGTGACCTGGTACCAGAAGCCGGGGGTGTCGGTGAGGTCCGGGGCGGCGGCGGCCGGGGCGGTGCCCTTTGCGCGTGTGCCCCCCGAAGGGAGCGCTTTTTTCAGCCGCGCCACCTCGGCCAGGAACGTCTGTTGATCCGCCGGGTCCGGTTTGTACGCCGCAGAGGCGAACACCGCAAGGCTCACCCGTGCAAAAACCGGCCACGAAGCATCCACCAGTTTCGGGTAGTGTGCCCGGAGAAAGCGTTCGAAGTCGGGGAAAAGGGCGGTTTTTGCTTTTTCCCCGGTATGCTGACTGTCAAAACCCGTCAGCGTCAGCCGGTGGGATTGGACATAGGCGAAGAGGTCGCGGGTCTGGTAACTCGTGGCATACATATAGAATAGGCTGCCCAGTACTTCCTGTGGAAGCATTCCGCCTTTTTGCACGTTCTCCTCGATGCGCGCACAGTCGTACATGCCGCTTTCGAACGCCAGGACGTCAAAGCCCAGGCGCTCGTGCAGGTAACGTATGAGCCGGGTCTTGGCCTCGAAGGTAGAGCCCTCGCCGTGGGTCTGCTCGCCCAGGAGCACGATCCGCGCGTCGCCGATGGCGCGGCCGAGGGGGGCGAGGTCGGAGAGGTCGGTGTCTGTGGGGGAGATGGAGCGGAGGGGCCAGGCGGCGAGAGGCGCGGCCGCAAACGGCGCCGCTACGACCGTCATCGCCGGTACGCTATCGAACATCGCGCGGAAGGTATTCCAGGGTGTTTCCCCCGGCTCGGGTACTCGCGCCCCGGGAGGAGGCGGCGGCAACGGCTCCCCGTAATACCCCGCGAGAAACTGGGCAGTCGGCGACCACACCGTCTCGATCACCCCGAGGAAGCGCTCCCGCATCTCGGGTGAGGACTGGGCGCGGAAGCGCATCATGTCCTCTACCTGGAGCACCGCGAGGCTGGGTTTGCGCCAGGGGCAGGTGATGACGCGCAGCCCCTTGACCGCGAAATAGGGCGCCGTATAGTCGGCCCGGTCATAGTGCCAGTCGCAGATCGTGACGTCCCGGGGGATAAGGTCCACGGCCCGGGAGGTGTTGTTGTAGCTGGCTTCCCACTCCCCCAGACCGGTGGTTTTCCCGTCGAGGAGACGGTCTCCCCAGATCCAGAGGGAGCGGCCCTTGGAGGCGAGGTGGTCGTGCAGGCGGCGGACCTCATCGGCAAAAAGCTCCGCCTTGTCCCGGCCCGCGCAACGGGGGCAGGTGGGCTCTCCGAGGTAAAAGACCTCGTCCATGCCGGCGTGGAAAGCGTCGGCGTCAAAGGCGTCGCAGATCTCGTCGATGACGTCGAACAAGACCCTGTGCAGGTCCGGGTGCAGGGGGCAATAGCTTTTGCAGTACAGTTTATCGGGGTTCGGCCAGACATACACCGCCGGCATCTTTACCTCCGGTGTTTCGTCAAAGGCGGGGTAGGCCTGGAGCAGCCTGCCGAGGTGGTTCCGGTCCGACTGGTGTCCTAACATATTGATCTGCGGAATGATCCGGATACCGGTCTCTTTGCAGACCGCCACGATCCTGGCGGCGTCGCTGCGCGTCAGGGCGAAACTGTCGATGAGCTCGGGGTGGCTTTGGAAGGTATAGTGATAGTCGACCCTCAGGATGAGGGTATTCACGTGCCGGGGGGCGAGCTCCTGGCGGATAAAGACCAGGAAGGAGTCGAGGCCGGATGGCCGGGGGGCGGCGATGGCCAGGCCCCGGACGGGCAGCGTGGAATCCAGTGGGGATGCCGCGAAGCGGGCGGCGGACGGCGCGGCGGCGGCGCCCACGAAGCACCCAAGCAGAAGCGCCAGGAGGATATTCTTCATATACAGTTGATTTTCCCTAAGGAGTGCCCGCGCCGGCGCGGATGTAACGTCAATCCCCCACCCTCCGCAACATAAAATTGTCGATGGCCTGGTAGAGGTGCTGGGGTTGCAGCGTCCGCCAGTTGGGGTAGTCGAGCAATTCTACGTAATTGGTCAGGTGGGCCTTTCGGAAGTCTTGCTGGGTGTGCTCGGGCATGTTGAGGATGACGATCCAGCCGTTTTCGTCCCGGACCTGTTCGTACCATTCTTCGTAGTAGGCGTCGTCGCTGGAATGGAAGTTGAGGACGTTGTCGGCGATGAGGATGAACTTACGGATACCGGCGTCGAACAGGAGGTCGGTGACCTCTCGTCGCATCATCATGATGTCGTTCTCGATGGCGTCGTTCCATTCGCCGATGAGCTCGATGATGACGAAACCCATGCTGTAGTCGGCATAGAGGATCTTCATGTAGAGCGTACGCGATCCGAATTCATCCCATTGGGGGTGAATAAAATAGTTGTACACCGTCTGGGTGAATTCAAATTCGCTGTATTCCCTCCCGAAAAAAGGAGACAGCTCGTCCTCTTCCGCGGTATAGAGGTGGCGCCAGTTATAAAAAGGTTCGATGTCGTGCATAGGCCTGTCCTTGCGCACGAAAATATTAAATTTACCTGGCACGTCCCGCGGTGCCTTTATTTTTACCCCGCTCCCAGGAGGAATGCTTTCAGTTCGGCAAAATCGGTCCCCATGGCAACCTTCCGGGCCGGCTTTTCATACAGCGCCTTGACCGATTCCGGCAGGTCGAGCTGTATACCGAGGGCGCTTTCGATGGTGGGGGCGAACTTGACCGGGTGGGCGGTGGACAACAGAATGCCTTTGGCGCCGGGATGGGTCTTCCGGTAGGTTTTCCAGGCGTCGTAGCCCACGGCGGTATGCGGGTCGGCGACGTATCCGTAGACCCGGTAGAGTTCCCGGATGGACTCGATGGTCGCTTCATCCCCTACGCTCAGGCTGGATACCTTGCCCCCCAGGGGCATGCCCCTGCGTTCGAACAGCTCCAGGATGCGCCCGAAGTTGCTGGGCACGGCCACGTCCATGGCATTGGACAGGGTGGCTACGGCCGGGTGCGGGTCCATGGTCCCGGTTTGCATAAACCGGGGCACGGTGTCGTTGGCGTTACAGGCCGCCAGGAAATGACTGGCCGGCATCCCCTCATGGAAAGCCAGGAGACCGGCACAGATATTCCCGAAGTTCCCGCTGGGCACTACGAAAACAGGAGGCTCCGCGTGGTCCCACTGGCGGTAGGCCCACCAGTAATAGACCTGCTGCGGCAGCCAGCGGGCGACATTGATCGAATTGGCGGAGGTAAGCCCCGTCAGCGACCGGTCGGCAAAGGCTTCCTTGACCATCCGCTGGCAGTCGTCAAAGGTCCCGTCCACTTCCAATGCCGTGACGTTTTCGCCGCAGGTGGTGAGCTGTAGTTCCTGGACCGGACTTACTTTGCCTTTGGGATAAAGGATGACCACCTTTACGCCTTTGACGCCGTCAAAACCGCTGGCGACGGCGCCACCGGTATCACCGGATGTCGCAACGAGGACGGTTACCGGTTCGCCGGAAAAATAACCTAAGCACCGGCTCATAAACCGGGCCCCGACGTCCTTGAAGGCCAGGGTGGGTCCATGAAAAAGTTCAAGTACGTGCAGATCTTCGGACAGGGGCACGAGGGGTATGTCAAAAGAAAGGGCGTCCGTAACAATGCTCCGCAAAATGGGCTCGGGAAGCGACCCTTCGGTCAGTGGACCGAGGACCGCAGCGGCGAGTTCCGGAAGGGAATGTGCGGGTAACGCGTCCACAAATTCGGGGGCAAGACGGGGAATGCGTTCAGGGAAATATAATCCTTTGTCCGGGGCCTGTCCCAGGACTGTCGCCGTCCGGAAATCCACTTCCGGGGAACGGTGTTCTAAGCTATAATAATACATGCGAGTCAAAAAGTTGGGCGTCCTTTTGGGGCGCGGTTATGCCACAATGCGTACGCCCCCTTTGGCAATGGGGCCTACGTATGTATGATGATCGATACCCATGGACCGGTACACGTCTGCCATGGCGCCGGCCACGGCGTCGGCCGTTGCCCGGTCGGCGCTGAGCATAAAGATGGACGGACCCGAACCCGAAATCCCGCCGCCCAGGGCACCGGCCGCAAGGCTGCGCTCTTTGACGAGGTCGAAACCGGGGATAAGGATCTTGCGGACCGGTTCGATCAGGACGTCTTCCAGGGAACGGCTGATGAGGGCTTTGTCCCCTTTGAGGATACCCGCCACCAGACCGGCAATGTTCCCCCATTGTTTGATGGCGTCCTTGAGGAATACCTTTTGCATGAGGATCTGCCGGGCGTCTGACGTCCGCACCTCGATCTGTGGATGGACCACGGACGCAAACAGCGAGGGTGCGGGCAGCGGTACTATATCCAGGGGGAAAACGGCCCTGATCAATGTCACGCCTCCGTATATGCAAGGGGCGATATTGTCGGCGTGTTTGACACCGGACGCTACTTTTTCCCCACACATCGCAAAGCGCACGAGCGTCGTGGGGTCGAAGCGCCCGCCCAGCAAATGGTTGGCGGCGACCACCGCCCCGGCGGCGCTTGCAGCGCTGGAACCCACGCCGCTCCCGGGTTTGATCCGCTTGTCGATCACCACTTCAAAGCCTACGGGGGTCTCCAGTTCTTCCTGCAAGGCGATCAGGGCGGCACCCGCTACATTTAACGAGGGTTCGGTGGGCAGGTCGTGGTCGTCTACGTGACGGATGCGGATGTCGGAAGTACCTTCCAGCAGGGTCAGCGTCATCACGTCATAAGGTTCATCCAGGCAAAATCCGAGTACATCAAAGCCGCAAACCATATTGGCTACGGTGGCGGGTGCATGTACCCGGATGGTTTTACAGTCGCTAATATCTTGGTTCATATAATCGATCTTTCGAGGTGAGGCCCGCGAGGGCGGCTAAACCCGCGCGGCCCGGATAATGTCCGCAAATACGCCCGAGGCCGTCACGTCCGCCCCTGCGCCCGCTCCTTTGACCATGAGGGGTTGCTGGGGATAACGCTTGGTATAAAACTGGACGACGTTGTCCTTTCCATAGAGGTGGTAAAACCCGTGTTCCGGGGATACTTCCTGGAGACCGACCTGGGCCTTGCCCTCCGAAAAGGAGGCTACGAATTTAAGGATCCGTCCGTTGTCCTTCGCCTTTTGGTACAAACCGGCGAAGTGTGCTTCGTGCCGCGCCAGCTCTTTGTAAAAATCCTCCACGCTGCCCTTCATGCAAGACTCGGGCATAAAGCTGTTGTTGGTGATGTCTTCCATATCCATCTCCGCCCCGCATTCCCGGGCGAGGATGAGGATCTTGCGCATCACGTCCGTCCCCCCCAAATCCAGGCGCGGATCGGGTTCGGTGTATCCTTCCTCCTGGGCCTGGCGGACCACTTCTGCAAAAGGACGGGTGGCGTCATAATTGTTAAAGACGAAATTGAGCGTACCGCTCAGGACCGCGTCGATCCGGTCCACCCGGTCCCCGCTCCGGACCATGTCACTGAGGGGGCCGATGACGGGCAACCCGGCACCGACATTGGTCTCGAAAAAGAAGTTGGTATTGTAGTCCCGCGCCAGGAACTTGAGGCGTTGATACACGGGATATTTGGACGAACAGGCAATCTTGTTGCAGGCGACCACCGCGATGCTCCGGGTGAGCAGGCGGTCGTATACCAACGCCACGCGTTCGCTGGCTGTATTGTCCACAAAGACCGAATTGCGGAGGTTGTGCCGCCTGGCTTCTTCCACAAAGGCATCGAGGTCCATGGGCGCGCCTTCCTGGAGGGCCTGCTGCCAGTTCCCCAGGTCGATCCCCTGTTCGTTGAGCGCCATCTGGCGGCTGTTGGCGATCCCGATCACACGAAGCTGGAGACGGACGTGTTTGAGGAGATAGTATTGTTGTTGTTTGAGCTGTTCCATGAGCTTCGAGCCCACGTTCCCCAACCCGACGATATAGAGGTTCAGTTGCTTATACGCGGTTTCAAAAAAGGCTTCGTGTAGGACGTTCACGGCTTTTTTCACGTCCTCAGACGCCACCACGGAGGAGATGTTTTTCTCCGAGGCGCCCTGGGCGATGGCCCGGACATTGACCCCGTTGCGGCCCAGCGCGCCGAACATACGGCCGCTGATCCCCGGGTGGCTTTTCATGTTGTCCCCCACCAGGGCCACCACTGCGAGGTGTGTCTCCAGACGGACCGGCTGGATCGCGCCCTTGCCGATCTCATAGGAGAAAGCGGCGTTCACCGCTTCGCGCGCGTTTTCGGCGTCGGCACCGGCCACGCCCACGCAGATGGAGAATTCCGACGAGCCCTGGGTGATCAGGATGACGTTGATCGACTGTGCCGCAAGTGCCTGGAAAAGCCGGCTGGCCACGCCCGGCACGCCGACCATCCCGCTGCCTTCAAGGCTGAGGAGGGCCATGTCGTTGATGCTGCTGATCCCGCGGACGGGTCCCTTCCGGTCTTCGTTCACCTCATGCTCGATCAGCGTACCGGGATCTTTTGGCGCAAAAGTATTTTTGATCCAAACCGGTATACCCGAATCCATCACGGGCTGGATCGTCGGGGGATAGACCACCTTGGCACCGAAGTGAGAGAGCTCCATGGCTTCCTGGTAAGAGATACGGTCGATGACGCGGGCGTGGGACACCCAGCGGGGGTCCGCCGTCATCATCCCGCTGACATCCGTCCATATTTCCAGGACATCCGCCTGGAGGGAAGCGGCCACCAGGGCCGCGGTATAATCGGACCCGCCCCTGCCCAGCGTGGTCGTCACCTGGCGGGCATCGCTGGCGACAAACCCGGGCAGGATATACAGGGGGGCGGGATATTCCTTCACGTAAGCGTTCATCAGCTCCCGGGTCGCGGTCATGTCTACCTTGGCGTTCCCAAAGGAGGAATCCGTACGGATCAACTGACGGCTGTCCGCCCAGACGTGCGGCACTTCCCTCGACTGCAAGGCGCCCGAGACGATAAAGCTGCTCAGCCACTCCCCGTAGCTGACCAGCCGGTCCAGGGTCCGGGGCGACAGTTCCCCCAGCAGGAAAACGCCTTCGCAAAGGCTTTCCATTTCATTGCAGCGTTGTTTCACCCAGCTCAGCAGCGCGCTTTGGCGGGCGACCGGTATGAGCGACCGGACCGCGTCCAGGTGACGGGTCTCGATCGTTTGTAACAACTGTTTGTATTGTTCGCTCCCCGCCGCGGCCAGCTTACCCGAAGAGATCAACGCGTCGGTGACTCCGCCCATCGCCGACAACACCACGGCAGTTGTGCCCGACCCTGAGGCAGCGAGCAGAATAGCGATCACCTTTTCCATGTTTTCGGCGGTGGCTACGGAAGACCCTCCGAATTTCAAAACTTGCATATAAGAATGTAAATGATAAACAATAAAAATCTCTGGGATGGCGCAAATGTTCCGGGGTTTGGCAGGCAGCCCGGGGGCCCGATGGATGATATGGTACCGTACAACCCTTTACAGGGTTGTAATGGTGGTGGTGGTAATAATGGAGGAGGTACAGCAGCAGGTGCTGCCGGAAGAAGAAGGGGTGATATGAAAGTGCCGAAGTATCATATACTTGCGGGCACAAGGTAGTCAAAAAATTAATTCTCCACCAATTCTATGCACAAAATTTTATTTTCCTAATTTTATGCCCATGGACATCTCTGGTGCACAGAGCCTGCAGGAATTCAAGAACCAGGTAGCGCTCAAATTTCAACTCTACAACAGCCTTTTTACTTCCCTCCCGTTTCATCGCATTGAAAAGACTGGCATTCTTCTTTCCCTTTTATTGACGAATTGCGAAGAAGGATATAAGAAAAAACTCAGCCCGGTCGATATCATCGAACAATTTTTTCAACAACATACCGGTTACGCAAGCGACCGGGAACGCATCGACCTTTTGTTCCGTTTTATTCAATACACGGAGCGCCAGGTCGTTCTTTTCGACTCGCTGGAGGACAGCGCGTTCCGTAAAGTCAATGACCTTAACGGACCCGGCACCCTCAAACACCTGCTCACCGAAGTCGAGCAGGCCACCCGCGAAAAAGGTCTCGCGGACATGCTCCAGGATTTCGCCGTGCGCATCGTCCTGACCGCCCACCCTACCCAGTTCTACCCCGGCTCCGTTTTAGGCATCATCAATGACTTAGGCAAGGCGATTGCCGCGGACGATGTCAGCAACATCAACCTCTACCTGCAACAATTGGGCAAAACGCCCTTCTTTAAAAAACAAAAGCCCACGCCTTATGACGAGGCCGTCAGCCTGATCTGGTACCTCGTCAACGTCTTCTATACCGCCGCGGGGAATATCGTGACCACGCTGAAGAACAACTTCCCCGAGGCCATTACCGCCAAGCATCCCGTGATCCAGCTTGGCTTCTGGCCGGGGGGCGACCGGGACGGCAATCCTTTTGTCACCTCCGACACCACCCACCGGGTGGCCGAGGCCCTGCGCACCAGCGCCCTCAAAAATTATTACCTGGAGGTCCGGAAGCTCAAGCGCCGGCTGACCTTTAAAGGGGTCGATGTCCTGTTGAATGATTTGGAAAAGAAATTCTACGATCCCATCTTCCAACCCGACAAGCCTTCCAGCCTGACCCCGGAAGAAGTGCTCCAGACGCTGGACGAGGTCCGCAGCATCCTCATCCACCAGCACAACGGGTTGTTCCTGTCGCTGGTCGACCAGCTCATCAGCAAGGTGACCATCTTTGGATTTTATTTTGCCGCCCTCGATATACGCCAGGACAACAGCATACACCATAAGGTGTTGTCGGCCATCGCCGCGGCGGGTGACGGGTTGCCCAAAGACTTTGACAGCCTCGCCCCCGAAGCCCGGATCGAGGTCCTCTCCTCCGTCCACGCGCAGGCCCACCCCGAGAAATACGAAGGGATCATCAAGGATACCCTGGAGACCATCCACGCCATCCGCACCATCCAGCGGAAAAACGGAGAGGCGGGCTGTTCCCGTTATGTCATCAGCCAGTGCACCGGCGTCCTGGACGTCATGGCCGTCTATGGCCTTTTTGCCCTGTGCGGCTGGAACACCCAGGCCCTGCCCGTAGACATCGTGCCTTTGTTCGAGACCATAGACGACCTCGCCCACGCATCGGAAGTCATGGAGACCTTATACAAACACCCCGCATACAGCCGTCACCTCCGTTTCCGGGGTCAGCGGCAGACGATCATGCTGGGCTTTTCCGACGGCACCAAGGACGGCGGCTACCTCATGGCGAACTGGAGCATCTATAAAGCCAAGGAGGCGCTCACCGCGCTTTCCCGTCAATACGGCATCGAGGTTCTTTTCTTTGACGGACGCGGCGGCCCTCCCGCCCGGGGCGGCGGCAAGACCCACAAGTTCTATGCTTCCATGGGGAAAAACATCTCCAACAAGGAAATACAACTGACCATACAGGGCCAGACCGTCAGCTCCAACTTCGGTACGGTCGATTCCGCCCAGTTCAACCTGGAGCAGCTCCTCCACGCCGGTATCTATAACGACCTCCTCCATCCCCGCGAGGGTACCCTCACCAAAGAAGAGGAAGCCCTGCTCCAGCAGCTGGCGTCCGAAGGGTACAAGGCTTATATCGCGCTAAAGGAGCACCCATCCTTCCTGGACTACCTGTCGCACGCCAGCCCCCTGCGCTGGTACAGCGAGACCAATATCGGCAGCCGTCCGGCCAAACGGTCCGGTGGCAAGCGCCTCAGCCTCAGCGACCTTCGGGCCATTCCGTTTGTCGCCAGCTGGAGCCAGATGAAGCAAAACGTCACTGGGTACTATGGCGTCGGATACGCCCTGGAGGCCCTGGAAAAAGCCGGTAAATGGAGTGAGATCCGCAACCTCTACCAACATTCCTCCTTTTTCAAGACCCTGATCGACAACTGCGAGATGGCGATGCTCAAGTCTTATTTCCCCCTCACCGCCTACCTGTCCGGCGATCCCCATTACGGTGAAGTCTGGAACAAGGTCTACGAGGAATACGAGCGGACGCGCAGCTATGTCTTCAAGCTGTCGGGCAAACAGGAGCTCATGGCCGACTACCCGGTCGAGCAATTGTCCATTCAAATGCGTGAGCGCATCGTCCTCCCGCTGACCACCATCCAGCAGTATGCGATGGCGCGCATCCGCGGGATGGAGGAAGGGAAGGCGCCGTCGGCGTTAAAAGAAGAGTTCGAGAAATTGATTATTCGCTGTTCGTTCGGGATTATCAACGCGGGGAGGAACTCGGCGTAAGCGCCGCGGGTTGGCGCCTAGCGGCCCCACCCCCACTCCAGAAATTCCGGAAGGGCAGCCGCCCAGGTGTCCTTGTCGTGCTTCCCCCCAGGTACTTCCAGGTAATGAATGTTCGTGCGCGGGATACCGCTTTCTTCCATGTCCCCGATGAGGTCGAGGGTGTCGTCAATGACATCGATCACCCCGTTATGGTTGCGGTCCGCGGTCTCATCGGCGGTACCGCATTCAAAAAAGAAGCGTTGCTCCGGGCTCCCGCCCCTCCCGCTCCGGACCTGCGCGTGCATGATCCGGTCGGTTTCTTCGCTATAGCCGTCGTCATATCCTTTAAACCGCCACCAGAACGAACCCGAAAAAACACCCGCGGTCCGGAACAGGTGCGGATGGTTCCACACGATATCCATGGCGGACAAACCGCCCAGTGAAAAACCGGCAAAAGCACGTTCGGCAAAAGTGACCCGGTAGGTTTTCTCCAGAAACGGGAGCAGTTCCTGGACGATAAAGTGGGTATATAAAAATGCCTTGGAGCCCCTCCCCTTGTAGTCCGCGCGTGCGGCGGTACCGTATTCGCTCAGACGGTCCTTGCCTGCGTGGATCCCCACACACAGGACGGGCGGCCCCTGTAGTTGTTCCAAAAGCACCGGGAGCCCCATTCCGCCGACGTCCTGCCCGTCGTTGAACAACAGGAGCCGGAGGTCTGACGGGTCTTCCACAGGGTCGGGCAAGTATGTATCCAAACGGACATGTCTCCTCAAAAAGGCGGACGCGAATTCCAACTTTTCCAAATGCACCACGCGGTCCGCCGTGGCGATGATCCTCATAACCCAAATGTACGTATATTCGAGGTCTATGAAGGAAGAATACCGCAAATGGCACTCTCCACACCTAAACCAGGAATGCAATATGCTGGTATTCGGCCATGGCGGAATGCCCCTGGTTCTTTTCCCCACTTCCCAGGGCCGTTACTATCAAAACAAGGATGAAGGTATGCTGGAAGCCGCCCGCTGGTTTGTTGATGAGGGCAAGGTTCGGATCTATTGCCCCGACAGCATCGACCACCTCAGTTGGTACAATAAGGACATCCCCGCCTCCGCCCGGGCCTATAACCAAACCTGTTACGACCGCATGGTCCTGGAGGAAATCGTCCTGCCCGCCCAACAGGAGACAGGCGTGCAACGCATCGCCACCGCGGGTTGCAGCTTCGGCGGCTACCACGCGGTCAATTTCGCCTTCCGTCATCCGGAAACCGTGAGCTACGTCTTCAGCATGAGCGGTATTTTCGACATTTCGCGGTTTGCCCCCGACGGTCAGGACGACAACGTCTATTTCAACAACCCGATGGACTATATCAAGGGAGACAACGACCCTCACCTTTGGAGGATGGGCATCGTGCTGGGCTGTGGCGAACAAGACGTCAGCCTGGAGGACAACCGTACCCTGAGCCGTCTCCTCGGGGACAAAAACATCTCCCACTGGCTGGACGTCCGCGCCCACGCGGTCCACGACTGGCCGTTGTGGCGGCAGATGTTTCCGCAGTATCTGTCGCTGTTGTTGCCCAGCTATTAGTTTTTCTGGCCGCCCCCGCGGCCCGCGCACAAAAAATCACACGTATGAAGAAGATCGGACTCCTCTTCGGCCAGGAGCGCTCCTTCCCCGGCGCCGTCATCGACAGGATCAACGCCCTTGGTCACAAGGGTATCGTCGCCGAACCCGTCCGGATCGACAAAGTCATCCAGGGAGAGGGTCCCGGCTACGCCGTCATCATCGACCGCATTTCCCACGACGTCCCCTTTTACCGGGCCTTTCTCAAAAATGCAGCCCTGGCCGGCACGGCCGTGATCAATAATCCTTTCTGGACAAGCGCCGACGAAAAATTCTTCAACAACTGCCTCGCGACCCGTATCGGCGTGCCGGTACCCCGGACCGTCATCCTGCCGTCCCGGGCGTTGCCCACCGATACCTCCGACCAATCTTTTTCCAACCTTACCTATCCCCTCGACTGGGAAGGCATCTTTGGCTATGTCGGTTTCCCGGCCTATATGAAACCCTTTGCGGGTGGCGGCTGGAAAAACGTCTACCGGCTGGAAAACAAAGAGGCATTTTTCCGCCACCACCAGGAAACGGAGCAACTCGTCATGTTGCTCCAGGAAGAGATCGTTTTCGAAGAATACTATCGCTGCTACTGTATCGGCGGCAAGTACGTGCGCATCATGCCCTACGAGCCCCGGAACCCGGCCCACCTCCGGTATGAAAGTTCTTTCCGGCCGGGTCCCGAACGCCTCGCCCAGATGGAAGGCATCGTCCTGCGTCTCAACCGTTACCTGGGGTACGACTTCAACACCGTCGAGCTCGCCGTCCGGGACGGGGTGCCCTACGCCATCGACTTTGCCAATCCCGCGCCCGATGCGGACGCCCGGAGCGTGGGAGCGGAGAATTTCGAGTGGGTGGTGGAAACGTCGGCGCGGTACGCCATCGAGCGGGCGCTCGCGTGCCGCGAGGGGATGGACAACCTGACCTGGGGGGAGTATATCCGCACGGGGGCGGCGGGGCTGCCGTTGGTGCCGTAATTTGCTTATCTTCCATTAATATTCCGCTTGCAATGTCGGCAATCAATTATCAGCTTTTCACCCTGGGTGTGGAAGAAGAATACATGGTCCTGGATCCCCGCTCCCTGGAGCTGACCAGCCATGATCAGAAGATCGTACAGGAAGCCCAGAAAAAGATCGCCGACAAGGTGAAGGCGGAGATGCACCAGGCCGTGGTGGAGGTGGGGACATCGATCTGTAAGGACATCGAAGAAGCCTACAAGGACGTGAGCGCCCTGCGCAAAACCATCCACCAGATCGCCGGAGACCAGGGATTTGCCATCGGGGCCGCCGGGACCCATCCCTTCAGCCACTGGCAGACCCAACTGATCACCGACCACCCCCGCTACAGCGAGATCGTGAACGAGATGCAGGAGGCCGCCAGGAGCAACCTTATTTTTGGCCTCCACGTCCATGTCGGAATGGAAAGCCGGGAAATGGCCTTGCACATTGCCAATTCCGCCAGTTATTTTCTCCCCCATATCTACGCCCTAAGCACCAACTCCCCCTTTTGGGAGGGCCGTCAGACAGGCTATAAATCATTCAGGACCAAAGTTTTCGACAAATTTCCGCGGACCGGAATCCCGGAATATTTCGACAGCATCGAGGCTTATGACAACTATGTCAAGCTCCTGGTCAAGACCAATTGTATCGACAACGCCAAAAAGATCTGGTGGGACCTGCGGGTGCACCCCTATTTCAACACCGTGGAATTCCGGATCTGCGACGTCCCCATGACCGTGGACGAGACCATCGCCCTGGCCGCCCTTATCCAGGCGATTTGTGCTAAATTGTATAAGCTGCGGACGCAAAACCTCAACTTTATCATCTACCCCCGGGCGTTGGTAAACGAAAACAAATGGCGGGCAAGCCGTTATGGGATCGACGGCAACCTGATCGATTTTGGGAAGGAAGCCGAGGTCAATACAAGGGTTTTGCTCTACGAATTACTGGATTTCGTCGACGATGTCGTCGATCACCTGGGTAGCCGTCCGGCCATCCAATACGTCCAAAAAATCATGGAACGCGGCACGGGCGCGGACCGGCAACTGGCCGTCTTCGAAAACACCCGGGATCTGCACACCGTGGTGGACACCATCCGGTCCGAATTTCTCAAAGGAATTTCGTAGATTTAGAGCTCAGTAGTGTTAATCACTTGAGCGAACACCAGGTCATCCAAGGTTGCATCGAAGGCGATGTCCGTTGCCAGCGTATGTTGTTTGAACGATACGCGGGTAAAATGTTGATGGTATGTCTTCGGTATGCCTCGGACCATATGGAGGCGGAGGATATTTTGCAAAACGGGTTCATCAAGGTCTTCCGGCATATCGGGCAGTTCAAATACGAGGGCTCCTTTGAGGGGTGGGTCCGGAAGGTGATGGTCAATACGGCCCTCAAGTACTGCCAGCGCAAACGGATCCGGTTCGACGAGCTCCAACCGGACATGCCCCAGGTACCTGGTATCGAGCCCTATGTGTATAGCCTGCTGGGAGAAGCCGACCTGCTGCACCTGATCCGGCAATTGCCGGAAGGGTACCGCCTGGTCTTCAACCTGCACGTGATCGAAGGTTACAGTCATGAGGAAATCGCGGGAATGCTGAACATCAAGGACAGCACCTCCCGTTCGCAATTGGTGAAAGCCAGAAGGATGTTGCAACAAGCGGTAACGTCTTTGCATAAAACTACGGTTGCTGTATGAGTCATAACGACCCTTTTTTCGATGCCTGGGTGCGTGACAAACTCCGACATGCGGAGGCACGTACCCCGGATCATCTGTGGGATGCCATCCGCAGGGGTAGCCTCTACTACATCGTGGTCGACCGCAACAAATACTTTCTTGTCCTCCTCCTTTTATTGCTGACCACCGGTGGGATTGCCTACTGGGGGTTCCACGCTTCCGCCCCGAGGGGGGGAGAAGCGGGTAAGAATGCCGCGGTGGGTGCCCGCGGCGCAGACGTCGCGGCGAGCGGCCGCAGCGCAGCAGGTACGGGCATTGCGGATGCCTCCCGGACCGGTGTCGCCGCCCCAGCGGTAACACCGCCACCAGATGCCAACGTCGCTTCGCAGGCGGAACCGCTTACAGCAGTTTCCCTGGCCTCGGGCGTCTCCGCGGCGACGTTCCCCGGCCCCACGTTGGAAACGCGGCAGTCCGCGGAAACGGACGCGGCCGCAAACCGGCCACTGGAAGCGGACCCGGCTGCAAGCCTGCAGCCGCAAACCAGGCAGGGGTCGCTCACCCTCTCCGGTAAGGGCGAAGACCTCTCGATCCCCTTCCGGACCGGTGCCCTGGCGCCGAAACAAACGACGGCCTCCCTGGCCACCGCCCCGCTCGTCCACCTGCGCGAACGCCGGCATACCTATATCGAATGCTACGCCGGTGCGGATCATGTGAACCACTATATCACCGCTTCCAGTCCGGCCTATGCCTCTTATGTGCAACAGGCCAAAAGCATGGAGATGAGCTACCCCAGTTTTAGCGTGGGTCTCCGGCTCGACCTGCCCCTCTGGACAGACCGGTGGCGGTTTCAAACCGGTGTTCACTACGCCCAGATCAACGAACATCTGCATTACTTCAATCCGTCGTATACCAAAACCGTATTCCAGGTCACGACCCGCAGCGTGGTCGGGCCCTCGGGGAATGTGGTGCAGGTGATGGACACCACGTCGGTTACGTACAAGGGACAGTACCTGAAACAATCCCTCAATGCATATCGCCGTATCGACATCCCGGTGGTGTTGTCCTATACGCTGGTGCACACCCCCCAGTTCGAACTGGGCGGAAGCGGGGGCGCTTTTTTCAACGTCGTTTCCTGGTACGGGGGAGACATCGTCGATACCACCGGCTTACCTACCGCCCTCCACAGCGGACACGGCCAGGGTGTTTCCAATTGGAAAAAACAAATGGGCGCAAGCCTTTATGGAAGCCTGTCCCTGAGGGACCAGCTTTCGTCAAGGGTCCGGGTCAGTCTCGAACCCTATTTACGCTATGACCTAAACACCATCAATAAGGATGTAAACGTTTATAAAGAGCGCTTTGTCGCCACAGGGCTGTCCCTGGGGTTACAATATGCTATAGGTCACTAATGAACAGGTTTAGGACATTCATCATCGGATGGGCCATCTGCAGTAGCATATTGCCCGGTTGTTCCAAGGACATCAACGAGTTCACCCCCTCCGTGGTGGTCGATACTGCCTGGGTGCAACAAATCACTTCTGCAAACGCGGTGGCAAAGCTTTCGGATACGTTACAGCTTTCGCCCGCGTCCCAAACCGTACAGTTGCCTTCCACCGATACGCTTTCCATTGACGGAATGACCTGTCCGCTGTCCGGCCTGACGTGGACCGGAACCACGGCGTATACCGGAGCCGCACAGGTCCAGGGATTGCTGGTCGAAAAACCAGGGGAGTGGATCCGGCAATTTCTGTCCGCCACCTACCAGGGCAAACCCATTCAAACCGGCGCCGCGCTTTTTTTGTCGGTTACCGGCGGCGGCAATACGCTAGAACCAAATGGATACCTTACGATCTTTATCCCGGTGCAGGATTCCGTCGACGTAGATGGCATCTGGAGCGGCGGCTACACTCCACCTTTTTTACAATGGGCGGCACCGGTATCCGGGGCCTCGGTGACCGATACGGCGACCGGTCTGAAACTGACTACCCCTGCCACGGGTTGGTTGCTGTGCGGGCGGCCTTTCTCCGGCGATACGTCGGCCTCTGTGACGGCCATCCTGCCCAATTCCTTTAGCAATGCCAATTCCGCCGTGTTTTGCCTGCTTCCGGCCCAACACCTGCTGGTGGGGTTGAAAGGGCAACCCTCCACCCGGACCTTTACCGTCTCGGGTTTGCCCGCGGGGGCCGCTGCGATACTGGTCAGCCTTTCCTATGCCGGTAACAGCACGTACTACCTGGGGACCGCTTCGTTTAACCTGGGTAGCGGGACTTCCACGGAGTTCATGACGCCTTCCCTTCAAACGCTGTCTTCCCTCATTTCCTACCTGGAACAATTGTAAATTGTACCATCATGGACATTACCGTATTGGGGTGCGGCGTCATCGGACTGACGACGGCCCTCCGGCTGACAGAAGACGGTCACCGTGTGACCATACGAACCTGGAAAGTCCCTCCGGAGACCACTTCCGATAAAGCGGCCGCGTTTTGGTCGCCCTACCGCATCACGGAAGACGGGCAAACTTTTGCCTGGATTGCAGAAACCTACCGGACCCTCGCGGAATTCAGCCGGATCCCGGGCAGCGGGGTGAGCATGGTCCCCCTGCGCAAGTTTTTAAAAGACGGGCGGGATACCTCCGACAACTGGTGGCTAAAGGCCATTCCAGGGGAACACTATACATCCCTGAACAACGGGGAGCTGCCTCCGGGGTACACCGCGGGTTGGAAAGCAGAGGTGCCGCTGATGGAAACGCCCCTCTATCTGCCGTTCCTGATGGACCGTTTCCGCGCTGGCGGCGGACGCACGGGCGGCGGACGCATTATCACCGGCGAAAAAGTAACCACCCTGTCCGCGTTCTCCGGCTCCCTGGTGGTCAACTGCACAGGGCTGGGCAGCCGTGACCTTTGCGGCGACGAGGCGCTGCTTCCGGTACGCGGCCAGATCGCCGTCACGGGACCGTTGCCGCTCGATGGCATTTATGTCGATGCCGACACCCCCATATACCTCGTACCCAGGGCCGACGGCTGTATCATCGGCGGAACCTACGAACGGGACAACTGGGAGGATACCCCGGAACCGGAGACCATCAACGAAATAGTGCAACGCGCAAAAGCCTTGACACCGGACCTGACAACAGGCCCAGCGATCCGCTCCTACGCCGGCCTGCGGCCCTACCGCCCCAGCGTCCGGCTGGAAGCCGATCCCGCGCAGCCCGGCCTGATACACCACTATGGCCACGGGGGGGCCGGGTTTACCGTTTCCTGGGGCGCCGCGACGTCGGTGGCGGCATTGGTCCGCAGCCTCGACCGAATTTCATAAGTTTGCACGCATGCAACCGCTCCGTTTCGCCATCCTGGACATGTACGAAGGCAGGCCCAACCAAGGCATGCGCTGTCTGCGCGAGCTATTGGTGGCATTCGCGGAAAAAAATGACCTGGCGCTGGAGATCCGCGAATTCGACGTGCGGCTCCGCAGGGAAGTACCCCAAGGGACATTTGACGGCTATATTTCCTCCGGCGGACCTGGTTCTCCCCTTGACAGTGAAGGGAGCGAATGGGAGAAGGTCTACTTCGACTGGCTAAACGGCCAAACGAATGCGAATATTTTTTTTATCTGCCATTCCTTCCAACTGGTGTGCCGGTACTACCGTTTCGCGGACGTGTGTCCCCGCAAATCGACTGCCTTTGGCGTCTTCCCCGTGCACCTGCTGGAGGCGGGTAAGGAAGAGCCCGTATTCGAAGGTCTGTCCGATCCTTTTTATGCCGTCGACAGCCGCGACTTCCAGGTCATCCGGCCGGACCAGGAAGCCCTGGCCCGCTGGGGCGCGCAGCTTCTTTGCATCGAAAAGGAAAGACCGCACGTCCCGCTGGAACGCGCCATCATGGGTATCCGTTTCAGCCCTTATTGGATCGGCACGCAATTCCATCCCGAGGCCGACGCCCCGGGGATGCATCAATACCTGCAAATGGAAGACAAGCGGCAGGCCGTGATCGCCGAACACGGACTGGCCAAATGGGAAAGCATGACCCGGCAACTGGAAGACCCGGACAAGATCATGTGGACCTACCGACACCTGCTCCCTGCTTTTTTCAAGATCGTGAAGGAAGGTTCCGCGAAATAATATAACTTGGGCTCTATGCAACCAACCATCTTCCAACGCAAAAGCCTGCTCACGGCGGGCGCCATCGTTCTCACGGCCGCGTGTATCAGCGCCTTTTCGATCGGCGGCCCCCAGCAGCACAAACGCAACCTCAAGGTACTTCCGCAAGACATCAGCCGGGACAGCCTGGACATGATCATGGACCACTTCAAACTTGCCCTGGGGGTGAAGTGCGGTTTTTGTCATGCACAGTCCACGACCAATCCCGGACGGCTCGACTTCGCCAGCGATGACAAACCCGAAAAGGAAGTCGCGCGCAAGATGATGATCATGACCAACGACATCAACCAGAAGTACATGCGCTTTAACGACGATACCGCCAAGGCTGAGGAGGCGGTCTCCTGCATTACCTGTCACCGCGGAGATCCGCATCCGGAAGTGAAATATCCCGAGGAACATCATGGTGGACCCGACACGCCAAAAGGACCTCCCCCCGGTCAGGGCAATCCAGGAGGACCACATAAATGATCCCTTTCGCCAGGGACCGATTTAACGAAGGTTTTTCCGACGACAAATACCGGGCCTTCCTCCAGGCGTTAGACAGCGCCCACCCGGGTGCCATTGACTTTCGCGTGGCGGAAACCCCGGTATTTGTTCCCCGCTCTTTCCGGGCACAGATGGAAGAAACCTGTGCCTATATCCTCGACCTCATCGCCGATCCTTCATTCAAACAACGGACGGCAGCCGCTATTCCCCCGGGGCTGTGGACCCCGGGCGAACAGGACTATCCCCATTTCGTGTCTTTTGATTTCGGCGTTTGTACCGGCGATACCGGGCTCCCCGAGCCGCGGCTGATCGAGCTCCAGGCGTTTCCTACGCTGTTTGCCTTCCAGGTGTGGCTCCCCGAAAACTATCAGGCACAATTTCCCATACCGCCCGATTATGACTACCTCTTGGGCGGCTATGACAAACCGGGATATATCCGGCTTTTGAAAGACATCATTGTAGGGGACGTTCCTCCGGAGGAGGTCATCCTGCTGGAAGTAAAACCCCACGAACAAAAGACACGCATCGATTTTTACCTCACCCAGGACTACCTGGATATACGGCCGGTTTGCGTCACCGAGCTCTTTGCCGAAGGGCGTGAACTCTTTTATTTCCGCGATGGCCGCAAAACAAGGGTTCGCCGCATCTACAACCGCGTCATCGTCGACGACCTCATGGCGCAAAAGGAGACGCTGGGGCCCGTGATCGACCTGACCGCGGGCTGGGACGTGGAATGGATATCCCACCCGAACTGGTTCTACCGCGTGAGCAAGTACCTGTTGCCCCTGCTGCACCACCCCCTTATCCCGCAAGCGTATTTCGTACAAGACCTGAAAACGGTGCCCAAAGACCTGGACCGGTATGTCCTCAAACCACTTTTTTCCTTTGCCGGTCAGGGCGTCGTCCTGGAGGTGACACCCCGCCACCTGGAGGACCTCCCCGATCCGGAGAACTGGATTCTCCAGCGTAAGGCCACGTATGCGGACATCATTCGGACGCCTGACGGGCCGGCCAAGTGCGAGATCCGGTTGATGTACTTCTGGAAAGACGGCGCTTTAAGACCGGTCCCCGCCAACAACCTGGCGCGGCTCAGCAAAGGACAAATGATCGGGACCAGGTATAACAAGGATAAGACCTGGGTGGGCGGCAGTGCCTGCTTCTTCGAGCCATAGCCCTCAGAACGTCACCGTAAAGGTGTGGGTCCCCTCCCCATATTCGTACCGTATCCCCATCCCCGACATTTCGACGATCTCCTTGACGATGGCCAGCCCCAGCCCTACCCCCTCGGACGGATGCTGTTTCTGAAAGCGCTGGAAAAGACGATCCGGATCCAGCGCCTTATGAGCCCCTGTATTCTTGACGCTGAAAAGACCGGGAAGAAGGGTGACCAGGATCTCTCCCCCCGGGACATTATGCCGGACGGCGTTGCTGAGAAGGTTGTTCACCAGGCTCTCGGCTAAGAAAGGATGCATCCGGACGGTTTCGGGCATCAGGTCCAGGGTGACGGTCAGGCCGTGTTCGCGGATCCATTCCTGCCAGACATCCAGTTTTTCCTCTACCAGGGTCTTGAGCTCCACGGGCTCCTTTTCGAGGTATTGGCGGTTTTCGATCCGGGTCAGCAACAAAAGGGACTGATTGAGCCGGCTAAGGCGGTTGACGGAAAGCAACAACTGCTGCATCCGTTCCAACTGGTGGGCGGTCAGACCCGGCTCCTGCATCATCAGGTCCAGCTTGCTTTTAATCACAGCCAGCGGGGTTTGCATTTCGTGGGCGGCGTGGTCGGTGAATTGTTGCAGCGCCAGGTAGTCGCGCTGCATCTTGACCGTCATTTCCTCCACGGACCGGCCCAGCAGGTTGAACTCGTCGATCTTTGATACACCCGGCCCCCCTTTGGGCGGGGCGGACAGGCGGAAGGATTTCAGGTAGTCCAGGGTTTCGTAAAAGGGGTGCCAGATGCGGCGGAGCAAAAACCGGTTGCCGATAAACAACCCCGCCACCAGGACGAGGATAGACCCGGCCGTTACCCAAAGGATGAGCCAGAGGAGGTCTTCGGTCTCCTCCAGGGATTTGGTGATCGTTACGATATAATCCGTACCCTTCACGCGAACGGGGAACTGAACCTCGCGGCTGTCGCCGACATTGCAGAAACGCCGGCGGTCACGGTCATGGTCGCGACCGCGATGGCCGGGACCGCCGGCCACGCCGAAGTCCATCGTCCCCTGCCGCCAGTCGAGTTGCTGGTCGCGGTAATGCGAAGGCGCCGGCAGGGAATCGTGGAGGTGGACGAAGTCCAGTAGTTCCTGTTGCTCGATCTTGAGGTCGTTGTCGACCTGGTGGATCAGGATATAACGGATCACCACGTAATACGACAGACAACCCAGCGCCAACAGGATCGCCAGGAGCACGAAATAAAAACGCTGATAGGTGGCCGCCAGTTTCATATTTTCTTATCCGTCCATTTATACCCTACCCCGTAAATGGACTGGAGGTAGTCCCTGGCGCCGCCGTCCAGGAGTTTTTTGCGGAGGTTCTTGACGTGCGTATAGATAAAGTCGTAGTTATCGGCCAGGTCCATGCTATCCCCCCAAAGGTGCTCCGCCAGGGCGCTTTTGGGGATCACCTTGTTGCGGTTGGACACGAGGTACAACAAAAGGGCATACTCCTTTTTGGTCAGTACCAGGGACTGACCGGATACGCGCACCGTCCTGCCTTGGGTATCGATCTGGATTTCGTGGTAGTCGAGGAGGCTGTTGCCGCCGAATTGTTTGCGCCGGATGATGGCCGCTACGCGGGCGCCGAGCTCCGGCAGGTGAAAGGGTTTGGCGAGGTAGTCGTCCGCCCCCATCTGCAGCCCCGTAATCTTGTCCTCCAGCCGGTTTTTTGCCGAAATGATGAGCACCCCTTCGGCCTTCCGGTTGACCTTGAGCTCCCGGAGCAGCGACAAGCCGTCCCCGCCCGGCAACATGATGTCCAGAAGAATGCAGTCATAGGCATAGAGCTCGATCTTTTCCAGGGCTTCGGCGTAGGTCGCGGCCGTTTCGCAGGTGTACTCTTCCAGGGAAAGATAGGCGGTCATACTCTCCAGGAGCTCCGGCTCGTCCTCTACGATGAGTAGCTTCATAGGACCAAAGTACGCCGGAAATCTGTGAAAATCCTGTAGGCGTCATTGCAAAAGGCGCCGCGGCCGCTAATTGACAAACCCCCAGCTGATCCCGAAATGGATGATCAACCCCGGGTCGGCGAACCCTACATAAGGCTGGTTGACCGATTTAAACCCAAAGGGACTAAGCGAAAGGGTATTGAGGTTCTCCGCCCGTGCGATCAGGTAAAAGGTATGGAGACGGAAGTGCACAAAGGCGTCGATTTCCGGGCGGTTGTGATAAAGAATCGGGGACGTTCCATAGGGCGAATCCGACTGTCCGAGCTGGGGGAAGAACTGTCCCAGGAGCGGAGAATACATATCGTTCTTATACGCGGTGGCATACTTGATCTCCAGGCCGGTGGCCAGGTTTAGCTTCCGGTGTATACGGCCTTCGTAGACAAACCGGTCGCGCGTATAGACCAAAGGTACCCGCACCGGCGCGTCACCGGTGACCTGCTGGACATACACGTCGCCATACCATACCCAGCGTTTGGTCAGGTGGGTTTCCTTCTGGACCGACAGTTGGAGGATGTTGAAGGGCGAGCTGTATTGCGCGACCCCGGTATAGTCCTTCAGGTAGGTGTAGTTGGTCATCAGGTAATAGTGCGCCGCCACGTTCATCTTCAGGTAGGGCATCCAGAGATACCCGAAGACCTGTGTATTGTTCTCGTTGGTCGGCGTGGTAATGCCGGTGTTGTTGAAATTGAAGCTGCTGTACTTCTGGTAGATGTAGGAAGGCGTACGGAGGGTATTTTCAAAACCTGCCTGGAGGTACCCGATCCTGCGCCCAAGGCTCCGCGCCAGGCTTCCGTATACGTCGTAATTGCCGATGTTGTACCCCTCCAGGTACAGCTTCCCGTGAAGGTCTATGTCCCACTTTTTGTTCCGCGTCTGGTTCCGGTATTCAGCGTGGCCGTACACGTTGTAAAACTCCATGATGCGGCTGAAAAAGGTACCCCTTAGCGTTTCGAGACTGATCCCCTCGGTCAGGTACTGGCTGGGGTTTTTGGCCACGGGAAATTGATACAGGGCAAAATCATTGATGATCTGCGACCATTTGTCTTGTATATAAAAGCCGGGCAACGGTGTGCTTAAAAAGTTGTAGGCTTTTTGATAAAAGTGGGTGGAAGAGTCCGGGCTGTTGTCCACATACTGATAATTGTACGTGTTGACCTGAAAGGTATGCTGCAACCGTATCCTTGGATAAAACAGGTAATAGGTCGTTGAGTCGTTGACGACGATGGAGTCTTGTTGCCCCAGGTCGTATTGTTGCCGGAGCAAAAGCTGGAAGTCGCTGTAATGCGTGCCGGTTTCCAGGGTCGTGTTGAAAATATTGCTTTGGTAGTCCGTGTTTCCGCCTACGTTGGTGGGTACGTCGAACCGGTTGTTATAGCTGGGGCTATACAGGACGCTGTTGTTGATAAATCCGCCGTTATCCTCGCTTTTGAGGTTGTTGGCCAGGAACCCTCCGTACAGGTGGTAGCGTTTCCGGGGAGATTCATACCAGGTGTACAGGCTATAATTGTTGTGGTTGGATTTCTCGCTTTTGTATTGCCCGGGACCACCCGTCAACCGGTATTGGAAGGCAAAGTTCCAGTGTTCGTTGATGTTTTGGGTATGGAGGATGCGGATGTTCTGTTCGTTGGCACTACCCAGAAGGTACTCCATTTCGGTATACGGCCGGGTTGTTGTAAAAAACCGGGTGGTTTCCCAGGTCAGCCGGTAGATATCGTACGCGTGAAACCCGGCGTCCCAACCGGGTTTGAAGTTGGGTGTAAAAACAATGGATTCGGCCGCGGTACCGACATTCCCCAGGGTCTTGTAGATGGACGGCACGGGGTAAAACTTGTCGATGTCCGCCACGGACGTATCCAGCTTGTAGATATGCGTGGAATCCAGAAAACGATAGGTAAGGGTCAGGGTATCTTCCAGACCGGTACGGTGGTGCAGGGAATCCTTTTTCCCGCCCCTGTTGCCCATGCCCTGTCCCATTCCCTGCACGCTGTTTTGCAGGCCCCCCAGGGAACCTTGCGCCCTCAGCCCCTGCACGCTACCCAGCACGCAACAAAACACACAACAGACCCGGATTAGTAGACTTAAGCGCATAGTGATTCGGGCAAAAATAACCGATTTTCGGCGGGGCCCTTGTAAAATAATGTTATAACGTGCCCGCGGCCACGCCGCCGAGCGCCGCGACCAGGCCGCTAAATATCTCCGTCAGCTTCGGCTCCGCCGCTGCTGCGGCCTCCAGCACTTCCTGGTGTGTAATGGTGTTGGCTTCGTCCCGGATACCCAGGTCCGTGATGACGCTAAGGGCAAAGACCCGCATCCCCGCGTGGACCGCGGCGATCACCTCTTGTACAGTGCTCATCCCTACGGCATCTCCCCCGACCAGGTGCAGGAGCCGGTACTCGGCCCTCGTTTCGAAAGTGGGGCCGGTAACCCCGCAATATACGCCTTCGTGTATGGCGATGCCCGCCTTACCGGCGATGGCTTTTGCCTGCCGGATCAGGTCCAGGCTATAGGGTTCGCTCATATCGGGAAAACGCGTGCCCAGACGGGGTTCGTTGGGACCGACGAGGGGATTGTGTACAAAAAGACTGATGTGATCCCTGATGATCATCAGGTCTCCCACCCGGAACTGAGGATTCATTCCGCCGGCCGCGTTGGAGATCAGCAGGGTGTGTACCCCCAGGACGCTCATCACCCGGATCGGGAAAACCACTTGCTGGGGGGTATATCCCTCGTAAAAATGGAAGCGTCCGCTGAGGACGGCGACATTTTTCCCCTTCAACCGGCCAAGGATCAGCTTACCCTCATGTCCCTCCACGGTAGAGACCGGGAAATGGGGGATATCCTTGTAGGAAATCGACGTCACCCCTTCGAGCTCCCGCGTCAGGTTGCCCAGGCCACTACCCAGGATAATCCCGATTTCGGGTACTTCCGGTACCTGCCGGCGGATATAGGAGGCCGCCTCCTCCAAGTGTTGCATAATCATGGGGGGCAAAGATAGTTTTTCCTATCTTCGCCAAAATTTTTTCGTATGAACCTACACGAATACCAGGCGAAAGAGTTACTGAAGAAATATAGTGTCCCCGTCCAGGAAGGATTTGCGTGCAGCACCCCCCAGGAAGCCGAGGAGGCTTACCGCCAGATCAAGACATTATACGGCAGCAATTTCGCGGTAGTCAAGGCCCAGATCCACGCGGGCGGCCGCGGTAAAGGCAAGATCGTCGGTTCCGAGCAACGCGGGGTGGCCGTAGGGAAGAATGCGGAACAAATAAAAGAGATCGCCCAGAACATCCTGGGCGGTACCCTGGTAACCATCCAGACCGGCCCTCACGGGAAGGTGGTTAACAAGGTCTTCGTTGCGCAGGATGTTTACTACGAAGGCCCCAACCCCATCAAGGAATTTTACCTGTCCATCCTCCTGGACCGCGGTAAGAAACAAAACGTCGTGATGTACTCCACCGAAGGGGGTATGGATATAGAAGAAGTCGCCCACAAGTCCCCGGACAAAATCTTTAAGGAATGGGTTCACCCCGGCGGCGGCCTCCTGCCCTTCCAGGCCCGGAAGATCGCCTTTAACCTGGGATTGAGCGGGGAAGCCTTCAAATCCTGCGTGAAATTCGTCACCAACCTGTACAATGCCTACATCGGGCTGGACTGCGCCATGGTGGAAATCAACCCCCTCTTCAAGACCAGCGACGAGAAAATCATCGCCGTGGATTGTAAGATGAACCTGGACGACAACGCCCTGATGCGTCACCCCGACCTCTCCAGCCTTCGCGACATCACCGAGGAAGATCCTACCGAAGTCGAGGCCGGCAAATACAACCTGAACTTTGTCAAACTGGACGGGAACGTAGGCTGTATGGTCAACGGCGCCGGTCTGGCCATGGCCACCATGGACATGATCAAGCTCAGCGGCGGCGAACCCGCGAACTTCCTGGACGTAGGCGGTTCCGCCAATGCCCAGACCGTCGAGGCAGGTTTCCGCATCATCCTGAAAGACCCGAAAGTAAAGGCCATCCTGATCAATATCTTTGGCGGGATCGTACGTTGCGACCGGGTGGCCCAGGGGGTCATCGACGCCTACCAGAAGCTCGGGAACATCAACATTCCGATCATCGTCCGCCTCCAGGGCACTAACGCCGAGGAAGCCAAAAAGCTCATCGACGAAAGCGGGCTGAAGGTAGAGTCCGCCATCCTCCTGAGCGAAGCCGCTCAGTTGGTGAACAAGGCCGTGGCCTAGCCGCGGCGGGCCATCGTTTTTTATGCCCGACATCCACATTCGTGACATCCAGCCGGGGGACAATGCGCCCCTGGCCCTGATCGTGCGGAACGCCCTCGCGGAGTTTGGCGCGAACAAGCCCGGAACGGTCTACTTCGATCCGACTACGGATCATTTGTATGAGCTCTTCCAGAGGGCGGGGGCGTGCTTTTTCGTGGCAGAGAGCGCGACGGCCGGCAGCGCTGCGGCGACAGCCGCCCTGCTTCTCGGCGGCGCCGGCATCTATCCCTCGGAGGGTCTCCCTCCCGACACCTGCGAACTCTGCAAAATGTACCTCCGCCCCGAAGCGCGGGGCCAGGGCCTGGGTGGCCGTCTCATCCAGCGTTGTCTGGAACAGGCGCGCGCGATGGGTTACCGCCGGGTCTACCTGGAATCCATGCCGGAGCTGAGCCAGGCGCTTTCCGTCTACGAGCGTTTTGGATTTCAGTACCTGGACGGCCCTATGGGGAACACGGGACACTTCGGGTGCGACCGGTGGATGCTGCTAACGCTCTAGGGGCTCCACCTCATAAATCGGGCTGAACAGGTATACTTTTTCCGACGGTACTTCAATGCACCGGATGCGTTTCCGCACCACTTTTTCCCTGCGAAAAACCCTTCCGTCGCGGGTACGGAACAACGTCCCCTCGGCGAGCTCCTCGACCAGCGCGTGGCGCTCGTCCACGGGATCGTATTTGCGCAACACCCGCATCAGGTCGTCGTCGGCGCAACTGCTGGCGGCCGGGTTGCGCAGGCTTGCGGAGAGTGCCTTGTGTATATCCGGGGGGAAAACATGATGCTGCAAAAACTGCGCGAGCAGACGGCCAAACTCGGCCTTCCACTCTTTGCCGTGCGCGGACACCGTATGTCCGAAACGATCAAAGGTGAGGAGGTGGGCCAGTTCGTGAAGAAGGGTGATCAAAAAGGCGTAACGGTTGAGGTTGCCGTTAACGCTGATGCGGTGGTGCCGGTCGGCGGTGGCGTTGCGATAGTCTCCTAAGACGGAAGCCCGTTGACGGGACACGGTCAGGTGTACCTTGTACCGGTGCAGATAATCCACGACGTGTTCATACGTCCCCGGGGGCAGATAGTCTGCCAATGCTTCGAGCGGGGCTTCCGATTTTGCCATTACTGTTTCACTTTTCCGGCACGGACGAGTTCCTTGACTTCAATGCCCGTATAACCGATGTACATCACCAGCCACGACAACACCACCCCCTTGCTGAGGACGGCGCGGTCTATGAGTGCATACAAAAGTACGACCCCCGCGGACAGGAACAATTTCAGGAGCATCCCGGTGTATACGAACCGGAAGAATGCATAAGAGTTGGCCTGACGTACACCCTTTACTTCGAGGGCAAACGCCAGCATCGTAATGACAAACAGCCAGGCATTGCCGTACTCCAGGGGATCGACCGCCACGTTCCAACCGGGCAGGCGCGTCCGGAGCAGCACAATGACACCATTGACTATGACAAACAGGAGGAGGCTCAGCAGTATAAAACGTTTCATACCTGCAATATGCGACTATTTTCCCGTACCTGTATCCCGGACCAGGCGGACCAGGATTCCTACGAGGATGAGGAGAGGAAGCAGCCAGGTGGCAATAGGCGTCTTCCAGTGAGCCCAGTGGTCCACTTTTATACCTATATAAACACCTAGACCCAACGCTACGAAGAGCTGGGTCGCCAGGCCGGCATATTGCAGGAGAGACTTATTATTCTGCTTCGGCATATTCGGGTTCGTCCTCCCCGACCTTCACGGCGGAGGCGCCCGGTAAAGCGGCTACCGTCGTACTTCCGGCCATATGGCAATTGCCATTGAAGGAAGCGGAGGGTTCCACCTGGAGCTTGCCCGTGAAAAGGTCGCCCTTGACATGGGCCTTGCCGCGGATGTTGAGCAGGTCCTTGACGGTGACCTTCCCCTGGACCTTCCCGAGGATGTCGGCATTGACACAATGGATGTCGCCTTCCACCAGGCCTTCGGTACCGATAAAGACCTTGTTGGTAGCGTGTACGTTCCCCTTGAGGGTGCCGTCGATCCGGATGTCGCCGGAGCATTCGATGTCGCCTTTGATGACGGTGCCGCTAGCGATGATGCTGGCACCTACTTTTGCCGGAGCGGAGGATTCCGGGACGGAGCTGTTTTCTTTGGATTTGGATGTAAACATGTTTATGCGCATTTAGAGCTGCCGGTTAATCATCAGACTTCTCGACCGACGGCATCTTCAATGCCGTCGTATCGCGGTTTTCCACTACCCCACCCACCAATACTTTCTTGATCGATTCCAGGTATTGGTCCTTCATCTGCATCTCCCTTTCCAGGGAATCCGTACGGTATTTGAGCTGGATGTATTCCCTCCGTTCACTCGGGTTCCCGTAGCCCGGAAGATAATACTTTAAGTTGGTAAAAGACACCAGCGCCACCGTCAGGCCTATCAAGATAACAAAAATCGTGCTCAAAGCCACATAAACGCTCATCCGTGTCAACTTAAAAGTGATCACCTCCTCGTAGGTATCGTCATTCATGATGACCAACCGGTACCTGTTCTGTAAACGCTTAAGGGTTTTGTTGCCGTCAAATAGGGCCATATTGGGGGTTTTCGACCTAAAATTAGCCTGTTGTCGCAAAAAAAGGGCCATCTTCAAAATATTTTGTGTTGTTTGCAGTTATAAAAGGCATGTCATTTCACCAACGTCTGGGCCTCATGGCCAGGTGTCTGCTTATCTTGCTGACGCCCATGCTCACGCATGCCCAGGCCGGCTACGATCTTCCGCTCCACAAACCGGCGGCCTTCGAAAACAAAACCCTCGCTTCCGAAAAAAGTACGTCCACCAAAAACACCGCCTTTCGCCGGTTCGTCCAGGGGACGGTCACGCACTACAACTATTATTTCAACGCCCACCAGAAAATCCTCCAGGTCCTGGCCCGGTGCCGGGAAGAACACCAGGACGACCTTACCCGGCTGATTTCTTTTTACGGCTACGCGTTGGAGGATACGAAACGCGAACGCATACAACTGGACTCGGTCATTTATAAATGCACCGCGGGGATCGTCCTCCATGACCTGCGCAACGGTTGGATCGACAACCTGTACCTGTTGATCGGCCAGGCCTTTTTCCTGGAAACAAAATTCGACTCGGCGGACCGGATCCTGGAGTTTCTGAACTATCACTTCTATGTAAAAGAAGAGGGTGACTACCATATTCCCATCGGGACGGGTACCCAGGCCAAAAACGGACAGGTCTCGATCGTCAATCCCGAGAACCGGAAGATATGGCACGAGGCCTTCAACCGTCCGCCCAGCCGGAACGACGGGCTGATCTGGCAGGTCCGGAGTTATACCGAACAGGGAAAATACGCCCAGGCAGCGGGGCTGATCAGCCTGCTCCGGTCGGATCCGCAGTTCCCACCCAGGCTCCAGCCGGCCCTGGCCGAGCAGGAAGCCTATTGGTTTTACTGCCAGGGTATCTGGGATTCCACGGCCGTGTACCTGGAACGCGCGCTCCCGAACGCCGCCAGCCAGGCCGACCAGGCACGCTGGGACTACCTGCTGGCCCAGTTGTACGAACTTTGCCACCAAAGCGCCGCGGCCGGGAAATGGTATTCCAAAGCCATCGAACAGAGCACCGATCCCCGCATCGACATTTATGCGCGTTTGTACCGCGCGCTCCTGGGACAAGGGAACGATAAACAAACGATCCCCCAAACCATTGCCGCCCTGCTCCGGCTGGCGGACAGGGACCGGTTCGCGCCCTTCCGGGACATCCTCTACCTGTCCGCCGCGCGTCTGGCCCTGCAGCAACCCGATACCACCGAAGCCCTTCACTTCCTGGACCTCAGCGCCCGCAACGGCGGTAAAGGCGGTGTCCGCAACCAGGCCTATCTGCTGATGAGCGATATAGGCAAAACCCAGGGCAACTATAAGATCGTCGCCACGGCGTACGACAGCCTCATCCTGACCGACCCGAACCTGCGCGACCAGATCCCCGTCCTGGCCAAGGACAAAGCACTCTACGACCGCGTCCTTGTCAGTATCCTCCGGGTGGAACGGGAAGACAGCCTGCAACGCATCGCCGCCCTGCCCGAAGCGGAAAGGACGGCGTTTGTCAAAAATCTCCTTCACCAGTTGTTAAAGGCCCAGGGGGTGAAAGAAGAAAACAACGGGAACTATTACGGGAGTACCGGTATCAGGGATTCACTCAACGCCTCCGATCTGTTTGGGACCGGGAACGGGGAATGGTATTTCTATAACCAGTCGGCCCGGTCCTCCGGGTCATCGGACTTCCAAAGCCGCTGGGGAAACCGCCCCAACGTCGACAACTGGCGCAGACAGTCCGCCATGAACACCGCCGGCCCCGGCGGAGTCATCCAGCCCCATACGACGGAGGATGCCCTGACGGCGGCGGCCAAAAAGGCGGGCGCCAAACCCCTGGTGCTGACCATGGATGGATTGATGAGCGACCTCCCCCTGACGCCAAAGGCGCTCGCTGCGTCCAACGATACGGTCGCCTACCACCTGTTCCGGCTGGGAGACCTGTATAAAAACGAAGTGGGCGACAACCGGGCGGCCGTCAAGGTCCTGGAAGAGCTGTACCAGCGTTACCCCACCTATAAACAGGAAGAGGCGCTGTACGACCTCTATGTCTGTTACCATCTGATGGGGGATGAGGTAAAAGCAAACTATTACCTCGGGCTGTTGCATAAGCGTTACCCCGCCGCCGGCAAACCCGCCGCGCCCGTGAAGGATACCGCCGCCGACCTCGCCACCGGGCGTTATAAAGATATTTACGACCAGTTTATCGCCGGCAACTATGACGCCGCCCTGGCGGAAAAAAAGTCGGCGGATTCCCTGTTTGGGACGAAATACTGGACCCCGCAGCTCATGTACATCCAGGCCGTCTATTATGCCCACCAGCGGCAGGACTCTTCGGCCATCAAGGTCCTGAACGACCTTGCGGCTCAATTCCCCAAGGACCCCGTGACACCACGGGCGAATAAACTGAAGGAAGTGCTGGGTCGCCGTACGCAGATCGAGACCTACCTGACCAACCTGAAGATCACCCGGTACAAGGTAGACTCTTTGCACATCGATACCGGGGCGGCCGTCGCCGTGGCCGTACCCGCACCGCCTGTAGCACCACCCGACCTGCACCGGGCGCTGGGCAACAGACCTGACACGCTGTTGAAGGCGCCCGGCGCGGGAGCGGCCGCGCTACCGGGTAAGTCGGGCTTACAGGTCAACAACAATGCCGTAGCGGGTATGCACAGCGACAACTACCTGTTCGACCCGTCGACGCCACACTACGTCCTCGTGGTCATGACGAATGTCGCCGGGGTGTACGCCTCCGAGGCCAAAAATGCCTTTTCCCGGTATAACCAGGACGTACACTACCAGGAGGACATTCCGATCGATACGGTCCTCTTCCAACCCGGCATGAACATCCTGAAACTGGGTCCCTTCAAAAACATCGTGGACGCCCTGGCCTATCAGTTCGACCTCCAGAAAAACGCCGGCAAAGAAATAGTGCCGTGGCTGTCGGCCGACAAATATCGTTTTATCGTTATTTCACAGGATAATTTGATGGTACTGAGGAATAAGAAGAACCTGACCGAATACGAGACGTTTATCAACTCCTATCTTAAGAATATGCCGGCCACCCATTAGCGGGTATGCTTTTTGCAACGGATTGCCTAGTTTTGAACACAATACAACCCACTATGTCCACTCCCGTACGCCTCCTGTGGCGCGTTTTTTTGATCGGTCTGGCTTTGCTTTTTCTGTTCATCCTGCTGGCCGACCTGGGTGTCTTTGGGCGTATGCCTTCCCTGTCGGAGCTGGAGAACCCTTCCGCGTCCTTAGCCAGCGAAGTCATTGCCGCTGATGGTACCTCCATGGGTAAGTACTATGTCCAGGACAGGACCAACGTGGAGTTCAAGGACATCTCCCCCAACGTCATCAACGCCCTGATCGCCACCGAAGACAAACGGTTTTACGAACACTCCGGGATCGACTTCTATCGTTTAGGGAGCGCCGTCCTCCACCTGGCCAGGGACGGGGGCGGAAGCACCATTACCCAGCAGCTCGCCAAAAACCTCTTTACCAATTACTCCACCAACTTTGTCGTCCGGAGCACCCAAAAGATCAAGGAATGGATCATCGCCGTCAAGCTGGAGCGCAACTTTACCAAAAACGAGATCCTTGCCCTTTACCTGAACACGGTGTCCTTTGGGGAAAACATCTACGGCATCCGGAACGCCGCCCGGACCTTTTTCCAGAAGGAGCCCGCGGAGCTGAACGTGGACGAAGCCGCTGTACTCATCGGCATGCTCAAGGGGAATACCTTATATAACCCCCGCCGCAACCCCATCGCCGCCTTTAACCGCCGCAACACGGTGATCAACCTCATGGCGGCCGCGGGGTACATCAGCCCCATGGCCGCCACCGAAGCCAAACGCGCCCCCATCCAGCTGAACTACATCCGCATGGATGAAAACAACGGGTACGCCCCTTACTTCCGGAGCTACCTGGAGGACGAGTTGAAAGATTGGTGCAAACACCATCTGAAGGCCAACGGCCAGCCGTATGACCTGTTGCGGGACGGTCTGAAGGTCTATACCACCATCAACATCCGTATGCAAACGGCGGCTGAGGAAGCCGCGGGCCGTCAGCTCAGCTATCTGCAAAAACTCTACTTCTCCCAGCCCGAAGTCCGGAGCGGCGCCATCTGGAGGGGTCATGAGAATATCATCGAGGCCGCCATGAAACAAAGCGACCGCTGGAACAACCTCGAATCCGCAGGGGTACCCGAAGCCGACATCCGCAAAACGTTTTTTGTAAAGGTGCCCATGAAGGTCTTTGCCTGGAATGACAAACGGGAAAAGGACACCGTCATGACCCCTTACGATTCCATCAAATACCACAAGGAGATCATCCAGTGTTCCTTTATGGTCATGGATCCCATCACCGGCGAGGTCAAGGCCTGGGTGGGGGGCGCCGGTTTTAAACGCTTTAAGTACGACCACGCCAACATCGAGACCAAACGGCAGGTGGGGTCCACGTTCAAACCTATATTGTATACCTACGCGGTGGAGAACGGGTACACACCCGAAACCATGCTCCCCGCGGGCCCCGTCAGCATGGGCGGCAAGGAGATCGACGGCAAGGGCGGCCCGATGGAGGTTTGCCTGGCCTGGTCCTACGATCCCCCCGCCGTTTACCTGATGAACCAGTTCCAGCCGCAGCCCATCATCCACTTCGCCGAGCAATGCGGTATCGAATCCAAGCTCCCGCCCTACGCGTCCCTGGCTTTAGGGGCAGGGGACATTTCGCTCTACGAAATGATGCGGGCCTACACCATGTTCCCCGGGTACGGCGTCAATGTCAAACCCATCTACCTCTCGCGTATCGAGGACCGCAACGGCAACATACTGCAGACCTTTGTCCCCGACCGCAAACAGGTCATCAGCGAAGCAGCCGCGTATACCATGATCCGGATGATGCAAGGCGTCGTCGACTTCGGTACGGGCGCCAGCCTCCGCAATGTGTTGGGTCTTCAGGGAGAAATGGCCGGTAAAACAGGGACCATGGGTAAGACCGGCGCTCAATACGGCAACAAAGACCTTTGGTATATCGGCTATACTCCCCAGCTCTTAGCGGGCGCCTGGGTCGGCTTTGACGATCCCTTCCTGAAGATCACGGGGGAAGGCAACCGGATCGCCCTCCCGATCTGGGGCTACTTTTTCCAAAAAGCCTATGCCGACAAAACCCTCGGCATAGACCCCAATGCACACTTCAACATCCCCGCATCGCTCAAGAACGATACCCAATACGACTACCAGAACTTCGGCAGCCAGTACGGCAACGAATCCAACGACGAAGAAAACAGCAACGGCAAAGCCGGTGACTACAATACCGTCGCTCCCGGCAAGAGCGAGTACGTAGCGCCCGAATCCCACCCCGACCCCGAGGAACAACGCGTCCTCCGGGAAGCCGAGCGCCAGGGCAAGACGAAAAAAGACACGTCCCCACCCGCCGATCAAAAAAAAACTTTTTGGCAAAGGATAAATCCTTTTAGGAAAAGGAATAATTAAAACAATACACCATTATGAAAAAGCTACTCCTGCTGGCCCTTGCCGGCACCTTCGTTGTGAGCGCCGTGTCTGCACAGGCACCAGAAGACAAGTCCAAACGCCCCAGCCCCCCCGCCACGGCCATGGAAACCATCCACGGGGGTGTGCACGTACAAATCGACTACAGCCAGCCCTCCGTCAAAGGCCGTACACTTTGGGGCGGCCTGGTGCCTTATGGCCAGGTCTGGAGGACCGGTGCCAATGAGGCCACTGTATTCACCATTTCCGCTCCGGTGACCATCGAAGGCAAGACCCTGGCCGCCGGCACCTACGACCTGTTCACCATCCCCACCGACGGCGACTGGACGGTCATCTTCAACAGCGAAACCAAGCTGCCCAACGGCAAACCGACCTGGGGCGCCTACACCTACCACCAGGACAAGGACGTCCTGCGTGTCACCGTTCCCGCCGGCAAGTCCGCTTCTTTCACCGAAAGGATGACTTTTACCGTCGGCAAGGACGGGAAGGTGTCCCTGATGTGGGGGGATAAGCAGGTGGATTTCCACGTGGCGAAAGCGTAAACTTTTTTTATCACCATTGTTCACGGGCCGCCTCGCAATATGGGGCGGCCTTTTAAATGTTTGCTATGAACCTCGCCCAACGCTTCCGCTCCCTCCACTTCGGAGCGCCCCTCCTCTTCCTCCCCAACATCTGGGACGTCGCCGGCGCCCGCCTGCTCGAAGAACTCGGCTACCCCGCCGTCGCCACCGCCAGCGCCGCCGTATCGCGCAGCCTGGGCTACGAGGACGGCGAAAAGATCCCCTTCGATCAATTGTGCTGGCTCCTGGAACGAATCGCTTCTTCGGTAAAGATCCCCGTCACCGCCGACATTGAAAGCGGCTTCGCCCCCGACCCCGAAGGGCTGCAACGGAACATCCGTCGTGTGATCGACACCGGTGTCGTAGGCATCAACTTCGAGGACACCGACGTGCGGACCGGGCAACTCATCCCCCTGGAAACACAGGTAACCCGCATCAGCGCGGTTCGCGAGGCGGCGGGAGAGAAACTGTACATCAATGCGCGGGTCGACTCGTTTCTCCGGCTGAAAACGGACCAGCGCGAAGACGCCTTGCGCCGGGCAGCCGCTTATCTCGAAGCCGGCGCCGACGGGATCTATCCCATAGGCGTAAGGGACATGGGGGTCATCAAAACACTGGTGGAGGGCATCCCCGCTCCGATCAATATCGGAGGTGTGCTCGACCTGAAAGCATTGGAGGCGTTGGGCGTCGCCCGCGTCAGCACGGGGCCGGGGTTTCATCAAAAGACGCTGGAGGCGATGCGTGCGCTCGCCGGTTCGTGGAAGGCATAAGGCCCTATTTTTTCTTCGAACTCCCAATATTCCCCGCCACCCCCAAACTATAGTAAAGGGTATTGGCGGCGTTCTCGGACACGCCCACCTGATACTGGATGTGGATCAGCAGGAAGGCTTCGTTAAAGAAGTTGACCTGGAGACCCAGCCCAAGCGGCATATAGGCTCCGTAGTTGGATTTGTAGGAGAAGGTCCCGACACCCGCGGAAAGAAAGGGGCTGACCCAGTGTTTGTCGCTGAAGAGCTTGAGGTGAACGGAGGCGTCAAGGGCGGAGAGGAGGTATTCGTCCTCGTAGCCCGGGCTGTTGGGAAAAGGATAGTCCACAAAGGATCCGGTGTACCGGATCATATAGTCGAGGTGGTCGGTAAGGCCGTCTAAAAAGCTCAGGGCAAGGCCCGGCTGCATGTTCCCGATATTGGTCAGGCTCCCGCTGTTGAGGGTCTTGGAAAGACCGATCTGGCTGATGAGCATGGCCGAGTTAAAATCATATAAGGAAAAGTGAATGCCGATCGCAGGGTCTTTCTTATAGCGGTATACGTGCTGGGATTGGGATATCCCCGCTTGTGTGAGTAAGCACATGATTCCGCCGATAAAAAATACTCTCAGCATAGCATTGATATGAGTTGCGGGGCACTCCGCTTCATGGCGGCGGAATGACCTCGACCCTAACCTTGGTCAGCCCCCGGGCATAGAAGCCGAGTTCTTTGGCCGCCCTGGCGCTGACGTCGATGAGCCTTTTATTTTTCGGATGCATCCGGTCATTGATCCACAGGTTGACCGAACGGTGGTTTCTCAGGTTCGTCACTTTCACCCAGGTCTTCAGCGGCAGTTTGTTGCACGCGGCCGTCAGTTTGTCCGGATCGAATACCTCGTCTGTATGCGTCCGTTTGCCCCGGAAGCGTTCTCCATAAAAGCTCGCGGTTCCTACCAGCACTTTACCGATGAGCCGTTGGCCGGCGGCCTGGCCCATCCACAAAAGCAGGGGACACAGCATGACCCCAAGCAGGCACTTCCTCATGATGATACCATTTTGATTTCCAAAGGATTGGACTATATTCTAGTGTATGGATTCCTTAAAGAAGCCATCCAGGAGACGTTTATCGTCTCCATAAATATCATCATAAAAAACCAAACGTCCGTCTTTTCCGTCGCAAGTAAAATACCGGAGGAAAAGATAGACGTGATTGTTGAAATAGACGGTGTGTTTTTCAGAGCGGGCGATCCACGCCTTTATGGTATCCATGGGGTAACGCACTTTGTCGTTGCGCACCAGGTACCCCGAGAGCGCCTTCCAGTCCTGTACGCGGACACAACCGTGGCTGAGGTCTCTGGAGTTGTTGGCAAAAAGATCCCGTTCGTTGGTATCGTGTAGGTAAACGCTGTATTTGTTGGGAAAATTAAACTTGATCACGCCAAGCGAGTTGTCGTTGCCTTCGAGCTGGCGTATCCTGTAGGGGAAATTGTTTTTGCTGTAGCGCTGCCAGGGCAGTGCGTAAGGATTCAAGACGCTGTCCCGGTCGTTGACGACGACGAGGTTCTGGCTGGTGAGGTAGCCCACGTTGTGCTTGATCTTTGGCAGCATTTCCTTATAGATGATGCTTTCGGGCACGGTCCAGACGGGGTAGGTCACAAAGTTGGACAACCGGGAAGTCAGCACGGGCGTACGCGTGGCGGCGTGTCCCACGATGACCTTTGACTGGAACTGAAGGCTGTCGTTGCGCCATACCTGGAGATAGAAACCGGGGAGGTTTACCCAGACGTATTCTTTGGGCATGGAAGCGGAATCGGGCAACAGCTTGTACCGGTCGAGGTTGAGCGCTGCGATGCGGACGCGTTCATAGTCGCTGAGGTTGAGCGTTTTTACGAGCATGGGCCCGGGTATGCCGTCGGGTTTTAACCCTTTGGCCTTTTGGACAGTCTTGATCACCCGGGACCAGGCGACCGAATCATCGGGTACGCCCGCAGAGTCCGATACCAATCCTTCTTCCTTGAAACGGGTCAAGAGCTGGCGATAAAAGTTGAGGGTGTCCTTATCGGGATAGTCGATGTGCGTATACTGTTGAAACCGCGCGGAGTCCAAAAAGTTGCCCAGGGCCTCCCTGAGGGAACGATACCCCCTCAGGGCAGGCTGGAGGGAGTCGAGGAAGGGGGAAACACCCTGGCCGCCGCCGGTGATGCGGCTTAGAAAACCCAGGTATTGATCGTTTGTAAAGGCGGAATCCTTCCGGAGGGTGGTGGTGTCCCGGGGGATACGGCCAAAAGCCAGGTCGTGGGTCATGCCGACAAACGCATCCGTCAGCAGCAGGTCCTGCAGGGACCAAAGGACGGCGTCCTTGTCGTCAAAGGTATTGCGCTGGAGCCGCTCCCGGATGGAAGCCAGCTGGCGACCGTGATAGTCGCCTGGGAAAAGACCGGCATACATCCCTTTTTCGAGGAACGCATACAGACTGTCGGCCAGAGGTGATAGAGCAGGCGGATGAACCCAGGCCGTGGAAAAGGCGTGTCCTTCATACCATTGTTTCAGGAGGTCCAGGTGTTCGAGCCGGATCGAGTCGTTGACCTTGCCGTCATTGTCTTCTGCATACGACAGGGCTACCCTGATGTTGTCCGCCGTCCTTTCGGACAGCTCCTTCGGTTGTTCAACGATCTCGCGGTGTTTAGGTACTTCCTTGAACTTTCCATGACAGGCCAAAACCAATAGTACGATCAATCCAACAAAGCCTTTCGCACGTCCATTTTGTGATAAAACCATATTGCGCTAAAATATCGATTTTTTCCTATTTGAGGAAAACCGCTCCAAGGGGAGGCAGGTGGAGGGTAAGCTCGGCCAGCCCTTCGTCGTGCGCCAGGGGCTGTACCGGAATGAGGGGGTTGTAGGTATCCCCGGTCCCCCAATAGCCGGCCTGGTCGCTGTTGAATATTTCCGTCCAGTGCGTCTTCCCGTAGGTGATGACCTTCCAGTCCCTGCGGACAACGGGTGTCATGTTCAGCACCACCAGGATGTCGTCCTCCGGGCGGTGTCCTTTCCGGCGATACGCGACCACCGATTCGAGGCGGTGCCCCAGGTCCACCCATTCAAAACCGCCCGTCTGGAACTGGCGTTCGTAGAAGGCGGGTTCCGACCGGTACAAATGCCCCAGCGTCCGCACGCAATCCTGTATGCCCCGGTGCGCGGGATACTGCAGGAGGTGCCAGGGAAGCTCGGAATGGTGGTTCCATTCGGTGGTGGCGCCGAACTCGTCCCCCATAAAAAGCAGTTTGGCACCGGGATGGGAATACATATAGCTGTACATCAACCTCAGGTTCGCGGACTTCTGCCATTCGTCCCCGGGCATTTTATAGAGCATGGGGCTCTTGCCATGGACGACTTCATCATGGCTGAGGGGCAGCATGAAGTTTTCGTCATAGAAGTACATGAGGCTGAACGTAAAAAGATCCTGTTTACCGCTCCGGAGCAGGGGGTCGGTTTTGAAATAGTTCAGGGTGTCGTGCATCCAGCCCATCATCCATTTCATACCAAATCCCAGGCCGCCTTCATACGTCGGCCGCGAGACCTTTGGCCAGTCGGTGGCTTCTTCCGCAATGGTCTGAACGTCGGGAAAGTCCCTGAAGATGGTTTCGTTGAGGTCCTTGATGAAGTGGATGGCCTCCAGGTTGCCGTCGCCTCCATATTCGTTGGGTTCCCATTCCCCTTCTTCCCGGGAATAGTTCAGCTTCAACATGGAGGAAACCGCATCCACGCGCAACCCGTCCACATGGTAGCGCCGGAGCCAGAAGTGTGCGCTGGAGATCAGAAAAGACTTGACCTCTCCCCTCCGGTAGTTGAACACATAGCTGCTCCAGTCGGGGTGATAGCCCTTGCGCATGTCCGCGTATTCATACGTATGCGCACCGTCAAAAAGAAAAAGGCCGTGGGCGTCGTAGGGGAAATGAGAAGGAACCCAGTCGAGGATCACCCCTATGCCTTCCGCGTGAAACGCGTCCACCAGGGCCATAAATTGCTCGGGCGACCCGAAACGGGAGGTGGGCGCAAAATAACCCGTGCCCTGGTAGCCCCAGCTTCCGTCAAAGGGGTGCTCCATGACCGGCATGAATTCCACGTGGGTAAAACCCATGTCCTTCACGTAAGGCACCAGCAATTCGCGGAGCTGGTCATACGTGTTGTACCAGTCTTCGTTGTTTTTGTCCGGGCGCATCCAACTGGCCAGGTGTACCTCGTACACGTTCCAGGCCGCATCCAGGGCGTTATGGGCGGCCCGGGTATTCATCCATGGCGTATCCTTCCATTCATAACGGGGGGCGAACGTGATGGACGCCGTATAGGGCTTCAGTTCACAGTAAGTGGCAAAGGGATCGCCCTTGTCCAGGTGCACGCCCTGAAAACCGTGTATGTGGTATTTGTAGCGTACGCCCTTGGGAAAGCCCGGGATAAAACCCTCCCAGATGCCGGACCGGTCTTCCCGGACGAGGAGCGGATGGGTTTCGTTGTTCCATTCGTTGAAGTCGCTGATGACCGATACGAATGTCGCGTTCGGAGCCCAAACCGCGAAGTAATATCCTTCCTTATCCAGCACCTGCAGTGCGTGGGCGCCAAAGTGCTCGTAGAGGCGGTAATGCGTACCGTTCTGAAAGTTCCGTATGTCTTCGTCGGTGAAAAGGGAGTAGTTCCAAACCTGTCTAGTACTGTCGACGAAGTAGCGTTCCTCGTATTGCATATACGGCACTTTAACATAAAATTAGGCCATTGGAGCAGGAATAGATTTCATGGCTTCAAAAACTTTTGCTTTTTTTATATCACTAATCTTTTAGTGCTTCCCCTAAACGCCCATTATGAGAAGAACCCTTGCGCTCCTCCTGATCCTTTTTACCCTTTTGGGCGTCAAAACCCGTGCCCAGACCGCCCAGGTCACGGGATCGGTCAAAGACACCATCAACCAGTCCATCCCGGCCAATACGGTCATTCTCCTGCTGCGGCCGGTGGACACCAACATGGTCGCCTTTACCCGCGCGGACGCCAAAGGCGCCTTCCATTTTTCGGGTTTGCCCGCGGGCGACTACCTGATCTGGATTTCCCATCCTGCTTTTGCCCCCTACCGCGACTCTATACACCTGGTTCCGGGCCCCAACGACCTCGGCGGGATTTTTCTTACCCTCCGCAGCCAGATCCTGAAGGAAGTCATCATCAAAGGGGTCAACCCGATCCGGATGAAGGGCGACACCGTAGAGTTCACGGCCGACAGCTTTGCGGTACGCCCGGGGGCGACCGCCGAGGACCTGCTCAAACGCCTGCCCGGCATACAGGTGGACAAGAACGGGAAGATCACCGCCCAGGGTCAAACCGTCCAAAAGGTCCTCGTGGACGGGGAAGAGTTTTTTGGGGACGACCCCACGATCGCCACCCGCAACATCGCCGCCAGCGCCGTGGACAAGGTCCAGGTCTTTGACAAAAAAAGCGACCAGGCCGCGTTTACCGGGATCGACGACGGACAGACGACGAAGACCATCAACCTCAAACTGAAAAACGGCAAGAAGAACGGCTACTTCGGAAAGATCAGCGGGGGGCTGGGTACCGACGGGTATTATGAAAACACCGCTGCCGCCAACTTTTTCAAAAACAAGCGAAAGCTGTCCTTCTTTGGCGTGGCGGCCAATACCGGGAAAACCGGGTTGAACATGACGGACAACACCAATTACAGCAGCAGCGGCATCAGCACGGTCAATGACGGGGGTGACATGATGTTTTTCTTTAGCGGGTCCAACGACGACTTCACCAACTGGAACGGCTCGTACAGCGGACAGGGGGTCCCCATCGCCTGGAACGCCGGGGCCCATTACAACAACAAATTCGACGACGACAAAATCTCGTTGGGTGGAGATTATATCTTCAACCAGGTACAGGTCGGTGTCAACAACAATACGGTCAGCCTGCTCACCCTCCCCGACTCTACCACCAACAAAACCACCTCCAACACCTTTAGCCGTTACTTCGACCGGCAACACTCCCTGAGCGCGCGGTACGACGTCCAGCTCGACTCCCTCAACGAGATTAAAGTCACCGCCCAGGGGAAAATGCGGCACAAGACGACCTTTGAACAAGACACCAGTTTCGCGGTCAACCAGGACAGCGCGCTGATCAACAATGCAGGCACCCACAAAAACATCATCGGCGACAACAATACGTTCAACAGCACCCTGCTCTGGCAACACAAGACCCACAAAAAAGGGCGCACCCTTTCCTTCAGCGCCCAGGAAAATTATACCGAGATCAACAGCACCGGCAACCAATATTCGCTTGTGAACAGCTACGAAGGCGGCCCGCTGCAAAGCGTGGATACCACCGATCAGTACAAGACCAGCTATAGCCGGGACCTGACCCTTCTCACCAAGCTCACCTATACCGAACCCCTGTTCAACAACACCTACCTCAGCCTCGACTATGGGGTGAACCTGCTGAGCGCCACCTCCGACGTCAATGCCTACAACAAGAATGCGGGCGGTAAATATTCACTGCTGGACTCTGCGTACAGTAACTTTTACAACCTGAACATCCTGACCAACGCCGGCGGCGCCTTTTTCCGGAAGTCGACAAAGAAGTACAATTATGCGCTGGGGTCCGACGTGGGGTACACCAGCTATAAACAGGACAATATCTACCAGGACCTGGTGCGCAACCGGGACTTTATCAACTGGTACCCTAAAGCCAACTTCAGCTACCGGTCCGGCGGGTCCACCTACTTTGGCATCAACTACAACGGCAACACGACCCAACCCAGCCTCGACCAGCTCCAGCCGGTGGCCAACAACAACAACCCGTTGAACATCGTGGAAGGGAACCCCAACCTGAAACCTTCCTTTACCAACCGGGTCAACATGAACTACAACAAGTATAACGTCCTGGCCGACCGGGGTATGTTCTTCTGGGGCGGTTATACCTTCACCAGCAACGCCTTTAGCAACAAGGATTCCGTGGACAAGTCGGGCAAAACCTATTCCCAGACCGTCAACGTAAACAATTCCCAAAACGGGAACCTTGGCGGGGGCTATAATTTCAGGTGGAAAAAGCCCGATCTGCATTTTTTCTTCGGCCCGAATATCGGGTACAACAAATACACCAACTACGTCAACGGCCTCCTCAACAACACCCAAAGCGGCAACTACGGTCTTGCCCTCGGCACGAACAAGCGCAAGGAAAAGGTCTACGAATTTGACGTCCGCTTCAATGCCACCTACAACACCAGCAAGTCTTCGATCCAGTCCTCCAGCAACATCAACTATTGGACCTACGAGTTCAACGGCGACGCTTCCAAGGACCTCCCCTGGAAATTCCTATTGGCCACCGACTGGGACATGAACTTCTACCAGAAGACCACGGTCTTTACCAACAAAAACATCGCCCTGGTCAACGTCTCGCTGCAAAAAAGCTTTTTCAAGAACAACGACCTCGTGCTCAAGGCAACGGTCAACGACCTGTTTAACCAAAACACCGGGTTTACCCGCAGCGTCACCACCAACCTTGCCACCCAATCCGTGTACACCGCCATCCACCGGTACATGATGTTTAGCGTGACCTGGAACTTTGCCAAAAATGGAAAACCAAAAGACAACCCCTGGGGGGAATAAAAAACTTTTAATGATGCGCCACTTTCTGACCATAGCCTTGCTCGTTTTCTCCCTGCCCGTTTTTGCCCAGGACAGCAGCGGCACCGTCCGTTTTATCCAGGCCGGAACGATCGAATACGAGCGGAAGGAAAACCTCCGCAACGAGTTTACCGGGGATGGCGACTTCGCCGACGAAATCCGCAAGAACATGCCGGAGAACAAGATCACCTGGTTCAACCTTTATTTCTCCGGCAACCATTCGCTGTTCGAACCAGGCCGGGAAAACCCCGACAACGTCCGTATGTGGGATGCCCCGGGGTCTACCAACATCGTCTACGCCGACCGCGACACGCGCCGGCAGGTCAGCCAGAAACAAATGTGGGGCTCCACCCTCCTGCTTTCCGACTCCCTCCGCACCCTCCACTGGAGGATCACCGCGGACACCCGCGTCATCGCCGGTTTTGAATGCCACCGCGCCACCACCGTTATCATGGACAGCGTATTTGTTGTCGTATTCTACACCGACGAAATCCTCTCCCCTGCCGGGCCCGAGTCCTTCGGCGACCTCCCCGGCATGATCCTCGGCATGGTCATCCCCAAGCTCCACACCAGTTGGTACGCCACCAAGGTTGTCCTGGGCGAACCCAAACAGCCGATGCAGCCGCCAAAGAAGGGGCAAAAGATGGGCTACACGGAGATGCTGTCCACCCTTCGGGACTCTTTTAAGGATTGGGGGGATTGGGCGAAGCCGATGGTGATGCGGATTATGCTGTAAGCTTTTGCGCGCGCCGCCCGCGTCGGGACACACCCGCCGCCGGGTGCCCGCCTCACGGCGTGTTCCGGTTGATAAACGCCTCGGGCCGTGTCACCGGCAGGAAGTGCGTGCGGCCTCCGCGCAGCAATAACTGCAGGCTTTCCACGGGCTTTATCGCCCGCGCCCGGTATATCCCCGGGAAGGGTTCCGCAAAACCATCGGTTTGGTACACGAAAAAGTCTTCGTCCGGTATGTTCTTGTATGCTTTCAGCAGTTCGTCTAAGATTGCCTCGTCTATTGCTGTCATATCGCAAGCCAACAGCAGGAGGTCCGTGCCCGGGCAGGCGTGGTAAGCGCTTAGCAGCCCGCCCAGCGGGCCCGGCGCTTCGCCGTCATCCAGTACCAGGCGGTCGCCGAAAAGCTTCTCGTAAGTGTCCACCTGCGCGGAGCGGACGGAGATGAGCCAGGGGAGGCCCTGGCGTTCTATGAGCGCGACGGCGCGGCCGGCCCAGGTGAGCGGCGGCGCGGCGGCAGTGGGCGGCGTGTCCGCGGCGGTGGGCCTCGCGGGCGCCGCCGGCGGCGCGCCTGGCGCGGGGGCCGCGGCGCCGGGCGGCGCCCAGGGCAGCAATCCCTTATCGGCGCCCATGCGCCGGCTCTCCCCTCCGCAAAGGACGATGCCCGTCAGCTCAGTGCTCATCGACGTGCCCCAGGGACATGCCCGGGTGGACACGGTCCCGGACCATCCGTTTGAGTTCCTTGATCTCCGGGAAGTGCCCGTGCTCCTTGCGGTCGTACATTACCTGCCCGTCGATAAAGATCGTGTACTGTCCCCCGGTTTCGCTGGGCCGGAGCAAAACGCCATCCAGGTCGTCATTAAAGGTCGTCAACAGCTCCTGGGCCATGTAGGCGGCCCGGAGCAACCACCCGCAGCGCGGGCAGTAAACGATGGTAATGGTCGGTTTCATGGATACAAAGTACGCATTATCCAACAGGCATGGGCTTGGGGACCCGGACAAAATCCGTCGCGTCCGCTTCGCAAACGGGGCATGTCCCCTCCGGTTCGGTGATGGTCAGGCAGTGTTTGCACTGGTACACCATTTCGACCTCCACCGTGTCGACGCGACGCTCGCCGTAGACATGATGGGCAATATCTCCCTCCCCACTCCTGAGCTCATAATAGTATTTGCACAGCGAGACCAGGTAGGGCGTCAGGTGTTCCTTTTCGATTTCTTTCCGGAAGAGGACGTACTCCCTTTCGTGGGGGTTGAAGTCGCGGGCATAGAGGATGTCGTAGCGGTCCAGCGCCTTCCGCTGGTTGGCGCTGGTATTGGGTCTTTTGCGGACCAGGATGGAGGCAAAAGGAGCGCTCCCCTGCTGGACCTGTACGGCAAAACAAAGCCCCCAGGTCCGCACGTCTTCCTTATCGAACTGGCGGACCAGGAAATTTTTGAGGGTCAGCCCTTCCTCGGAAAGGTCCTCGGACTGCCAGCAAAGCTCGTTAAGGGCGTGCCGGACATTGATGAGGTAGCGCCCCAGCAGGATGTCCCAGCCCTTCCGGTCGCGGGGGGCGATGCCTTTTATGACGAGGGACTTCCAGGGGGTGACAAAAAACTGGGCGACCTTGGTACCTAAGGCAAGCTGACAGGCGTCCCGGAGGAACGAAAGCGGAAAGCGTTCGTCCCGGCGGTACACGCCCAGCCATAGCCCCTGGGCATACCGGTTGAAGCCTTCGTAATACGGCAGCGCGAATTCGGGCACCGCCAGGGGATCGGGCGCCGGTTGGGGGAGCCATTGCTCGGATTCCATGATGGTGGCGTAGCGCGCTTCCAGGTCGGCGCTGCCCGGCAATGCCTCTTCGAGCACCTTGCACAACCGCGCGATATTCCCCGAATACACGAGGGACGGCCACTCCCACACGCGCTCGGTGCCGGGGTAGCGCACCAGCAGGTGCCAGTAGTTGCCCACCGTGGACGCCACGAAATTGAGGTGGCCGGTATGGATGGGGACGAGGTTTTGGCCGGGGTCGCAGATATTGACCTTCACCCGGGGCGGAGCATCGAAGGCGTCAAGGATGTCCTTGTAGACGCTCTCGCGGGTCCAGCCGGCGCTGTGGAGGATGTTTTCCGACACATAGGAGCTCATGATGTTGGGGTACTCGTCGGCGTCGACCTCGAAAAAAGCGCCGGCTTCGGTGAGGCTGCGCGTCAAAGAATCCAGGCGTTCGGGCCGGACCTCCAGGAAGAGCTGTTGACGGCTCCCGAAACGGGCTTCGCCACCCGCCCCCGCGGCCTCCGCGATCGCCAGCAGAAGCCCCGCGGGCACCACGCCTCCGGGGAGGTTCACCTTGACGATATGTTGCCTGCGGATCATAACGGAACGGCCAGGCTTTCCAGGATGCGTTGTATTTCCGGTTTACAGGAACCGCAACCGGTGCCGGCCCCGGTGGCGATACCGATGTCCTTTACGGTGCAGGAGCCTTTTTCGGCCGCGGCCCGGATGTTTCCGGCGCCGACGCCCTGACAACTGCACACAAGCTTGCCAAGGACGGGTTCGGCTTTTTTGCCGCTCCTCAGGAGCTGGAGGCGTTTTTCGCTCAACTCCAGTTCGCCCGCGATCATCTCGCGGAACTCCTGTAGTTCCTGTTTGTCGCCGATCAGGATGGCGCCCACGAGGCGGTCCTGGTGGACGATACATTTTTTATAGTAGCGTTTGGCCTTGTCGATAAAGACAATTTCCTCGTACGCGGGATCGTCCGGACAGGTTGTCAACCCAAGGCTGCAAAGGTCGAAACCCTGGATCTTGAGGATGTTCATCGCGAGCGTCCCGTTATAGGCGGCGGCGACGTCCCCTTCGAGCCAGCGCGCCAGGATGCCGGCCTGTTCTTCTGCGGCGGCGGCGATGCCAAACATCATCCCCTTGCACTCGGCGATCTCCCCGATGGCGAAGATGGAGGGGTCGGCCGTCTGCATGCGTTCGTTGACGACGACGCCGCGCTGGCAGGGGAGCCCGCACTCGCGCGCCAGCTCGATGTTGGGGGTCGTGCCGATCCCGAACATAACGGCGTCACAGTCGAGATAGCGGCCGCTTTTGAGCCGGATGCCGGTGACCGCCTTGTCCCCGTAGAACAGCTGGACCTCGTCGTTGTAAAAGGTGTCGCACCCCATGTCGGTGATCTGCCCGTGGAGGAGCTGGCTGGCCAGCGGATCAAGCTGGCGCTCCATAAAACGGGCGGAGCGGTGGACGATGGTGACGTGCACCCCCATTTCCCTCAGGGACGCGGCCATTTCGAGACCGATCAGCCCGCCGCCCGCAATCACCGCCCTGGCCCCGGGGAAAAGCATACTCCGGAAGCGGTCCCCGTCTTCCCGGGTCCGCAGGGTAAATAAACCCTCCAGGGAGGGCACCTGTTTTGGCCAGGTGGCGCGGCTCCCGGTGGCTAAGAGGAGGATGTCATAAGGAGTCCTTTCACCACGGGAATCGACCACGTATTTGCCCGCCCGGTCGATGGCCGTGACCGCCACCCCCCGGTGGAGGGTAAAGTGTTGTTCGTCTCCCTCCCGGAGGTTTTGCATGCTTTCCCAGTCGTGCTCTCCACTTACATAGCCGGGAAGAAGGATGCGGTTATAAAAAGGATTGATCTCCTTGCTAAAGACCGTGATCTCGTCGTGGGGGTACCGCTCCCGGTGGGCGCGAATAAAGGCAAAGGCTCCGGTCCCCGCCCCCACGATCACGATCCGCTGGAAGGGTTTGACATACTTCTCCGCGGCGACCGCGCAATATTTGAAATCGGGCTCACCGCTCAGGGGATCGACCACGTTTTTGGTCACATTGTTGGCCCGGTTCAGGTCGCTTTGAAGGATCTTACCCCAGTGCATGGGTAGGAAAAGTACACCCCTCCGGATCGAGTCTGTTACGCGTGCCCTGACCACGACTTCGCCCCGGCGGGACGACACGCAGATCAGGTCGTCTTCCGCAACGCCCAGCCGCCGGGCGTCGTCGGGATGCATCTCGACAAAGGAGCGCGGAATATGCTGGTTCAGCTTGCGGACCTTACCCGTCTTGCTCATCGTATGCCACTGGTCGCGGATCCGGCCGGTGGTCAGAATAAAAGGATAGTCGCCGTCGGTGGTCTCGCCCCGCGCGTCGTCGGGGAGGTCGTGAAAGCGGGCGCGACCGCTCGGGGTGTAGAAGTGGCGGTCGGTGAAGAGCCGGGGAGTGCCCGCGGGGCCGAAGGCCGCGCCGCGGGGCGTCAGGGCGGCCGTCGAAGGGCCCCCCGGGCCTGCCGGCGACGCCGCCGAGGCGCCGGCGGCAGGCAGCGGCCACTGCACCGTGCCGCCGGATCCGAGCAACGCGTAGTTCACCCCGCTCACATCAATGTTCGTCCCTTTCGTCAACCCCGCGTGCTCATCATATATTTCCGAAGGACTTTTGTAAGAAAACCCCGGAAACCCCATCGCCGTCGCCAGCCGGCAGATGATTTCCCAATCGGCCAGGGCCTCGCCGGGCGCATCGGTAACCTTGTGCAAACGGCTGATGCGGCGTTCGCTGTTGGTCATGGTCCCCTCTTTTTCCGCCCAGGCGGCGGCGGGCAGCACCACATCCGCATAAGCCAGCGTCTCGGGTTTGCGGCTGACCTCCTGGACGACAACAAAGCGGGCTTTGGACAAACCACGTTCCGCGGCACGCACATCGGGCAGGCTGACGAGCGGGTTGGTGCCGATGATCCAGACGGCTTTCAACCGGCCGCTTTCCAAGGCGGCGAACATCTCGGGCGCCGTCAGACCGGGCGTTGCCGATATGGGTCCGCTCCCCCAATAGGTTTGCACCTCCAAGCGGTGGGCAGGGTTTTTCAAGTCGCGGTGTGCCGCCAACAAAGTCGCCAGCCCGCCGACCTCACGGCCGCCCATGGCGTTGGGTTGGCCGGTTAGGGAAAAGGGACCGGACCCCGGTTTGCCGATGTGCCCCGTGATCAGGTTGAGGCTGATCAGGCTGAGGTTTTTGTGGACCCCGGCCACGCTTTGGTTCAACCCCATCGTCCACATCGTGATAAAACCCTTGGAAGCCGCGATCGAGCGGGCGGTGCGCCGGATGTCTTCCACGGACACGCCGCAGATCGCGGCCGCCTCGGCTACGGTCCGTTGGAAAACGCGGGCCCGGTAGGTCTCGAATCCCTCGGTATGGTCGTGGATAAAATCGATGTCGATGTCGCCGTTTTCGATCAACACCCGGGCGATGGCGTTGTTGAGGGCGATGTCGGTCCCCGGCCGGAGCTGGAGGTGTATGTCCGCCGTGGTGGCCGTGTCCGTCCGCCGGGGATCGGCCACGATCAGGACCAGGTCGGGGTTGGCGGCTTTTGCGGCCTCCACCCTCCTCCAAAGGATGGGATGACACCAGGCGGGGTTGGCGCCATCCACATAAATACAATCCGCGGTGTCGACGTCCTCATAACAGCCTGGTACGGAATCCTCCCCCAGGGCCATTTTATAGGCCACGACGGCGCTGCTCATGCAAAGACGGGAGTTGGTATCGATGTTGTTGCTTCCGATAAACCCCTTCATCAGCTTGTTGAGCGTATAATATTCTTCCGTCAAACACTGCCCGGACGCGTAAATGGCTACGCTGTCCGGGCCGTATTTGTCGATAAACGTGCGAAACACTGCCGCAGTCCTTTCCAACGCCGCATCCCAGCTTACCCTCTGCATGGGGGACTGCTTGTTGTAGCGCATCTGCGGGTACAACAGACGGTCCGAACGGTCGTTGACCGTATGGTGCAGGTTCATTCCCTTGCTGCACAACTGTCCCCGGTTCACCGGGTGATCCGGATCCCCTTCCGCTGTGAGTGCGCCCTGCTTGTCCTTCCGCACGATGACCCCGCAGCCCACACCACAATAGCAGCACGTCGTTTTATATACGTCAGTTGTCATATAAATACTTCCTCCTCCGCGAATACCAGCGACGGAGAAGGGGTACGCTTCGCTTTTACGGCAAAGCGCGTCAACGCGACGATGGCACTCACCGCGAGGATGGTCAACCCGATCCACCGGAAGGCCTGCGCATACGTGAGCGAAGACGATTTAAACAAAAAGCCGAACAATACACCCCCGAGGTTACCCCCGGCACCGACGATCCCGCTGACCAGCCCGACGTTCTTGGTATTGACGAAGGGGACGATGCCAAAGGTGCCCCCGTTGGCCATTTTCAGGAAAAGGGCAAAAAACAGCATCAACCCGATGGCCATGGCCAGCGAACCTGCCATCGAGAACAGGATGAGACCGGTCCCTTCCAGGAGGAGCGCTCCGGCCAGGAAATATCCTTTGCCTTTCATTCCCCACCGTTTGCCCGCCTTGTCAGAAAAGATGCCGCCGAGTGCCCGGGCAAAAAGGTTCATAAACCCAAAGACACCCGCCCAAAAACCGGCCGCGGCCTGGGTGAGGTGAAAGGTATCCACGAAGTGCAGCGAGGCCACGTTGTCAAACGTGAGCTCCATGCCGAAACACATCGCATAGGCAAGCATCAGCACCCAGATGCGGGGATCCGCGAGGACCGTCCAATCGGTAGGCGGCTTCTGGAGGCGCTCAGAAAAATTGCCCTCAGGCGTATCGGTCGTATACTTATAATACAAGAATGCAATCCCGAGCATCATTACCCCCGGCAGGATCATGGCGTACCGCCACGCCGCGTGGGGCGTAAAACCCATGCCGACGATGGCGGAAAACACCAGCGGCATCACCATATTGGTGACCCCCCCGCCGAGGTTCCCCCATCCTCCGGTGACCGCATTGGCCGTGCCTTTGATGGCGGGCGCAAACATCATCGAGGTATGAAACTGGGTGATGACGAAAGACGCGCCGATGACGCCGATGCAAAGACGGAAAAGCAGGAACGATGTATAATCATGAGCGAGCCCTACAAGGAACACCGGTACCGATCCGGCAAGCAGAAGACGTACCGCCGTCTTGCGCGGCCCCCAGGTATCGCACAGCTTGCCGACAACCAGACGCGCCAGGACGGTCGCTGCCACCGAAGCGATGATGATGTTCCCGACCTGCGCCTTGGTCAGCCCCAGGTCGACGCGGATGGTCGGCATCAGGGGTGCCAGGCCGAACCATCCAAAAAAGCAGACAAAGAACATCAGCCAGGTGATGTGAAAGGTCCGCATCTGGACGCCCTTGAGGGAGAATATGTTTAAACGATCGAGCGGTTTGTTCATCTTCTTATTTTTTAAAGAGGTCCGGGGTGATGTTGACCTGGAGGTAGCTCCAGTAGGCATTCAGCCGGGCAGTCCCCGGGGTGATGGCCTTGGCATACGCCATGCTGGGCGTCGCCGCCATGGTACAAAGCCCCAACGTAATGTTGACCGAAGGTGCGAGGTTATAGGAGGTGATCCAGTCGAGCTCGCTCCCCAGGTATTTGTCCACAGACTTTCCTTTCGTATCCTTTTGGCTGCCGGCCAGGGAGAAATACCGATAGTCCAACCCCGTCGTCAGCCTCGTGGCCGTATATTTTATTTTAAAGTAGGCATCGCTCAACCCACCCGTAGGCGAGCCCGTGCCTGCATAGAAATAATCCATAGCGCCATGGACGCCGTGCGGCGATCCATACAGCGGGTCGAAACGGTGATTGTCCGTGGACGTCGAGTACGCGTTGTTCCCTGACAGCACGTCCCAACCCGCGGTAAAGGAGAAGGCCGTCGGTTTGTAGGTCAGCGACAACGTCGTCATATACGCTTGCATGGTCAAACCGTCCCGGTCTTTCCCGCCCTGGTAATACGCGCCCGCGATCAACTGCCAGGCGGACCCAAACGGGGCTGTGAGGTATAACCCGGTCGTATAACGGGCATTGACGCCTGCGTGGTTAAAATGTTTTCCGTAAACATAGCCCGTGTCTGTTCCTACGATATTGCGGACGGAGTCGTTGCTGTACTTCCCGAACTGGTCGGCCACCAAAAGGTAGCTCAACCGTGCTTCCCCGATGGGGTGGGCGACATACAGAAATTGCAGCGCCTTATAATCCTGGTACTGACCGTTGGTGGACGGAGAGGCCACCTCCGCCGGGCTACCCGTGGGAGAACTCAACCCCGCCGCATTGACCAGGGGGATAAACCCCGCGGGCGTCGTCGTCAGGTTTCCTTTGCTGTCCTTTACATACGGTAATACGTTGGCGGGTGTATAGTAGGTCCCGTTATAGTTCCAGGCATCCGAATTCTGGTTGAAGGCGCCGCCCAGGTCCACCTGCCAGGCACCTGGTTTCCAGCGAAGTACCGCAGCGTCATGGTGCCGGGCCTGTTGCAACCAGTCGAGGTTTCCCAGCAGCCGTCCGTCGTCATAGACCAGTTCCTGCCGGCCGATCCGGATACCTAAGTAATTGGTAAAAGATTTTTTAAAGGCGGAGTCCTTCCGGTTGGATAAGACCAGCTCGGCCCAGGCCTCGTAAACCTGAAATTTGGTGCCATCGGCATTGTCGATGCTGGAGGCGTCTTGTCCCCACACCCTGACGTCCTGGACGGAGGTGTGAAAACGGAGATGAGTAGATTGATAATCAAGCGATAACCGTGCCCTTTGGGAGATAAAGATGGAAGGCGTGGAGGTAAGCGGGAGAAGCGTGCCGGTACCGTCCCTGTATTCTGCCCGGTCCCTGAGCTGACCGCTGATCAAAAGCTGCGCCTGTGCGCGTGTAGTCAGAGCCCCGGAGAAGAACAAAATGACGTACCAACCCGTTTTTTCAAACAGTTTTCGATACATTTGAATGGTTTTAAGTTGTTCAAGCGATTTGAAACGTCACCCCGTCATGGACTGCGACTCCTGGCGGGGTTCTTTGTTTTGTGCGTTAGTTTTTGTCAGTCTTGGTGGGTTACTTCATATTAATTTATTTACACATTTAATGAAATTATAGCAAGCAACCGCTAAAAACGACCTATAAACCTATCGTATGTTATAAAAATACGAGAAACCATTCAATATTTTACCTATTTTTCCAATAAATATTTAAATGAAGAAAAATAAACATACGTGTGACCTGAGTAGCTGCTTTCTGTGCAAAAACTGTCTGCCGGAATGGAGTCCTGCCATCGCCGCCCATCGGAAAAACTTCGAATTCCGGAAAGGCGAAACGATTTTTCGCGAGGGGGATCCTGTGACCGGTATCTATTTTGTCAACAGCGGGGTGGTGAAAGTGCATAAGAAGTGGGACCAGGACAAGGAGCTGATCATTCGCTTTGCCGCCGCGGGAGATGTGTTTGGGCACCGCGGCCTTGGTAAGGATTCCGTATACCCTATCTCGGCCACCGCCCTGGCGCCCGTGGTCGTTTGTTATATCGACCTGGATTTCCTGAACGCCAGCCTGCGCACCAACTATCCGTTTATCTACCGGCTGCTCCAGTTTTTTGCCGAGGAGCTCCAGGAGTCGGAGAAACGGATGCGCAACCTGGCGCACATGCAGGTCAAGGGCCGCGTGGCCCAGGCCCTCCTGGCCTTGAGGGATAAATTCGGAACGACGCCCGACCGGGCCATCGGTTTTACCCTGAGCCGGCAGGACCTCGCGTCCTTTACCGGCACTACCTACGAAACTGTGTTTCGGATCATGAATGAACTTGTCAAAGACCGTATCGTCGCCGTCACCGGGAAGGACATCCGTATCCTGGACCCCGTCCGGCTGGGGCTGCTGACCAAAGAAGAACCTTATTCCTCCCCGTCTATTCCTATATAAATCTTATCGTCTTCTACCCTGACCGGATAGGTGCGGATGCTGTAGGGTTCCCCATCCAGGCATTCCCCGTTCACCAGGGAAAACGTCTTTTTGTGAAAGGGACAGGCCACCTTCGGTTCACAGTCGTGCCCCGAACTCCCGATCATCCCCCTGGACAACACCATTTGTTGTTTGTGAGGACACATGTTATCCGTGGCATACCATTCCCCCCGGCGCGTAAAATTGAAAATCGCAATCTGGGTATCTTCCAGTTTGACACAGGCGCCCCCATTTTGGGGTACGTCTTCCGTACGGCAGGCGTACAACCAACGCGTCGCTGACAGTATTTCCATAACGTATCTTTTAAATGACCATTCCTTTGTGTGAACCGCGGGCTACCACTCTTTGGCCCGGACCTGCTCCCGCAAGGGCACCAGGGCCACCGTGGGATCTTTTTCTCCAGGGGCATTGACAAAGTGGGTAAACCGCTTGCGCATATTGACGTCCTCGATAGCAGCCTTCCATTCGCACTGGTAGGTCGCGACGTGCCGCGCCATGGCCTCTTCGAGCTCCGCCCCTATACCAAGGCTGTCGTTCACGACGACATTGCGCAGGTAGGCCATCCCGCCGTCCATCTTGGAGAGCCAGGTCGACGTACGCGTGAGCGGGTCGGCCGTGCGGATATAAAACATCAGGAAACGGTCCAGGTAACGCACACAGGTCTCCTTGTCGACATCCGCCGCGAGGAGCTGCGCGTGGGCGGGTTTCGAGCCACCGTTCCCGCAGACATACAGGTTCCAGCCTTTTTCGGTGGCGATGATGCCAAAGTCCTTGCCCCTGGCCTCGGCACACTCGCGGATACAACCCGACACGCCCCCTTTGAGCTTGTGCGGCGCCCTCAACCCTTTATAGCGGTTTTCGATCTCGATCGCAAAGCTTACACTGTCGTGCAGGCCAAACCGGCACCAGGTACTGCCCACACAGCTTTTGACCGTCCGCAGGGCTTTGCCGTAAGCGTGCCCGCTTTCAAAACCGGCTTCGATGAGCTCGCTCCAGATCTCGGGCAGGTCATCCAGGTGCGCGCCAAAAAGGTCGATGCGCTGGCCGCCCGTGATCTTGGTGTATAATCCATACTTCTGGGCCACCTGCCCGATGGCGATCAGCTTTTCCGGGGTGATCTCCCCCCCAGGTATACGGGGCACCACCGAATAAGTCCCGCCCTTTTGTATGTTGGCCAGAAAGCGGTCGTTGCTGTCCTGTATGGTGTCCTCTTTCAGGATAAGGTCGTTCCAAAGACTGGCCAGGATCGAGGCCACCGCCGGTTTACACACCTCACACCCGTCCCCTCGCCCAAACTGATCCAGGACCTCGTCGTAGGTCTTGACCTCGTTCAGCCGGACCAGATCCAGGAGTTCCTGGCGGGAATAGTCAAAGTGTTCGCAAAGCGTTGTTTTTACATACATCCCCTCGGCCTTCATGGTGCCGGTCAGCAGATCCTTGACCATGGGCACGCACCCTCCGCAGCCGGTGCCCGCCTTGGTGCACTTCTTCATCGCGTCGATCGTCGTGACTCCCTTTTCGCGTACGGCACCGCATATACTGGACTTGGTCACCCCTTCGCAGGAACAAATAATCGCATCGTCGGGCAGGTCCATGATGTTCATACCTTCCCCGCCGGCGCCGCCCCGGGCGCCGAGAATGAGGTCTTCGGGATTGGGCGGCAGGGCGATCTTGTTGACCGTCGTTTGCAATAGTATATTATAGGCCTCCGCATCGCCCACCAGGATACCCCCTAACAACTGCTTGCCGTCCTTTGTGATGTTGATGCGTTTGTACACACCGGTGTATGTATCCTCGTACGTCAGCGCCTTTACATTCGGACCTTCGGCAAAGGGGTCGCCAAAGCTGGCCACGTCTACGCCGATGAGCTTGAGCTTGGTACTCATGTCGAAGGTGCTAAACCGTTTGGGGCTGCCACACAACCGGGAAGCCACCACATCCGCCATCTCGTAGCCCGGCGCCACAAGACCGTAGATCATGTCATTGTGCAAAACGCATTCGCCGATGGCATAGATATACTGGTCACTCGTCTTCATCCGGTCGTCCACCAGGATCCCTCCTCTGGGTCCGATCATCAAACCCGCATGACGGGCGAGCTCGTCCCTGGGCCGGATCCCCGCGGAGATCACCAACATGTCCACATCCAGGGCAGTGCCGTCAGCATAAGAAAGCCCCTCAATCCTGTGCTCCCCTTTGATCCCTGCCGTCTGTTTGTTCAGATGGACCTTCAGCCCCAAAGCCTCCAGCCGGTGTTGCAACCGGGCACTTCCCCCCGCGTCGATCTGCCGCGGCATCAACCGGGGCGCAAACTCGACAACATGGGTTTCTTCCATCCCCAGGTCCAGGAGCGCCTTGGCCGCCTCCAGCCCCAACAGCCCACCGCCCAGCACGGCTCCCTTGGTCGCCTTCCGGGCGTAGGCCTTGATCATATCCAGGTCCTCCAGGGTGCGGTAGACAAAAACACCTTCCTTATCCACCCCCGGAATATTCGGCACAAAAGCAGAAGATCCGGTGGCCAGCACCAGGTAATCGTATTTTTGTGTAAGACCCTTGAACGAATGCAGTATTTTTTTCTCCCTGTCGATGGTAACGATGGGATCCCCCGTATAGAGTGTCACCCCGTTTTCGGCATACCAGCCCGGAGGAGCCATGTACAGGTCGTCGGCCGTTTTGCCGTCGAAATAAGCGCTCAGGTGAACCCGGTCATAGGCCACCCTGGTCTCTTCCCCAAAAACAACCAACTGAAAGGGGGCCGAACGGGAAACCATCTTTTCACAGAATTTGTAACCGACCATCCCGTTTCCAATCACAGCCACGATAGGCAAAGCGGACGCTGCCATGGACATAAGTTTAAGTTAATCAAGCGATTTTACCGGGATAAACGCAAATATGATGGCTGCGACCCGATCATATTTGCTTTTTAATAATCTTTATCCCTTATGTAATATTACGCCATTATCTTGAAATAAATCATAGTTATGCCCATATTTTTACATCAAGTTTGTCAAAAACATTATATATAACTTTTAATAATATGGAATTGATCGTCGTCGGCGCAGGCCCTGGAGACCCTGAATTGATCACCCTTAAGGCGCAAAAAGCCCTCGCACGTGCGCGCGTCATATTGTACGATAACCTCATCAACCGCGACCTGCTCGCCTACGCACCCGGGGATTGCGAGAAAATATATGTTGGGAAAAAACCATACGGGGAGTATACGCCGCAGGAGGAGATCCACCGGTTGATACTGGAAAAGGCTTTGCCATCCGGCGATACGTCCGACAGGGCCGGCGGCGGCCCTGGCCCCAGCCTCGCCGCCGGCCGCTGCGTCGTCCGCCTCAAAGGCGGCGACCCCTTCATCTTCGGCCGCGGCATGGAAGAGATTCAGTTTGCGCGCGCCCACGGCATCCCCGCCAGCTACATCCCCGGTATCACCAGCATGCAGGCCGCCGGTCTGGAAGACATCCCCCTCACCCACCGCGACCTCGCCGAAAGCGTCTGGATCGTCACCGGTACCAAAAAGGACGGGACCCTCTCCCACGACCTCCGGCTTGCGCTCGCCTCCCGCGCCACCGTTGTCGTTTATATGGGTATGAAAAAACTCACAGAGATCGCCGCGGTCTATGTGTCCGAAGGCCGGGGCGATACGGCGGCGGCCATCATCCAGCACGCGTCGCTGCCTTCGCGCAAGAAGGCGCTCGGCCTTGTCCGGGATCTGCCTTTGCTGGCTGCGTCTGCGGGGTTGACGCATCCGGCGATTATTATTATTGGGGCGGTGGCGGGGTTAGCGCAATAAAAAAGGGCCCCTATCGGGGCCCGTTATAATATGCTTTATGCATTCTACCAGTCGGAGGCGTCTTTAATAAATTTCATCAGTGTTTAATTGAGTCGTTATAAAAATAGTTTAATAGGCTGTGCCAAACAAGTTAATTTTCCCTATTCCACTTCTCCGCCAAATTGGTGAAATACTCCCAGGAAGTGGGGCTATGGTGAACCTTTCGCCTGTACTTTATATAAAACTCATAGTTGGCATGGTACCTAAAAAACATTGACTTGAAATATCTTTTGATCATTTTCTCGTCGAGGACCTCTTCTTCAATACCGATAGCCAGAAGTTCCAGATAATTCAGTATGGATACCAACGCAGAACGTGCCTCTTCATTTTTCTCAAGTATATCAAAAAACTCCTTCGATTTATTTTGGTCGCACAGGTGCTTATGCTCGTTATGCATTTTTTTTGTAATCTTTAAATTTTCCACCATCGTAGGCTTCGTCCACTCAAAGGCCGCATTAAATGCGTTTGTAAGCTTCGATATATCTTCGTCGTTCTTGATTTTCTGATGGTTCTTCTCATAGTTCAGAATGCTATAAAATATCCCGATAACGATGGATCCCGCGGTGAGGACAAAACAAAGATTTTTTAAAGCATCCTCCTTTCCCGAAACATTATATTCATGGACGCCGTAAAAACACACCGCTAGAAGCGCCAGAAAAACAAAGATGAGTCGATAATAGAAAACAAAAGAAATACAGTTGTTTATAAATCCGTCCAATACCCCAATAGAATATTTCTGCTCCCCCTTAATCATGACTGCAACTGTTAGATGGTGAAAAGAACGTGTAAAGCTACACCTTTTTTTCACACATCAAAACGCCCAAACCATGAACTGGAAAGGATTCCAGAATATAGTAGCACGTAGTAACAAAATCACTTGCTCAACTCCAGCACCACCACCTTATGGCTCCCCAACCGCATCCCCGATAACGGCTCCGTCGCTCCGGTGACCACATCCCTCCCATCACGGAAGCCCCCCACCCTCTCCGAAAACCGCGACATATCGAGCGTCTGCTCATGATCGCTGGTATTGGCCGCGACCATCACGGTTTGGGAGGAGTCGTACCGGAAATAGACATACATCCCGTCGGTAGGTACATACTGCATCAACCGACCAGAAGTCAGGGCAGAAGACCCCAACCGGTAGTGCGCGAGCGTGCGTAAATAGGAAAATGCCTCCTGTTCCTCGGTTGTTCGTCCGGCGGGCGCAAACTTGTTGACCGAATCCCCGGGCCATCCCCCGGGGAAGTTTTCCCGCACAACCCCGTCCCCACCCTCGCTTTTGAGCCTCCGCATCAGGATCTCGGTACCGTAGTACAGTTCGGGGATACCCCGAAGGGTGAGCACCCAGGCGATCCCCATCTTGTATTTGTCGAGATCCTGTCCGACGATCCCGTAAAACCGGTCCATGTCGTGGTTGTCAAGCATGATACAGTTCCGGAAGGGGTTTTTGTAAAGGAAGTCCTGGGCAAGGGTGGTATACAACCGGTCTGGGTTGCCGTCTTTGCGCAAGGCGTCCTGCATGGAAAAACAGACGTTGAAGTCGACGACGCCCTGGAGGTTGGATTTGTACGGGACGTCGAGGTTGTTTTGACACCAATAGGCGGCTTCCGCCACACTGCCTACCCACACCTCTCCAAACATGGTAAGACGGGGAAATTCGCGGACGAGCGCGGCGTTGACATGGTTGAGGAAGTCTTTGTCGCTGTAAAACCAGGTGTCCACGCGCCAGCCGTCGACGCCAAAGGTTTCGGTGGCCCAGATGGCGTATTGGGTGAGGTAGTTCCGGACGTAAGGATTCCTTTGGTTGAGGTCGGGCATGGACTTGACGAACCAGCCGTCAACGGAGGTACGCCGGTCGATGTCGGAGGCATAGGGATCCAACAGGGGCTCCACCTTATAGCTGGTGTTGGTATACTCGGGCCATTGGTTGAGCCAGTCTTTCATCGGCATATCCAGGACGGTCCAGTGGTCGGAGCCGACGTGGTTGTACACCCCGTCCTGGATGAGCTTCATCCCTTTGCGGTGCAGCGCCTCGGACAAAGCGGCATACGCTTCGTTACCCCCAAAGCGGCGGTCGACCTGGTATTGGTCGGTAAAGGCATAGCCGTGATAGGCGCCGTGGGGCATATCGTTTTCGTTGACGGGCGTCATCCAGACGGTGGTGATGCCGAGGTCTTTGAGATAGTCGAGGTGATCCTGAACGCCCTTGAGGTCGCCCCCATGCCGTTCGCTGGGTGCGTCTTTCTCCACTATGGTGTCCCGCATGCCGCGAACCACGTCATTAGAGGGGTCTCCGTTTGCAAAACGGTCGGGCATCAGCAGGTATACCAGGTCTTTATCGGTGACCCCCTGGATGCGCGACACACCGTCACGGGCGTCGCGCGCCCGGAGGACAAAGTCCATGTTGTAAGACGGCGCACCTGCAAAAGTGAAATGAAGCACACCCGGCCGGGCGCCGGTGCCGATCGACAGGTCGACGAAGAGGTAGTTCCGGTTCTCCACCCTGTGTACGGTTTTCAAGGCCACCCCCGGATAAGCTTCCAGCCGGGGTGTGGTTCCTCCGATGCCGGGGGCATAGCACATCAACTGTACCGATGGTTCTTTCATCCCGACCCACCAGTTCGATGGTTCGACCTTTACCTCCTGCGAGGCGGGGCCTGCGTGAAGGGTGATCACCTGGGTCTGCGCCTCCGCAGAGACGGCCAGCAGCAACAGCAACAACGTACGCATCATTTTAACTCGTCTTTATCTTGTACAATAAGGTTCAGCACCCCGCCGATCATCATCGAAAATCCACCCACCACCAGGGCATAGATGCTTTGGTTGTGAAAGATCCACTTGACGATATGACCCAACAGCCAGGCCGCAAGAATCTGGGGGATAACGACAAAGAAATTGAACACGCCCATGTAAAAACCCATCTTGTGTGACGGGAGCGCCCCTGCCAGGATTGCGTAGGGCATGGTCAGGGTGCTGGCCCAGGCAAGGCCGATGCCCACCATGGGAACAAGGAGCACCCAAGGGGTATGGATCAGCAACACGGACACGAGGGAGGCTCCGCCGATCAGTAAACAGATCATGTGGGTGAACCGCCGGCCCAGGCGCCCCGCCACCACGGGCAGGACAAATGCCATGAGCGCACTGACGCCGTTATAGACCATGAACATGACACCCACCCAGTCACCCGCCGTCTGAAAGGCGTGCGTGGTAGGATCCGTTGTACCGTAGGCGTTTTGGGCCACCGCCGGCGAGGTATAGATCCACATAGAGAAAAAAGCGATCCAGGTAAAAAACTGGACGAGTGCCAGTTGGCGCATGGTGATAGGCATGGTCCCAAACCCCCTGGCGATCTCGGCAATTCCTTTCCACAGCCCTTTGGTGCGGAGCTTTTCTTCTTCCCAGGTGTCGATGTTCTCCGGGGGGAACTCCTTTGTCGAAAAGACGGTCCACATCACCGCCACGATATACACGAGGCCCCCGACATAAAACGAATACCGGACCGATAAGGGGATCACCCTTTCGGGCGCTGTATTGGGGATCTTAAAAACATTGGTAAAAATATACGGCAACAGTGACGCGACGACCGCCCCCAGGCCGATAAAAAACGTCTGCATGGCAAAACCCGCTGTGCGCTGACTGCCGGGGAGCTTGTCCCCCACAAAGGCTCGGAAGGGTTCCATGGAGATATTGATCGACGCATCCAGGACCCAAAGAATGAGCGCGGCCATGAGCAGGGTCGATGACTGTGGCATGAGGATGAGGGCCAGGGACGCCAGGATCGCGCCTGCAAAAAAGAACGGCCGCCGCCTGCCCCACCATGGGTGCCAGGTCCGGTCACTCAGGTAACCGATGATGGGCTGGACCAGCAAACCCGTACAAGGTGCCGCCAGCCAGAGGATGGAGATGTCGTCGATCTGCGCTCCCAGGGTCTGGAAGATCCGGCTGACGTTGGCGTTTTGGAGTGCGAACCCGAACTGGATGCCCAAAAAGCCAAAGCTCATGTTCCAGATCTGCCAGAAGGTAAGTTTAGGGCGGTGAAGGGAAATGACGGCCATGCAAGCAATTGTTGTGTAAAAAAAAGACCCTGATCGCTCAGGGTCCTAAAATAAGGTAAAGTTGCGTAAAAAGTACACGAAAGGTGCCGGCCGCTTAAATCACAAACCCATCCGGCAAAATCGCCCCCTTCTTCACCACGACAATTCCGTCCTTAATGGTATACAGGGCGTGGTCCACATCCTTGAGGTGGGACCCGCCGTTGATGCGGACGTCGTTGCCGATCCGGCAGTTCTTGTCGATGATGGTGTTTTTGATATAACAACGGTCACCGATGCCGATCTTGGGGAGACCTTTTTCCTCGGCGCGATTCATTTCTTCTATGGTCTCATAGAAGTCGCCCCCCATAATATAGCTGCTCACGATGGTGGTGCCGTGGCCGATCCTTGTACGGATGCCGACGATGCTGCTTTCGATCCGGGAAGCCGTGATGATGCAGCCGTCGGAGATAAGGGTTTTTTCAAGGGTGGTCCCGCTGATCTTCGCCGGGGGGAGCATCCGTGCCCGGCTAAAGATCGTCTTGACGTTGTCGTAGAGGTTGAAGGTGGGGATGTCCTCGGTCAGGGCGATGTTGGCCTCGAAAAAAGAATAGATGTGTCCGATGTCGGTCCAGTAGCCGTCGTATTGATAGCTCACCACCTTGTACTTCTCTATGGAACCGGGAATCACTTCCTTCCCGAAGTCGGTCACGTCGGGGCTTTCTTCCAACAGCAAGTCGAAAAGCAGCTTCCGGTTGAAAATATAGATGCCCATGGAAGCCAGGTAGTGCCTGCCCTGGGCGGCCATTTCGGGACCGGTGTCGCTGACCCATTCGGGGAGCAGTTCCTTTTTGGGCTTTTCGATAAAGGAGGTGATCAGGTGGTCCCCGTCTGTCTTCATGATCCCGAACTCGGGGGCCTCTCTTTCGGCCACGGGGATGGTCGCGATCGAAATGTCCGCCCCGTCGTCGACATGCTTGGTAAGCATCTCTTCGAAATCCATCTGGTACAACTGGTCCCCGGACAGGATCAGGACGTACTCGAAGTCGTGCTGCTGGAGGTGTCTCAGGGATTGGCGGACCGCGTCGGCCGTACCCTGGAACCAGGAGCGGTTATCCGGCGTTTGTTCGGCGGCCAGGATGTCCACGAAGGCGCTGCTGAAAACGCTGAAGTGGTAGGTGTTCTTGATGTGCTTGTTGAGCGAGGCGGAGTTGAACTGCGTCAGGACGAACATGCGGTTGATGTCCGAGTTGATACAGTTCGAGATCGGAATATCGACGAGCCGGTATTTACCGGCAATGGGCACCGCCGGTTTGGAACGATTCGAAGTAAGCGGATACAGACGCGTGCCCGCGCCTCCCCCCAGGATGACGGCAACAACCGACTTAGAAATGTTAAACATAAGTTCTTCTTAAAAATGTTTGAAAGCGTTAATGTGTCTTACAGGGCGGGATAGATTGTCAGGTATTGATGGGCACTGCTTTCCCAGGAATGATCGATCTGCATGATCCGTTCCTGGATGGTCCCGAATTGTTCCGGATCGCCGTATAACTTCAGAGCCCTATAAATGGCATGTGTGATGTCTCCAACGCTGGCGTCATTAAAACGGACACCAAATCCCTGCCAGTCTTCAAAATCCACCACGGTGTCCCTAAGCCCTCCCGTGTTGCGGACGATGGGTATTGTCCCGTACCGGAGGGCGTACATCTGGTTCAGACCGCAGGGCTCGACCCGGGAGGGCATCAATAAAAAGTCGGCCCCGGCATACATCTCGTGGCTGAGCTGTTCATTGTATCCCTTATAAAAGCGGAAGTCTTTCCCCACCATGTCCTCGACATGCGCGAGGTGACGTTCTACATTTGGGTCTCCGCTGCCCAATATAAGGAAATTCATGCTCCGCCCGATATAGTGGAAACAATCTCCCACCACGGCGGGGAGCAGGTCCGCTGCCTTTTCCCCGACCAGGCGCCCGATAAAAATGAAAAGCGGTTTGGAAGGGTCCAGCTGAAATCGTTTGCACAATGCTTTTTTGTGGGCGGCCTTTCCTTCCCGGACAGTGGTATGGTCATAGTGGGTGGCCAGGTAGGTGTCTGTGGCCGGGTCCCAGACCTGGGCATCGATGCCGTTCAGGATACCGGAGCACTTCCCTTTCTCGTATTCGAACAGGGCTTCCAGGCCGTTGGAATTGTATTTGAGCTCGGCCATATAACTGGGGCTGACGGTCGTGACCTTCCAGGCGCTACGGACGGCGCAGGCCAGTGGGTTGATCGTCCCCTTCCATTCCAGCAACCCGGCCTTCCAGGCATCATACCTGGGCAGGAGGTGGCCTTTGTCCCAGCCCATCCATCCCTGGTACTGGGCGTTGTGTATGGTGAGGACCGTGGGGATCCCCTTGAGGTGGCCGTAGTCGTAGGTGTATTGCATGAAAAAGGGGATCAGCCCCGTGTGGTGGTCGTGTACGTGCACCACGTCCGGACGGTGCCTCCACTGGGAGACCCAATCCACGAAGGCCACCTGGAAAGCCGTAAAGCGCTCCGCGTCGTCACTGTATCCATACACCCCCTCCCGGTCCAGCAGGCCATATATGTCTATGAGGTAAAGATCGAAACCCAGTTCGTTGGTCCGCTCCTTGATCACCGTATAGTCGAACCACCAATTCCCCAGGTGGGTTCTCCCTTTGTGGACCACCTCCCAGTCGTGGCGGTAAAGAAAAGCCGTTCGGTACATGGGCAGCACCACCTTGGCGGTATGTCCCAACTGCTGCTGATACTTGGGCAGGGCGCCCACCACATCCCCGAGGCCCCCCACCTTGGCCACCGGGTAACATTCCGCGCTAACGTGTATAATTTCCATGTGGATAACAATTTAACTACAATTTCAATACCTTACTTTTTTTTATCGGTCTCAACTAAATTTAAACGATTTAGCTCTTCGTAAATAAAAAGGGTTTAATTTCCGTCCTTGAATCATGCAAACGACAGCCAATAAAAGCTCCAAAACTGCTATGCAAGCCAAAACTAGAAAGGACTATGCGATCGGTATCGATATCGGCGGAACCAATACCGTTTTCGGAATGGTGGATCACCGGGGGGACATCCGTTACAGGGGTGCCATCTCGACCCGCAAGCACGATACCATAGAGCCCTATATCGAGGAATTGCATGAAGCCCTGTTGCCCGCGATCGAACACGTAGGTGGTATACAAAATGTGCGGGGTATCGGCGTGGGCGCCCCCAATGGCAACTATTACAACGGCACCATAGAATATGCGCCCAACCTGAGGTTCCAGGGAATCATTCCCCTGGCGAATCTCATGGAGAAAAAATTCGGACTCCCAACAGCCCTTACCAACGACGCGAATGCCGCCGCGGTAGGGGAAATGATGTACGGCGTCGCCGTAGGGATGAAGGACTTTATCATGATCACCCTCGGCACCGGGGTGGGCAGCGGCATCGTTGCCAACGGCCAGCTCATCTACGGACACGACGGCTTTGCGGGTGAACTGGGTCATACGATCACCATCCCCGGCGGCCGGTTCCATCCCGGCACCGGCGCCCACGGTTCCCTTGAGGCGTATGCCTCAGCCACCGGGGTGACCCGTACCGCCCACGAGTTCCTGGACAAAGACCCCTCCAAGGAATCCCTGCTCCGCGCCTATCCGCGGGAAGACATCGACAGCCGCATCGTGTATGATTGCGCGATGAAAGGGGACGCCATTTCCGGTGACATCTTCCGGTATACCGGCGAGATCCTCGGGATGGCGCTGGCCAACTTCGTGATGTTCTCTTCCCCGGAGGCCATCGTTCTTTTCGGCGGGCTGACCAAGGCAGGCGACCTCCTGCTCAAACCCACCAAGGCGAGCATGGAGAAAAACCTCCTCCCCATTTTCCAAAATAAAGTCAAACTGGTCTTTAGCGAATTGAAGGAAGCCGACGCGGCTATACTTGGAGCGAGCGCGCTCGTTTGGGAGCTGAAAAAGGACTAAAGCTTATTCCCCAGGCCAGCGCCAACAACGGGACACTCGCCCAGATCACCTGGTGTACCCCGTAATGGGCGATCACAAAGCCGCCCAGCAGCGTTCCCAGCGTAATCCCGGCGTTATACGCCGAAGGCAGAAAGCTGTTCACCGCTTCCAATCCATCGTGGGGTACGTCGTGGGTGACATAAAGGTTCACCATCAAAAGGCCCCCCGTATGGATAAAGCCCCAGACCGACAACAGGATGACCATGGGGATAAACAGCCCGCCGACGCTGTACGCCAGCACGTGGGTCACCACCAGCAACGCCATGATCCACCGCGACGTCGCCTGCACGTTTTTCGACAGCGCGATCCCCGTCAGCCAGTTCCCCACGATGCCCGTGGCCCCGAAGACCAGCAGCATCACGCTCACTTGCACCCCGCTCATGTGCGTCACTTTGTCCAGGTACCCCGCCAGGTAACCGTAGGTCGCGAACATACCCGCCACCGTGATCACACCCGTCAGCAGTTTTATCCAAAGCTGGGGAGACGCCAATACGTTCCGCCCCGTCTGTGTTTGAGCTTCCGCCCTGACCGGTAGAGAAGGCATCAGCGCCGCCAGTGCGCCGAACGCCGCCAGGTTGATGATCCCCGCCACTAAGAAAGAGGCCTGCCACCCCAGCAAGGTCGCCGCATAAGTCGTGACCGGTACCCCGAGCACGGTGGCCACGCTCAAGCCCCCCATGATGATCGCGAGGGCTTTTGGCGCGTCTTTGGGACCCACTTGTTTGGCCGCCACCGACATCGACACCGCCCAAAACACCGGGTGTAAAAAGGCCGGCAGGATCCGCGCGATCATCAGCACCGTGAAATTCGGCGCCAAAGCCGACAACCCGTTCGACACGACAAACACCGCCAGCACCGAGCACAGGATGACCTTGCGATTGACCCTGGCCGTCAGCTTCGTTGCCAATGGCCCGAAAAGGGCCACCGTCAGCGCAAACCCGCTGATCAGCCAACCCGCCGTATCCAGGGGGATCCGGAACCGCGTCGCCAGTTCGGGCAATATCCCGATGACGCCAAATTCAGTAGTGATGATGCCAAAGGCACCCACGGCCATTACGTAGATTGATCTTTTCATAGATTTAAATATTCAAATGTTTCTATATTTTTAGGAAAAAAAATCAGCTTCCCAATTCTTTTAGCCCTCTGATGTATTCGTCGAGCACTTCCTGGTTTAAGAGGTATTTCAGGTTCCGGCCCTCCTTCTCCGGTATCAACAAACCCGCATCCACCAGCAGCTTCAGGTGGTGCGACACCGACGGCTGGGTCAGGTCCAGGAGGTCGTTCAAATCCGCACAGTACACGCAGTCCTTTTTCTTCCGGAATTGTTGCAGGATCGCAATCCGGTTCGCGTCGCCCAGCGCCTTCGAGATCTTTTCTATTTGCTTCGCGTCAATCACAGCGTATCGTTTACGGGACAAAGATAGGAAAATATCGAAACATTTCAATAAATCTATTCTTCATCCCATTCTCCGTTTCGATAATAATACCTGGCAGCTCCAATGGTAATGACCGGCACGCCGGTTTTCTCATGCCCGCTGTAAAATACATCCAGCCCGGGGTCGAATCGTAGCGTAAGTTGTCTGTTGTCATGGGTGCTGGGTTTCCCGGGCGACCGGTTTTCATTGTGAATATCAAGCCGCAGCCCGCCGGACCCGGATAAATGGGTTTTCACCTGAAACAGCTGATACGTATGGGGCCGCAGATCGTATTCAGAAAACGACCGGATGTGCATCGCCTGGATCAATTTGTTATGATGTACACACAATAATAAAAGATACCTCAGACCCTCGTTCGAGCCCGCTCTCTTCGCGTAGGAAATCTGCAAAAACCGGTTATTCAAAATTTCCACGGTGTCCAGTGCCCAAAAGTCCGCCACGTGTATCGTGTTCCCGGCACAGGAAATCCTCAAGGACCGTTTATACGTCAGTTCGATCTGCACTTTTGCGCCGTCGAGGGATTGAAGGGAATACGTTTGAGCGTTGGCGAGGCCTTGCAAACAGAAACCAATGGATAACAGGAACTTTATCATGAAAATAACGCTTGTTGCACCCGTACCCCCAACCCCGGCTCCCCCGAAGGCATCACCCGCCCATCGACATACGTCAACCCGGTGGCGACATCACCTTCGAGCAGCAACGGCCCGTCGAAGTCCGCATAATCAAGCAGCGGGCCAAGGGCCGCCAGCGCGGCGGTCCCGATGGACGTTTCGTTCATGCTTCCCCCCATGACCCGCAAGCCGAGCTCCCGGGCGCGGGTGATCATGCGCCGGGCGGGCGTGAGACCGCTGCACTTGGTAAGCTTGATATTGATCCCGTGGAAAAAGCCGGCGCACTTGTCGACGTCGGATTCGAAGACGCAGCTTTCGTCGGCAAACAAAGGCAGGGGCGAAGTGGCAAACAATCGCTTCATGCCGTCCCAGTCGTCGCGCGCCAGCGGTTGCTCCACCAGTTCGACACCGAGGTCTTTTAAAACGGGGATTTTTTGTTGCGCCTCTTCGAGCGACCAGGCCGCGTTGGCATCCACGCGAAAAGGTGCATCGGTGTGCGCCCGCAGGGCGCGGACGATGGCGAGGTCGTCGGGCATGCCCAGACCATGCGCACCGTCCGGGACAGGTGCCGTAGCGGCCACCGATGCCCCGGCGCTGGCGCCGCCGAGCTTGATCTTGTAAATCGGCCACGGATGGGCGCGTAACTTCCCGACCATCCGCTCGACGGTATCGATCCCGATCGTATAATCGGTCACCGGCGAACGAGAGGGGTCGAGCCCCCACAACCGCTGAAGGGGTGCCCGCTTGAGCTTCCCGTAGAGGTCCCAGGCCGCGATGTCAAGGGCACAGACCAGGAAAGGATCCGCGGGAAGGAGGTGATGAAGATAGTGCCAGTACCGCTCCGGGTCCGTAAAGGCAAACTTTTCGACAAAGGCGCGTTTGACGGACAAGACCGCGAGCATTTTTTCCGTCGTCACGTTGTAATAACTGATGGCCGGGGCTTCCCCGTATCCGTATTGCCGGAGGCCTTCGAGCTCGATGAGGAGGGAGGGCTGATGGGTCTTGGTTCCCTTGGAGATCGTGAAGGGATAACGGAAGGGTAGGTTGGAGACGGCGGTGCGTACCTTCATGTCTATACCCTCCCCGCCCGGTGGATGCTGGCCCGGAGTGCCTCGTTGAATGCCGTTTCGGATAACAGTTGCTCCAGGGTCAGGTGTACCCGGTACCGCCAGTAGTGTTTCGGGTTGGCGGGTATGTTGATGCGCTCCGATTGCGGGTTTTCCTTCCGGAGGGCGCCGTCGGAGCCTAAGAGGTCCTGGAGTTGGAAGATGCTCCACATGGCGGGGCTGTTCAGGTGCTGGTCGACGATCATCCGGTTGATGTCCGGTTCACAAAAGAACGGCGCCTCTCCCGGCAACCCCAGCATGGCGTTATAAAAACGCTGGGTACGCGCCCGGTCTTCCTCCCACCAACCCCGGATGGTGCTCATATCATGGGTCGAGGGCGTCACGACCGAGAGGTAGGGCGCCTGGCCGGGATGGAAAAACTCCGCTCCCAATACTTTGGGCATGCGTTGTACCTCCAGGCTAAGGATGCCCAGCTGGCGCATGACTTCCGGGACACAATGGGGCACCAGCCCCAGGTCTTCCCCGCAGACGAGCATGTTCGTCGCCCGCTTCAGGGCGGGAAGACGCTCAAGGGCTTCCCTGGCCCAGAAGTCGTCCTGGCGGCGGAAGTAATAATCCAGGTAAAGATCGTAGACCACCTGACGGGTGGCTTCGTCCAGGTGCCGGAAGCTGGACGTTTGGTCCATGCCAAAGCGGAAATGGAACTTCGTTCCCCCGCTCCCTTCCTCTTCAAAAAGGATCACGTTCGAGATCAGGTCATACAAGCCCTGCCGGAGAAAGACCGTGCTTTCGCTGGCGATCACGTCCGCAAAGTGGCGTTCCACCAGGCGCTGGGTGGAGAATTCGGGTCTCAGTTCGTATAACCCGTCCGCCCCGTCCGGGCGGAGGAACTCGTGGAAGTGGTCTTTGTTCGAGCCAAACATATCCCAAAGGACGTCCTCCGTGATATAAGGCTTGGTATAGCGTGACGGTTGAAACGAAAGGTCTCTGAATTCGTCTGCTGTCACGGGCAGCGCCGGGACAAATCGCCCCAATATCCCTTCCACCGCGTTCATCGGGATACTCCAGATGCGGAAAAAGCCCAGGATATGGTCGATGCGAAAGGCATCAAAGTAATGGCTCATTTGCTCGAACCGGCTTTTCCACCACTCATAACCGTCGGCGTGCATTCGCTGCCAGTTGTATGTCGGGAAACCCCAATTCTGCCCCCTGGTAGCAAAAGCGTCGGGGGGCGCCCCGGCCTGCATGGTCATAGTATACAACCGGGGGGCCAGCCATGCGTCACAGCTATACCGGTAAATGCCGATGGGGATGTCCCCCTTGAGGATGATCCCTTGCTGGTGGGCATAGTGAACCGCCTCGGTCAGTTGCAGGTGCAGGTGGTATTGTAGAAAATAATAAAAAGCCACCTCGACATACTGCGGCTGTCCCGGTTCGACAAAGCGGTCGATCGCCGCCTCATTATAATGGGCGTGTTCCTTCCACCGGTTAAAATCGGTGGTTCCATACACGTCCCGGAGCGTACAAAAGGCCGCGTAAGGCACCAGCCAGTGCCGGTTCTTTTCAAAATACCGCTGGTAGTCCGGGTGTTCCTCAAAGGAAGTCCCCACCCGTTCATAGACCTTACGGGCGATCGTGCGCTTACACGCCAGCACCGCCTCGTAGTCCAGCTCCGGCTGGGCGTTCAGTTCCTTTTGTTTTTTCTTATAATTTTTGAGCAGCCCCGCGTGCTCTTTACCCGCCACTTTGCCCACATTCAGGTAAATCGGGTGCAAGGCAAAAGCCGAAATGGCCGCATAAGGATAAGAATCAACCCAGGTTCCCGTGGCGCTGGTATCGTTGACGGGCAGGAGCTGGATTAGCTTCATCCCCATCGTCCTGGCCCAGTCCACCAGCAGGGCAATGTCCGTAAACTCCCCCACCCCGAAGCTTTGTTCGCTCCGGAGGCTGAAGACCGGGATGGTCACTCCCGCGCCCCTCCACGTATTGTTGGGCAAACGCGCAAAGCCATCGTGCATAATCTTGATCTTGTCGTGCCCGCTCGCTTCGAACAAAATCCGGTTATCCCCGCCCTCGAACCGGACAAAGACGCCCTTATCTATATCATATACTCCATATTTATAGGCCAGCGGGAACGTATCCCCCGACAGGTCGAGCCGGAAGACCCACCAATTGTTTTCCCGTTTGCCCAGCATGGGGTCCTCCGTGGACCAGGCCCCCGCCCCCGGGGTACTTCCCACCAGGCAAAGCACCTCGCCCTTCGCCAGGAGCGGCGCCTTGACCCGGAATTCATGGGTGTATTCCTCCGGCCATTTGATCTTCCGGCTGGCGCCCTTGGTCTCCAGCAATAGGGTTTGCTGGAAGGGAAGGGTATAAAAAACGTTCTCGTATTCCCCGGCAAAATTCCAGGTATCGATCAGCCTGATCTCGCCGACCGGCCTGGATTCATGGTCCACCACCCGGTCATTCCCCCACTCTTCCGTCAGCAAACCGTCCTCGGTACGCAGGATATACTTATACCGCAGCGGTTCGTCCACGCTCTTGACCTCGATCGAGGCATGCCAGAATTGTTCGTTGAGGTAGGTCATGGGAAGCGCCCTGGAGAGGTCGTCTTCCCCTAAGAGGGGGTGGTTGCCGCTGAGTAAAAGGGATTGTCCGAAATAGGTGTGGTAACGTATATAAAAGTGCACTATCATCAGCACCGGGTCTTTTTAAAGCGGAAAAATAAGGAAAACCTGTATCTTCGTGCCGATAAAACCGGAAATACGATGGAATCCAACACTAAAAAATCCACGCTCATCTGGTGGATCCTGTTCCTCCTGAGCGTCCCCCTGTACATTTACCTGGCCATGGAAGTCGGGTTTACCAATGTCTATCTTCTGCCGTTTGTCTGCTACTTCTTTGTGAAAGCAGTCGATATAATTTAGGAGCTCCGCGTCTTTTTCGCGCTGCCGCCCCACTAAAAGCCGTCTTATCAAGACGGCTTTTTTCGTGCACTCATTACCAAATTATGAATCCCCGTTCCCGGTATTTTATGATCAGCATCCGATGATTAATTTGGAAATACATTAACCAACCAAAATCGTTTAGTCATGAAACAAATGAAAAAGATCAATGCCGAGGCTCTTTCAAAGATAGAGCTAAAAAAAATTCAGGGCGGGTACAGCAATCCGGGCGGAAAATGCTTTGGGGTCAGTCCCCAAAACAGTCATTTCTGCGAAGGGACATGCAGCGGTCCTTCCGGATATGGTGTTTGCATACTGTCCTGCGGTGGATGGTCGCCGGGAAATGGTTATTGCTAGGCAAAAAAAAGAACTGCCCCAAAAAGTCGGATACTTTTGGGGCAGTTCTTTTTATAGAGAGGTATACGCTTACTTAACTTCTTCATATTCCGCGTCCGTCACCTGGTCGCCCTGGGCACCGCCGGCCGCACTTTCATGCTGCGCGCCACCGGTTTCCGGACCACCGGCCTGGGCACCACCCTGGCTAGCCTTGTAGATTTCCTCCGAGGCAGCCGTCCAGGCGTTGTTCATGTCTTCCACGGCCTTGTCGATGGACGCGACGTCCTGAGACTTGTGGGCTTCCTTCAGGCGGTTCAGGGCGTTTTCGATCGGGGCCTTTTTGTCGGCCGGGATCTTGTCCCCGAATTCCTTCAGTTGCTTTTCGGTCTGGAAAATCAGGCTGTCGGCCTGGTTGATCTTTTCGATCTTTTCCTTGGCCGCCTTGTCGGTGGCTTCGTTGGCCTTGGCTTCGGCCTTCATTTTTTCCACTTCTTCCTTGCTCAGACCGCTACCGGCTTCGATGCGGATCTTTTGTTCCTTGCCGGTACCCTTGTCCTTCGCGCTGACGTGCAGGATGCCGTTGGCGTCGATGTCAAAGGTGACTTCGATCTGGGGTACACCCCGGGGTGCCGGCGGAATGCCGTCCAGGTTAAAGGTACCCAGGCTCTTGTTGTCGCGGGCCAGGGAACGTTCACCCTGGAGCACGTGGATCTGTACACCCGGCTGGTTGTCGGAGGCCGTAGAGAAGGTTTCCGATTTCTTCGTCGGGATGGTCGTATTGGAAGAAATGAGGGTCGTCATCACACCGCCCATGGTTTCGATACCCAGGCTGAGCGGGGTTACGTCCAGAAGCAGTACGTCCTTGACTTCCCCGGTGAGGACACCCCCCTGTATAGCGGCGCCTACGGCGACCACTTCGTCCGGGTTGACCCCCTTATTGGGTTTCTTGCCAAAGAATTTTTCAACGAGTTCCTGTACCCGCGGGATACGCGTGGACCCACCGACCAGGATGACTTCGTCGACCTGTGCAGCGGTGTACCCGGCGTCCTTGAGGGCTTGTTCGCAAGGTTTCAGGCAACGCTCGAACAGCGTGTCGGAGAGTTGTTCGAACTTAGCCCGGGTCAGCTTTTTGACCAGGTGCTTGGGCACCCCGTCGACCGCCGTGATGTACGGCAGGTTGATTTCCGTTTCGGAAGAGGAGGACAGTTCCACCTTTGCCTTTTCGGCGGCTTCCTTCAGACGCTGCCAGGCCATAGGGTCCTTGCGCAAGTCAACGGCTTCGTCAGCCTTGAATTGGTCGGCCAGCCAGTCCATGATCACCTTGTCGAAGTCGTCCCCGCCCAGGTGGGTATCCCCGTTGGTGGATTTTACTTCAAATACGCCTTCGCCGAGGTCCAGGATGGAAATATCGAACGTACCACCCCCCAGGTCGAAGACCGCGATCTTCATATCCTGGTGCTTTTTGTCCAGGCCATAGGCCAGGGCGGCCGCTGTCGGTTCGTTGATGATCCGGCGGACGTTCAGCCCGGCGATTTCACCGGCTTCTTTCGTTGCCTGACGCTGGGCGTCGTTGAAGTACGCCGGTACCGTGATCACGGCCTCGGATACTTCCTGGCCCAGGTAGTCTTCCGCGGTTTTTTTCATCTTCTGCAGGATCATCGCGGAGATTTCCTGAGGCGTATAAAGACGGCCGTCGATGTCGATGCGGACAGTGTTGTTGTCCCCCTGGACGACCTTGTAGCTGACGTGTTTGATTTCTTCCACCACTTCATTGTACTTCCGTCCCATGAAGCGCTTTACGGACATAATGGTGTTCACGGGGTTGGTGATCGCCTGGCGTTTGGCCGGGTCGCCCACCTTCCGTTCTCCGTTCTTTAAAAATGCCACCACGGAGGGGGTGGTACGGCGGCCTTCGTCATTTGCGATGACCACCGGCTCGTTGCCTTCCATGACGGCAACGCAACTGTTGGTTGTCCCTAGGTCAATACCGATAATCTTACCCATATAGTAATGATGCTTTAGTCAGAAATTTCCAATACAGGCATCATTAATTATGCCAAGGCGGGGGGGGATGAAAAAATGTCAGGCTATTGTCTAAGCCCCTGATGGACGAGGATTTCCAAGCGTCAAGCGGGCTTTTGGGCGGGCGTCGTCCCGGCAGGTTCCCCCCGGAGAGTCAGGTAGGCGATGACAATACTGCACAACATGAAAATGGCGCCTGCCAAAAACGGGGCGCCCGGGAAGTACAGGAATCCGTGCGGCCGGGTAAAATAGGCAAAAAGCCCGGTCATCATAATAGGACCGAAGACAGCCGACAAGCTCATGATACTGGTGATCATCCCCTGTAGCTCCCCCTGCTCATCCGCCGGCACGTGCCCGGAGAGGGTACTTTGCAGGGCGGGTCCGGCGATCCCCCCCAGGCAATAAGGGATCAGGAATATGTACATCATCCACCCCTGGGGGGCAAAAGCGAACAACACGAGCCCGGTTGTATAAAGGAATAACCCGGTGTATATGCTCTTTTGGGGGCCCAGCAGGGGGATGGTCTTGCGGATCAGCAAACCCTGGACAACGGCCGTGACGATCCCCACGACGGTAAGCGAATAGCCGACTTGTTTGCTCGTCCATTGGAACTTTTCCATATTGAAGTATGGCCAGGTCGACTGGACCGAATAGGCCGCCAGGTAAAGAAATACGAGCGAACCGAAAAGGCCCCAGAGTGACGGGTATCTGCCAAGGCTCAACACGGAGCCCAACGGGTTCGCCCTGGCTATGTCGAAAGGCCGGCGCTTTCCCTTCGGAAGGGACTCCGGAAGGATAAAAAAGCCAAACACCGTATTGAGCAGGCTAAAACCGGCGGCCACGAAAAAAGGCACCCGCAACCCCCAACCGCTCAGCAAGCCGCCGATGGCCGGTCCGAGGATAAACCCAACGCCGAAGGCCACCCCGATCAACCCAAAGTTCTGGGCCCTGTTTTCAGGGGTGCTGATGTCGGCGATATACGCCGAGGCGGTGGTAAAGCTCGCCCCGGTGATGCCCGCGATCGCGCGGCCCACGAAAAGCCAGCCCAACGTAGGTGCAAAGCCCTGGAAGGTATAGTCCAATCCAAAACCCAACAGGGAAAACAGGAGAATGGGCCTGCGTCCGAAGTGGTCGCTCAGGTTCCCCAACACGGGGGCGAACACGAACTGGATCGCCGCATAAAGGAAGAACAGCCACCCCGCATATTGGGAGGCTTTACTCAGGTCACAGTGTTTCAGTTCCTGGATGAGTTTGGGGAAAATAGGGATGACCAGGCCGAACCCGATGGTGTCGATCAGCAAGGTCACGAATATGAACCCCAAGGCGGCAGATCGTTTGTGTATAGGCATAGGAGAGCGCAAAATAAACATTTTCCCCGTCGGCGTACCTTTATGAAATGAATACGCTTTCCGAATTCCGGTCATTTACCGGCCGCCTGGAGGACACTGATGTTTTGATGCCGGCGCTCTTCGTCGGCCATGGCTCCCCCATGAATGGCATAGAAGACAACGCGTTCAGCCGGCGCTGGGCCGAAAAAGGCAAGGAAATCCCCACCCCTAAAGCTGTCTTGTGCGTTTCCGCCCACTGGTTTACCCGGGGCACCCGGATCACTGCCATGGAAGCCCCTCCGACCATCCACGATTTTTACGGATTCCCACCCGCCCTTTCGGCGGTGGAGTACCCCGCTCCGGGCGACCCGGCACTGGCGGGCGAAACCGCCGGTCTCCTGTCCTCGGCTGGTCCGCTCCTCGACCACGACTGGGGCCTGGACCACGGGACCTGGACCATCACCCGCCACATGTACCCCGACGCCAACATCCCCGTTCTCCAACTCAGCATAGACCACACCCAAACCCCCGGGCGCCACTACGAGCTCGGCCGGGAACTCGCCTCCCTTCGCCGGAAAGGCATCCTGATCATCGGCAGCGGCAACATGGTCCACAACCTTCGCATGATGAACTGGCACCAGCCCGAGGGCGCCTACGACTGGGCCGCCACCGCCCAGGAGCGCTTCAGCACGCTGATCCGCGAGGGAGACGCCGCCGCGCTGGCGCACTACGAGCGGCTGGGACCCGAGGCCAGGCTGGCCATCCCCACTCCGGAGCACTACCTTCCATTGCTGTATGTACTTGGTCTGCGCGGTTCCAACGAACCCGTTGAATTCTTCAACGACCGGACGGTCATGGGGTCGGTGTCGATGACGTCGATACAAATCGGCGCCGCCGGCGCGTAGCGCCTATCCGCCCGTGGCGGCCGCCCGCCGCAACACCAGGTACTCCAGCAACAGCGCATCGTTGTACGCCGGCGAGTAGAAATGGTAGATAAAAAGCGGGTTGTGCAACGCCATACGCCGTATGGGATTGGGGAAAAGGGAGGCAATATTCGCGATGTAAAACAAAAACGGGTCGTCCTCCGGCGACAGCGCGTCGGGGCTTGCGCCATCATCGGGTCTTGCGCCCACGCCGTGCGCCACGCCCAGCCGCGGGGACAGTGCCCGCAGCCCGGCGGTATCCCCCAGCCGCAACAAAGACGTCCCCAGGATGACTCTGTCCATTCCATCTTTTGCACCGGCCATCGCCTCGCGCAGGTCTGCCTTCACCTGCCCGCGGTAGGCATCGAGGTCCGGGAACCGGCCCATAAAACGCGCCAGGTGATACAATAAAACCGGCGTCCGGGGATAATAGGTGGAGGCAAAGGCGGGGTCGGTCCAATATTTTCTTTTTTGCACTACATACGCCAGAAAGCGTACCGAAGCCGAATCGTGCGCATCCGGCGTCAACCCGCGGTCCCGCAGGAAATACAATACGTTGGCCACCACCCCCGCGTCCAATTCGATCGGCGTCCTAATGCCAAACCAGGCGCTATAGGCCGGAAGGTCCCGGACCGCGCGGTAGGTGCTGTTGGCGCGGTGCCCGGGCCCCGCCGCATGCGCGTCCATCAAGACCTGCAACCGGCGGGCAGTGCTGTCCGGGATACCCGCCCCCAGCCAAAGGATGCTCGTATCGTCCAGGTCGTCTGTGATCTGTTTGGAACGGCGGAACCGGCTTAGCACGGTCGCATTTGGAAAAAACACCGGGTGATCCGTGGGCCAGAAATTAAAGGTCGGCCGGCCGTTCGCATTCCGGAAATAAGGATACGCCTTCAGTGCCCGCGTTACGATGCTGTCGCATACCGCGCGTTCTCCCTCTGTTAACAAGGGTTCGAGCTGCCGGAGGGTAAAAACGATCAGACCGGTGTAAAAAATGGCGTTGTCTTCCCGTAAGGTTCCGGGGCTTGCCGCCCAGGTGCGGTACGTACGGAACATGCCCGCATAGTAGAAGCTGTCCTTGCGGAGCTGCTGAACTGCGAGGCGGTGGAGGCATTGGGCGATGAGGGCGGAGTCGCCGGGCGCCGCCATCGCGGCAGCCGGCGCCAGGGCCATTGCCAACGTCCATATTTTCAGCCTCCTCCTCAAGGCCTGCAATTTAGTACATATATTACAGCATGGTAGTCGTCATTCAATGCAAGGACCAGGTGGGCCTGGTGGCAGCCATCTCCGCGGTACTGGCGGGGCATGGCCTCAATATCGTATCGATCCGCGAAAATGTGGATGCGGAAAGGGGGTTATTCTTCGCCCGCCTCGTGGTGGAGGGCGATGCGACGCCGCTTCTCAGTGAGGAGCTCCGCCTGGTCCTTCCCGGGGGTGCCACGATCCACGTCAATCCCGAGCCCCTGAAAAAGGTAGCCGTCCTCGTTACCAAAGAATACCACTGCCTGGGGGACATCCTCCTGAGGAACCACTTCGGAACCCTCAGCGCCACCGTGCAATGCGTCATCGGCAATCACGCTTTTCTGGGGGACATCTGCCATCGCTTTTCCATCCCCTTCCGCATGGTCTCACACGAGGGCAAAGAAAAGGCGGCCTTTGAGGCCGCCCTTCTGTCCGTGCTGGAGGATTATGATTTCGATTATATCGTACTAGCCAAATTCATGCGCATCCTCTCACCCGCCTTTGTGGAGCGTTATCCGCACCGGGTGATCAACATCCACCATTCTTTCTTACCCGCTTTCGTGGGCGCCAGCCCCTATCGTCAGGCATTCGAACGAGGGGTGAAGCTGATCGGGGCCACGGCCCATTTCGTCACCAACGATCTCGACGAGGGGCCCATCATCGCCCAGCAAATCATCCCGGTCAACCACACGTTCACCCCCATCGATATGGTCCGCGCCGGTAAGGAAATCGAGACCTCGGTTCTGGCGCGGGCGCTACAGCTCGTGTTCGAGGATAGGGTGTTCATCTCGGGGAATAAGACGATCGTGTTCGAGTAACGCGCGGCGCTTACCACCCCGGATTCTGCGTAATAACGCCGTGCGAGTTATCAATGTCTGTCTGCGGCACCGGCCACACATCATCCACCGTAGGATCGAAAGTCCGCGCGGGCCAGCAGACCGTACCGTCCGCTCCATGGAGCGGCAGTGCGTAAGTCGCCTGGGCATCGCCCCAGCGGACGAGGTCGCGGTGACGGTCGGCCCATTCCCCGGCCAGTTCAAGGCGGCGTTCGAGCTTGAGCTCGGTCATGGTGGCCCCGGTGATGGGCGCCAAACCGGCGCGCTGGCGGATCAGGTTGATGGAAACGTCCCCGCTTTTCCCTTGCATGAGCTTGGCTTCGGCGTCGATTAAAAGTACTTCGGCGTAACGGAGCAGGGGCACGTTGAGGTCCGTGGTGGGTTCATTGCCGTTGGAGCTGACGTGGATGCCGCCGGCGTAGGAGAAGGGTTCCATGTACTTGTTGAACTGGTAGCCCGACTCGCTGTTTACGGAGTGGTAGATCATCGTGTCCCCCCAGAAGACAAACTTGTCCCCGGGTTTGAGGATGGTCGCCGCGAGGCGGGTATCCTGGGCGCTGTAGGCGTTGTAGAGCTCCTGGGTGGGCGTGTAATAGCCCCAGCCGTTATAGATGCCCCAGCCCTTGTTCTCCAGCATACAGCCGGGAAGGATGCTGCCCCAACCGCCGTTTTGGGCGGTAGAGACGGCGGACCAGATGTACTCGCTGCTCCAGTTGTTGGCGATCTTGAAGACGTCGGCGAAATTGGCGAGCAGCGCATGCTGTCCGCTGCTGATCACGGAATCGGCATATAGTTCCGCATCGGCATAGTCTTTCATATAGAGGTACGCCTTGGCGAGGAAGGCCCAGGCCGCGGTCTTGTGGGCGTGACCGTACATGTCCGGGATATAGGTGCTGAAAAAAGGCAACAGGACCGCGGCTTGTTTCAGGTCGGATACCAGGTAGGTATAGTTGGCCATGGCATTGGCAGCCCTCGGAATAGGGTTCGGGTCGGAGGGGTTCGCGCGGTCCGCGATGGGGACCCCTGCCTTGTCGTTGCCGTAGTTGGACACGAGCTGGAAGTACATCAACCCGCTCATGAAATAGGCCTCCCCGATGATCCGGCGTTTTTCCGCGGTATCCATGTCGATCCCCGGGAGGTTGTTGATGATGTCATTGGCCTTTTTGATGACGGCGTACCGTTGGTCCCACTGTACTTCGGTGTTGCCCCAGCCGTTAAAAACCGGGTTGAAGTTTTTGACGTTGTTCGCCTGGGAATTGTTACGGCCGGTGACCATGTCGTCGCTGGCGTTGATAAACCAGAAATAGCCGCGTCCGTAGAATTCATCGGCGTTGCCGTTGGAGTTACCGAAGGAAGCATACATCGCGTTGTCTGCGGCTTCGGCGTCGGCCTGGGTTTTCCAGAAACCCGTCAGGGTGGGAGAACCCTGGGGCACGATGTCCAGTTTCTTGGCGCAGGAACCGAGCAGCAGGGCAACGGCCAGCGCAGGTATGGAGAGGAATTTTTTATTCATAAAAGAGGATTAGAAGTTAACGTTAAGACCACCCATAAAACTCCTGGCCTGGGGATACAGGCCCATGTCCACGCCATATTGGTTCATCCCTACTTCAGGATCGAAACCGCCGTACTTGGTAAAGGTCAGGAAGTTGTTGGAGGTCACGTAGACGCGGAGACCGGCCAAACCCAAGTGGTGGGCGACGGTTTCCGGTAGCGTATAACCGAGGGTTACGTTTTTGATCCGGAGGTAGGAACCGCTTTCGAGATACCAGTCGGATGTATTGCTGAAGTTGCCGTTGTTGTCGCTGGCGCTTATGATGGGGATATTGGAGTTGGGATTGGCCGGTGACCAGGCGCCCAAGACACCCTTCAGCATATTGTAGTTCTGACCCGTACCGGCGTTGTACGCGGTATACTTCAGGGAATTGAAAAGCTTGTTGCCATACGAGCCTTGTGCAAAAATATTCAGGTCGAAGTGTTTGTAGCTGGCGTTAAAGCTAAACCCGTAGGTGAATTTGGGGAAGGCGCCGGTTTCCACCACGCGGTCGTTGTTGTCAATTTTGCCATCCCCATTGGCGTCCACGAACTTCAGGTCACCGGGGCGGGCATTGGGCTGGATCTTGTTCCCGCTTTTGTCCACGTAGTTGTCGATCTCGGCTTGTGTCTTAAAGGTGCCCGCGTTCTTGATCAGGTAGTAGGAATACAGCGGATAGCCGGTATGGATATACAGCGGGTCCAGGATGGTCCGGACGTTGATCAGGTTATCCGTGGGGATATTGGTCTGCCCACCGGGGAGGGCCAGGAGTTTGTCGGTGACCGAGGTAATGTTGGCGTTGACCGAATACTGGAAGTCGGCGTGGGGGTCGCTGTTGTAGGTCAGCCCCAGCTCGATTCCTTTATCCCGGTCGCTACCCCCGTTCTGATATTGACCATACGCCACACCGGTTGTCGGCGGCGTCTGGACCAGCAGCAGCATATTGTCGGTGGTCTTGATGAAGTAGTCGGCCACAAGGGTCAACCTGTTTTGCAAGACCCCCAGGTCGATCCCGAGGTTGAGTTGTTTGGAGTTCGCCCAGTCGAGGTTCGGGTTGGGTAGGTAGTCGGCGGAATACCCGGTCATCAGCGTGGCGGGCGAACCGATATATCCCACGGTTTGAGTCAGGGGGGCGTTGACGGCCGATACGGGCAGGCTGCCGAGGTTCCCCAGGATGCCGTAGCTGGCCCTGAGCTTCAGGTTTGACAACCAGGTTGCGTCTTTCAAAAAGGATTCTTTGGAAGCGACCCAGCCCCCGGAGACGGAACCATAGTTCTTAAACCGGTTCTGTTGCGCCACGAGCGAGGTCCCGTCCCGCCGTCCGATCAGGGTCAGCAGGTACTTACCGCGGTAGTCATAGTTGATCCTGCCGATATTCGAGATAAGCGCCTGTTCCTCAAAACCGCTCTGGGTATTGTTCCCACCGGTCAGAATATTGCTGCCGTTCTGGACGTATTGGTATTGCGGGCTTTGATCGTTGAAGCCTTGTACATATACATACAAAAAACTTTTCCGGGTGTCCTGGTAGGAGTAACCGCCTGTCAACGTCAGGTGGTGCCCCCCCTTGAAGGTATGGTTATATGTCAGGGTCTGTTCCGCCAGCAGGTCTGCATAATCATCGACCTTTTGGTCCAGCTCGTTGTAGTCAAAGATCTTCCCGATCTCCAGTACTTTATCCGTAAAGTTTTTATAGTAGGTAAAAGAAGGGGTGTAGGAGAAATTGGAGCGGAACGTCAACCCCGGCAGGATGGTGGCTTCCACGTAAGGATTGAGCGTAATGGTTAACACCGGGTCGCTCACTTGCAGTCGTTTGAGGTAAGCTACGGGGTTGATGACATCCCCGTAGGAACCCGCGTATTGAGCGGGCAGACCGGCAAAGGCGCCCGTGGAGGTATACGGAGCGACGCTGGGCGGATAGAAAATCGCGTTGATGATCGCACCCTGGTAGTCGTCGGTCGTATTGGCCCCTGTCCCGTTAAGCGAAGAGAAGGACATGTTCTCCCCTACCTTCAGCCAGGGTTTTACCTGCCAGTCTGAATTCAGGCGAAAAGTAAACCGCTGGTTATAGGTATTGAGCAGGATGCCATCTGTCTTGCGATATCCAAAGCCCATATAGAAGTTGGAATTTTCCCTGCCACCGCTGACGCCGGCCGTATAGTCCTGGATCAACCCGTGCTGGAAGATGTCGTCCATCCAATTCGTGCGCGTGACCTGGCCGTCGGGATAAACGCTGGCGTTAAATGCGGGATTCCGGGGCACCTGGGGCACGGCGTTGTCGTCGGCCAGGTTAACCACGTTCGCAAATTGTTGGGCGTTCAGGGGCTCCAATTTTCTCCAGGCGCTTTGCACGCCGACCTTCACGTCAAAGGAAACCTTGGGTTCGTCCTGGCTCCCGCGTTTGGTGGTGATAAAGATAACACCCCCTGAAGCCCTTGCCCCGTAGATCGAAGCGGTGGCGTCCTTAAGCACGGAAATGGATTGGATCTCGTTGGGGTTGAGTGCGGGTGTTCCGCTGACGATACTTCCGTCCACGACATACAGGGCGGATTCGCCATTGATCCCGCCCATGCCGCGGATATACACGCTGGGCGCCACGGTGGGGTCCCCGCCGTTGTTGGTGACGATGACACCCGGCGCTTTGCCCTGGAGGACGTCGCCGATATTGTTGACAGAGCGCGAATCCAGTTTGTCGAGCTGGACCTGGGTAACGGCCCCGGATACCACCGACCTTTTTTGCGAGCCATACCCTACCACGACCACCGGATCCAGTTGTGCGGGCCGCATCCTCATCAACACAGAGACGGGCTCGCCTTCGCTGACCTTTATCAGCTGTGGGTCGTAACCGCTCATGCTGATCTCCAGCATAACGTCCGCGGAAGGGCCGTCAAAACGGACGTCGAAGCGACCCGTCTCGTCCGTCAGCACGGCATGATCGGTGCCCTTGATGCGCACCGTGGCGCCGGCCAGGACTTCTCCTTTGCCGCCCCGGACAGTCCCGGAGAATTCGTGAACGGGTTGCGCCTGTTCGGCGATCTTTTTATGACCGGGCGCCGGGCGTTTGACGATGACAACGTAGCTTCCTTTTTCCGTAAACGTCAGGTCGGTTTGCGCCAGCGCTTTGCGCAAGGCCGCCATGCCGTCCGTTTCCTTGTCGAAACCGAAACTCACCTTGTAAGCGCCCGCCAGGGCTGCGTCATAGGATAATTTTAACCCGAACCGGTGGGACAGGTACTCAAAGACTTCCTTCAGGCTGGCCGTTGCGGGCGCCTCCACCCTGGGGGAGGGATTGCCCTGCGACAGCAGGGGGACTTGGACCGAAGCAGTCAGGATCAGGCACAGGAGGGCCCTTCGGGGAAACGCGAGGCGTCCCCCATCAGATCTTTTGCGTAGCATAATGTCTAGTGATGGTTTGAGGACCTTATCGTGACGGTTGTGTCACTTTTGGTCAGTTCGATATGATTGTTCTGCAGAATCAGGTTGAGAATATCCAGCATGTCCTGGACGCCGGCGCCCTTGTCGAGTTGTACTTCGTAGGTGCGAACGGAGGCCTGGGTCAGGTTGACAACGTGAAGACCATAGTGCATCTCTATCCATTGGGCCACCTCTTCCAGCGTCAGGTCGTGCAGCACGATGTTGTGGCTGATCCACCCGTCCGCTTCGCCTTCCGCTATGGAGTCCCTGATCACCTGCGGCCGGGCGCCATCGGTATACCGCAGCCGCTGTTCCTTATATAAGGTGTCGACCACGTCACCGCCATGCCTGACCTCCACGATCCCATGGATCACCGCCACCTTCAGCCCCTGCCAGCGTTCGTACCGGCTGACCGAGAAAGCCGTTCCCAGGTCCCGCACATCAAAAACCCCGGACGCCACGCGGAAAGGATGGTCCGTATCGTGGGCCACGTCGCAAAACACCGAGCCCTTGTCCAACTGTATGTCCCTGCGACGCTTAAAATCCTTGGCGATCCGGATCGTCGTAAAATGATCCATCCAAACCTTACTGCCGTCGGCCAGGGCAACCAGCCGGGACTGATCTGTCGTGGCGTAGGTATCCCATCCGGCGGGTGTGCGCAATGTATAAGCCACCCAGCTCGACACGCCCAGCAGAAGAATGGCCGCTGCGGCCCACATCCAACGCATTTGTGCGACACGTCCCCTGCGGGGGTTTACTGCGGCCCAAAGGGCCTCTCTGGTGCGGTCCCGGTCCCCGGCGCTCCCAAACACCGGGGCTTCACCTTCCGCCCCGGCCGTTTGGGCATCCAGCCATGCATGCAGCAAAGCAAGCTCTTCCGTCGTGCATTGTCCATCCTTATAGCGCTGCAGCAGCAACCGGATATGTTCATCTTTGGGTTCCATCGTCAAGAGAAAGACAAAAAAAAACAGGGGGTTAACTATCGCTCCGGGGAGTTAATAATTCCTTAACGGTGGAGCAGGATAGCTTGCAGTTTTTTAAACGCGGTGGCAAGCTGGTTGCGCACGGTTTGTTCGGCGGAACCCGTTTCCAATGCGATTTCCCGGGGGGATAGCCCCTCGAAGTGACGGAGATAAAAAACGCGGCGGGTCTTTTCCGGCAGGTGTTCCAGGGCGTAGAGGATTTGACCCCTGGCCTCCTTTTGATGAACGGGATCGGCATCTACAGCCATGTTCACCGCATCCAGGGGAAGAACAGGGTCCCGGCGGCTGGCAAGCATATTCAGAATCCCGTTTCGCAGGGCAGTGAATAGGTAGGCCCTGGGATCTCGGACGTCGGCCAGCGAGGCGCGGACGGTCCACAAACGGATAAACAACTCCTGGACAACCTCCCTGGCGTGGTGGTCGTCCCGGAGCACGCGGAACGCGTATGCGTAGCAGTCTTCCCACCAAACGGAGAAGAGGGTGGCGAAGGCTTTATCGTCACCTTTTGTAAATGCCAACCAGTCCTGGGTATTCATAAGCCGGGTACAAAGAAATCACTATTGCGCAATCTGATTTCCGCTTACCCAGTTAATTAATTATTATACTTGTCCTATAAACCTGATGCATTCGCTTTTCAAGAATTCCGCCCGTTCCAGGTATTTTGTTGAATTGGCGCACCAGCAGTTCTGCCCTATTTTGTCCCCGTGTGAGACACCAAAGTTGGACGTTACCCCACCGGCGGAATCGATGCTTATCGTATTGAGCAACTCCAGCAGTCCCTCAAATCTGCAAAAACAGGTTTCGTCTTCGGAACCGGACTGAAGAAACAACACCGGTGTACCCAAGGCCAGGCAAGGCAAGGCACAATGCAGGCGCGAGGTGATCACTAATTTTGCACGGGCATACTTGCCAATCAATTCAGCTGCCCTTTCAAACCGTTTTATTTCCGGTTCTTCGTCCCCATACAAATGAGTGACAAATTCCGCCGTAGCCAAAAGATCCCTGTCCAGGAACACCCCCAACGTCTGAACATCAAATTGAGCATCAACTATATAAACGTTATCCGACCTTGAATCCGCGGTGTAATCCAGGTCAAGTGTCGTGGTCAGGCATCCGGAAAAATAGGCATGAACGCCCGCATCCTTCAATAACTTCAAGGTGTACAAATCCCGGCAGCCCACAGATGCCCACTTCTTAAAGTAGTCAACACCTGAACTGGTCAATAGCCGCCCATTTGTACCGGCATTAATATGAAAAGAGACAAATAGCGGGTCAATCGCCGAAGAAGGAGGCCAATTTTCAGGGATATGCATAAACCAACCATTCATGATCATTTTGACAGGATCATCTTTGAAGTGATGTAGTGCTTCCCTGTTGATAAAACAATCTACCTGTGGCAAGAACTGCAGAGCAGCCAGGCTTTGAATGTAGTCTCCAATATTGTATACCCCACCGAAAGAGGGATATGTCATTAGTCCGTATTGCATGGAAGCAATCTCAGAAAAAATATTTACATTAACCCAATATGCCCGCCTACATTTCTTTTTGCACCGTATGTATGAACAGGTTGCACCAATTGAAAAGAACCTTGTTGCAAAACATCAGGGACAATGAGGATTACCCGGACCTGGAGTTCATCCTGCTGGATTATAATTCCCAGGATGGAATGGCTGAATGGGTATACGAAAATTGTCAGGAATATCTCGCCACGGGGAAGCTCGTCTATTACCGAACGTATTCGCCGGCGGTCTTTAACCATAGTCATTCAAAAAATGTGGCCTTTACATTGGCCACCGGGGACATTGTCTGCAGTATCAATGCAGATCATTACACTGGCAGGAACTATGCGCATTATGTCCATGATGCATTCGAGAAGGGGAATAACATCGTATTGACCCCCATCGACTTCTTCAAAACCAAAGGAAACCATCGTCCCCCCGGCGACGTGATGGGAAAAGTCTGTGTGAAAAAATCAGATTTCCTAAGTGTGAACGGCTTTGACGAAAGCATGGGCAATTATGGATTCGAAGATTATGACTTTATCAATCGCCTGGAAATGTCGGGGGTGAGGCGTGTACTGATAGAAGACCCTTCCTTTTTGGAATTCATCGCCCATAGCGACGAAGAAAGATATTCGACCGGCAAATTGACCGGCCATCTGGATAGCGTATATATCCATTATTGCTCGCCGGCAATCACAAAAATCATTTTTCTTTATAAAGACAGCCGGTTTGAGGAGGGAACCATTATTGACAATTACTCCATTGATGCGGACAATCCCATCTTTGCCTATACCCCTAGAAATAGCAGGTTTGAATTCAGCCTGAAAGAACAACATTGGAATACCGGGCGTTGGAACTGGAACGGCAGCCAGGACAAAATGCTTTTCTATCCCGACACCGGCACCCGTTTTTCCTTTGAAAGCTATTTTCCTGTAAGTGATCCGGGGATCGTTCAGGATGCCGTCCGCTTCCGTCACCTTCTTGCCAGCAGGTCGATCATGGAACAAAACCTTGAAACGAAAAAAATAATGGTGAACCCTCTTGGCTTTGGCAGAGATATCATTTTCAAAAATTTTAACCATGCAAGGAAAGACCGTCTGGCTGGTGACTTCTTTATTCTGCCGTAGGAAACACTGGAATGGTGTATTCAATACAGGCATTAAGCCCTTTATTACCGAAGGGGACATCTTATCCTACCAGATCGGGTTGAACTACCAGGGAGGTGAAAATATCAGGCTGGCATTCCTGGCGGAAGAAGACCGGGCCGGGGATCTGGCGTTGCATGCGAGAGATTATTTTCAATCTTTTTTCTCCTCTGCCGGCCTCGTCCCGTCGGAAACCGGGCTACCCGTGAAGGGGATATTTATGCCGTTCCCCTGCAACACGATCCAATTTGGTCTGTATGAGGCAAGCACCTCTGATCATCACATTGAAAGAGCCATCTCCGATATAATGCTGCAAGCGCTACCGGAAAACGACATCGAAGAGGAAACCATTCTAATGACCGCCTATTACTTACACATTTCGCTATTGGTGACCCTATGTCCATACGGCGGCAAGGAAATGGCGCATTATTCGCCGGTTTACCAAAGCCGGCTTCTAACCAGCGAAACAATAGACGAACCCTTTAAGCAAAACGAGCTGAATGCCAATAGATCCATTTTTATGGAGGTCATCCGGGACATCAGCGCCAGCCGGTCAGGAAAGGAAATGTCGATTCCTTCGCGGCTGGCCCAATGGATGGCTCTTTGCAAAAGAATTATCTCTGAAATGCCGGCATCCGAATCGCATCGGTATCTATCCCATTACATCAACAAACAACTAGGTATAACGGGGGACATGAACATTCTTTTGAATTATTTTATTTATCAAACTTTTTTTACCCCATTATGTATAAATTCAACCCTATGAGAACCAGGCTGAGCATTTTATTCATTCTATTCTCGATCCCTACCCTTGCACAGGAGATCAAACCCACCGACACTACCATCAGGCCCGCAGTGGATACCCTGCCGATGAGCGACATCGACATCCCCATCCGTGTCAACCTGAAGGCCTTGTATCGTATTTTGGAAAAAAAAGTGGATATGGTGTACCATTCGCCGGGCTGGCCGGTCGGCTACTACCAACAAGACTGCAGCACCCGGTATATGTACCGTTTCCGCCGGGGACACCTGCGGCTGACCGCCTTAGGCAACAGCATGGACATGCGCTTCACCGGCTACTACCAGATCCGTGCGTCGACCCGTCTTTGCAACGGCACCACCGCCTATTCCCCCTGGACACCTGATTGTACCTGCGGTTCTGGCAACGAAGGCGCGCGACGGGTGGACGTCGGCTTCACCACCCGTTTCAGCCTGCGGCCCAACTATACCCTACAGGCAAAGGTGACGCGTCTGCCCGCCGTCCCCATCGATCAGTGCACCGTTTGTTTCTGGGGGCAAAACATCACCACCCAGGTGATGAGCGCCATCAACGCCCAGATGGACACGGCCGGCTGGGGCATCCAGGATACCCTCGCCCGGCTCAACCTGCGTCCGCAATTTCAACAGCTTTGGCAAAAACTCTGGTCGACCTATCGCCTCTACAATGTAGGCTACCTGCGGCTCCAACCCGAACGGCTACGGATCAGCGACCTCATGGCCAGGAACGATACCCTGTACCTATCCGTGGGGATCTCGGGCCGCCCCCTCATCAGCCTCCGCCCACTCAAGGACACGGTGACGGCGGTACCCGACCTCAGCGACTTTACCCCCAGGCATGGCTTCAATATTTATATGGACGCCCGTCTGGACTATGACTCTCTGTCGTCCATCCTCAATACCCAACTGGACCGCCAGTCCTTTACCGTAGACAACCACACTATTACCATCGAGAAATGCACCCTATTGTCCCTCGACCAGGGACACCTCGGGATCAGCCTCCAGATCAGCGGCGCGCAAAGCGGCACCTTCTACCTCAGCGGCGTGCCCACCCTGGACACCGCCACCGGGATCCTTGACATCGCCGACCTCGATTATCACCTGCAGACCAACAACGTCCTCATCCGGACCGCCTCCTGGCTGTTCAACAAGAAGATCTTAAAGGAACTGAAAAACTATACCCGATTCCCCATCCGGGATTACCTGGAACAAATCAGGACAAAGGCAAATGCGCAATTGAATCAACCCATCATCGCCGGGATCCGCACCACCGGTCAGCTCGACCGGGTCAGCATCCTTCGCCTGTCTGTAGGGGCACAGGAAATGGAGATCCGTTGCCAGGCCTCCGGAGAGCTCAATGTGTATGTCGACAACCTTACGTGGTAGACTGTTTCTTGACGCGGAAGGTAAAGTGCTTTTGGCTCAGGTAGCTAAAGACCACTACAAACACCACCGTGACAGCACGGGCCACCGAAGCATACAGGTGGCAAACTTCCACAAAGAAACGAAGCAGGATATAGTTTAGGAAAAGACAGGTCAGCACAAGGACGAAATACCGGAACAACTGTACCCTCCCCTTCAGGTCCGACCCCGGGAATACGATATACCGCATCAGGAAAAAACCCGTCGGGAAGCTCACGCAAAAAGCCATAAAAAGGGCCGCCACGTAGGGTTTGAAGGTAATAAAACCCAGGTGGACGATCTGCTGGTGAAGGATGTAATTATAGCTGATGAAAAACAGGCACAGGTCCAATAAGGTATTGGCTCCGCCGCAAGCGGCGTAGCGAAACGTCTGCAAAGGCATGACGCGACGGAAGGGCGGATAAAACCAGTCAATGACGGATAACAGAAAATCTTTCATGTATCCGCGAAAATAAGGCAAAGCGCCCAAAACCACACTCCCGTATCGGGAGCCTTTGGCGGTCTAAAACGCGAACCGCACCCCTAACCCGCCCCATACATTGAAATACCCCCCTGGGATGTCCACACGGGGTTGGATATCAAAGCTCAGGTCGATCGGCGCGCTGTCAAACTTATAGTCTACCCCCAAGACCCCGTCCGGTCCAAGATAGACCCCGTCGGGCCGGCTTGGATAGTTTTTTGTCCAACGGTTGTTGTACGCCCCCGCGTGGGCCCCACCCCCGGCATACCACCGCAGCCCGGCCACGTTGCCAAAGTCCCCGTAAAACTGGTAAAGGCCGCACAACTCACCCCCGTATTGGTAAAAGGACGCCCTGACTTCGATGGCTGCGTCGTCCTTAATAAAGTGCTTCAGGGAAAGGGACGCCCCGTTCCACCAGCCGAAGGTTACGCCCACGGCGTTCTGGTACGTCTGGTCACCGCCCTGGGCCGCTTCCTGTGCCGCCGCCGGATGCGCAAAGGTGCAACAGGCCGCCAGAAGGGCAGCCAATACGAAATACCTCATGGTCTGTGGGATTTCCCTCTAAACGGCCCGTGAGGGCCATTTATTGCGCCCGCGCGGGCCCGCGGCAGTGGCGCCCGTGAGCCGGTGGCGGCGCCGCTCGCTAAAAGGCGAACCGTACCCCTATTCCTCCCCACAAATCGACCCAACCGACGGGAAAGTACATCCGGGGCTGTACGTCGAAACTCATATCGATCGGGGCCCCCTGGAATTTATAGTCCATACCCGCAACCCCGTCCGGTCCCAGGTACCACCGGTTTAGTTCACTGGGATTGTATTTGGCCCAGGCCAGGTTGTATTGGCCGACGTGGGCGCCCCCGCCGGCGTACCACCGAAGGCCGTCGATGTCCGGAACATCCCCGTAGAACTGGTAAAGCACACACACCTCCCCTCCATATTTCCAAAGAGAAGCCCGGGCTTCGAGGGCCGCGTCATCATTGATAAAATGCTTTAGGGAAAGGGCCACACCGCGCCACCATCCGAAATGGATGCCGACGGCATTCTGATAGGTATCATCGAAACTTTGGGCGGCTACGGGCAAGACAAGGGTACAACAAAGGGCCAGAAGGCACAAGACAAGGCAATGCTTCATTTTCAGAGGTACTTTCCTCCTAAACGGCTGACAGCCAAACTTTATTGCGTGCCCCCCTCGCGGACGGCGAAGCCGCGACGTGTGGCCCGCCCCGCGGCGGCGCGACCGTGGCGGCAAGACGCGAGGAGCCAGCCCTCTAGGCGTACATCTCTGCGCGGAGCGCTGCCACGCGCGCGTCCTCCAGGTACTCGTCGTACGTCATCAGACGGTCGATGATCCCCTTCGGGGTCAGCTCGATGATGCGGTTGGCAACGGTTTGCATAAACTGGTGGTCGTGGGTGGTGAAGAGGACGACACCCTTGAAGTCGATCATCGAGTCGTTGAAGGACGTGATGCTTTCGAGGTCGAGGTGGTTGGTCGGCTCGTCGAGGATGACCACGTTGGGGTTTTGGAGCATCATCCGGCTGATCATGCAACGAACCTTTTCGCCCCCACTGAGGACGGAGGTATTTTTACGGACCTCGTCTCCGCTAAAGAGCATCTTGCCAAAAAAGCCGCGGAGGAAGTCCTCGTCGACGTCGGTGACGTTAGCCGGTACGAACTGACGAAGCCAGTCGAGAAGGGGGAGGTTGTTTTTGAAAAAGGCGGTGTTGTCGTTGGGCAAGTAAGCCTTGGTGATGGTGGTGCCCCATTCGAGGGTGCCGGTATCCGGTTTGGCGTCGCCGTTGATGATGTCGAAAAAGGACGTGAGGGCGCGGTGGTCCCTGGACAAAAAGGCGATCTTGTCGTTTTTCGATACGGAGAAGGTGGCGCCGCTGAACAAGGGGCCGTCGTCGGCTTGTTTGGTGAGGCCGTTGACGTTGAGGATCTGGTTGCCGACCTCGCGGTCCTGTTTGAAGATGATGCCGGGGTATTTGCGGGAAGAGGGCTGAATGTCTTCGATGACGAGCTTTTCCAGGGCCTTTTTCCGGGAGGTGGCCTGTTTGGACTTGGAGGCGTTGGCGCTGAACCGGGCGATAAAGTCCATGAGCTCCCTGCGCTTTTCCTCGGTCTTTTTGTTCTTATCGGACATCTGCCGGGCGGCGAGCTGGGAGCTTTCGTACCAGAAGCTGTAGTTCCCCGTATAGATCTTGATCTTCTGACGGTCGACGTCCACGGAGTGCGTACAAACGGCGTCGAGGAAGTGACGGTCGTGACTGACGACGATGACGATGTTTTCGTAGTCGGCCAGGAAGTTTTCGAGCCAGCCGATGGTGGTCACGTCGAGGTCGTTGGTCGGTTCGTCCAGTAAGAGGATGTCGGGGTTACCATACAGGGCCTGGGCGAGCAGGACGCGGAGTTTGAGGTTGCCGGGCAGGTCCTTCATCAGCGTCGCGTGGAATTCATCGGGTACGCCGACCTCCCCGAGGAGGGTGCCTGCGTCGCTGTCGGCGGTATACCCACCCATTTCGCCAAATTCGGCCTCCAGTTCCCCGGCACGCATGCCGTCAGCCTCGCTGAAGTCGTCTTTGGCATAAATGGCTTCCCGTTCCTTCATTACCTCCCACAGCTTCTTATAGCCGATGAGCACGGTTTCCAGGACGGTATAGTTATCGAATTCGAAGTGGTTCTGTTTCAATACCGCCATGCGTTCGCCAGGCGTAATATCGACGGTCCCCTTGTTGGGGTCTATCTCCCCACTCAGGATCTTTAGAAATGTACTTTTCCCTGCACCATTCGCCCCGATCACGCCGTAGCAATTGCCCTTTGTGAATTTTAGGTTAACCTCGTCGAACAACACCCGTTTCCCGTAGGCCAGGGTTATATTATTTACTGCTATCATGTACGTAAGTTCCTTTGGAGGCCGCAAAGATAAATATTTTGCCGAATTTAGGGGACCCTAACACCTACCTATACATGGAGCAAAAGCTTTCCAACCAGATTGCACTGATTACCGGCGCCAGCAGCGGCATTGGCGCGGGCGTGGCCAAGGCCTTCGCCGCCCAGGGCGCCACCGTCGTCCTCAACTATCCTGTCGAAGCGGCCAAAGACGCGGCCGACGCCGTCCTCCGGGACATTACCGCCGCGGGGGGCAAAGGGATGACCGCCCAGGCCGATGTCAGCAAGGAGGAGGAGGTAGTCCGTATGTTTGCAGACATCGTCCGGACGTATGGAACCGTGGACATCCTGGTCAACAATGCGGGTCTCCAGAGGGACTCCGCTTTTACCGAAATGACCCTGGATCAATGGAACACGGTTATCGGGGTGAACCTGACGGGGCAATTCCTTTGCGCCCGCGAGGCCATCCGGGAATTTCTCCGCCGGGGGCCGCAACCGGAAAAGTCCAGGGCCACCGGCAAGATTATCTGTATGAGCAGCGTCCACGAGGTCATCCCCTGGGCGGGTCACGCCAACTATGCGGCCAGCAAGGGCGGGATCCACATGCTGATGCAAAGCCTGGCCCAGGAATACGCGCCCCGGAAGATCCGGATCAATTCCATCGGCCCGGGTGCCATCAAAACCCCCATCAACCACTCGGCCTGGGCCACTCCTGACGCGGAAGCGAAGCTGTTGGAACTCATCCCCTACGGGCGGGTAGGCGTCACCGAAGACATCGGCGCGGCGGCGGTTTGGCTGGCCAGCGACGACAGCGACTACGTCAGCGGCATTACCTTGTTTGTGGATGGGGGGATGACGCTGTTTCCAGGATTTTCAACGAACGGATAATATGAACGAGGAACAAGCACGGCTTTCCGATCCCACTTGGAAAAAATGGGGCCCCTACCTTTCCGCCCGCCAATGGGGCACCGTCCGCGAGGACTATAGCGAAGGCGGCGATGCATGGTCCTTCACGACCCACGACATGGCGCGCAGCAAAACCTACCGCTGGGGTGAGGAGGGGATCGCGGGATTTTGCGACGACCAGCAATTGCTTTGTCTGTCGCTGGCGCTTTGGAATGAAAAGGACCCCATTCTGAAAGAAGTCTATTTTGGTTTGTCCAATAAGGAGGGCAATCACGGGGAAGACGTCAAGGAACTTTTCTACTACCTGGATGGGACACCCACCCATTCGTATATGAAGATGTTGTACAAGTACCCCCAGTCGCCCTTCCCTTATGACCAGATCCGGAGGGAAAATGCGGCCCGCACCCGCAACGACCCGGAGTTCGAGCTGATGGACACGGGGGTCTTCGATAAGGACGAGTACTTCGACGTCTTTGTGGAATACGCCAAAGCCGGACCGGAAGACATCCTGATCCGCATTCATGTCGAAAACCGCGGTCCGGAGGCCGCCGCGCTGCGGGTCTTGCCGACGGCCTGGTTCCGGAATACCTGGAACTGGGGGTACGACGCCTACAAACCGGTCTTCGACCTGGCTGGGGACGGGCGGGTCTCGGTGTCCCACCGAGACCTGAAGGGCTACTACCTGTACGCGGAAAACCCCGCGGAATGGCTGTTTTGCGACAACGAAACCAACACCCGCCGGTTGTACGGGTATGATGACCAACATGCTTTTCCAAAGGACGGGATCAATGATCATGTCGTGCAGGGTGCCCCCACCGTTAACCCGGGCAGGCAGGGGACCAAAGTAGCGGCGGCCTGGGCGTTGCACGTCGGGGCGGGTCAGTCCGCGACCGTCCGGCTGCGCCTGGCCAAAGCAGACTTGTCCGCACCCTTCTTTGGCTTTGACGACGTTATTACCCAAAGGATCGCCGAGGCCGACCGTTTTTACCAGGACTTGCAATTCGACATCGAGGCCGGGGAAAAACGGATGATCCATCGCCAGGCCCTGGCCGGCATGCTGTGGAACAAACAATTCTATTACTACAATGTTCAGCACTGGCTGGACGGCGATCCTGCCCAGCCGGCCCCGCCCGCCGCGCGCAAAAAGGGGCGCAATTCGAACTGGAAACACGTCAAGGCGGTCCACATCATTTCCATGCCCGACAAATGGGAATATCCGTGGTTTGCGGCCTGGGACCTGGCGTTTCATACCATCGCATTTACGCTGTTGGACACTGCTTTTGCGAAGAATCAGCTGTATACCCTGACCCGGGAATGGTTTATGCACCCCAACGGCCAGCTCCCAGCCTATGAATGGAACTTCAGTGACGCCAATCCACCCGTCCATGCCTGGGCGGTTTGGAGGGTTTACCAGTTTGACGCCAAACAAAACGGCGGCAAAGGCGACCTGGCTTTCCTGGAAAAGCTTTTCCATAAACTACTGGTCAACTTCACCTGGTGGGTTAACCGTAAGGATGCCGAAGGAAATAACATTTTCGAGGGCGGCTTTCTGGGACTGGACAATATCGGCGTGTTCGACCGGGACATCGTGCTACCGCAGGGGCAGCTCGTGGAACAGGCCGACGGTACGGCCTGGATGGCCATGTATTGTCTGAACATGCTCCGGATATCCCTGGAACTGTCCAAGGCCAACAAGAACTATGTCGAAATGGCCAATAAGTTCTTCGCCCACTTCCTGTATATCGCCAGCGCCCTGGAATCCCTGGGGGATAACGGCGCGGGCTTGTGGGACGACGAAGACCAGTTCTTTTACGACCAGATCAGGGCCAAGGACGGAACCTCGAAACGCCTGAAGGTCCGTAGCCTGGTGGGGATGATCCCCTTGCTGGCGGTGGAGGTCATCGACGACAAATTGCTCCGGGATCAACCCGAATTCCAGGCGCGGATGAACTGGTTCCTGGAGAACCGGCCCGACCTGGCGAAACTGGTCTCCCGTTTCAACGAAAAAGGCGACAACGAAAAACGCCTCCTGGGCCTGGTCCGTATCCACCGGATGAAGGCTGTCCTGCAAAAGATGCTGGACGAGGCCGAATTCCTCAGCCCGCATGGCATCCGCTCGGTCTCGAAGTACCACCTCCAACATCCCTACCAGTTCCCCGTGGACGGCCAGATTTTGGAGGTCAAATACCTGCCCGCCGAAAGCGACAGTGCGCTCTTTGGCGGCAACTCCAACTGGAGGGGACCTGTCTGGATGCCCATCAATACCCTGCTGATCGAAGCCCTCCAGCGCTATCACTATTATTATGGGGACGGGTTGACCATCGAATGCCCCACGGGTTCGGGCCAGTACCTGAACCTCCACCAGATCGCCCAGTTGTTGTGCGACCGCCTGATCGGTCTTTTCCAAAGGGATGCCTCCGGCAGACGCGCGGTGTTCGGGAACCGGGATAAGTTGCAAAACGACCCACACTTCCGGGACTATATCCTGTACCACGAATATTTCCACGGAGACAACGGGACTGGTCTGGGGGCCTCTCACCAGACCGGCTGGACGGGGATGATCGCCAAGGTTATCCAGCCCCGCTGGCCGATGGGCGCTAAGGACGATATGATGCCCACCAAGGACGCCGCGCAGGAAGCGCATATTACGCCGCCCCCCGGGCCCGCCCACCAGGCGACCGCTGCGGTGGTCACGGCGGCGCATGAACCGGGCACCTCATAGCGGCGGCTGAGGTGCGGCGGCGATGGGCGCGTGGCCGCGCCCGCCGCGCGAGCCGCGCAAATATTTATCTTTAACCACAAACGAAACGCGAACGATGCCCCAAAGACCCTGGTTCAAGGACTGGTTCAATTCTCCTTATTACCACCTGCTGTACGCCGGGAGGAACGATCAAGAGGCCGCGGACTTTATCGACGCCCTGCTGGGGTATCTCCAGCCCAGGCCGGGTTGCCGGATGCTGGACGTGGCCTGCGGGCGCGGGCGGCACAGCCGTTACCTGGCCTCACTGGGGTTTGACGTCACGGGGATCGACCTGTCGCCAAAGAGCATCGAATACGCCAAGGCCTTTGAAACAGACCGGCTGCACTTTTACCAGCAGGACATGCGGCTGCCTTTTTGGATCCGCTATTTTGATTATGCCTTTAATTTCTTTACAAGCTTCGGGTATTTCAATACCCGGCGGGAACACGACAACGCACTCCGGACGATGTCTCAGTCGCTGACGGGAAATGGCGTCCTGGTGATGGACTACCTCAACAGCCGTTATTGGGAGAACCACCTCATCCACCGGATGGAACGCGAACAGGACGGCGTTCTTTTTCACATCACCAAATGGATGGACGAGACGCACTTTTACAAAAAGATAGAAATCGAAGACGATAACCTGGACCGTCCCCTGGAATTCACGGAGCGGATCGCCAAATTTTCTTTGGGGGACTTTACGGAAATGCTGGCCTTTCAAGGGATGCAGGTCAAGGACGTGTTTGGTGACTATGCGCTGGGCACCTATCGGATGGCGGAATCTCCCCGGCTGATCGTGGTCGCGCAGCGACAATAATTTGAAAAAACTAATTCCCCTTTAATCGGTTTCCAATCCCGGTTTAAGACCGCCCTAATGGGCCGGATCTAGCTTTGCCGCATGAAATATTCGATCACCACACTGCTATTTGCGGCATTCATCTTTTTTTTCTCACTGGCAAGTTCCGGTCAGCGCCGGTTGATCCGGGGCGTTGTCCTGGACAGCGCTTCGCGGCAGCCGCTGAGCGGCGCGACGATCCGGGGCAAAGGCGCCACTACGCTCAGCGGCGCTGACGGCGCCTTTGCCCTCACCACAACTGGGAAGACCCTGGTCTGCTCGATGGTAGGCTACAAGGACCAGGACGTTCTCCTAACCGACACGGGCGGCATGGTACAGGTCTTCTTAGCGGGCGATGTAAAATCCCTGAGCAACCTGGTCATCACCGGGTACACACAGCAAAGCAAAGTAAAGACCGTCGGGTCGCTTACCACCATTTCGGGGGCTACGTTGCAGGACGTGCCGGTCGCTTCGTTTGACGTCATGCTGCAGGGACGGGTCCCCGGCCTTTATGTCGGCACGCCGACGGGCCAGCCAGGGGAAGCGGGCAGGGTCACGTTGCGGGGCATGGGCTCCATCAACGGGAACGTACAGCCGCTGTATTTAGTGGACGGGGTCCAGGTGGCCAATACCATCTTTTCGGGATTGAACACAGAGGACTTTGAATCGGTGGTGGTGCTCAAAGACGCCGCCTCTACAGCCCAGTATGGGTCCAGAGGGGCCAACGGGGTCATCGTCATTACCACCAGGAAGGGGAAGGGCTGGGAGGATGGTAAGGTCCGGGTAGATTATAATACCTATTATGGGATCTCCCAGGTGAACAGCTCCCATGTGAACCCGATGAACACCAACCAGCGTCTGCAGTTCGAGGAAATCATCCAGGACCCTACGCTGCCCGGCTGGGCGTATTCCCCGAATAATCCCATCAAAATTGTCAACGGAGGGTCTTATGCCAAAACCGCCAGTGATTATGCATACGGCACATACGTCCTGGACAGTCTGCACAAGATCAATACCAATTGGGCGAAGGTCCTGCTCCGGACTGCGGTGACCCAGTCCGACCAAGTGAACATCTCCGGCAACAACGGGGGAACGAACTATTACCTATCGTTGGGCTATCTGAACCAACAGGGGATCGCCCTCAACTCAGGCATAGAACGGTACAGCCTCCGGGGCAACATTCAGAATACAAGCGGCATATTGAAAAGCACCCTAAACATAGGTGTTGTGCAGGCAAACATCCGCTATATCCAGGACGAGGGGACCGCGCCCACCGGGGGAGCCTCCGCGGGCGGAGGAGGCATAGCAGCCAATAACCCCATCGCCGACACCTACTTTGCGCTGCCTTACCAGAAGCCGGACGCGAACGCGACGGGGCCTAACGAATTTGGAAATGACGCCTTGAACGAATATGCCAATGCAGACCTGACGGACAACCAGTTGGAAGGGATCGCGTCCCTCAATGAGGTCCTGCGTCTGACCCATTCCCTACAGCTGACGAGCACCCTGGGGATGTCTTACCAACAGGACAGGATCACCGACTATCTGGCTCCGAACTCCTATTTCGGGCAGCAGGTGGCTACGGGCAATGCGGGTATGTACCAGGATAGCATCACCATGCGCTATCATTTGGTGGAAAACATAGGAGCCCGGTACTTCAAGCACTGGGGCAGCGCGAACGAGATAGAGGTCAACCTGCTGGGGGAAGCCAACCGGAACTACGGCACCTACAACGGCTATACGGGCTATGGACTGAACGCCCAGTTGGGCAGCAGCGCAGCGGCGATCACCCAGGGCAGCAGCACCAACAATTATATCCCCTTGGTGGCTGGGAGCACCCTGGTCAACAACCTGCTGCTTTCCCAGATCGCCCTGCTCCGGTATTCCTACGGGAGCAAGTATACCTTTACGGCAAGCCTGCGCCGGGACGGGTCTTCCCAGGTGCCCACGACCAACCGGTACATCAACTTGTACGCCCTGGGGGCCAAATGGAATATCCTGGAAGAGCCGTTTATGCGGGGAATCCGGTCTGCGGTGAGCGCACTGCGGATCCGGGGTAGCTACGGCTTGACCGCCAACGCCGGGGGATTCACCACCGACTTCGGGTACCAGATCCTGTACGCGCCCACCAACTACGGGGGCAGCACGGCGGTGATCCCCCAGTCCCCAGGCAATCCCAATTACAATTGGGAGATCAGCCACGTGGGGGATATGGGCATCGAATTCGGCTTCCTGGACAACCGGCTCTACGGAGAGGTAGACGGATACGACCGGACGACCAGCAACCTGTTCGTCAATCAAAACCTTTCCCTGACCACCGGCTGGCCCACCGTGGCCGCCAACCTGGGCAAAGTCCGGAATGTAGGCACGGAAATAGAGCTGAACGCGGACTTGGTCCGGAGAAGGGATCTGAAGGTGACCCTCGGGCTGAATTTTGCCTACAACAAGAACACCCTGCTGACCCTGGGCGCCGGTGAGCAAGAACAATTTGCCGATCAGGTCTCTATGAACCGGGTCGGGTATCCCCTTGGCACCTTTTATGCCGTGCGCTGGGGGGGAGTGAATCCCCAGACAGGGGCGCCCATTTACCTGGACATCAACGGCAAACCCACCAGTACCTATAATCCCGCCAATGCCGTGCCCCTGAAGTCCACCTGGGATCCTCCGTACAAGGGGGGAGTGACCCTGGGCGTAACCTATAAACGATTTGACGTCTCGGTGCTGTTCAGCTTTATCCGGGGTATGTCCCGCTTTAGCTATCCCTATTGGTATAGCCATGCGGCCGATCCCAACTACCGGATCTACAACCAGTCTGCGGACATGCTGGCGGTCTGGCAGAAAGCGGGACAGGTGACTCCATTCCAGGGGGCCTCGTACTACACCCAGCTCACCTCCCAGTATGTCATAAGTTCGGACTATATCAAGCTCCGGAATGTATCCCTGAGCTATTCGGTCCCCCTTTCCCCGGAGGCGAGCCGGTATGTCCGCGGTCTAAGGGTCTTCGTCAATGGTCAGAACCTGTACTCCTGGATGAAGTGGAAGGGCTATGACCCCGAGGACGCCAACGACATTGCCCAATACGAATACCCCATGCCGCGTACCGTCACGGCCGGCCTGAACGTATCCCTTTAACTGCAATAGAATAATATTATGAAGCGCTATACATTTCTCTCCGCGGCGATCCTGCTGTTTTGCTCCTGTAACAAGCTCATGAACAACATCCAACCCAAAGACCAGCTCAGCGGCAGCGTTGTCTATTCCAGCGTCAGTGAGGCCAACCTGGGGGTTCTGGGGGTCTATTCCGCCTGGGATCCGGAATATGTCAACCAGATCGGGTCGGAAGTGGCCGACGAATGCCGGATCGGCCTCGCTAATACCGGCGCAGGTCTCGCGGTGGGTATCTCGGGGCCGGGTCAGGTCCTGTTCCCCTGGGCCTTCTCCTCGCAGTCCTCAGAGATCCTGGCACCCTGGACGAACGGCTACGAGGTGATCAATGATGCCAACCTCGTGTTGAGCGCCCTTCCCGCTGTTCCCGTGACCAACACCAGCGACAGTCTGGAAAAACTGGAGCTCCAGGGCGAGCTGCTGGCGATACGTGCCTTTGCGCACTTTGACTTGTACCGGGTCTACGCCTACTCCGGGATTTATGATTCCACTGCCCTGGCAATACCCTATGTGACCACTACAAATATCTATAGCCTGCCCGCCAGGCCGGCCACCGGCGCGTTCTTCACCCAATTGAAAGCGGATATGTCCGCCGCGGAGTCCCTGATCGGGAGCAGTAACGGGTTGTACCGCATGAACCTGGTCGCCCTCTACGCCCTGGAAGCCCGGGTGGCCCTGTACACAGAGGATTGGACGACCGCGATCAGCCGGTCGGCCACGGTCATCAACGCGGTGCCTTTGGCCACCCAGGCCCAATTCCCGGCCACCTGGACGGACGCCGGGGCCTCGGAAGAAATATTCAGCCTGCTCCGGACCACCCAAAGCGTCGTCCGTCCCGGGGACCTTTGGTACAATATTCCCTACGGGGTTTATCTGTTCAATCCGGCCAAGGCCCTGATGAGCCTATATGATACTGTAAACGACGTCAGATACCACAGCTATTTTGCTACGGACTCCTCCCTGATTGCCAGTGGCGAATTGCCGGACATCATTGTCAAATACGAGGGCGCTGCCGGCGCCCGGAACGTGAACAACCTGAAGGTGTTGAGGACAGGGGAACAATACCTGATCCGCGCCGAGGCGTATGCCCAAAGCGACAACCTGTCCGCCGGAGCGGCCGACCTGAATATCCTGAGGGCTCAGCGGATCACGGGCTACCAGCCGGTCACATTTTCCAACAAGGCAAACCTGCTCGCGGCCATCTTCCAGGAAAGGTACAAGGAGCTGTGCTACGAAGGACACCGCTTATATGACCTAAAACGGGAAGGCGCGAATGTTCAACGGGCCACCATCGACCTGCCGCCCGGGGTGACCAATGGTACACTGACGTCTTCTAGCATGTACTATTACATTCCCATACCCCTGACAGAGGTGAATGCCAATCCCCATATATTGCCCAACAACCCCGGATGGTAAGCGATGTTAATGAATTCTAACCCGTTTTAAAACATTCTAATGCCGGCAGAAGCCCCGTCCGTCCTACTTTTGGGGCCAAATTCCGGACTCCGATGAATATCTTGTTGATCGAGGACAATCAGAAAATAGCAGAGCTGGTCAAAAAGGGATTCAGGGAACAGTCTCACAATCTGGACATTGTATACGATGGTATCCATGGATTACGGCAGGCACTGGACGACGAATACGACGTTGTCATCCTGGACCTGATCATACCCGGTCTGGATGGACTGGAAGTATGCAGGCGCATCCGCAGGTTTAAAAACGACCTGCCGATCCTGATCCTAACGGCCCTGGGCACTACCCTGGACAAGGTGAAAGGTTTTGAAAGCGGAGCAGACGACTACCTCACCAAACCGTTTCACTTCGACGAGCTGCTGGCGCGCGTCCAGGCGCTCTGGCGCAGAAGCCAGCGGATCACGCCGGAGCTGATCTACAAGGTCGCCAACCTCGAAGTGGACGCCTATAAAAAAACCGTCCACAGGGCCGGGAAGGAAATCAGCCTCACCGCCAGGGAGTTCGCGATGCTGGAATTGCTGATCATGAATAAGAACAGGGTGTTGTCCCGGATGTCGATTTCCGATGCGATCTGGGGCATCCACCAGCAAAAGAACACCAACATCATCGACGTCTACATCAACTACCTCCGGGCCAAGATCGACAAGGGTTTTAGCCCGCAACTCATCCATACGGTCATCGGGATGGGATATGTGCTGAGGGACGAATAAGACCAGACATTAAAACGGCATTAGTTTTCCTCTGGTAAGCGGGGCCTTTCTTTTGATGGGCCCCTTTTTTTTCTATTTTGTAGCCAAGATCCATCCTTATGAAAAAATATCTCGCTGTCCTTTTGGTAGGACTGCACCCTTTTCTTTCAGATGCGCAAGCCGCCCTTTCATTCAAAGACGCAAAGACGGAGATCGGTATCGACGCAGGGCCGTCCTTTTTCCTGGGAGACCTTGGCGGAAATTTCAAGGTGCGCAAGGGTTTTGTCGCGGACCTCAACTTCCCGTCGACGCGATATTTCGTAGGCGTCAACGGTCTCATTTACCCATCACCATGGCTAGGCCTGAGGGGCAGCCTGAACTTTGGGGAGCTGTATGGGAACGACGCCTATTCCAGTTCGAGTGACGACGGCCGCAAAATCCGGAACCTGGATTTCAGGACAACTATCTGGGAGGCCTTCGTGGGGCTGGAGGCCTATCCCCTGGACCTCATTTTCCCGGATGACGACGTACTCCCGATCCGGCCGTATTTCGTGGCGGGGGTGGGCGTCTTTCATTTCAACCCCCAGGGCACGTATAGAGATCCCACCACCGGTCAAACCACCTGGATCGACCTGAGACCCTTGCACACCGAGGGGGAAGGATTCGGACCCGGATTCCCCAAGGAATACAGCCTCTGGCAACCCAATGTCCCCCTGGGCGTAGGGGCCAGGATGGACCTCTCCGACAAGGTCTCCCTGGGCGGGGAGCTTCTGTACAGGGTCGTCTTTACCGGGTATATAGACGACGTACACAACAAATACATCGACCCCAGCCTGTTTTATCAACACATGCCCGCGGCCGAGGCCGCGATCGCGGCTGCCATGGCCAATAAAAGCACGGAGCCCTGGAACTGGTTCACCACCAGGGGAGATCCTAACCGGACGAATGCGTATTTCTCCCTTGTGCTCAGCCTGCGGGTGCAGTTGAGCGACGGTGGCTCGTGGTTTGAGCGGGCGAGCGCACAAACCCGGTGTCCCACAAGGTGGTAGCATGAAAAAGCCCGGGGTTTCCCCCGGGCTGGTTTCAAATCGGTAAGCACTGTACAACTGAATTTTCCGGACTATTGAAGTTTCGCCGAGAAAGATCCGTTTTGTATCAACAGCGAATCATTCGCGTTTAAGTCGAACAACTCCCCGCTAAACGTTCCGCTGATGACGTTCCCCTTGTTGGAAGTAATCGTCATTACGTCTGGATGCAGCACTGACGGATATTGGGTAGTGGTGCTGGCGTCCCTGTATTGATACCCCGTTTTCGCGTCCACGAGGAATACGTTCAGCACCTGCTCGGTTGCCGTGTCCGCCCAAAGGCCACTGTACTGATAGTTCCAGGGAGCGATGTTGCTGTAGACATTATTGTAACTAAGGGTGAAGGTGATCTCGGCAGTGTCCTTGGTGGCGGGCAGTACACCGGCGGCAACGATGGTAAATATGGTGGTCGTATCATACACGGCGGCGAATGTCGTGCTTTGACCATTGACGGTCATGCTTCCGGTTCCGAGGGAGTTGCCAGAGCTGCTTTTTTTGCAGGCGGTCATGGCGATGGCAAGGGCAACGATGACGGCCCCGCAACATTTCATGGATCTCATAGTGTTGGTTTTATGTGGTTATTGAAGTTTGACGGAGAATGATCCATTGGTCACCAGGAGCGAATCGGCGGCGTTTGTATTGTTATACAATTCCCCGCTGTAGGTGCCGGTCAGGACGGTCCCGTTGTTCGACGTAATTTGAACGATAAAGGGGTGAACAGGCGAAGGCATTCCGCTGGTAGGGTTGGCATCGGTATAGTCTTTGCCGTTCTTTGCGGTAATCTCAATCGATGCCGTCTGCACGGTAGCCGTGTCGGACCATAGACCGCTAACGGCGCCGTATCCGATGTTGACGTTGGGTTTGTAGAGCAGAATGCCCAGGGCGGCTGAATCACTGGTACTGGAAAATAGACCGGCGCCGGCCAGGGTTAGCAGGTAGGTCGTGTCGGCTGTCAAGACCATGGTGTTGCTTTGCCCTGAGACGCTAAAGGTCGTCGTACCAAGGGAGGCGGATGAATTACTGCTTTTTTTACTGCAGGCAGTCATAAAGAGCGCCAGGGCAAGGATGGCTGCCCCGTAACGGATAATGGATTTCATACTGTTTGTTTTGTGATTATTGGACTTTGAGGTAAAAGTTGCCGTTGGTCATCGTGATGGAGTCCGGCCCGTTGCCGCCTCCTTTATACCACGTCCCGCTGAATGTACCCTTAACAGTCGACTCGTCGCTGCTCGTGATGTCCACGACGAGGGGATTCGGCGGCGTTGTATAGGTCTTGGACATATAGTTGTCCAGGTAAGTCTCGTCCTTAGTACCCCATCGATCGAGGTTCCCGTACACCAGCAGCACACTGGATGTATCGGTCCACAGCCCATTGATATTCGTGAAGGGGTTGTTGTAGTTAGCTACGACGATTTGTAACAACGCCGTATCCTGGGTGCCCGGCCATAGGCCCTTGGCAATGATTTCTTCGCTAACGGTGTCATAGCCCCCGGTCAGATTGAAGACCTGGCCGTTCACGTCGAAGGACGCCGTTCCGAGCACCGGAGCCGGTGTGTTGTTGCTGCTTTTTGAACAGGAGAAGAGTGCAAAGAGAAGGATTCCGTAAAGGTAGGAATGCTTTACAGCTGTCATGATATTGGATTTCGCCAAAAATAGTATTTTTTTCTACTTTTTTAGGGATTCTTACGATTATTTAATAAAAGGTAGCGCGCGGTTTCATAAAACGCGTCGGTATAGTTCCTCAACCTGTTCTCCAGGCTGTCGGTAGCCTTGCCGGCCGGCAGCGGATCGTTCCCCCGGATGGACACCAGTTGTTCCTTGCCCCCGGTGAGTTGCCGGAGGTAGTAGTACCCGTTTTCCACCACCCCGATTTCCTTGGCGTCGTGGTCCATGATAAACGACACATTGGACGCGGTATCGCGTTCATGGAAAAGGTCGCGGCCCAGGGTCGTGTTCGTGTAGGCGGCACCCGTTAGGCCGGCGATGGACGGCAGGACGTCTACCTGGGAGCAGTTCATCGTATGCCGGGTGGGGCTCAGCAGCCCGGGTGCATAGAAAAGCAGGGGCACGTGGAAACAGGTCAGGGCCTGGTCCGTCCACGCCCTGGGGAGCATATCGCCCGCATCTCCCCTGATCCCATGGTCACCGATGAAGATAAAGATCGTATTCCGGAAATACGCTTCCTTTTGGGCGGTTTCGATCAGATAACGGTAGCAAAAATCGGTATACCGGAAGGCGTTGAGCTCTTCGTTTTGTTCGAACCCGTATTTGTGGAGGGTGTCCGGGGCATAACCGACTTCGTGAAAATCCTTGCGGTCTTCGGCCGGGATGGTATAGGGCCGGTGGTTGTCGGACGTTTGTATGATGGCGAAGAAGGGTTTGTCGCCGGGTTTGCTCAGCACCTTGTTCGCCTCCATAAAGAGGTTTTTGTCGCTGATCCCCCAAACGTCCAGACGGGGAGAGCTGTAGTCGTTCTCTTCGTACAGGTGAAGCCCCTTGAGGTTGTTTTCGAGCACGCCCCGGATGTTCGCCCAGCTGGCGCTGCCACCGATAAAATAATATTTCCGGTATTCGGACAGGTCGTTCAGGACGGAATGCTGGTCCACGGCCTGCGGATTGCGGCTGGACGTATTGTCGATGAGCACGTCGGGGATACCCGTCACCGTTGCCCAGACCCCGCGGGCGGTCCCGTAGTGGGGCGTGAAACAATGATCGAAGAACGCCCCCTGCCGGCAAAGGGAGTCGAAGAACGGGGTGGTGTTGAGCGGATTCCCCCACATGGAGCTTTTATACCCGCTAAAGCTCTCGCAGATCACCAGGATGACGTTCGGACGGTTCGTCCCGGTGGCCGGTACGGTCCGGGTAAAGTTTAGCCGGGCGCTGTCCGGATCGGTTACGCCCGTGTAGCTCGCCATCAGGGGATAATCCGCCTTGACGATGGTCTTGCTGTAGTTCTGCTTCCGGAACTTCATGGAGGAGAAAAAGCTTTGGAACGGGTTGAGCGCCAGTTGGGCCTCCCGGTCGCTGGACAAGGAAAAGGCGTCGCTCCAACGCAAGGGGTATTGACCGAGGTGGCCGAAGATCCCTCCGCCCAGCAGCAGGAAGATCAACACCCCCCAGGCCCAGGCGGCACCCCGGGAAGACCGTACGGGCGCATCCGCGAACTGGCGGTAGCCCCAGCGCAGCACGACCATGATCACCAGGGTCACCCCGACGATCAGGAGGAAAATCCGGATCACGGGATAGCTCTCCCAGATCATGTTCAGCGACGCCTCCGTATCGCTCATATACGACAGCACGCTGGCGTTGAGGCGTTGGGACAGGTACGCGTAGTGTTGGAAATCGAGGCTGTAGACAAACGTAAAAATGACCGCCGCCACCCACAGGAGAACAAACCAGACCACTTTTCCCAGCCGGGTGCGGAAGGGGTTGAGCCAGGGAAGGGATCCCAGCAACAGGAGGACGACACAAAGGATGCCGACGTCCCGGAGGTCGTAACGCACACCAAGCCAGAAAGCGGGGAGGGAGGTGCCAAAGGTTTGCTGGGGTGATTTATAGGCCACAAAAAGGGTAAGACGCGCAAGGCTCATCAGGACCAGGAACACCAGGGCGATAAAAACCAGCCACCGCATGTACCTGGGTAGGGAGTTAAACATATAAACAGATAATAATGAGTTAATATAACCTTATCTAAAAATTAATATCCAGGAAGCAAAATTCAGAAAACTCTTTGATTTGCAAAAATTTCGGATTTTTATAGCAGCATGGACCTCCTTCAGCAGATCATACACGCGGATTTTTCTTTGTTTAGGCTGGTCAACAGCCGCTGGACCAATGACTTTTTCGATCATGTTTTTATTTTCGCCCGCCAGGCTATGGTGTGGGCGCCCCTCTACCTGTTCCTGCTTTTGTTCGTGGTCCTCAACTTTCAATGGAAGGGCTGGTGGTGGGCGGTTTTCTTCTTAGCCTGTGTCGCCCTGACGGATGGAATATCCAGCCACATCCTCAAGGATGCGGTGGGGCGGCTGCGGCCTTGTATGAATCCTCTTTTAGCCGACCAGGTGCGGTTCCTGGCTAATTATTGCCCGAACAGCGGCAGCTTTACGTCTTCGCATGCCGCCAATCACTTTGGCATGGCGACCTTTATCGCCTGTACCCTGGGAAGGGAACACCGCTATTGGCGCTGGGCGTATGCCTGGGCCTTCCTGATCTCCTACGCGCAAGTGTACGTGGGGGTTCATTTTCCGCTGGATGTGCTGGGGGGCGCCCTGCTGGGGATGGGTGCCGGTAGTTTGTTGGCACGGATTTTCAACCGAAAGATCGGCCCCCTTTTCTTCACCAACCTCGCTTCTGAATGACCGACATCCTCATCATCTTTGGTTTGATGATCCTGAACGGCTTTTTTGCCATGGCGGAGATCGCCCTGGTTTCGGCGCGCAAAGCCCGGCTGGAAGCCCAGGCCGCCAAGGGCGACAAGGCCGCCCGCCAGGCGCTGGAGCTCGCCGGTCAGCCCGCACGCCTCATCTCCACCGTACAGATCGGTCTGACCCTGATCGGGATCCTGATCGGTAACCTGTCGGGGAGACAAATGGAAGCCGACCTGGAGGTTTACCTAAGGCGCTTTCACTGGATCGGCCGGTATACGGATGACGTCGCCACGGGGATCATCGTCCTGATCATCAGCTATTTCCTCCTGGTCCTTGGGGAGCTCGTCCCCAAACGCATCGGCCTGTCCGCCCCCGAAACCATCGGCAAGGCCCTGTCCGGGACCATGAGCCTGCTGTCGAGGTTTATGTTCCCCTTTACCTGGATGCTCACCAAGTCTTCCAACTTCCTGTACAGGGTGTTCCGCATCGACAACAGCGACAACCAGGTGACGGAAGATGAGATCAAGGCCATCATCAACGAGGGTACCGAACACGGCGCCATCGAGGAAGCCGAACAGGAGATCATCGAGCGGGTGTTCCACTTGGGCGACCGCAACATCACCTCGCTGATGACCCACCGCAGCGACATCGTTTGGTTCGACATGGCGACGCAGGTGCAAGAGGTCCGGGAGACGGTCCGCCAATCGACCCACTTCACCTATCCCCTTTGTGACCGGAGCATCGATGACATAAAGGGCATCGTCACGCTGAAAGATCTCTTCCGCGCCGAGCCTTCTACCCGCCTGTCGGAAATCATGCAACCCGCCTTATACGTCCCGGAAAACAATACCGCCTACCAGATCCTGGAAAAGTTCAAACAGGCCAAGATCCATTCCTGTTTTATCGTCGACGAATACGGCACCCTCCAGGGCATGGTCACCCTCAACGACATCCTGGAAGCCATCGTGGGCGACATGCCCGAGCCCGGCCAGGACGACTACGAGGTCCACCAGCGGAGCGACGGGTCCTTCTTAGTCGACGGACAATTGCCTTTTTACGACTTCATGCAATATTTCGACAAGCTGGAATGGATCGACACGGAAGAGATGGAATACGACACCCTCGCCGGTTTTATCCTCCACCAGTTGGAAAGGATCCCCTCCACGGGGGAGCTCCTGGAATGGAAAAACTTTACCTTCGAGATCGTCGACATGGACGGCCACCGGATCGACAAGGTCCTGGTCACCGTGAAACCGGAAACGAGCGAAGAAGACGAAGAACAAGAGAAAGAATAAATGCCTCCCATCCTGACCTATCTTGCCAAAAGGTTTGCCTATCCCCTTTTTCTCCGGGGCCAGGTAAATCCCGCACTCCAGGTGCAGCTCCGGTTGCTCCAGGCGTCCTATCGCGACCGCCCGGACCTGACGCTCGCCGAAAGGGAGGCCAACGTTTTTACGTATCATGGAGAGGACGGGCTTTTGCTGTTTCTCGTCACGCACCTGCCCTCCATCCCCCGGGTGTTTATCGACGTCGGCGCGGGGGACTGTGTCAAGGGCAACACCGCCTTGTACGCCGTCCACTTCGGATGGTCGGGTCTTTTTATCGACGCGGACCCGCGCAACATCGCCATCGGCCGGGCCTTCTACGGCAAGCTGGCCCTGACCAAATTTGCGCCGCCCCGCTTTCTTTGTACGACGGTGACACCGGGCAACGTTTCCTCGCTTCTCCCCGCCCAGGAGGTCGGTCTTTTGTCCATCGACATCGACGGGGAAGACTATTGGGTATGGGATGCCATTCACCAGGTCCGTCCCTGGATCGTCATCATCGAAGCCAAGATCGAATTGGGGGCTGCTTCTGTCGTCGGCCGGTATGGCACACGGGGAGGGGCCTCCGTGCCCGCGCTCTGCCGGCTGGCTGAGGCCAAAGGGTACGCTTTAGTGGCCTATAACCGTCAGGGTTATAACCTCATCTTCCTGCGCACGGACCTGCTGGGGGGGGCGCTACGGGCCCTTGATCCAGGGGCGCTGCTGGCGGATCCGGCCGTTGCCGCCTGTTTCTTATCCCCGGAGACGCTGAAGGGGCCGGATTACCTGGAGCGCTGACGCCCGGATTATTTGGCGCTCCCGGGGCCTTTACCCCGCTCGTTCGTTTCGGGCCCGCGTTTCTCCCGGAGACGGCCCGCCGCCTTCAACTGCTGGTTCAGCACCCACTCTATCTGCCCGTTCACACTTCGGAACTCATCCTGGGCCCACTTTTCCAGGGCCTCATACAGATGCGCATCCAGGCGCAGGGCAAAACTCTTTTTTGCACTCATTGGTATAATGTCCCCGTGTTCAAAACCGGTTGCGCTCCTCTTTCCCCGCAAAGAACCACCATCAGGTTGGACACCATGGTCGCCTTGCGTTCGTCATCCAGTTCCACGATGTGTCTTTTGGAGAGTTGATCCAGGGCCAGTTCCACCATGCCGACGGCGCCCTCCACGATCTTCGTACGGGCGGCCACGATGGCCGTTGCCTGCTGGCGCTGGAGCATGGCGCCGGCGATCTCCTGGGCATACGCCAGGTGGCTGATCCGGGCCTCTTTGATGATCAGACCGGCAGGCGCGAGGCGTTCGTTCAGCTCCGTTTCCAGGAGCTCGTTGACCTTGGCGCCGCCTTCCCTCAGCGTGATCTGCGCCCCTTCGTCCTCCATGTTGTCATAGGGGCAGGTCGTGGCCAGGTGCCGCACCGCCGCTTCGCTTTGGATGTTGACATACTGTTTGTAGTCCGCCACTTCAAACGTTGCCTTATAGGTGTCGTTCACCTGCCAGACAATGACCGCGGCGATCTCCACCGGGTTCCCCATCTTGTCGTTGACCTTGAGCACCTGCCCGTTCAGGTTTTGCGACCGCAGCGAAACGCGGGTCGTGCCATAAAACGGGTTCACCCACAAAAGGCCGTTTTCCTTGACCGTGCCGATATACTTTCCAAAAAACATACACACCCGCGACTGGTTCGGCTGGATGATCATGATCCCTTTCACCAGGAAAAAGAAGCCCAGTTCGCAAAGGATCCCCGCCACGATCAGCACTACATTCTGCCCGCCGCTGTTCGCAGCGAAGCAAACGATACCGATCACGGCCAGGGCAAGGGAAAGGAACAGGGCAAGAAACCCCGAAACGGGGCGCATCAGCTTTTCCATATAAAATTTAGTTTGATATTATTTTGATATTAAATTAAACAATTTTTTGTTCCCTACCTTTATTTTCTTTTTAGTAAAAAATAAGTTGCCCATGGCCCCGGCTGTCCGATTGTTGCCCTTTGCCCTTATCCTGCCGTTATTCAGTGCCCTGAACCCGGTCCCAATCCCGGTTCCTATCCCGGTCTCGGTTTCGGTCCCGGTTTCGGTCCCGGTTTCGGCCCCGCCCTTCGCCCCGACCCCAGGAACGCACGCCGAAGCCAGAGGGGAGGTAGGTCTTTTCACCACTTTTCCGCAGGAGCCAAAAGTGCTCGCATCCAAGCGAATCACCTGCGGAAAAGTGGTGAAAAGACCTACCTCCCCTCTGGCTTCGGCTACCGAGCTTAGGTGCAAGTCGGGAAATGTCGGGTCGGGAAGTGTCGAGTCGGTGAGTGGGAAGATTTATGACGCCGACGATCCGCATATCCGGTATACGGGGAGGGTGGACTTTTCCAACCCAAAGGTGCCCCATTTTTGGGCTCCGGGGGTGTATGTTCAGGTCCGGTTTGAAGGGGCGGCCTGCCAGGTTTTTTTGAGGGACGAAGTTTTGTACGGACACAACCACAACTATATCGAGGTCCAGGTCGACGACGAAACGCCCTACCGGCTCCAGACGCGCAGCCAGGCGGATACCCTGACCATCGAGGCCCACCTCAAGGGCAGCAGCCACCTGTTGACGCTTTGCAAAAGCACGGAATCGGGTATCGGCTTCCTGGGGCTGGCGGGGCTCCGTTGTAAAAAATTACTGGACCTGTCGCCGGCGCCCACCCGGAAGATCGAATTCATCGGGAACTCCATTACTTGCGGGACCGGGAGCGATATGTCGGTGAAGCCCTGCGGGCAGGGGGAATGGTATGACCAGCAAAACGCCTATCTGGCTTACGGGCCGTTGACGGCCCGGGCGCTGGGGGCGCAGTGGTACCTGTCCTCGGTCTCCGGCATCGGGCTTATCCATAGCTGTTGCAACATGAACCTCACGATGCCGCAGGTGTTCGACAAGATGAACATGCGCGCCGATACGATGGCCTGGGACTTTAGCCGGTACCAGCCCGACGTGGTGACGGTCTGTCTGGGTCAGAACGACGGCGTCCAGGATTCGGCCACCTTTTGCGGGGCCTATGTGCACTTTCTCCACGACCTCCGGGGGCACTATCCCGGGGCCACGCTGGTTTGCCTGAACAGCCCCATGGCGGAGCCGAAACTGACGGCGGTCTTAAAGCGGTACATTACTGCCGTCGTAGCGGAGGAGCAGAAAGAGGGGGAGAAAAAAGTGGTTTCCTATTTCTTCGCCAAATGGTATCACCATGGCTGCGGGGGGCATCCGGATCTGGTGGAACAAAAAGAGATAGCCGGTGAGTTGACCGCGGCCCTGAAGCAAATCATGACTTGGTAGTTATCCGCCTGTCTCGCCTGTACGGACCTTATACTTTTTCCCCGAATTCTTCTTATTGAATTGCTCCACCTCGGGCGGGGGCTTGGCACCGGCGGAATCGACCCGGTTCTGGGGAGCGGTGCCCCCGAACTCATTCTGGAGCTTGCCGAGGACATAGCGCTCGGTTTTGGCGACCGTCCCGGTGGAGGGATCGAAATACAGCCAGGTGCCGTTTTTGACCGTGGAAGCATCCAGCTTGACGACCCGGCGATTGGCCTTGAAAGGGTTGTGGGGATCGTCGTACACGACGACGGTGTCGTAGGGGTTCTTGGGATTGACCGACATCCAGTTTTCCTCCCGTAACCGGTCACCGGCCCAGGTAAAATACTCCTGGGTGCTGTCCTTGCTGCCCCATTTATAGTTTTCCACGGCGATGATGTCACCCTGGAGGTCGTACCGCCTCCAGATACCGTTTTTCCCGTCATTAAAATACGCTCCTTCTTCTTCATAACCCGGTTCCCCGCGGAGTTCGTCTACATGGACAACCCAGCGGCCCTGTTTGTGGTGTTGGGCGTCTACACAGTTAAGGGTATCCCCCTTCTCACTTAGTGAGTAGGTGATGCATTGGGCGTTGGCGCCCAACAGGGTGCACAAGGCCAGACCGGAGAGAAGTGAGCGCAGGTACATACGGATATAACGTTAAAAAGAGCTACTTATTGAAGCACCTCCTTGAGTTTCACCTCCAGCTCCTCGCCCCTCAGGTTCCGGGCGATGATCCTGCCCTTGGGGTCCACCAGCATGTTTTGAGGGATGCTGGAGATGTTGTAGAGCTGGGCGGCGGCATTGTTCCAGTATTTAAGGTCGGAGACCTGGGTCCAGGTGAGGCCGTCGTCGGTGATGGCCTTGACCCAGGCTTCCTTGGCCTGGTCGAGGGATACGCTGAGAATGGTAAAGTTCTTACCCTTGAATTCCTGGTAGGCCCTGACCACGTTGGGGTTTTCCATCCGGCAGGGACCGCACCAACTGGCCCAGAAGTCCACCAGGACGAATTTGCCCCGGAAGGAGGACAGGGTGACGGGGTTCCCGTTGACGTCGTTTTGGGTAAAGTCGATGGCCATGGTGCCCTCTTTACCGATGCGGGCCTTGACGATCTGGTGTTCCAGGATACGGCCATAGTAGTCCTGCTGGATCTTTGGCTGGAGCAGGGCGTATTGCGTTTCCAGCCAGTCGTATTGCTGGCGGACCTGCATGTGCACGGCGAGGATAAAGGTGCTCACGTGGGAGGCGGGATGCGCCTTTACATACGTGGCGGTCATGTCGTCGAGCGTATCCAGTTTCTGGCGGTAAATGGCAATCAGGCTGTCGGAGGCGGCGCTTCCCCGGGGTTCCTCGTTGACGCGTTGGGCCAGTTGGCCCAGACGGCCGAAATAGGGAGCGAACTGGGGTTCGAACTGGAGATAGTCGGCTTCCGAAACCGAACCCTGGACAACCGCGTTGTCAAAACCGGCATCCTTTGACGTAAAGGACATCGGGGCGGGGTCCAGGAAAAGCAGCCTGTGCTGGTTGCTGCCGGTCTCCGCGAGAAAATACAAATTGGGGTCCTTCAAAGGGCCCCGGAGGGTGAAATGCCCCCCGTGTACGATGTCTTTGGCCAGGGTATCCCGGGAAATATTCGGATTGAACAGGTATACGACGGCCCCGTCCGGGGTCCCGGGAACGGTGCCCTGGAGGGTAAAGGTAGTGTCACCAGTCTGGGCGGCGGCGGGTGCTGCCCACAGTAACAGGCACGGAATCAACCATTTATTTTGCATGTCGTTGCTTTAATACGTCGACCACTTCGGCCAGGTCATAGCCTTTGGCCCGGAGCAGGACCAGGTAATGAAACATCAGGTCCGCGGCTTCTCCCAGGAACAGGGCCTTGTCGTTGTCTTTGGCCTCGATCACCAGCTCCACCGCTTCTTCCCCCACTTTCTGGGCCACCTTGTTGATGCCCCGGGCGAAAAGCTTTGCGGTATAGGACGTCTCCGGGGAAGCACCCTTCCTGGAGGCAATCACGCCCTCCAGGTAAAATAGAAAATCTCCCGGTACGTTGGTCTCCCCCCAGCAGGTATCCGTACCCGTATGACAGGTAGGGCCCTGGGGCGTGGCCTTGATCAGCAGGGTATCCTGGTCACAGTCCAGAAGGACTTCCCCCAACAGGAGAAAGTGACCGCTTTCCTCCCCTTTGGTCCACAACCGCTGTTTGGAACGGCTGTAAAACGTGACTTTCCCGGTTTCCCGGGTCTTCGCCAGGGCGGCTTCATTCATAAACCCCAGCATCAACACCCGTAAGGTATCCTTGTCTTGAACGATGGCCGGTACGAGCCCGTCCGCGTATTTTCCAAAATTGACCTCCATATATGCTATCGTACAGGTATGTGCTGCTCTTGCAAATATCCTTTTAAATCCTGAATCCCGACCTCTTTGAAGTGAAAAATGCTCGCCGCCAGGGCCGCATCGGCGTGCCCCGACATAAATACGTCCACAAAATGAGCGGGTTGCCCACCACCTCCGGAAGCAATGACCGGTACGGGCAGGCTGTCGGACAACCGGCGGGTAATGTCGAGGGCAAACCCCCGTTTGGTGCCGTCGTGGTTCATGGACGTCAGCAGGATCTCCCCCGCGCCCCGGTTGACCGCTTCCCGCGCCCAGTCGGCGCAGCGCGTCTCCGTTTTCACCCGTCCCCCGTTGAGGTAAACGTACCATTCCCCGTCGGCTTCCTGGCGCGTATCGATGGCCAGCACCACGCACTGGGAGCCAAAGGCCAGGGCGAGCTCGCCCACGAGCTCCGGTCTCCGGAAGGCCGCGGTGTTTACGGAAATCTTATCGGCCCCGCATTGCAGGAGATAGGAGACGTCGTCCACGCTGGAGATGCCCCCGCCCACGGTAAAAGGAATATTGATGTGCCGGCTGATCCTGTCCACCAGTTCGCTCAGCGTCTTGCGCCGTTCGTTGGTGGCGGTGATGTCCAGGAACACCAGTTCGTCCGCGCCCTGGGCGGCGTACAAGGCGCCCAGTTCCACGGGGTCTCCCGCATCCCGGAGGTTTTCGAAGTTTACCCCTTTCACCGTCCGCCCGTCCTTGATGTCCAGGCAGGGTATGATCCGTTTGGTCAGCATGCTGCAAGTTCTTTAAGTGTGATGTGTCCTTCGTAAAACGCCTTCCCGACGATGGCGCCCTTACACCCGATGTCCCGGAGGCGCTCCAGGTCGGCCAGACCGGACACACCCCCGCTGGCGATAAACCATAGGTCGGGGAAGCGCTCCAGGATCTTTGTATACAAATCGATGGAAGGGCCCTGGAGCAAACCGTCCTTGCTGACGTCGGTGCAAAAAACCTGTTGTATGCCCTTTGCTTTATACCCGCCGATGAAGTCGAACACGTCCGTATCCGTCGTCTCCAGCCAGCCGCCCACGGCGATTTTTTCGCCCTTGACGTCGGCGCCTAAAAGAAATTTGCCCGGCCCGTATGTACGCATCCATTGCTCCATGACCTCCGGCTGCCGGACGGCCATGCTCCCGATCGTCGCCAGGGCCGCGCCCGAATTGAAAACGATCTGCAGGTCTTTTTCCATTTTGATACCGCCGCCGAAGTCGATGACCAGGTGCGTTCCCCCCGCGATGCGTTCCAGGACCTTCCAGTTGGCCACCGCGCCCGCTTTGGCCCCATCGAGGTCCACCAGGTGCAGGCGTTGCAGACCCGCCCCTTCAAAGGCTTTGGCGACTTCCAACGGGTCTTCGTTGTAGACTTTTTTTTGCGCGTAATCCCCTTGGGTAAGACGGACGCACTTGCCGTCGATGATGTCTATGGCTGGGATAATCTGCATCTTATAACCGCATAAAGTTTTTCAGGATCGTCTCTCCCACCGAAGCGCTTTTCTCCGGGTGGAACTGGACGCCGTAAAAATTGTCCCGGTGCAGACCGGAGCTGTAGGGCTGCACATAATCCGTCTGCGCGATGGTGTGGTCGCCAAGCGCGGCGTAGAAGCTGTGGACGCAGTAGACGTAGGCGCCTTCGCTGACGCCCGCGAACAGTGGCGTTTGCAGGTGGTCGATGGCGTTCCAGCCGATTTGGGGGACTTTGAGGGGGCGGGCCGCGGCCTCCGGCCGGAACAGGCGCACCTTTTCCTCAAAAATGCCGAGACAGGACGTATCATTCTCCTCTGAATGCGCACACATCAACTGCATCCCCAGACAGATCCCCAGCACGGGCTGTTGCAATTCGCGGATCACGTCATCCAACCCCCGCTCCCGCAGGTAATTCATGGCCGTGCTGGCCTCCCCCACCCCGGGAAAAATCACCCGGTCCGCCGAGCGGATCCGGGCGGGGTCGTCGGTGACGATGGCTTCCGCGCCGATCCGGGCGAGCGCATAGCGCACCGACTGGATGTTGCCCGCATTGTATTGGATGATGACGGTCATGGACGTATCGTTTTTATAAAACCGCGTGTCACGTCGGCGATCGAGGCACCGGCGGCTTCGGGTCCCTTGAGGGCGCGGATAAAGGCGGTCCCGATGATGGCGCCGTTGGTATGGGCGCAGGCGGCGGTAAAGGTGGCCGCGTCCTTGATCCCGAAACCAACGAGGACGGGGTTGCGCAACCCCATGCCTTCCAGGCGTCGGAAATAGGCCTGTTGATCACCCATGTCCTTGTCCCTGCCCGTGGTGGACGAGGACGAGACGGCGTAGAGAAAGCCGGTGCTCAGGGCGTCCAACTGACGGATACGCTCAGGCGACGTTTCCGGGGTCACCAGGAAAATCAGGTGAAGCCCGTGGCGTTGAAGCACGGGTGCATACAGGGTTTCATATTCATGCATGGGCAGGTCGGGTAAGATCAGCCCGTCGATCCCCACGGCGGCGGCGTCCGCGCAAAAGCGTTCAAAGCCGTATTGCATCACGGTGTTGAGGTACCCCATGAGCAGCACGGGCACTTGGATGCGTTCGCGGAACCCTTGCAACTGTTCGAACAACAGCTTCGTTGTCATCCCGCCTTCGATCGCCGTCATGCTGCTGGCCTGGATCACCGGGCCGTCGGCGAGGGGATCGCTGTACGGCATCCCCAGCTCGATCATATCCACGCCGCTCGCCTGCAGGGACTGCATGACCTCCAGGGTGGCGTCCCGATGGGGGAACCCTGCTGTACAGTATACATTCAACACGCCCTTGGGGCGGCGCGTAAACAGGGCGTCTATTCTATTCGTTGACATACATTTTTATTTCATGTGGTTCATGTAGGCTTGCATGTCCTTGTCCCCGCGACCGGACAGACAAAGGACCACAGTATCGTTTGGCGACAGGTCGAGTTGGTGGAGACCCGCCAGCGCGTGGGACGATTCCAGGGCGGGGATGATGCCCTCCGTCCGCGCCAGGTCAAAGGCGGCGGTGACGGCTTCTTCGTCCGTAGCGCTGAGGTAACGGCCCCGGCCGGTAGCGAACAGGTGCGCATGCAGGGGGCCAATCCCCGGGTAGTCCAGCCCCGCGGAAATACTGTGTGCCTCCAGTACCTGGCCGTCCTCGGTTTGCATGACCAGGCTGCGGCTTCCATGGAGGATACCGTCCCTGCCCAGTTGGGTGGTGGCGGCCGAGTGCCCGCTGTGCACGCCTTCGCCCGCGGCTTCCACCGCGATGAGTTCCACCGACGGTTCGTCTAAGAAGTGATAAAAGGTCCCGGCGGCGTTGCTTCCACCCCCCACGCAGGCGATCACCTTGGTAGGGAGTTCGCTGCCGGTGGTTTCCTTGAGCTGTTTGCGGATCTCCTCGGAGATCACGCTTTGAAACCGCGCCACCATGTCGGGGTATGGGTGCGGCCCGACGACGCTGCCGATGATGTAGTGCGTGTCCACTGGATGATTGATCCAGTCCCGGATGGCTTCGTTGGTGGCGTCCTTCAGGGTCTGGCTCCCGCTCAGCGCGGGTTCCACGTGCGCGCCCAGCATACGCATCCGCGCGACGTTGGGTGCCTGGCGTTCGATATCCTTCGCCCCCATAAAGACGATGCATTCCATCCCCATCAGGGCGCAGACGGTGGCCGTTGCCACGCCGTGCTGACCGGCCCCGGTTTCCGCGATGATGCGCTTTTTCCCCAGCCGGCGGGCCAGGAGGATCTGCCCGATGGTGTTGTTTACCTTGTGGGCGCCCGTATGACAAAGGTCTTCACGCTTCAGGAAGATGCGCGTGCCAAAACGTTCGCTCGTCCGGCGCGCAAAGTACAAGGGCGTGGGCCGGCCCACGTAGTCCCGGAGGAGCTGTTGGAACTCCTGCTGGAATCCGGGTTCCCGGATGATCTCCAGGTAGCGGCCGCGGAGCTCTTCCACATTGGGATAGAGCATCTCGGGGATAAACGCCCCGCCGAATTGCCCGTAATACCCGTTCGTATCCACACTATATACTGACATAAGGTTCAAATTGTATGTACTGCTTCTATAAATGGTTTTAAAAGATCCAGATCTTTGAGACCGGGCCGGACCTCAAACTTGCTGTTGACGTCGATGGCAAACATATTTTCCCCGGCGGGTCCCTGTGCAAATTTCCGGACGTTCTCCACGTCTTCCGGCCCGATGCCCCCGGAGAGGATAAAGGGTTTGCTGAACTGGACCTTCGACAGGACGTCCCAGTCGAACTTTCGCCCCGTACCGCCGTAGTTCTGGCCGGCGGTGTCAAAAAGAAAAAGGTCGCAAGCGCCGCTGTAGTTCCTGACCCTGTATTCCACATTGTCGTCCGGGGCTACGCGAAAGGCTTTGATCGTCTCCAACTGCTCCGAAATGCGCTCGCAAAACTTCGGTGTTTCGTCGCCGTGGAGCTGTACCATGTGCAGACCGTAGGCGTCCACGCTGCGCATCACCTCTTCATACGTGGGATTCACAAAAACACCCACCTTGTTGGTTCGCCATCGCGCCCGGCGCACCTCGTCCGGGGACAGGAGGTTGCCCAGGAAGCGGGGCGATTTTGGATACAACATCAGCCCCACGAACTCCACGCCGGCCTCGTCCAAGGCCTGGAGCTGGTCCATTTGTGTCAGGCTGCAAACTTTAATGCGCATGGGGGTTAAGTTGTTGCACAAAATTACGGAATGCCGCTCCCGGGTCTTTGTCCTTCATAAACGTCTCGCCGATCAGGAACCCTGTAAAACCATGGGCCCGCATCTCCTGTATGGTAGCGGGATTACTGATCCCGCTTTCCGCGATCCTGGGCAGCTCCGCGGGCAGCCGGTCCGCCAGCGCCAGCGAACGCGCGATGTCCACCTGGAAGGTCTTCAGGTCCCGGTTATTGATCCCCACCAGGTCGACCTCCGCACACACATGTCCCAACTCCTCTTCCGTATGCAGCTCCAGCAGCACTTCCAAACCCAGCGATTTCGCCAGCGCACCCAGCGTCTTCACCCGTGCGGGTGTCAGACAGGCCGCGATGAGCAGGATCACGTCCGCGCCCATGGCCTTTGCTTCCAGCACCTGGTATTCATCGATCATAAAGTCCTTGCGTAAGATGGGGATGGCGTTTTTTCGAGCCTCGGCAAGGTCTTGTTTGCTCCCGCCAAAAAACTTCTCGTCTGTCAGTATCGAAAGACCCGAAGCCCCCGCTTCTGTATACGCCGTCGTAATGGCTGCTACATCCGCGCCTTCCAGGAAGACCCCTTTGGACGGCGACCGGCGTTTGAACTCGGCGATGATCCCTGTGCGGGTAGGATCGGCCAGGAATTTCTTCAACGAATAGGTCGTCTGTCCGAACAACGGCGAGTTTTGCAGCGTCTGTTCGGACACCGCCTTTTTCGCCGCTTCCACTTCTGTTGCTTTGTGCGCAACGATGGTATCCAGGATGGTCATGCTTGCAGGGATATGAGTTTTTCAAGTGCCTGGTAGGCCTTTCCGCTCTCCAGGCTTTCCAGGGCCGCGTCGTAACAAGCCGTATAGTCCCCGTGCCGGCCCGTGCAAAAGAGGGCCATGGCGGCGTTGGCCACTACGACGGCGTGTTGGGCCCACGACCCTTCTCCTTTCAGGATGTGCAGGAACAGCTTGGCGGCTTCCTCGACCGTATTCCCCCCGTACAGGTCCGAGGGGAGCACCGAGCGTTTGCCCAATTGTTCGGCGGAATATATTTTTTCCCCTGCATTACGGATGACCTTGGTATCCCCCGTCAGCGAAATCTCGTCGTACCCGTCGAGCCCATGGATGATGGTAAAGGCCTGGTTGCCCTGCTGGAGCAGGTAGTTGTAGACCCTGGCCATCTCCAGGCTGTACACGCCGATCAGTTGGAAAGGCGGGAAACAGGGGTTGACCAAAGGGCCCAGCATGTTGAAAAAAGTCCGCACGCCTAAGTTGCGGCGGATGGCACCCACGGCCTTGAGCGCCGGGTGGAATTGCGGGGCGTGGAGGAAGCAGATGTTGCTTTGCTCGACTTCTTTTTGCAGCGCTGCCGCGTCATTTTTGAACTTATACCCCAGTTGCTCCATTACGTTGGACGCACCGCTGATGGTGGAAGCCCCGTAGTTTCCGTGTTTCGCCACCTTTTGCCCCGTCCCTGCCACGACAAAACAAGACAGGGTGGATATATTAAACGTATTTTTTCCGTCCCCACCGGTCCCTACGATGTCGATGACGTCATACCCGTTCATATCGATGCGCACACAAAGTTCCAGCAAGGCATCGCGGAACCCCTGGAGCTCCTCGATGGTGATGCTTCGCATGAGGTAGACCGTGATAAAGGCCGTCACCTCATATTCGCTGTACGTTCCCTTGGAGATCTGCACCAGCGTTTCCTTCGCCTGCTCGCGGGTGAGCGTTTTGTGCTCGAACAGGTATTGCAAAATCTTCTTCATAGTTTCAACCAGTTTTTGAGGATGTTTTCGCCCAGCGGCGTCAGGACGCTTTCGGGGTGAAACTGCACACCCGTCACGTCAAAGCGTTTGTGTTGCAGCGCCATGATCATGTCGTGCCCGTCCCGGGCGGTGACCTCCAGGTCCTCCGGAAATCCGTCTTCCCCGACGACCCAACTGTGGTAACGTCCGACTTCCAGTCTTTTTGGTAAACCCTTGAAGATAGCTGCCCCGGTCACTTGAATGGGCGTCGCCACCCCATGATACACCTGGCTCAGGTTGACCAGCGTGGCGCCAAATGCTTCGCCGATCGCCTGGTGTCCCAGACACACGCCGAGGATGGACTTCGTGGGCGCGTATTCCTTGATCAGCGGCAGCAGCAAACCTGCTTCGGTGGGTATGCCCGGACCCGGGGACAGGATGATCTTGTCATAAGCTTTTACGTCTTCCAGGGGGATTTGATCGTTGCGATACACCTCCACTTTTTGGTGGAGGATTTTCTCCACCAGGTGGACCAGGTTGTACGTGAAGGAGTCGTAGTTGTCAAAAACAAGTATGCGTGTCATGGTTTTTACAGCTGCTCGGCCAGCTCCAGCGCCTTTTTTAGTGCGTTTAATTTATTGTTCACTTCCTGCAATTCGCTCTCCGGGTCGGAGGCCGCCACGATCCCCGCCCCTGCCTGGTAGTAGAGGTGGTTGTCTTTGCTCAGGAAGGTCCGGATCATGATGGCGTGGTTCATGCCCCCGTCAAAACCGACAAACCCTATCGCTCCCCCATAGTATCCCCGGGGGGTGGGCTCGTAGGCGTCGATGAGCTGCATGGCCTTGAACTTGGGCGCGCCGCTCAGGGTGCCCGCCGGGAAGGTCGTCGCCAGCAGCCGGAAAGGGTTGGCCTCCGCCGGGACCTTGCCCGTCACCTCGCTCACCAGGTGTATGACGTGTGAATAATACTGCACCTGCCGGTATTCGGAGACCTCCACTTCGGTACACGAACGGCTCAGGTCGTTGCGGGCCAGGTCCACCAGCATGACGTGCTCGGCATTTTCCTTCGGATCCTGGAGCAGGCGTTCGGCCGCTTCCTTGTCGATGACGTCGTCGCCGGTCCTGCGGAAGGTCCCTGCGATCGGATGGATGATGGCCTTGTGGTTGCGCACGATGAGCTGGCTCTCGGGGCTGGACCCCATCAACCGGTAGTCTCCATAGTCAAAGAAAAAAAGGTAGGGTGAAGGATTGATGCTCCGGAGCGCGCGGTAGACGTTAAACTCGTCGCCGATAAAAGACCGCTCGAACCGACGGCTGAGGACCACCTGGAACACATCCCCCCGGTAACAGCTTTTGATCCCCTTGCGGACCATGTCCCGGTAGGTTTCGTCTTCCATGTTCGAGGTTTCTGCGCCATTTGTCCGGAAGGGGTAGACGGGCACGTCCTTGGACCGGATCAGCGATTCCACCGCCGCCGCCTCGCTTTCCATACCCTTGACGACGTTTTCGCAGAGGTACAGCTCCTCCTTATAGTGGTTGATCACGATGACATACTGGTACAACCGGTAACGCATCAACGGAATACCCTCCGAGCGTTTGAACACGACCGGCTCAAAAAACTGCTCGGCGTCAAAGGTGGTGTACCCGAACAACCCCTGGGCCAGGGCCGCGGCCCGGTCCTGGACGGCGTTCACCTCGAACCGCTGCATGAAATGCCAGAGCAGGTCCGGAACCGAGTCCCCTTTTTGAAGTGTCTGGGTTTCCGCTTCCTCCTTTGGCACCTTGGTCTCTATCCGTTCCAGGCTCGATATTTCGATGCCCGCCATCGCATTGATGCCAATCAGGGAGTAGCTGTTCTGCCCCGCGTGAAAGTCCGTGCTCTCCAGGAGCACCGTGTCCCGGAAACGGTCCCGCAGCCGGAGGTAGATTCCGACGGGGGTGAAGACGTCGGATAGCATTTTTTTGTACGTGGTCGTAATCGTGATCTTGCTCATTGTGGTCCATTTTTCCCGTTCAGGGCCCGCTTAAAACTCCGAGGGCCCGCTGTGTACAGCGGGCCCTCGTTTGGTTATTTGCATAATATGCAAGGCTCTGTTACACAGCGTTCAGAAAACTGACACCGTGCCACCACCAAGACATATTTTGAATTTGATTGTTCATCGAGTGCAAATATGGGGGGAAAAAACATTTTTTGCAAAAAAAAGTTTTATAGCATCTCCTTTGTGGACGGGAGGTGGTTGCTCAGTGGGTCTCTCTTCACCGCCATCCTGATCGCCCGCGCCAGCGCCTTAAAAATCGCCTCGATCTTGTGGTGCTCGTTGTCTCCGCGACACACCACGTTCAGGTTGCACCGGGCCGCATCCGAGAACGATTTGAAGAAATGGAAAAACATTTCCGTGGGCATCTCCCCGATCTTTTCCCGCTTGAATTCCACGTCCCATACGATCCAGCTCCTGCCGCCAAAGTCGATCAGCACCCGTGCATCCGCGTCGTCCATCGGCAGGGCAAAGCCATACCGCTCCATCCCCCTTTTGTCCGCCAGCGCCAGCGCAAAGGCTTCCCCCAGCGCGATCCCCGTATCCTCGATGGTGTGGTGCTCGTCGACGTGCAGGTCGCCCTGCACCCTTATCCCCAGGTCCAGCCGCCCGTGACGGGCGATCTGGTCCAGCATATGGTCAAAAAAACCGATGCCCGTGTGGATGTCCGACTTGCCGCTGCCGTCGATGTTGAGGCTGACGGCGATTTTGGTCTCCGCCGTGTTCCGTTCGTGGGTAACCTTGCGTAGCCCCAGCTTTAGGAAAGCATAGATGTTTTCCCAGTGCGGGCTTTCAAGGGCAATGGTGTCTTTTAACGTGGTTGCGTTTTCACCGATCTCCCCCGCCCCGAGGCTGGGGTCGTTGTTCAGCCAGATGGCCTTGCAACCCAGGTTCTTCGCCAGTTGCACATCGGTAATGCGGTCCCCGATCACAAAGGAATGCGCCAGGTCGTATGCGGGGTTGTGCATATACTTGGTTAACATCCCCGTATTGGGCTTCCGCGTCGGCGCATTGTCCTTTGCAAATGTCCCGTCGATGTGCACGGCGCTGAAAACGATGTCTTCCTGTTTCAGCGTCTCCAGGATAAAATCCTGGACCGGCTGGAAGTCGCTCGTGGGAAAGCCGGGCGTTCCCAGCCCGTCCTGGTTGGAGACCATGACGAGCTCGTAGTCAAATTCCCGGGCGATCCGTCCCATCCACTCAAACATGTGCGGATAGAAGGCAAGCTTTGCAAAACTGTCGATCTGGTAAGTGGGGGGCGCCTCATTTATGAGCGTGCCGTCCCTGTCTATAAATAAAACGCGCTTCATCTGGTTTATTTTAATGGGCGCCTCCGGCGCCCAGCCCGAAGGGCCATAATTAGCGGTGTTGCGGCGGCAGCCTAAATTATCCGCTTAGGCTGCCGCCGCAACTCATTTAACGCCGTCTTGCACCCGCACCGCCTTGACGTCCGCCGCGGTGACGGCCGCCGCCTTGTTCCCAAAGCTGTGCCGCACAAAGGTCAGCACGTCGGCAATCTCCTGGTCGTTCATCGTGGTATGCGGGGGCATGACGTTGTGGTATTCGTAGTCGTCTATGGTCAACGGTGTCTTCATCCCTTCCAGGACGATCTTGACCAGGGCGCTTTTGTCGCCCAGTACATAGGTTGTTTTCACCAGGGGCGGGTTCATGTTCATGACGCCCGTGCCGTCGACCTGGTGACAGGTCAGGCACTGCACCTGGTAGATTTTTTTGCCGCGCGCGAGTTGCGCGGCCAGCGGGGTGGTTTGCGCGGGCGACGCGGCCGTTTCCGCGGGCGTGGATGCGCCCGGCGCGGGTGCGACGGCTTTTTCCGCCGGCGACGCGGCGATTAGACCCAGGCTGAGCATGGCGATGATGGTGGCTAATAGTTTCATTGATTCATTGTTATTGCTCAAAATTACCGCTTGGATTCGCTCCATCCGCGGCTAACCCCTTAATGAGCGACCGCGGCATACACCCCCAGCGCCTCCAACAACTCCCGGTTCTCCTCCGGCGTCCCGATGGTGATCCGCAGACAGCCCTCGCAAAGCTCGATCCGGCTCCGGTCACGGACAATGATCCCTTTGTCCACCAGGTATTGATAGATCCCCCGGGGGTCGGTGGTCTTGACCAGGATAAAGTTGGCGTCGCTCGGATACACATGAAGCACAAGGGGCAGGGCCGTCAGGGCCGCGGCCAGTGTTTCCCGCTCCCGGACGGTTTCCCGGATCCAGGCGTTGACCTGGTCGACATTCCCTAGTGCCTGTAGCGCAAGCTCCTGGCTGGCCTGGTTGACGTTATAAGGAGGCTTGATCTTGTTCATGACGTCCACGATCACGGTGGAGCTGAAGGCCATGCCGACCCGCAGGGCCGCCAGGCCCCAGGCCTTCGACAGGGTTTGCATGACCACGAGGTTCGGGTACTCGGTGAGCTCCTGGATAAAACTTTTGTGCCGGGAATAGTTGATATACGCCTCGTCGATCACGACAATCCCCTTGAAATTGTTCAGCAACACCTCGATGTCGCCCCGGCGGAGCGCATTCCCCGTGGGGTTGTTGGGGGAGCAAAGGAAAATAAGTTTTGTATGCCCGTCCACCGCCTCTTCCAGCGCCTCCAGGTTAAGTTGGAAGTCCGGTGTCAGGGGCACCCGGCGCAGGGCAATGTCGTTGATGTTGGCGCTCACCTCGTACATCCCGTAGGTGGGCGGGCAAATGATCACGTTGTCCACACCCGGGTTGCAAAAGGCCCGGTAGACGATGTCGATCACTTCGTCGCTCCCGTTTCCGATAAAGATGTGCTCCGCGGGCACGCCCTTGATCTCCGCGATCCGTTCTTTCAGCTTCCACTGCAACGGGTCGGGGTAGCGGTTATACGCCGACGGCAAGGGCGAGCCGAAGGCGTTTTCGTTGGCGTCCAAAAAAATGCTGGCCTCGCCCTTGAACTCATCACGGGCGGAGGAGTAGGGCACCAGTTTTTTGATGTTTTCCCTCAGCAATTGTTCTATATCGATCGTCATGACAATGTGTTTAATCTGATTTGTACCGCGCGTGCGTGTGCCCGCAACCCTTCTGCCTCGGCCATGTCCACCACGGTGGGGCCCAGCCGGCGGAGACCATCCGGGGACAGCTCCTGGTAGGTGATCTTGCGCACAAAGCTATCCAGGCTTACCCCGCTGTACGCCCGGGCATAGCCGTTGGTCGGGAGCGTGTGGTTGGTGCCGCTGGCGTAGTCCCCCGCGCTTTCGGGTGAATAGGCCCCCAGGAAAACGGAGCCCGCGTTCACCACGCCTTCCGCCAGGAGCCCCGGGTTGGCGCAGGCGATGATCAGGTGTTCCGCCGCATATTCATTGACCAGCTCCATGGCTTCCTGCATACTGGTAACCACCACGATCCGGCTGTGCGCAAGGGCCCTTTCCGCGACGTCCTTCCGGGGCAGCTCCTGCAGCTGGCGCTGGACCTCCGTCATGACCTTGCCGGCGAGTGTTTCATCCGTCGTGACCATCAGGACCTGGCTGTCCGGCCCGTGTTCCGCCTGGCTGAGCAGGTCGGAGGCCACAAAGGCCGGGTGGGCCGTGGCGTCCGCCAGCACGCACACCTCGCTGGGTCCCGCGGGCATGTCGATGGCCAGGCCTTCCTGTTGCACCATTTGTTTGGCGCCGGTGACGTATTGGTTCCCCGGTCCGAATATCTTGTACACCCTGGGGACGCTTTCCGTCCCATAGGCCATGGCCGCAATCGCCTGTACGCCGCCGATCCGGAAGATGGACGTAAGACCCACCGCCTTCGCCGCATACAGGATCGCCGGGTGGAGGTTTCCATGATGATCGGGCGGGGTACAAAGCACGACCTCCTTACAACCCGCCAGGCGGGCGGGGATCCCCAGCATCAGCAAGGTGCTGAAAAGCGGGGCCGTTCCCCCGGGGATGTACAGACCGACTTTTTCAATGCCCACGCTTTTGCGCCAGCACTTTACCCCCGGCATCGTTTCCACGACCTGAGGTTCCTCGCGCTGTATACTATGAAAGGCTTCGATGTTGGCGCGCGCCCGGTCGATGGCGTCCTTCAGCGCCTGCGGCACTGTTGCGGCGCCGGCTTCGATCTCTTCCGGCGTAAGCCTCAGGCGGCTGATGTTCGCCCCGTCAAAACGCTCCGTGTACTCCCGCACCGCGCTGTCCCCTTTTGTTTTTACGTCGTCCAGGACGCCCCGGATCTTCGCCTGCAACGTGTCCGCGTCCGCCAAGGGGCGGCGGATCACCTGTTCCCATTCAACCCGGGAAGGATGGTATACGATCTGCATCAGACGATCATTTTTTCGATCGGCACCACCAGGATGCCCTGGGCGCCGGCCGCCTTGAGCTTCTCGATGATGTCCCAAAATTCGTTTTCGCTCAGGACGCTGTGTACCGAGCTCCAGCCCGCCTCCGCCAGCGGAAGGACCGTCGGGCTTTTCATCCCCGGCAGCAACCGGATGATTTCTTCCAGTTGTTCGTTGGGCGCGTTCAACAGGATATACTTGTTGTTCCTTGCCTTCTTAACCGCCTGTATACGGAACAGCAGCTTGTGCAGGATGTCCATGCGGTCCTGGTCCAGCCCGTTGTTGCGCACCAGGACTGCCTGCGATTGCAGGATCGGATGCACCTCCTTCAGCCCGTTCATAAACAGCGTACTCCCGCTCGACACCAGGTCGCAGATTGCCTCCGCCAGCCCGATCCCCGGCGCGATCTCCACCGATCCGCTGATCTCATGGATGTCCGCCGATACGCCGTGTTCCTTTAGAAAACGATCCACCAGCACGGGGTAGGTCGTGGCAATGCGTTTGCCCTCCAGGAACGCGGGGCCGTCATAGTCGTCCCCTTTACGCACCGCCACCGACAACCGGCATTTTCCAAAGCCCAGTTTTTCGACGACGGTAATGCGTTTGTTTTTCTCATACACCACATTCTCCCCCACGATCCCAATGTCCGCGACCGCGTCTTCCACATACTGGGGAATGTCGTCATCCCTCAAAAAGAAGACCTCCAGCGGGAAATTGCTCGCTTCCGTCTTGAGTTTGTTAACCCCGTTGGAAACGTCGATGCCGCATTCCTTGAGCAGTTTCATCGAATCTTCGTGCAAACGCCCGGATTTTTGAATACCGATTCTGAGTTTTGTCATAAAAAAAAGAGGTCCGCCTTTTTTGGCGAACCTCGGAATGTTGTTTATCGTGTATACACAAACATCACCGGCTCACCTGCCCGGGGCAAAAATGATGATGATGATGGATGTGTACCTGAATGTTCATGGACGCAAATATAAGGGACTTATACAAATTTCTTGGCATCTTCCAGGAATTTTGCCAGACCGATGTCCGTCAGGGGGTGCTTCAGCAGACCCAGGATCGGTTCAAGGGGCGACGTGATCACGTCCGCACCGGCTTCAGCACACTTCACGATGTGCAGGGAGCTCCGGATGGAAGCCGCCAGGATCTCGGTCTTAAAGCCCTGGAGTTGGTAGATGTGGGCGATCTGGCTGATCAGCTCGATCCCGTCCCAGTTACTGTCGTCGATACGGCCGATAAAGGGCGACACGTATTTGGCACCCGCTTTGGCGGCCAGGATGGCCTGCCCTGCAGAGAAAACCAGCGTACAGTTGGTGGCAATATTGTTGTCCGTAAACCAACGGATGGCTTTTACGCCTTCCTTGATCATGGGAACTTTTACGATAATGTTGGGGTGGATGGCGGCCAGCTTCTTCCCTTCTTCGATGATCTCGTTAAAGGTGGTCGAAACCACTTCGGCGCTGACATCGCCCGTCTTGACGATATCGCAAATCGTGGCGTAGTGCTTGTAAACAGCTTCCTGGCCTTTTACCCCTTCCTTCGCCATGAGCGACGGATTGGTCGTCACGCCGTCGAGGATGCCCAGTTCGTGTGCTTCTTTGATCTGGTCGAGGTTGGCTGTGTCGATAAAGAATTTCATGATATGTGTGGTGTTATGGTGTATGCAAAAATAAAAAATGGCAAGTTACTTATATCGCACCGCTCAACCACCTACCCTTGCTGCCTTCCGGCCCTGGGGGAGTTCAGCAGGAGCTGGTCGTATAAGACTTGCCGGTGCAAAGATAGGGGAAATCACAGAAAAAGCGCTTTTTTATTGCGTCTGCTGCGCATTCTTCTGCGCCAGCGAGTTCACGCGCCCCAATCCAACCAGCTCGTCAAAGCGCCCGCCAAGGGGACGGTAGTAGACGAGGATGAGGTAGTTGTTTTCGGTTTCGAAAAAATTCCCTTCGGTCTCGTCAAGGCTGATGTTCCCGTCTTTGTTTTTGGTGACATACATATAATCGTAGTAGCCCTGCTTGAGGAACTGGGCGGTGGTATAGACATGACGGTCGGGGTCCCAGCGCAAACGGGCGCTGTCGCCGAGGTCATAGTTGGTGAGGGCACCGTAGAGGTAGAGGTCCTTACCCTCATAAGGCATGCCCCCGGGGGGAGCGTAGGTGAAATGCACCCAGCCATAGTCGCCCTGGTAATTCACGTTGTTGGAATCACCGGAGACGATCGTATAGGCGCCGTTCTGGTCGGTATATACAATAAAGGGAAGATCGACCCGGCTGGGATCGGGCAGGATATACACATGGTTCGTGGTGGCGCCCTCCTCGACCCTGGCAACGCGGTCTCCCCGGAAACGGAAGGTGCGGTTGTCGAGCCAGCGCCATTCCCTGCCGCCGGGGAAAACGGCGTCTACTTCCGGGTTGTATTCGAGCGAATTGTTACGAATAAAAGTGGGCCGTATGTCGTACTTGGCCATTGCCCAGCACCAGTTCTGGACGATCACCACCTTGATCTCCTGGGTGGGATTGGTCAGTTGCTGGTTGCCAAGCCCCACGGAAAACTGGACCTTTTGGGAGTTGGCATGGGTATCGCTGGAAAAAGGCGGCTGTACCTCAGCGGTCACAGGCATGGTGTTGTTGACCACCAGGAACCGTACCTGAAAGGCCAGGTTGGAGGGGTCCCCGTCCTGGTACACCTTCAGCAGGTAGTTCCCGCCCTTGGTCGGGGTGTAGTTGGCGTCGGGCAGCGTGATGTGGTAATGGGTATACCGGGTCGTGGCCAGGCTGGACATCTTATATGAGGTGATCTGTATACCCGTGAACCCCCGGGTGTACTCCATCGCGTTCAGGCTGGTTGGGCTCCAGTCTTCGTTTCTGAGCTCAAACGCGTAGGAATAATTCTTCACGTCTCCATCAAGGTCGTCAAACGAAAGGTCGAGCACGTCTCCGCCCCCCAGCGTAAGGACGGGGGGTGTCGTCTGGCTGCCTTTGGCGTAAAGCTGAACGGTCCGGATATTCGGTTTGAATACGTGCGTGCCCCCATCGTCATCCTGGGCAAGTGTCCGCACAAAGGGGGCAAGGGCTAAGACGAGCAACAGTTTTGCTTTCAAATGCTTTATTTTTACAGATCAACAAAAGTACGTGCTTTGAACATCGCCCGGTTTATCGCCCAGCGCATTGCCTTTAACCCGGAACGGACCTTTTCCCGTTTTATCATCCGCCTGGCCGTCGTCGCCACGACCCTGAGCGTGGCCGTGATGATCGTCGCCCTGGCCTTTACCAACGGGTTCCAGAGGGCCATCAGCCAAAAGGTATTCAGCTTTTGGGGCCATATCCGGGTGGAACATTACGAACCCGAGCAGACCATCATCGCCGAGGAAACGCCCATCGCCAAAAACGATACCGTCGTGCAAGCCCTTCATTCCAATCCGGGGGTCGCCTACGTCGATGCTTTTGCGACCAAATCGGCCATGTTAAAGACCAACGAAGGGATCGAGGGCATATTGTTCAAGGGCGTGGAAAAAGACTTCCATTTCGAACGCCTTTCCGCTTTCCTGAAACAAGGCCACTGGGTCTCCTTCCCCGACAGCGGGTACAGCCACGAGATCGACCTCTCCGAATATACGGCAAATCAGCTCAAACTGAAGGTCGGGGACGAGGTATTGATCTATTTTATCCAACCCAACGCACCGCCCCGTGCCAGAAAACTCAAGGTGGCGGGTATATATAAAACGGGGATAGAAGAATACGATCACAACTTCGCCCTGGGGGACCTGAGCCTGGTCCGCCGGCTCAACGACTGGGACTCGACAAAGATCGGGGGGTATGAAGTGTGCGTCCGGGATGCCCGCCAGATGCGGGCCGTTAATGACTCGATCCGGGAACTCCTGCCTCCCGAATGGAACTGCCAGACCATACAGGATGTCTACCCCAACATCTTTGACTGGCTGAACCTCCAGAACATCACCAAAATCCTGACCCTGGTGATCATGATCGTCGTCGCCGTCCTGAACCTGATTACCTGTCTGATCATCCTGGTCCTGGAGCGCACGCGGATGGTGGGTGTCCTGAAGGCGATCGGGAGCTCCGACCAAACGATCCAAACCATCTTCCTGACCCACGCCGCGCTGATCACCGGCTGGGGCATCTTGCTGGGGACCACGCTGGGTCTGGGTTTATGCTGGATACAGCAACGCACCGGTCTGATCAAGCTCGACGAGGACGCCTACTATATGTCGGTGGCGCCCGTCCACGTCGTGGGCTGGCAGGTGCTCCTGATCGACGCGGTGACGCTGCTCGTTTGTTTCCTGGTGTTGTTGATTCCGGTGCAGTTGGTGCAGCGTATTTCGCCCGTAAAGGCCATCCGGTTTAACTAGTCCTGGGCTAATCTTGCACAAGGTGCGACAGGATAATCCCCGTCGCGATGGCGGCGTTGAGAGACTCCGCGGAACCCGCGCGCGGTATCGTGACCTCGCGGGTGGCCAGCGCCCGCAACCCCGGGTCGATGCCCCTGGATTCGTTTCCGACAAGGACCACGCCGGGAGGGAGCTCTCCCAGACGCGTCACCGGCTCGCCCTCCAGCGTCGCCGCATAGACCGGCCGGGCAGCCTTTTTCAGCCAGGCGGTCAAATCCGTGTACAGGGCGCGCACCCTCAGGAAGCTACCCATCGTCGCCTGGATCACCTTGGGGTTGTACCACTCGGCACAGGCCTCGGAACAAACGACAAAACCCACCCCAAACCAATCCGCGATGCGAATGATCGTACCCAGGTTCCCCGGGTCCCGGACGTCGTCCAGCGCCAGACACCAGGCGCCTTCCGGCAAGACCCAGGGCGCCGTATCCTGGCGGGACAACACCACGAGCACTTCATTGGGGGTCACCAGGGCGGACAACCTTTCGAGCTCCGGGGGACTGACTTCGGCCACCCGCTCACCGGGTATGTCTTTCAACAGGCAGGCGTGTGCGGTTAACCATGCGGGTGAGGCCGCCACGTATTGAACCTGGCGCGGAATCTCCGTCAACACCTCGGTCGCAATCTTGGGCCCTTCCGCTATATAGGCTCCCGTCTCCGCCCTGAATTTTTTCTGGTGTAAACTTTGAATATATTTAATTTGTGCCTTAGTGAGCATAGATTTTGTCCTGTTAAGACTTATGAAGGTAAGTTCTCCTCGTTTTATATGGCTTTTTTGTCTGGTCGTTTGTTATGTCCAATACGGTTGTTATAGGGCAAGTCATTACCAGAAGGATAAGCCGTTCGTCTTCAAAAATAACATAGAACTGACTGCCGACGTAAGTAAGACGGAAAAAAAAGCCATTGTCCGGGACCTTGCCCAACAGCTGGACGACAGCCTTACGCCTACCGTCAAGGACATTTTATTCCTCCGCCATACCGTGGAAAGCCCGGCGGTATACGACACCAGTTATCCGAACGCCTCGCTCAAAACGATGCGGTTCTACATGGTCAACCAGGGATTTTTTAGCCCCGAGCTCAGTTATACCTTCAGGACCGATACCGTGGGGTACGGCCATAAACGACAATACCGCGTTACCACGGACTTCTCCGTCCAGGCCGGCCCGCAGACGCTCCTGGATTCCATCGTTATCGACCTCAGGGATTCCACGCTCCAACACCTCGCCGACTCTTCCAGGGCAAGTTCCCTTTTGGTCCACGGACAGCCTTTCAACGTCGACAATGTAACCGGTGAGATCAACCGCCTCATAGGGATCTACAAGAACTACGGTTATTACGGTATCAGCCAGGACGCCTTCCAGGTCCAGCTAGACACCGTCAACCCGCTGCTCATCAACCCTTCCATCGACCCCCTGGAACGGATCCATCTGTTTGCAGGCCAGCAACGCCAGCAAAAGAACCCCACGACCGACCTTTACCTTTCGCTGGCGTCCCCGCTGGACAGCAACCTGATCAAAAAATATTATATCCGCCAGGTCTTTATCTATCCTGACTTCGAAACCACGCGCGACAACAAGACAACGCCCCTGACGGGTCTTTACCTCGACAGCATCAACCTCCGTTACCATACCCTCAAGTTCAAGCCCAGCTTCCTGTTGCGCACCAATTTTTTGAAACCGGGCGACCTTTACCGCCAGGACAACTATGACAAGACCCTCAACACCGTCAATTTTCTGGGGGTGTGGCAGGTGCCCATCATACAGGCCAGGGAGGTCAAGGACACCAGCGCGGCCGCCAAAACGTCCGACAGCACCCGGAGGATCACCGCCACCGATAGTTCGCAGGCGGCGCGGACCTTTCTGGAGGACAGCCTGCGCGCCGCGCGGAGCACCGACAGCACCCGGAGGGCGGCCCTTAACGAGCGCGTCGACAAGGCCCTGGCGTCTATGGATACGACCCGGCGTGGAGACACCGCGGGCGCGGCGCAGGGACTGCCGGGCGCGGATACCACGCGGACGGGCGCTGCGCGGGCGGGCTCGGACACGACGCAACCCCGAAGGGCCGACACCGCCCTCAAGGAGGACAACGAATCCCTTCTCTCCGGCGGCATTTCCCATATAGACATCTCTTACAAGGCATACGCCCACCGGCGGGACACCGTGGGCCTCCTGGATTTTTATTACCTGCTGACCCCTGCCAAAAAGCAAAATTTTAACAGCGACCTGGAAATCAACTACTCGAACAACAGCAACAACCAGGCGGCCCTGGCGTCGATTCCCGCCACCAACCTTTTCGGGGCGGACGCGGATGTCAGCATCACCAACCGCAACGTGGGCAAAGAGGCCATCAGCATGACCAACGCCGTAAACGGGGGTGTCGAGGTAAGCCCCGAAGCGCGTTTTGCGCTGGCGGCGGTGGACATGGGTTATACCAACACCATCACCATTCCGCGTTTTATCACGCCGTTCCGGAGCATCAACCGCAAACGGCTCCTGGCGGAACAAACCGTCATCAGCGGCAACTTCACCTTTGTGGAACGCATCGGCTACTTCAATGTCAACAACTTCAACTTTAAATACGGGTATCAATGGAAAAACAAACCCGCCGTCACCTGGTCCTACAACCCGATCGACATCGAGTATTCCTATCTCTACAACGTCACCCACCCCTTTGACTCCATCCTCAACCAGAACCCCTACCTGCGTTTTGCCTATACAGACGCCTTGATCATGGCCCAGAACGGCGGCATGATCTACAACTTTGCCAACCGCCGTCATCCCAACCGGACCAGCAGCCTGAGGGCGAACCTGGAGACGTCGGGCCTGCTCGCGGGCATCATCAAACGCTCCAGCGACAACCAACAGTTTGGGCGCCTGTTCCAATACATCAAACCAAGCCTGGAATACATCCACCAGATCAAATACCCCAACAACAATTCCTGGGACTTCCGGTTGTTTTCCGGGGTAGGCATCCCCTTGGGCGGAGACTCCACCCTCCCCTTTTTCAAACAGTTTGTCGCGGGGGGGCCCAACAGCATGCGCGGCTGGGGCTTCCGGAGCCTCGGACCGGGGGCCACGCACCTCGCGCCCTATTCCACCACCGTCTTTAACGACCGTTTCGGGGACATCCAGTTCGAGGGCAACATCGAATATCGCTATAACATCGCGCAGATCATCCCCAACTCCCTGTATTTGAAGGGCGCCATTTTTACCGACATCGGTAACGTCTGGGACTTTAAGAAACAACCCGCGCCCACCAACGACAGCGCCACCCTGGACATATCCCACCTCTACCAGGAGCTGGCCGTGGATGCGGGTCTGGGCTTCCGGCTGGACTTTAACTATTTCGTCCTGCGGTTCGATTTCGGTTTCCGCTTCAAAAAACCGGATGAGCCCCAAAACGACGGCTGGCAGTGGCCGGGGATCAACCTGGCCCATGTATTCGGGCGGAGCTCCAACAACAAGGTCTGGCGGTACAACAATTACAACTTCAGCTTCGGGATCAACTATTCGTTCTGAGCCGCGCGCACTTCCGCGACAAAAGCATCCACGGTTTGTGCTTCCTCCACCCGGAAATCCCCGATCCGGGTCCGCCGGAGCTTGCTCAGGTAGGCCCCACATCCCAGTGCAGCCCCAAAGTCGTGCGCCAGGCTCCGGATATACGTTCCCGTGGTGCAAACGACCCGGACATCCACCTCCGGTAACCGCAGGGCAAGGATGTCAAAAGCCTTTATCGTTACCGGCCGGGGTTCCAGCTGCACGTCGTGCCCCTTGCGGGCTTTCAGGTACACCGGTTTACCCCCTTGTTTGATGGCGGAATGCGCCGGGGGCACCTGCATAATATCGCCGGTAAAGGACAAGGCCACCCGCCGGCAGTCTTCTTCCGTCACGTTTTGCGGCGACGCAACGGCTTCCGGTTCGCTTTCCAGGTCGTAGGTCGGCGTCCGGGCGCCCAGGGTAAAGGTCGCCAGGTATTCTTTTTCCTGCCCCATATATTCGTTGATCCGCTTCGTGTACTTGCCGGTACACACGATCAATAAACCGGTCGCCAGCGGATCCAGGGTCCCCGCGTGACCTACTTTCTTTATTTTGATCACATTGCGGATCTTTGCGACCACATCGAAAGAGGTCCATTCCAGGGGTTTGTCCAGGAGGAGGACTTTGCCCTCCGTGAATAGCTGTTGTAATTGAGTGAGTTCCTTCATCGAAGATGCAAAAATAGGACAAGGAATTTCGACATATCCAATTCTTACCATATATTTACACCAGCTTATCTCCAACCGTCCTCGACGAAACCGCTTTTATAAAGTCCACATTTCCTACCATTTAGTGAACCCTCCGTACCTGGCAACCTTGTCAGCAATTATTTTTTTAATCAATACCGTCGCTTATGAACAATTCGATTACACTCGAAATCGCAGCAGCTATCATTAGTTTTGTTGCCCCCTCTGTTTACGTGGCTTACCAGATCATCCGTTTCAACCGGAGTCTGAAGTATCCCAAATCCTCTCGTTGATTGTAAGTACCTATCCATATCCAGCAAAACCTTGCAATGCATCCCATATCTTATGGTGGGGGTCCGGGGAACCGGGCCCTTTTGCTTTTTAGGGGGGACATGCGTAGTTATACGCACAAGCTATAATAGTTAATACGGTAAATTACCGCTATACCGCATTGTGGTATTGACTTCCAGCGAACGCCCCCGTAGGTTTGCTTTAAAAAAACCGTGAAACAACACATTTTCAACAGGGCCCTGCTTAGTTTATTGCTACTCGCAATGGTACTCCCCGCCTGTACCAAAACCGGCGCCACCGGCCCGAAGGGCGCCACGGGCAACGCCAACATCCAGTATTCCGCCTGGGATTCGACCTTCTCGGGTACGTACGCGACCTGGAGCGTACCCGCCCTCACCCCGGGGGTGCTGGACAGTTCCATCGTGTTGGTTTTTGTCCGCCAGAACGGGTACGTCTACCAGCTGCCGTATGACAACGTCAACGGGAGCGGGTTTTACATCAACGACCTGCTGAATACGGGCATAATCACCCTGTCCTGCAACAGCGGCTACAACCTGAACCAGTTTGCGTTCCGGTATATGATCGCGCCGGGGAATACCGTGATCACCGGGCTGCCGATGGACTACCAGTCGCTCACGAGCCGGTTTGGCATTGCACCCTAGAGTGCCTGCCGGGCCTTTATCTCCAGGTACTTGTTGATGGTCTTTACCGTGAGGTTCTCGGGAGAGGTGAACACGGAAAGAATGCCGTATTGCGCCAGCTCCTTGGCCATGAGTTTTTTCTCGTACAGGTACCGGTCGGCTATCGTCTTGATGTACACGTCCTCCAGCGTATGGGCCTCGGCCTGCTGGAGGGCGTGTAATTCCGTATTGTCAAAAAAGACGGTGACGAGGAGGTGATACCGGCCGATGGACCGTAGGTAGGGTAACTGGCGCCGGAGGCTGTGGATGGACTCGAAGTTGGTGAACAGGATGAGGAGGCTGCGTTGTTTGAGCCGGTTGCGGAGCTGGGCGTACAAAGTTTCAAAATCGCTTTCCTTGAACTCCGTCTCGACGTTATAGAGGGCTTCGAGAACGGTTTCCATCTGGCCGGTCTTGCGGTCGGCCACGAGGAACTGGTCGACTTTTTTCGAGAAGGTCACCAGCCCGGCCTTATCCTGTCTGTGGAGGGCAACATTGATCAGGGCGAGGGAGGAATTAACGGCGTAGTCGAGGAGGGTCATGCCCTGGAAGGGCATCTTCATGAGCCGGCCCTTGTCGATCACGCAATAAATGGGCTGGCTTCGCTCTTCCACGTAGTTGTTGACCATGAGTTGTCCCTTGCGGGCGCTGGCCTTCCAGTTGATGGTGCGGTAGTCGTCCCCGGGGACATAGTCCTTGATCTGTTCGAATTCGAGGCTGAGACCGGTGCGTCTCAGCCGCTGACGGCCGGCGTCCTGGCTGGTGCCCTGGGTTTCGAACTGGAAACGCCGTAACTGGATGAAAGAGGGATAGACCTCCACGTCCTGCTCCAGGGCAAAGGTGCATCGGCGGCGCACGATCCCCAGCGGGGACGCGATAAAGAGGTGGAGCTGGCCGAACTTATAAATCCCCCGCTCCTTTGGCTGCAATTCGTAGGCGAGTTCTTCCGTGATGCCCGGGCGAAGGAGGAGGCTCCGTTTCCAGTTGCGGTCCTGGAATCGGATGGGCAGTTCGTCGATCACCACGGTCTGGAGCGCAAAGGGAAACCGGTTGTGGATTTTCAGGGTAACCGTATTGACGTCGCCGTTGCTAAAGCGCGCCGGGGCGTCCCGGGAAGCCTCCAAACGGCCGCTGCTGCCATACAGGAGGAAGGTATCCAGGACGATACAGCCCAGGAGGACATAACCCGTCAGGCGGGCAACCAGGGAAAGTGCGGGCAGAAACCACGACCCGGCCATCAGCAGGATCACGATCCCGCCCACCAGGTAGGCCCGGCGCGTGAGATAAAACGATTTATAGAATTCGACCAGCAGCATGTCTAACGGGGGATCTCCAGCGTCTGGAGGATTTGTTTGATGACGTCTTCTTCGGTGACGCCTTCCATTTCTTTCTCCGGGGTCAGCAGGATCCGGTGCCTCAGGACGGGTATGGCCACTTCCAGGATGTCTTCCGGGGTGACGAAGTCCCGGCCTTCGAGGGCGGCCGTTGCCTTTGCGGCGTGCATCAGGGCCAGCGACGCCCTGGGTGAAGCGCCGAGGTAGATGGAATGGTGCTGACGGGTGGCCTGGGTCAGCCGGGCGATAAACCGGAGCAGGGGTTCCTCGATGTGCAACCCACGCACCTGGCCCCGGAGGGTGGCGATACGGGCGGCCGTGAGGACCGGGCGGACGAGCGAAACCGGATCGGCCACGTCGGTGTGGTTAAACCGGGTGAGCATGTGGACCTCTTCCTCCTCACCGGGATAGGGCACCTTGACCTTGAATAAAAAGCGGTCCAGCTGGGCTTCGGGGAGCCGGTAGGTTCCCTCCTGCTCCACGGGGTTCTGGGTCGCCAGGACCATAAAGGGCAGCTCCAGGAGATACGTCGTCCCGTCCATGGTGACCTGGCGTTCTTCCATGACCTCGAAAAGGGCCGCCTGGGTTTTGGCCGGGGCGCGGTTGATCTCGTCGATCAGGATGAGGTTGGAAAAAATAGGCCCGCGTTTGAATTCAAAACGGGCGTCCCGGGGGTTGAAGACGGTGGTCCCCAACACGTCCGAAGGCATGAGGTCGGGTGTAAACTGTATCCTGGAAAATCCGACGGACAAAGAGGCGGATAAAAGCCGGGCGCTTAGGGTCTTGGCCACCCCTGGCACGCCCTCGATCAGGACGTGGCCGTCGGCTAGGACGGCGGTGACCAGGAGGCGGATGAGCTCGTCCTGCCCCACCAGCACCTTACGGATCTCGGTGTATATATGACCCACGGCTTCCTGTAATTCCTGGAGGTCGGTCCGTTGCTGAAATAAGGCTTCTTCTTGCATTATTGCGCGTTTTTATAAAATGTTTGGATAAGCTGGTACCATTCGTCGAGTTGTGCTTCGTCGAGCGAGGGCGCGTCGTGGACATAACGCAGCATCGTGGCGAGCTCACGGACCAGGGTCTCGCTCACACCCGACCGGGAGGACAGCCGGAGGATGGACGACTCTTCCGAGGGGTCCAGCTGGACCAGGTAACGGGTCCGGAGGTGTTCCTGGAAATGCTGTCCCATCTTGATGGCCAGGTTTCGGTGGTCACCCTTCTCATAATACAGCCGCCCGATGGTCTTGACAAAGTCGAGGGACTCGTTGGACTTGGGCGGTATTTCAGGGATGATACGCTGGCGGCGCTTCATGTTCAGCAGCACATACACGGCCAGGACCAGCAACAGCAACCGGAAAGCGGGGCCCAGTGCAGGGTCCGCGAGTAACTTCGCCAGACCAGACCACCAGCTGGAGCTGCTGTCCTCTTCCTGGTTTTTGTAAAGATAATATTGATTCCAGATCACCTTGTCCACCCGGGCAGGCAATGCGGAAAAGACGTTGTCGTAGTACCGCATGTTGCGGCCGTACAGCAGGAAATAGTTGGAAAAGGCCATCGGCGCGGTCTGGAAAAGGATGACCCCATCCCCGGCCCGGATCCGGACGAAATTGGCATAGTGAAGATCGCTGGTCCCCAGGACCTCGGTAAAGCTGCTGTCGAGGGAAACAATGGACCGGTCCATCTTCCGGCCCGGATAGAAAAAGGAAGCGGTGTCGGCAAACGGCGGATGGGCGAGCCCCAGGTACAGGGAATCGTCGTGCAGTTGTATCATCCCCTCTTCGATAAAAGCGTCCTCGGTAAAGTTGCTGAGTTGGAGGTGGAGCTGGTCCTTGACGTCCTGCGTGAACCTGGACGCGGCAATGACCAGGTAGTTCCCCTGCCTGACCCAATGAATCAGTTGGTTCCATTCCAGGGAATTGGCGTAAAACCGGGGGCTGAGGACAACCATCAGTTGGTGCCGGTCGGAGTCCTGAAGGTCATTCGTAAACGAACCGCTCCGGCGGCTGAGGGCGACCGGCGTCCCTGGGAAAACCCGCGACAGCTCATTATAGGCGACATACGCCCCGTAGGGTCTTTTGTCCCGGTAGGACAAGGTCACCGTGGTGTCGAAGTGATACTCCTTGGAACGGCGGCGGACCACAAAAATGATCAACCCGGCCAGGAGGATGCCTAAGGAGGCAAAAAGGACGATATAGAAGGTATTCTTTTTCAAAGGGTGTCCAGTCGGTTTTGAAACCGGGCGTATTGATCCCGGATGGTCTGGAAGGCGGCGGCGCTGGGGGCAAACCCGCCGTAATAGGTATACTCGTAATGTCTCAGCAGGGGTGCAAAGTCGTCATACAGGGGGTGTCCCCTCAGTTCCCGGAGGTACTGGCGGTTGGTTTTTTCGGGATGGTGCTTGATCAGCCCGCGTTCGCCCAGACCGGACAGGGCCCGGATATACAGCCAGCGTTCGGCCGCGCTATAGTCCCGGGCCTCCAGGGCTTTTTCCAGTTCGCGTTCGGGGTCGTCGATCACGTCGATGTCTTTTTCCCCTTCGGCAACTTCCTTGAGCTTCCGGGACCGCCTGAACATACTTTGCCCGCTCCCGGCCTGTATGATGGCCACGAGCGCCGCCACGGCCACCCCCACCAGCAAAGTCCACAACATAAATACGGCCCAGGGCTGGGAGAGGAAGTTTCCCACCTTCGTCCAAAAACGATCCCACCAGGTTTCGTGTTCCGGTTTTGGCTCCGGGGGTTTTTGTTTGTCGGGGCCTATGGCGACATAGCGGAAGTCCTCCTCTTTGCGGAGACGGTCGACCTCTCCGGAGGGAACGTGCCGGGGTTGGAGGTGCACGGGGGCTATCCCCTGATTGTACCAGATGGTGTCGCTGGAAGCCGTTTGCGTCGTGGTGTCCGGGGCGAGGGCCGTCGTCGTATCCTGTGCCCTTGCGACGCCCGCATACAGACACAGGACCATGAAGGCTTTACGCATGGGCAAACCCTCCTTTCCTTTCCAGCCGGATGGGGTAGATGATGAAATAGCCGATGATAAACGTCAGGGAGCCCACCAGGATCAGGAGCTTGCCCCAGACCGGCATAAACTCATACCGGGTCACGAAACCTTCGAAAAAAGCAGCGGTGATGAACACGGGCACCAGGCCCAGGATGATCTTACAGGCGTCCTTGGCGCTGCGTTTAAACGCCTCCAGCCGGCTCAGGGTCCCTGGGAAAAGAAACCCTTTTCCCAGGATAATACCGGCGGCCCCGGAAATGATCAGGGCGGATATTTCAAGGGTTCCGTGGATAAAGACGGTCAGCACGAAATCGCCCGCCAGCCCCTTTTGCGCAAAAAGGGCTTCGAACGCCCCGAGACGAAGGGCTTCGAAAACCAGTTGGAAGATCGGAAGCAGCCCGACGAGGACGCCCCCCGCCAGCATTTGGATGGAGACGAAAATATTGTTCTTCAGGATCCACAACCACATGTACAAGGCGTTCTCATTTGCATAAACGCCAAAGGGTTTGCCCTGGGCAATGTTGTCCTCGGTCATGTTGACATAGGCGTTCCCCAGCATACCCCGGATAAAAGACTCATCCCCCCGGGCGGAACAGACGCCTACGATAAAAAACAAGGTAAAAATCCCGAAGGCCAGGAGCAGCACCTTATGATGCCGGCGGATGGTCTGGGGTAAGTCGTACTTGCAGAACCTGGCCAGGGGATTGACCTCCGCCTTCCGGTTCTTGTAAATGCCCAGGTACATCCGGGAGGCCGCGATGTTGAGGTAACGGGCGGTCCTGCTGGTCGGGTAAAAGGTCTTGGCATAAGACAGGTCGTCGACCAGCTGGATGAACTCGGTGGCCATTTCATCAGGGTCGGAAGCCGGTTGCTGTTCTATCTGCGTCCAGCGGTCTTTGTTCTTTTTGATAAATAGTGCTTCCCGCAAGCAGAAAAAATTTCCTGAAATTTACGGAAATTGTGGACATGAGCACTATCCGTATTCCAACGAGTTTCAACATCGACCTGGAATTTGACATACCGGAATTTCACCGGAGGCTGCTGGCCCTTTTCATCGACTGGAGCCTGATCTTCCTGTTTTGGTTACTGACCAAGGCCGTCACCGTGGCTGTCCTGGGAAGGTCCGACGACATGGACACGGTCATGATCGCCATGGAGATCGCCGGCATCCCGATCCTGTTGTATTTCCTTTTGTCGGAAATATGGATGAACGGACAAAGTCTGGGGAAAAAAATAATGCGTATCCGGGTCGTCAATATGAACGGCGGGAAGCCCAGCCTGGGCCAGTATTTTATCCGCTGGCTACTCCGGCCCGTGGACTTTGCAATCACCTTTTGCCTGGGGGGGTTGCTGTCGGTGATCTTCTCCAAATATTCCCAGCGTCTTGGGGACCTGGCCGCGGGAACCATCCTGATCAGCACCAATGCCCGGGCGGGTCTTGAAGAAACCGTGTTCATGGAATTGGCCCAGGACTATGTACCCCAGTTCCCGCAGGTGATGCGGCTGAGCGACCGGGACCTCAATACGATCCGCTCGCTCCTGGAACGGTCAAAAGGCAGCGACAACTTCCACATCACCGCCACCGCGGCGGAAAAGATCAAGGCCGTCCTGCACATCGACACCCCCCTGGAACCCTACGACTTCCTGGAGACCCTGCTCAAGGACTACAACTACATTTCCGTGCAGTAAACCGGGATCAGACCCCCGCCCCGCTGATCCCCAGCGTAAGGACGATGTAGACGATGGCCGCCACGATCAGGACGATCACGACGATCGCTATGATGCCAAGGAATTTGAAATACGACTTCAGCTTGGAAAAAGCCTCGGTCATGACGTCCTGGTTGTTGGACGCAATGGCGGCCCTTATACTCCTGGAATAATTGAACAGGTGCAGACAGGGTATGAACGAGAGCACCGCTATGATCAGGTAGGTCACGACAATCGTCAACCCGGTCTGTCCTGAGCCCAGGGAGGAGGCGGTCCCGATGACCAGTACCGTCACCATGCACAGCGCAATGAGGCCGCAAAAGATAAACCCGATAATGGCCAGGAACGTCCCCCATCTGGCGCTTTCTGCCAGGGCGGCTTCCGCGGCCGGGTCTATCTGTAGACTGAAAATGCTTTTTTGTTCTTCGTCCATCATATAAGGGAAAATATTAGTAGGCTCTGGCGAACAAGACCCTTTCGTGCGACGGCTTACCCGTCAGGATACAACGGCCTTCTTCCTGGGGATTGTCCAGGGGGATACAACGGATGGTGGCCTTTGTCAGTTCCTTGATCTTCTCCTCGGTTTCGGCTGTACCGTCCCAGTGGGCGGACACAAAACCACCTTTTTCATCCAATACCTTCTGGAAGGTATCGAAGTCGTCGACACGCGTGATGTGTTCCTCGCGGAAGGTCAGGGCGCGGTTATAGAGGTTTTGTTGGATTTCCTCCAGCAGGGATGCAATCCGTGCGGGCAGCCCTTCCAGCGGGAGGCTCACCTTAACCTTCGTATCCCGGCGGGCCACCTCGGCGACCCCGTTTTCCAGGTCACGTGCCCCCAGCGCGATGCGTACGGGAACCCCCTTCAATTCGTATTCAGCGAATTTCCAACCCGGACGGGCGTTGTCGCTGTCGTCGTATTTGACGCTGATCCCCGCGTCTTTCAACGCCTTCACCAGCGGAAGGATGCTTTCGTCCAGGGCCTTTTTCTGGTCATCCCCTTTATAGATGGGGACCACCACGACCTGCAGGGGCGCGATGCGGGGGGGCATGACCAGCCCGTCGTCGTCGCTGTGGGCCATCACCAGGGCCCCGATCATCCGGGTGCTGACGCCCCAGCTCGTCGCCCAGACATAGTCCAGCTTGTTCTCCTTCGAGAGGAACTGGACCTCGAACGCCTTGGCGAAATTCTGACCCAGGAAGTGCGAGGTTCCGGCCTGGAGGGCCTTGCCGTCCTGCATCAAGCCCTCGATACAGTACGTATCGACCGCCCCGGCGAAGCGTTCGCTGGGGCTTTTGGTGCCCTTGACCACCGGCAGGGCCATATAGTTCTCCACGAAATCGGCGTATACGTCCAGCATCAGCCGGGCTTCGGCCACCGCTTCCTGTTCCGTGGCGTGGGCCGTATGGCCTTCCTGCCAGAGGAATTCCGCGGTCCGGAGGAAAAGCCGGGTCCGCATTTCCCAACGGACCACGTTCGCCCATTGGTTGATGAGCAAGGGGAGATCCCGGTAGGACTGTATCCAGGTTTTGTAGGTATTCCAGATGATCGTTTCCGAGGTCGGGCGAACGATCAGCTCTTCTTCCAGCTTGGCCTCGGGGTCTACGATGACACCGCCGCCGTTGGGGTCGTTCTTGAGCCGGTAGTGGGTCACGACGGCGCATTCTTTGGCAAAACCCTCCACGTGGGCTGCCTCTTTGCTCAGAAAGCTTTTTGGGATAAAAAGGGGGAAGTAGGCGTTCTGGTGTCCTGTTTCCTTAAACTTACCGTCCAACACGCTCTGCATCCGTTCCCACAAGGCATAACCATAGGGTTTGATCACCATACAGCCCCGGACGGCAGAATAATCGGCCAGCCCCCCCTTGATGACGAGGTCATTGTACCATTGCGAATAGTCCTGGGAGCGCGCCGTAATTTCTTTACTCATACCGTTCTTAATAACTTTTAATAATACTTAGGCCTTTGGCCGGTGCAAACGTACATAAAATGTGTTAACTTCATAGTGGGATATCTAAACCCTTAACCATGAAACTGCGTTACTTAGCGCTCGCCGCTTCGATTGCTGTCTTCACCAGTTGTTCTTCCACCAGAAAGGCGCAGACAACCGACGATGTTTATTATTCCGACGGAACCGAAGAAAACAGCCAATCCAGCGGTGGATACGTAACCCGCGACGGACAAGACGATCGCGTGGCGCCCTATACGACGTACGGCGCCGCCAGCAATTATAACGATTACGCGTATTCGCCTTTCGATACATACATCGATCCTTACTGGGGGGCAGGCTTCGGCATGAGCCCCTGGTATAGCCCTTACAGCTATGGGATGTTTGGCATCGGCTTTGGCTTCGGATCGTTCTGCAGCCCGTTCTATAACCCCTACTTCTACCCCATGCCGTCCTACTACGGCGGTTTCTATTATCCTTACTATCCCGGCTTCGGCTATTACACGAAGACGTATGTCGCGTCTACGTCCGTGTACACCGGCGGCGCAAGGATCAACGTCCTGGCGTATAACACCCGGCACTTCAACAACGTGAACACGACCGTTCCTACAACGGGTGTGACCTCCCTTCCCCGGGCCGCCACGGTCTCCGGGCGTGTACCGACATCGCTGGCCGCGGGCAGCGCTTCCACCACCCGCTTTCAGCCGTACCAGCCCGCAAACGACCGTCTCGTGACCGGCAGGACCGCTCCGGCTTCCCGCCAGATCAGCCCCAACCGCCCGGTCAATACCAATACCCGGACCTATCAGCCGTCCTACAGACCCGCTAACAACGCCGTCTTTGGCCGGCCCGCCGGTGGCGGGTTTGGCGGCGGCGCCAGGATGGGCGGCGGAGGAGGCGGTTTTGGCCGCCACTAGTGGTTGCCTGTCTTAAGTCTTACTTCGTCTTGCCATGAAAACATACTTCACCTTGCTGTGCCTGGTGGCCGTGGCGTCTGTGCGCGCACAGGACCCCGCGGACATGCTCAGATACAGCTTTTACCCCACCTCCGGATCCGCCCGTAACGTGGCCATCGGGGGTGCCATGGGCTCCCTGGGCGGGGACATCAGCAGCCTTTTTATAAACCCCGCAGGACTGGGTATGTACAAGACCGGGGAATTCGTCCTCACCCCCGGCTGGGGACTCAACCACAACCACAACGACTACAGGGGGACCGCAGCGGCCTCCCAATTAAACAAATTCCAGTTGGGCACCTGCGGTTTCGTTTTCGGGCAATCCGCCTGGGATGCCTCCTCCCACTGGAAAGGACACGCCTGGAGCATCGCCCTCACCAAGCTCGCCGACTACAACAACCACAACGTCTACCAGGGGCTAAACACCTACAGCTCCTATTCCGAGCAATACGCCGAGGACGCTGCCCAGGACGGACGGACCATCGACCAGATCCTCAACGATCCCGGCAAGGCCTTCGGGACCTCCCTCGCACTGGATACCTACCTGGTAGACACCTTTTCGACCCCCTCCGGTTTGCAATACAGGGGGCTGCCCCAATTTCTCCTGGCCAAAAACATCCCCCTGCTCCAGCAAAAAACCGTCGACGCCGCCGGGGGGCTGTCGGAAGTCGCTATAGGTTACGGGACTTCGTATAAGGAAAAACTATACATCGGTATCAACGCGGGTATCCCCATTCTCTACTACAACGAGACCACCACCTTTACCGAATCCGCCTCAAAACCGGATCCCGCCGGCCAGTTCGTGTCCTCCACCCTCACCGAAACCCGGATCGTCAAGGGTGACGGGGTCTACGCCCGGGTCGGCGTGATCTACAAACCGGTCAGCGCCGTCCGCCTGGGTTTTGCCTTTACCACCCCCAGCCTGGTGGGGGTCACCGAAACCCGGTCGGATACCATGGTCACCAATACCGGGTCATACGCCGGGATCCGGACCGCCGGATCCACCACCTTCCTGGCGGGCGCGGACCCCTCGTTTAACTACAACCTCCACACCCCCTGGAGGGCCCTGGTAAGCGGCGCCTACGTGTTCCACGCCGTCCAGGACGTCCGCCAGCAGCGGGGCTTCCTGACCGCCGACCTGGAATACGTACGCTATACCAGCGGGTCCTATCATGTGCCCCCCAATACCGGCCAAAACGTCCCCTCCGGGTTTTATGACGGCCTGAACGGCGTCCTCAAAGGCCTCTACAGGGGCACCCTCAACCTGAAGGCCGGCGGGGAGCTCAAGCTCACTACCTATCTTTTCAGGCTGGGTTTTGCCCACTACGGCAACCCCTACCGTGACGTCTCCGACCTCAAAGCCGGGAAAAACGTCTTTAGCGGGGGTGTCGGCTACCGCAACTTTGGGATTTTTGCGGATCTCACGTATGCGTATTCTATCCAAAAAGAGGTCGATTTCCCTTATTTATTGGCGGATAAGGCGAATACGTTTGCCGATTTGACGGATCGCAGGGGGGAGATATTGCTCACCCTGGGGGTCAAGTTGTGAAAAAAAATAATATATTTGGTGTAATCCAATCTTATGCGAATCCTTTGCGCTGCCTTCGTGCTCCTTTTGTCCTGCGTTTGCGCCCTCCGGGTCTCCGCTCAAACCGCGCCCGACGACAAGGTCCGGGCCATCCAAACCGCTTATCAACAGATCGATCATGACACCGCCCTGCGGATCATCAGCATGACCGAACACGAATTTGCTGCCGACGAAGCGGGGAAAAGCGGTACCCTCAAGGGCTTTTTCAAGGGGGACTCCCTCTTTAAGATCATCCTCTCGGTGGGTCTGTCCTACGGAAAGATCAAGGAAAATTATTATTTCCGCGGAGGCCAGCTGGTCTATGTGTACGAAACCGAAAACGACAACGGAAAGCCGGGCGATGCCTTTGAAGGGCGCTATTTTTTCGAGGGGTATAAAACCTTGTCGGTGCTTTTAAAGGGCACCAAACGGGACGGCCCCGACGACAGCCATCATTCCCTGGAGCTATACCACAATGCCGGTTACTATGCCGGCATCCTTCAAAAGGAAGCCAGGCGCCGCCGTACATAAGCCTCGACCGCGTCCAGCGCGTCAGGAGCGAACCAGGCCACCTCCGGATCCCGTCTGAACCAGGTCAGCTGCCGCTTGGCATAGTTGCGCGTATGCTGCTGGATCAGGGCTACGGCTTCTGTCAGGGTTAGTGTTCCATCCAGGTAGTCAAACAACTCCGTATATCCTACCGTATGCAAAGCCTTTTGATTCCGGAAGGGCAACAATGCCTCGACCTCTCGCAACAGCCCCCTCTCCATCATCTGGTCCACCCGATGGTCGATCCGGGCGTATAATTCCGGCCGGGGCAGGTCCAGGCCGATGTGGACGACACGTTTGTCTGTTTGCTGTCCCCCTTTCTGGAAGTCCTTTATGGAGTTCCCCGTGGCTTCAACCACTTCCAGGGCCCGCATCAGGCGATGTGGGTTGTATCGGTCGCCGGTTTTGAACCATTCCGGGTCTTTCGTTTCGATTTCTTTTTGCAGCCATCCCAGGCCCCCGGCGGCATATCCCTCCCGGACCGCTTTGCGGATCCCTTCCGGGATAGCGGGAATCGGGTCCATGCCCTCCGTCAGCGCCTTGATGTACAGACCGGTGCCACCCACGACGAGGACCAGTTCCCGGCCTTCCATCGCGCGGTTTGCCTCTGCGACAAAAGTGGCCGCGTTGATGTGTTCCGTAATAGAATGGGTGGCTATAAAAAAGTGAGGAATGCGTTGCAGGTCTCCCGGAGCGGGTCTGGCGACCCCGATGTCCATCTCCCGGTAACACTGACGGGAATCCGCCGAAATAATGACCGTTTGCAACCGTTCCGCCAGCCCCAATGCCAGGTCCGTTTTACCGACACCGGTCGGACCGGCAATAACCACGATGGTGGGGATGCTATCCAATGTTTACAATTCCTCTCCGAACGTATCCGTTTGCTCCTCTTCCGTGCTTTCTTCTCCACTGCCGCCTTCTCCCTCTTCGCCAAAGCCCTCTTCGCCCTTGGTGAGGTCATACTTTTCCTCCACTTCCACAAACTTATCCCCCAGCAGGCTCCTGGTGCCGTATTGGTTCGGCGCCAGCCCCTCCGTGCGGATCACACCCGGATAGGCCTGTTTCTGGTTCTCGTCCTTGCTGACGTTGATGAGCTCTATGAGAAACGTCCAGTTCCGGTTAAAATCGTAGATATAGATGAACTTCTGGTTGGGATCCTTGATCTCCGTTCCGATGGGCGTCTGCTCCATGATCAGCGGTTCCTTCACGTAGACCTTGTCGTACTTTTCAAGCGTGATTTCCCGGCCCCGTTGCCAGTGGTCGTTGCTGCGGTAAAAAGTGGCCTTGTGCTTGTTGTCAAATTCAAAGGACTTCAATACAATATCGTTCAAATCCTTAAAGCTTTGACTGTGCTTGATCACCACGTCCCTGTATACCGCGTCATCCTCTTCCCAGTAAACACGAAATTTAAGTACCGCCATTAGTCCTCTAAGTTTGGATTATTACAACAAATTTAAAAGAATTAACCAAGTTTTTAGCACTTTTACAGTGCGGCCACGTCTCTTTAACGGCGCGGCTCAGGCCCCTTCTATAGGCCGACCCGGCACGGGCTCAAGATCGTGGTTTTTCGCAATCTTGAGCATCAAATCGTATGCCGCTGCGTACGTATTATCGATAACACCGTCCAGGATCGCCTCCCGTATGGCCGTTTTTATGTCCCCAACGATCTTTCCCGGGGGAAGTCCAAACGTGTCCATGATCACCTCCCCGGTAACCGGCGGCTGCCAGTTCCGGATCCGGTCCTTATCCTCCACCTCCTTCAGGCGTTCCTGGACAAGCTCGAAATTATCCAGGTAGCGCTTGACCTTTTGTTTGTTCTTGGACGTAATGTCCGCCTTGCAAAGCGTCATCAGGTCCTCCAGGTCTTCGCCCGCATCAAACAAAAGGCGCCGGATCGCCGAATCGGTAATATTCTCCTTGGTCAGGCTGATCGGCCGCAAGTGCAGCTCCACCAGCTTGCGCACGTAGCGCATTTCTTCGTGCTGGGGCAGCTTTAGCCGTCCAAAAATCCGGGGCACCATTTTCCCCCCCACCACTTCGTGCCCGTGAAATGTCCAGCCATGACCCTGTTCAAAGCGCTTTGTGGCCGGTTTCCCGATGTCGTGTAAAATGGCCGCCCAACGCAGCCAAAGGTTTTTCGTATGCACGGCAACGTTGTCCAGCACCTGTAGGGTATGGGTGAAATTATCCTTATGCCCTTTCCCGTCTATATATTCCGCCCCCGCCAAATCCACCATCTGCGGGAAAATCCGCTCCAGAAGCCCCGTCCGGTACAGGTATTCAAACCCCACCGACGGACGCTGACTGAGGATAATCTTATTCAATTCATCGGTGATCCGCTCTTGCGAAATGATCTTGATCCGGTCCGCGTGTGTCCGTATCCCTTCCAGGGTCGTTTCTTCGATCGCGTACCCCAGTTGGGACGCAAACCGCACCGCCCGCATCATCCGCAAAGGGTCGTCGCTAAAGGTCCCGCCCGGTTCTCTCGGCGTCCGGATCACCTGGAGCTCGATATCCCGGAGCCCGCCAAACGGATCGATGAGTTTTCCATAGTCGTCCCCGTTCAGGCTCACCGCCATTGCATTGATCGTAAAATCCCTCCGCCACTGATCGTCCTCCAGCGTCCCCGGCTCCACCTCCGGGTTCCTCGACTCCGACCGGTAGCTTTCTTTCCGCGCCCCCACGAACTCCAGCTCCATATCCTCCAGCTTCAGCTGCGCCGTCCCGAAGTTCTTAAAGAAGTTCACCTGCGGCTGCGGCCTCAACCGCTCCGCCACCTTATGCGCCAGCGCAATCCCGTCCCCTACGCACACAACGTCCACGTCCTTCGTCGGCCGCCCGATCAGCTTGTCCCGCACAAATCCCCCCACCACATACGCAGGCAGACCCAGGTCCGCGGCCGCGGCGGCTATTTTTTTGAAGATGAAAAGTTCCCTATCGTTACAAATAATATCCATTGCTTATCCTGCAAAATTAATAAATCCCCGCGGGGCTCGCCTTCGTTTTGTAGCGTGGCGCCCATCACGGCCGCAGCACTTCTACTTTGCCATCGCGCCCCCAGCGCACTACTGCGGACGGCACTTTTTTTTCCCTATCCTCTCTCCTGTATTTCACCACATAATCCACACCGGCGAGGACCTCCGGCGCAATCTCCTCGAACGACCCCGGGGCGGGCCGCCCAGAGATATTGGCGGACGTCGATACCAGCGGCTTGCGGAACCTTTTGACCAGGTGCCGGCAAAACGGCTCGTTCACGATCCGGATCCCCACCGACCCATCCTCCGCCAGCAGGTTTGGCGCCAGCCCGATCGCCCCCCCATACACCACCGTCGTCGGCTTCGACACCGTTTTCAGGTAGTCGAAGAGGCGAAGATCCACGCCCGCCGTGTATTTTAGCACATCTTTGACCTCCCCCACCAACACGATCATGCTTTTGCTTTCCGCCCTTTGCTTCAGGGCGTAAATCCGCGCCACCGCGGCCGCATTCGTCGCGTCGCAGCCGATCCCCCAGATCGTGTCCGTGGGGTAAACGATCAGCCCGCCCGCATTCAGCACCGCCAGGCACTGATCCACATCTTCCAGAAAGTCCATTGGCGCAAAAATATTTTAATCTAGGTTTGCAAAAAAATTACCACACGACATGGACCTGAAAGGAACGATCCAGGCGGCATGGGACAACCGCGAACTGCTCAAAGACAACACCTATTCCGACGCCGTCAGGGCCGTCATCGAGGACGTTGACAAAGGCCGGCTCCGTGTCGCCGAACCCGCGAACGGTACCTGGGTCGTCAACGAATGGGTCAAACAGGCCATCCTGATGTACTTCGCCATCCAGCCCATGGAGACCCACCACCTCCCTCCTTTCGAGTTCTATGACAAAATGAAGCTCAAGAGCGACTACAAACACATCGGCGTCCGGGCCGTACCCCACGCCGTTGCCCGTTACGGCGCCTACCTCGCCAAAAACGTCGTCCTCATGCCCAGCTATGTCAACATCGGCGCCTACGTCGACGAAGGCACCATGGTCGACACCTGGGCCACCGTCGGCAGTTGCGCCCAAATCGGCAAACACGTCCACCTCAGCGGCGGCGTCGGCATAGGCGGCGTCCTCGAACCCCTCCAGGCCAGCCCCGTGATCATCGAAGACAACTGTTTCCTGGGTTCCCGCTGCATCGTTGTCGAAGGCGTTATCGTCGAGCGCGAGGCCGTCCTCGGTGCCAACGTCGTCCTCACCAAATCCACCAAGATCATCGACGTCAGCGGCGACAACCCCGTTGAATACAAGGGCCGCGTCCCCGCCCGCAGCGTCGTCATCCCCGGTACCTATCCAAAGGTCTTCCCAGCGGGCACCTACCAGGTTCCCTGCGCCCTCATCATCGGCCAGCGCAAGGCGTCTACCGATACCAAGACCAGCTTGAATGAGGCGCTTCGCGATTTTAATGTGAGTGTGTAGGGCCGCGGCGCCCACTTTCGACCCACCGCGGCGCCCACCGTGGCGCCCCTAAAGGTCGCCTTTCAGTAGCGCCACCGGTATCGTGTACGCGCACTTGAAATGCCCCTTCGGGCAAGCCCTGTACCCGTGCAGCCCGCAAGGCCTGCAATCCAGTGCCTCCGGCGTTTCCACCACCCGGGACACATCCGAAAGCGGCCCAAACCCGAAATAAGGCACCGTCGAGCAATACACGGCCGTCACCGGCGCATTCATGGCCGACGCCAGGTGCATCGGCGCCGAATCATTGACGTAATTCATTCGTGCGTCCCGCATCAGTGCCGCAGACTGCAATAAGCTCAACTGGCCGCAAAGCGATACCGCGTTCGGGTGCCCCGCTTCTTGTAAGATGCCTTCGCATAATGCCTGGTCGCCCGGCGCCCCCAGCAGGTATATTTTTTGCCCCGCGTCTGTTGACTTGATCAACTCCACCCACTTCTCCCGCGCCAACTGCTTGGTAAACCAAACCGAGGCCGGGCTCATCGTGATATACGGGCCGTTTTTACGCGTCGCCACCTTTTGATAGTCTCCTTCGGAGGGATACAACTTCGGCCGCACCATCGCCCCGTCCGTCAACCCCTCGATCAAAGACAGGTTCCTTTCCACTTCGTGCTTATAGTGCTTCGGGTCCGTGCCGATCACGTGCGGCTTCTTTTCCTTAAAATACCGCGACAACGGATTCTTGTCAAACCCGATCGTATACGCCCCAGAAAACACCGTGATCAACCCCGAAGACGCAAACCGCTGCAAATTGATCACGTAGTCATACCGCCTTACCCGCACCTTCCGCATCATCCCCCACAGGTTCCGCATCTTATGCTCCTTCTTATTCCACACCAACACCTCGTCCAGCAGCGGATGATCTTTCAGCAACGACTCATTCCCCTTCCGCACCAGGAAATCGATCCTATCCTCTGGATAAAACGCCCTTAGTTTTTCGATCAAGGGCGTGGCCAACACCACATCTCCCAAGAAAGCCGTTTGTATGATCAGGAACCGCATAGTGCCCGCAAAAGTCCTAAAAATTTATTTCCCAAATCCCAAAAACCCGTATATTTGCACCCCGATCTACAAGATCACCTGCCCAGGTGGCGAAATTGGTAGACGCACTGTTTTCAGGTAGCAGCGCCGCGAGGTGTGCTGGTTCGAATCCAGTCCTGGGCACATCACGTTAGACCCCTCAGCTAAAGCTGAGGGGTTTTTTCGTTCATGCGCGTCCGCGAGCAAGCTCGCTACCGCTCATGAATGAAAAAACCTAGCGCCGAAGGCGCGAGGGGCCGGTGCGATGAAGCCCCCCCGCAGGACGTATTGGATCACCGAAGCCGCGAAGCGGCGGAGGTAATCCAGTCCCCCGGAAGCGCCATACAATGGCTCACCTTATACTCCCTGGTTCTTTCAAACCCCAATTTTTCGTAAAACACCGAAGCCGCCGGATCATCCGTGAATAGGCGCAATACGGTAAAGTTTTGGCGAGCCTCCTCCATTATTTTATTCATTATTATAGTCGCACAACCCGCCCGGCGCTGATCCTTCCGAACATACAGGTGCCGCACCCGGCCCACCTTTGGTGTGAGGCTATAAGGATCTATATTCAGGCCGCCGACACCGACCAGGTCCTTTCCTGTGAACAATCCCCATAACTTTTCACCCGGCTTATCAAACTTGTTCGCACCGCTATACCAATCATCGATTGTTCTTTGTAAAAAAAGATAACCATCACGTGTCGATTCCCAGATCAGGGAATGTAATTCTCCAACATTTCCGTCTGTAATGGGCATCAGTTCGGGTTCATGTTCCAATGGCATATTCAAATTTAAAGCTTAAATTCAGCTGCATAAAGAATACACGTTATGCCAGAGCAATGGAATAACTTTTTTGTGATGGTCGGCGGCGGCGCCGCAGCTCTTGCCGGTCTGATTTTCGTCGCGATGTCGATCAATCACGAAATCATTATCCGAAACACCACGCATAAAAACCGGGCGATAAACATGCTGACGGGCTTCACGGCCATTTTCATGGCCAGCTGTTTTGCGCTTATAGGGGATCAATATCTTTGGGCGCTCGGCGTTGAGTGGCTTATGCTCTGGCTCATCGCCACTGTCATCTTCATCAGAGGCTATGTTATAGCCATCAGGTCGGGCATGAGTTCCATTGGATTAAACTTGCCGCGACTTTCCGGTGGCACCATATGTTACATCGCTGAAGTGATAGGCGCGATTTTCCTTATCCTCGGATATAGCTCGGGGTTTTTCATCGCAGCGATCGGTATCATTGTTTTATTCGCGTTTCTCATTTCGGGAGCCTGGCTCCTGATGATCGGCATTTACGAAGATCGTACGAAGTGATGACTAGTGCGATGCAGCATTGGCAATCGCAACAGTTGGGCTCGGAGCCATCAGGCGAAGATTTTTCAGCAGTTGCTTTGCTGTTTTCCTCTCATTTCCTAGTGGTTTCCCTTTCAAAATGAGAGGAAAAAAGCCTATTTTTGAGAGGAAAGGAATAATCTATGGAATTAAGTGCCCGAAAACGGCAAATACTTGACTGGATATTAGAAAATCCCGAAGCCGGGATCGCTGATATTTTAAAACATCTACCGGATCAACCGCCCGTCTCGACAGTCAACAGAGACCTCAAGTCATTGGTAGACAACCATTTATTATTAAGAACTGGCCAAGGGCGCGCGACGGTTTACATGGTAGCTCCGGCATACCGCTTTATTTACGGAAACGTTGGCGACTCTTATTTCGACAAAGACATCGATGAACGCAAGGGAAACAAGAGAATTGATCCCGAAGTATTCACTTACTTAGAAAAGGTAGACATATTTACAAAGGGAGAATTAGATCAACTGAATGCTCTTCAAAGGGATTTCCGTGAGCGCATCCGGACCCTGCCACAAGATATCATAAGAAAGGAAAGAAACCGTCTTACGATAGAGCTCAGTTGGAAGTCATCCCAAATCGAAGGAAACACTTATAGCCTGCTGGAAACAGAAGTTCTTCTGTCTGAAAATGTTCCTGCTGAAGGAAAAGCCAAGGATGAGGCCACCATGTTGCTCAATCACAAAACAGCGTTGGACTACATTTACGAAGGAAGACTCGTATTAAACCCATTACGTACAAGCGCCATCGAGAATATTCATTCCCTATTGATTGCAGACCTCGGAGTAAGCAAAAACATTCGTAAACGGATTGTCGGAATAACAGGAACGAGCTATACACCCCCGGAGAACGAATTCCAGATCCGTGAATACCTGGACCGGGCTTGTGAAATAATCAATCTACGTTCCTCCATTTTTGAAAAGGCATTGTTAGCCGTGTTATTCATTTCCTATATCCAACCATTTGAGGATGGAAATAAAAGGACCGGTCGCATTACCAGCAACGGGATTTTGATTGAAAATGGCTTTTGTCCGTTGTCTTATCGCAGCGTTAAGCCTGTGGACTATAAAAAGGCAATGATACTTTTCTATGAACAGAATAATCTGTCAGCTTATAAAAAGCTGTTTGTTGAGCAGTATACGTTTGCGGTGAATAATTATTTCAGATAAAGTCACTTACGGCTTGTCAAACGACGAATCCAACACCTTCAAAAACTCAGGCTGGTTGCACGTCAACCTCGCCTGAAGGTCTCCCTTAACAACAAAGTGGTTCCACCCTTGGTGCAGTCGCAGCGCTTTGGCCACGCCTTTGCCCTTGAGCACAAGCACATCATTCAGCCGTACTTCACCCGCATGATCCGCTTCGAGGTTCACTACGGGGATATTCGGTTCGCTGAGCAGGTCATCCAACGAGCGCGGACTCAATACCCAGAATTCGGTCGCTTCGCCGATGGCCAGCGCCCCGCCCGGCAGCAGGGGTCTTCCTGTCGTACCGGTGTCGTTCGGATGCACTCCCAGGTTGGCGAGCAGCATCCGCACCGCCTTCGCGGCTTTCTCTCCCCTTGGGGCGACGGGCAGGGTGCTGACCACCAGCCTGCCGTTGCCCATCGGCCCTTCGATGAGTACGGCGCCGGGCGGCTTGGCTTCGAGCTCGGATCGCAGCACCATGGCGGTCTTGGCATATTCGGGCTGTTTGTTCCACTGTAGCCAGTCCGTCCCGCATGCCTGTAACAAGACCCGGCTTTGCCCGGCCAGGCCGAGCGTATAGTCGACGATCTCCGGCGGCTGCAGCTCCGAGAAATAAAGATCGGCGGCCGTCAATCCGGCGGTAATACGATCCTGACCCACGGGCAACAGCGAAGAAGCTTTCCGCGCATAGAGCGTCAATTTAACCCGCAGCAGCTCGTTTAAAGTGGCAAGCGTTTCGGGGCGCACACCCCATACGACGACCGTTCCCCCGGCGGACGCCACGCGATGAACGTCGGCGGAGGAGGGCAAATGCGCGGCGGACGGCAAGGACGGCAGATGCCCAGCGTCGATAAACAGTGCCTCCCCGGCGGGCGCAACACGTGGCTTGGCCGCTGCTACTGGTGTATCCGCCCTCCATCTTCCAAAATTTGCCCCGGTGGCGGCATCCCGGATGGCATCGAACAAGGGCCAGGTGCGATACACCGGCAAGCGCGGGTCGTAGCCGGGATTCAGCGTGGTACAGTAGGGACCCAGGCGCTCGGGTTGTACTCCCGGTTCACCCTCTTTAAAATGGGTAAAATAAACCCCGTCTTCCAGTTGAGGGGGCCGCGTGGTGTCCTTCATGCCCAATGGGAGTGGCCGAAGCCCGTACCACACCATATTGAACACGCTTTGATAAATGGCGTTGCGTTCCTTTTGGGCGATCAGCGACCGGTAGGACGAAGCGGCCACGCCCTCCATCCGCCCTTCGAAGGATGCGTAGGCGCGCAGGCCATCGGTTTGGGCCACCTGCTCGGGTGTGCCGTAATAGGCATTGCCGGCCTCCCCTACGCCCCAGGGTTTGCCGTTTTTCTGCGCCCGGTTCATGGCGTCCAGGCCGCCGTAGTGGACAACATATACAGGGAAGCGTCCCTGGCCGTCCTCTTCACCATCGGCGGAAATCCAGGTACGGGTCGGATCGAGCTGGCGGCAGATGGCCAACCATTCCCCGTCATAAGTCAGGAGGGTATCCGCCATACCGGGTGGATTATGGAAAACATTCTTCACGACGGGCATGACCTCGTTGGACACGCTCCAGCCGAAGACCGATGGATGGTTGCGGTCGCGCAGGATCAGGCCGGATAAATGCGCTTTGGTATCCTGCCAATACAGGGGATCGTCGAGCTTTGGCCCGCCGTCGCTGGCCCAGATGGCGGTTTCGTCGAGCACCAGGATGCCTAGCTCGTCGGCGATGTCGAGGTAAAACGAAGGATACGGTTCCGCGTGCAGGCGTACGGCATTCAAACCCGCGTCACGCATGGCCTGGTACCACGCGCTTGCATAGCGGGGCGTCATTTGCGGTATGCCGAGAAAATGCCAGGAATCCCCGCGCAGGACGATGGGTTTTCCATTCAACAACACTTGGGTGCCCTGGAGGCTTACCTGTCTCCAACCAAAACGGGTATATTTTTTGTCGACGGGACGACCATTTGACCGCACTTCTATGCCAAGGGTATACAGCCGGGGGCTATCCGGCGACCAGTATGCTAACCGTCCCCTGACGGCTGCCGATAGCACTATCTTTTTTTCCCCATGCGCCGGAACCACGGCAGTGAAACCAGGTATCGACAGTGCATTCTCCCCGGAGGCCTCCCAGGGCGACACCGTGGCTTCCAGCGACAGGTCCGCTTCTTGGTCCCCCGCATTGACCAGCGTCAGCACAGCTTCCAGCGTGTCGGCATCCACGCGGGGCTGGACAAACACGTCTTCGACATGGGTAACGGGCAGGGCCTTTACAAATACATCCTGCCAGATCCCGGCAATATGCTGCCCCCAAAACGACCCGGCCTGATACGTGCGGCGTCCGTAGGGTCCGCGGCGATCGAACAACGACGCCTTGCGAACGCCCACCAGCAGTTCGTTGTCCATCCCCGGCCGGGCAACGCCGGTAATGTCTATATCAAAAGGCAGGAAAATGCCAAAGTGGCTCCCCACGGTTTTACCGTTCACGATAACTTCCGCGTCGCCGGCCACGGCTTCAAAGTGCAACAGGATGCGCCGCCCGTGCCAACCCGCCGGTAACGTAAAGGTCTTCCTGAGCCAGCCCATTTTGCAGGTTTCCCATTCCCTTGGGTAGCTGGGATAGCTGCGAAAATCACCGCCCTGCCCGTCTTTATAAGCAAAGCTGTTTACATTCCAGGGCGAAGGGATGCGAATGGGGGTCTCGCTCCATACGGCCTTATCAGCCGGATCAAGGGCGGGCGCGGCGTCATACCCCTCCTTAAACCCGGCGGGCAGGCGCTCCGGGGCGAACTGCCAAAGGCCATCGAGACAGATATTGTCCCTGAAAGGCTGCTCCGCCTGCCGCAGTTGCTCCGCCGCACCGGCAGGAGCAAAAACACCCGCATACTCCGTACGTTGCGCCGTTGCGGTAAACGAGGCCATCAACAAACCCAGATAAGCTATTGTTTTGCGCATACCCGGTAAAACTATAACTACAACGATAATAATGCATTAATAAAGCATTAACACATCGATTCTTCTCATGTTCCCTACGCCGATGGGTGGAAACCCGCACTTATTGAGAAAAAGACGCAGTTATATAATACCCCTTCCCATCCCTTTCCCATATCCTAGATTTAGTTCAAATTGCTAAACAATCGAAAAAAAATCAGATACAGCTGCGTCCCCGCGGTATCCGGCCCATCCGGGGAGGTGGCGTCATAATACTTACGCCATGAAAACGATGTGCCTGTTCCTTTTATGACGGATATCAGGGAACGAGCAGAAAAAGCACTCAGAAAAATCTATGCCGAACTGGAGGCGGAGGGGCCCGATGGTCTCCCCGCCCTCATGTCCGGCCGTGCAGGCAAGGCCTTGTTTAAATTTCACTACCTGAAATATCAGGGTGCTTCTGACATCACAAAGCGGCTGGGAAAAGAGGTGCATCTCATAGCCGAAGCCGCAGCAACCTATCCCAACCGGACATTCTGCTCAGGGACGTCAGGAATACGGTGGTTTTACCGGTTCCTGGCGGACCGGCAGATGCTGGAGGACCCGCAACTGGGGGGCTTCCTTCCGGAGGAAGCGTTGGAGATGTTGGAAAAGGGCAATTACGACTTCCTTCATGGGGCGATCGGGCTGGCCCATGCGTTTCTACTGGACGCCAAAAGGCCGCCAGAATCATTCTTTCTGCGATTCTTAGCATCCCTTAAAAAGCAAAGAACCTCGGACCTTAGTCTGGCGCACGGCCTGGCCAGTATCCTCAAATTCTGCCTGGAATGTTACAACGCGGGCCTCTGCCGGATGGAAGCCGGAGAAATGGCCTGGGATCTGATCCAGTACCTGCTGGATCATGTGAATGAAGACACGGAGCTGAGCTACTTCCCCGGTGCCAGGCTGGCCTGGTGTAATGGCGACCTGGGCATCGGGTACGTGCTGTACCAGGCGGGGATGACTTTTGGCGACCCGATGCTGATCGATTTTGCCATGGGCGTACTCCGTCATGCGGCCGGGCGGCGGGGTTACCGGCGCACCCGTGTCTCGGATGGGGCCCTTTGCCATGGGGCCGCCGGGGTCGCGCATATATTCGGCAAGATCGCGCATAAGACCGGGGACTCTTTATTCAGGGAAGCCGCGGACTACTGGATCGAGATGACCCTTGCCTGGGGCTTTCACCTGGATGTCCGCTCCGGGTACAAAAAGTATAACCCCGCGACCCAAATGTTTGAACCCGATACCAGTTTGCTCGAAGGGAGCGCCGGTATCGGGCTGGTACTATTGAGTTATATCACCGGGGATTTCGGCTGGGACGCCTGTCTCCTCCTCAATGATTAAGGCTATTGCTGTGTCAGCTTTCGGATATTGGCGTTGACCAGGTCGGAGACATAGACGTCTCCGTTGCCGTCTACCGCCACCCCGGAAGGGCTTTGGAAAAGGGCAATGTTGCCCGGCCCATCCGTCGTTCCCTGGTTTTCGTTGCTACCGGCGATGGTCGTGACCAACCCGGCCGGAGAGACTTTACGGACGGTGGCATTGGATGCATCGGTCACGTATAAATAACCATTGCGGTCTGCCGCTATCATATAAGGCAGCCCAAAAGTAGCCGCCGTACCCATGCCGTCGGTGGTATCCGATACGCCGATATTACCGGCGAGGGTGCTGACCGCGCCGGCCGGCGTAATCTTACGGATCAGGTAGTCGCCATCATCCGTTACATACACATTACCGCTGCCGTCCACACAAAGCCCGGTGGGCAGGTCAAAGCTGGCGGCTGTGCCGGTACCACCGGCAGAGCCGGAGGAACCGCTACCCGCAAAGGTCGTCACCAAGCCGGCAGGCGTGATCTTTCGGATCTTAAAACCTTTTCGATCTGCCACATACACATTGCCGCTGCCGTCCACCCCAATACCGTCAGGCTGGATAAAGCTGGCCGCGGTGTCGGCACCATCCACGGACGCGGCTTTACCGTTACCGGCGAGGGTACTGACGACGCCGGCAGGCGTGATCTTACGGATTTTATGATTGTTCTGATCGGACACATAAAGATTGCCTTGTTGATCAATGGCGATGCCGACGGGTCCATTGAAACTGGCGGCCGTATCGTTGCCATCTGCCGCGCCCGGCGATCCACTCCCGGCGAAAGTGGTGACGACACCGGCCGGGGTGACCTTTCGGATTTCACAATTGAAATAGTCCGCCACATACACGTTACCGCTGTTGTCGACGGCCACGCCGAGAGGATTGTCAAACTTTGCAGCGGTACCGGTACCATTGGCCAATCCGGTGGTGCCGCCGGCTAAAGTACTGACTACATACGAGTTGGATTCTGTGAGCGCAGAAGATCCGGATTTCTTACAGGAGAAGGAAAGGGCACAAGCCGCAAGGCTGAGTACGAATTGGGTTTTTCTAAGTGTCATATTGTACAGAATAAAAGAGTCGCGAATATACTAAGAAAGCGGATTCGCCGCGGGCGCGCTACCCGCGGGCCGGGATTTATCTTCCGGCAGCGGTATAAACTCATGGTTATCGTTGGGCGGTAGCAGGATCCGGCCCTGACGCCAGTCTTCTTTTGCCTGCTCGATGCGCTCCTTTCGGGAAGAGACGAAATTCCACCAGATAAAACGCTCCCCCAGGGGTTCTCCGCCCAGGAGCATTAAAACGGTATGTTCGAGCGCCCGGATCATGGGGTCGGGGCCAGCGCCAAAAACCAACATTTGCCCGGAATGGTAAGCCACACCGGCTACTTCCACGCTACCCTTGGCAAGATAAATACCGCGTTCGGAATACCCGGTGGGCAGGCCGAAGGTCGCACCGGCGTCGAGCACCACGTGGAGATAAAACAAGGGGGAGTTTGTATGAACCTGCCCGCCCAAACCATAGGCATCACCGGCGATCAACCGCATCCAGACCCCCTTGTCGGTATACACGGGGAGTTGTTCAGGGGTATAGTTGACAAAAGTGGGCGCCGACTCTTCGTCCTTTTCGGGCAGCGCCACCCAGGTTTGGATCATCTCCAGCCCGCCGCCGGCCAGTACCGCCGGGTCTTCAAAGCGCTCCGAGTGGGCGATGCCACGCCCTGCCGTCATCCAGTTTACTTCCCCGGGGCGGATCACCTGCTCAACGCCCAGGCTGTCGCGGTGGGTTACCTTTCCGCTAAAGAGGTAGCTGACCGTCGAAAGACCGATGTGCGGGTGCGGCAGCACATCCATCGAAGCCGTCACCCCGGTCATGGCGGGTACCGGGCCTGCATGATCCAAAAAAATAAAGGGCCCTACCATTCGCCGGAGACGGAAGGGTAAAATGCGCTGCACCTTCATGAGCGGGCTGATGGCGGCCTCACGGGCGTCGATAACGAGGTCGATCATACCGTAAATTACGACTATACCAGATTCACCAGGTCGTTTTTTACCGCAAAAAGGACAAGCCCCGCCACGTTTTTCGAGCCGGTTTTCAGCAATAAGTTGTTCCGGTGACCATTGACTGTTTTGACGCTGATAAAGAGTCTTTTGCCGATTTCCTCGGCGGTGAGCTGCTGACAGGTCAGTTGCAGGATCTCCAGCTCCCTTCGCGAGAGCTTGACGAGCAGTTTTCTGGTTTTTGCCTTCCGGCCCATGGTGTTCTGAAGGGCGCTCAACGTCCGGGCATTGACATAAGATCCCTTGGTATATACGGACAGGATCGCCTCATAGACCTCCTCCGGGTCGGCATCTTTGACGAGGTAGCCATGGGCACCGTGCTTGATCAGCTCCGAGATGAAGTTCTCGTCGTCGTGAACGGATAGGATCAGTATCCGGATGGCGGGAAAGTGCTCCAGCAAAGCCAGGGTGACGTGCAACCCGGTATATTCTTTTTTGAGCTGAGGAGGCAGCGACAAATCGACCAGCATCACATCGGGCACCACCGGGCTTTGTTTCAACCGGTCGATCACCGAGAAGCCATCCGGGCTTTCGAATACGACGGTAAAACAATCCCAGTTTTTCAGGAGCGCCTTGATGCCTTCCCGGAAAAGGGACTGGTCTTCCACGATCCCCAGCTTGATTTTCCCTTCCATAGGTTCACTTTTTTTGATCACACCGGAATTTCAATAACCGCTTTAAATCCAGGGGCCACCAGGATGTAACAGGTGCCTTTCATGGCATTCACGCGAGCTTCTATATTTTTGAAACCCATGCCCGCCCGCTGCCTGTCCCCCGGGCCCAGGCCCCTGCCGTTATCCATATAGGTCACGTACAGGGTTTCTTTGACAACCGCCAGCTCGATACAGATCTCCGTTGCCCCAGCGTGTTTTACCGTGTTGGCGATCCACTCCATGATGATCCGGTACAAACCAAGGGTGGTCATCCATTCCAGCACAGGGAGCGGGCTTTTTTGCTCGAACGATATCTGGATATGCCCGGCCTTGTTCATCGTCTCCGCAATGGAGGACAGCGTCTTGACCAGACCGAACGCCTCCAACTGGGGCGGCATCAACTGATGGCTGATGGTTCTGACCGTTTGAAGCCCCGTCTCGGAAAGACCGACCAGCTTTTGAAGCGCCTCGATCTTTTCCGGAGAAGGCTCCTTTTTCAGCAACAGCAACAAGTTCATCCGGGTAATGGAGAATACCGCACCCAATTCGTCGTGCATATCCGCTGCAATCCGCTTCCGCTCGGCTTCCTGTACCTCGATGCTGTTGCTCAGCAGTTCCTCCTGCTGTCTGGCCTTTATGGCGGCGTTGTCGAGTTCCTTTTGGTAGAGGTTCTTCTGGAAATTCTGGTAGAGCAAAACGACACCCACCGCGATAATGAACAGCACTATGGAAAACGGGACGATAACTGCTTCCATAATCCGACGATAAAACAACTGTACATGACCATGGACGAAATAGAATGCATCATCCAGGCATGCATATTGAATTTGAGACTATAAAATTTGAGCATATAGTTCGACAGGTAAAAAATCAGCAACGTGGATGTATAATAAACCAGCAGGCCCGAATTGATCCAGCCGACGGCGTTCAGGTTGGACTTTGTCACCAGCGAAACCCTGCTTTTGCTCAGCGATACAAAGAAGGTAAATAAAGTGATGATGATGATCAGGATGGACTCGACGGTCAGCGCATACGAATTGAACGTATGGATATTTTGAAAAAAAAGGGTATTGATGATGGAAAAGAAAGTAAATAAAAGCGCCAGCCCGCTAAAAACCCCTTTTGTAACCGCTCCGCCCAAAAGCGCCCGGTAAAAGGCCACCAACAGGACAAATCCCACCGGGGTGTATATATGCAGCAATACCATGTTGTTGTGATGCCGCAAAGCCATGATCATGGCCAAAGCCTGGATGGCTGCGGAGAAAAGAACAAATCCACAAAAGATCCTAAGCGCAGTGTCCGCCTTCCGGTATAAAGCGGCAGCGGCAACAGCCGCCACCGCCACCGGAAGGTCCGATACCACCAGGAAGATCATATCACTGCTCATGCGACTGATTACAAGCGGGTGGACAAGGCGTATTCAGGTCCGCGACAAACGCGGTCGTGTCATTGTTCCTCCGCTTACCGGCCCCACAATTAAAAGGAATCGCCCTATGAAAGATTTTCCCCGTGCTGTCGAAATAATAAGCCGTACCCGGGTCGGTGATGTTTCCAGAGCTGTCAAACTTTACGTGTTTAACCGGTTGAAAAAAGACCCTCAGTTTACTCGTCACCGTATCGTAACCAACCGAGATGCGCATAAACCGGGCGACCGTATCCTTTCCAAACTTAATCTTGTCCCCCACCAGCGCGACCGTTGCGGAATCCAATCCCATCGACAATAGCACGTCCCGCGTACGAATGGTACAAAAATCGAAAATGGAATCCCGTACTTCCGGATGCCGTGCCCTAAAGCCATTATAGTAACACATCCAGGCATTGGCAGAGTCATAGGGTTTGAGGAGCTGGCTCAACGGAATACTGTCCCCGTATTCCAGGTGTTTCGGCTCCGAATTCCCGGCGGAAGGGCGGCAGCCGTTGGTACAAGCAAGGGCCGCCACAAAAGCGAATGCGGCGGCCCTCCACAAAAGTTTGAATGATGTTTTCATAAGCGACAAATTATATCGCTTCCGCCAGCTATTTCATAGCCGGTTATCGAATACCTTCGTAAACGGATATTTACCCCTGCGGACAGACATAAAACGGGTAAAAATACCTGGTTCAATACCCGTCGTTCTGCACCAGCTCCGGCTGGTTGCGGTCTATTTCCGTTTGGGGCAGCGGCCAGTATTCATACATATCCTTGTACATGGTCGTTACGGACGGGGTCGTCGGATTTTGGATAAACCCGTTTAGTTTCTGTGTGGCGATGCCCCATCTTCTCAGGTCGAAATACCGCAGTCCTTCCAGGGCAAGCTCTACCCTTCTTTCATGCCGTATCCTCACCCGCATGGAGTCCTGCGAAAGGCCTGCGGGCAAAGGGGGCATATTGACACCCGGCCGGGCCCGTACGGCGTTGACCTGTTGGTAAACAGTGGCATCGGGACCCACCGCTTCGTTCTGCGCTTCGGCATACATCAATTCTATATCGGCATACCGCAACAATACATAGTCCTGGTCGTCCAGTAAACCGGGCGTCGGGTTTGTTACAGCGGGGTCGACGCCTTTTTTGCCAGGATAAAATCCAATCACCCACTCATTCACACCGGGGGTTCCCACGGTGCCCGGGTAAGGCCACCCCTGTGCGGTTCCATCGCCCGGGAAAAAGAAGGTCATGGTTTTTCGGGGATCGCCCGGTTCATATTCATTGATCATGTCCTGTGTTCCCTGGCAATCCTTCCAACCCGGCCCGATGAGCAATACATTGAGGGAATAAGGATGGGGTACGGCAGGCGCCTGGTATTGCACGGAAAACATAATCTCCGGGCTGGATTTCTGATCGGGCTTATAAAAGTTGGACGGATAATTCGGGTTGAGCGAAAACAAACCGCCCGATATAATCGTCTGCGCCATAGCGGCAGCTTCGGCAAATCGCTGTTCAAACAGGTACAACCTTATCTGAAAACCTTCCGCGGCCGCCTTGACGGCGTGCCCCGTGGTATATTTCGTATCCGGCAGATAGGCGATGGCCGAGTCAAAGTCATTCTCGGCCTGTTTCAACACATCCGCCCTGGGGGATTTGGCCATCTTGCTCTGGTAGCTGATCGTCATAGGGTCGGCGGTGACGATCGGCACATTGCCATACAATTGGGCAAGCCAGAAATAATTAAAACCCCGCAGGAAAAAAGCCTCTCCTTTATACCGGTTCAGCGTATCGCCGGACAGCACCTTGCCGACGTTGGCGAGAAAGGAATTACACGCAGCGATGGCGATATAGCCATTCTGGTAATACAACAACTGGTAGTTCCCGCTGGTGGGCGTAAGCCCCGAAATCAGGGCGTTTTGCGAGCCTCCCAGGCTATGCTGGCTATAGGCGTTATCGCTAAAACAGTCCCACCAATAGGGCGCATTCTGGTCTACCGTGCCATTGTTGGCATATAGGGTATTGTATAACCCGGCCAGCGCAAGATCGGCATCGCTTGCCGTTTTCCAGAAAACCGTGGTGGACAATTGGGAGGTAGGGGTAAGGTCCAGTTTTTTACAAGATACCATACACACCATCCCTACGAGGAATATATATTTGGAAGTCATTTTTGGTTATTTATTATTTAAAATTGAACGGAGGCGCCGAAAGTGAACGTCCTGTTTTGCGGGTAGTTGGCGAATCCATACCAGGCGTCGGGTTTATTGTTAATATCCAGTCTTTCGGGGTCGGTGCCTTGTTTCAGCGGGGTGAACAGCGCCGCGTTGTCTACCGAGAAATAGATTCTTAGCGATTTTGTGCTTCTCAGGAGACGGGTGGGTATGGTATATCCCAGCATGACGTTTTTAATCCGCATAAAACTGGCATTGTACAAATGAAAGGTCGACTGCACCCCTGTTATTTTCGGATAGCCATAATACCCCATATAAATTTTGGGCATGGTGGTGGAGGGATGGGCAGGTGTCCAGCGGTTGAGCCAGTCCGTTGTCGGCGGTGCGCCCTGTGCGAAGGGATCCGTCCCCCATTTGTATAAATAAAGTTTATTGCCCTGCGATCCATACAACTGAACACTCGCGTCAAAACCCTTATAGCTGGCCCCCATCGTATAAGAATATTCGAAGTTGGGGTATTGGCCGGGCACGACGGTCCGGTCGTTGACGTCTACCTTGCCATCCCCGTTGATATCCTTGTATTTGATATCGCCGGGCGTGGGTACCCCCCCCAGGGATGACTGGTCGGGTGATTTGTTGATCTCATCCTGGCTTTGAAAAATGCCGTCCATGACATACAAATAAAACGAGTTGATCGGTTTGCCGTTCTCCATGATCGTCTGGCCGTCGGGGCCTCCATACTCCGGTGTGCCGAAGGACACCAGCTTGTTCCTGTATAACTGAAAGTTGGCTACCCCGTAATAGTTGAACCCTCTTCCTATATGATCCTGGTACCTCAGGCTGAATTCAAACCCCTTATTGCTGACCGCCCCGTTGTTGACGGTCGGTGCATTTAATCCCAACCAGAGGGGCACTTGTGAACCCCGCAAAATATTGAAGGTGTATTTGTCAAACCAATCGGCAGAGAAGCTGAGCCTGTTCTTGAGGGTGGCCAAGTCGATCCCCAGATCGGTCACCCGGGTCGTTTCCCAGGTCAGGTTGGGATCCACGAGCGTATTAGCCGTGAAACCCGTACTGACCGTACCGGCAAAGGCATAACTGTTCTGTGACAAAATGGACTGATAGGGATATGTCCCGATATTCTGATTGCCCAATTCACCCCAGGATCCCCGGACCTTGAGGTCGTTCAGCCAGGAGACGTTTTTTAGAAAAGCCTCGCTGGACAGGCGCCAGGCGCCGGAAAAGGAGTAGAACAACCCCCAACGGCTGGCGGACGGCAGACGGGAGGTACCATCATACCGGACGCTGGATCCAAAAAGATATTTGTCGTCGTAATCGTAGTTGACATTACCATAAAAGGATTGTATGGCCCACTCGGAAGAAGTCCCCTCGTTCGTTTGCCCGCTGGCGGAACCCGCGTCCAGTTCGGTCAGGTCATTGGTGGGAAAACCGATGCGGGAGGCATTCAATTGACTGTAGTTGTCTACTTCCTCCTGCGCACCGCCCAATACGGTGAGGTTATGCAACCCGAAACTTCTTCTATAGTTTAACTGGCTGTATATCGTCGTATGGATCTCGTCGTTCTCGCCCACCGTCAGGCCGAGGCTGGTACCAGGGTTGAAGTCACCGGCAAAGGACAGGTCGCTGTAATAATAGGTGGGCACGGTTGGAATGAAGGTTTTGCTTTTGTCCACATCAAAGCTGGCGCCCGCGCGGTTCTCCCATTTTAACCCTTTCAGGATATCCACATCCAGGGAAAGGTTCCCCTGACCGTAGTAATCAGGGTTATTGGTCTGGGCCATCGTTGCCGTCAGCACGGGGTTTTTATTACCCAGTTCCTGGCTATAAGCCTTGTAGATCCACAAACCTGTGGTTGTCCGGGCGGGATATAACGGGGATTGGGCAAGCGCCGCAATATACAGGTCTGTGCTGTTGTCTTCCGGATACACACGGTTGCCATAACGGAACTGCAAGTTGGTGCCTACCGTCACCCTTTTGTTGACCCTGGAAGATAGTCCAAGGTCTACCGTGTATTTCTTATAAGAAAAACCAAGCATGGTCCCCGGCTGGTCCGTGTACCCAAGACCCAGGCTATAGGTCGTGCCCTCCTTGCCCCCGCTCAGGTTCAGATAGTGATTTTGAACGGTCGCCGTTTTAAACATATCGTTCAGCCAGTTGTGGTTGGGATATTTGACCCGGTCCGTAGCATTTTGATACAGGTCGATCTCGGCTTGTGTATACAGCGGCGCATTCCCCGAATTCGTCTCTGCTTCGTTGGACAAGGCCATGTACTCGGCAGAATTCGTCACCAGGTGGGGCAGCCGGGTAGGCGTCGACAACCCGATGTTGACATTATAGGTAAGGGCAAAAACACCCCCTCTCCCTTTTTTGGTCTTGATCACGATGACCCCGTTCGCACCCCGGGAGCCGTAAATCGCCGCCGAGGCGGCGTCTTTAAGAACGGTTGCGGATTCAATGTCATTCGGGTTGATGACGGAAAGGTTGCCAGGCAGGCCATCCACTATGATCAGCGGATTCGTTCCAGCCCCGCTGAACGTCCCCACCCCCCGGATGCGCAATTGAATATCCTCATTGCCCGGCTCCGCCGAATTCTGCACCACCGATAAGCCCGGCAGTTGTCCCTGCAACAAAGAGGTCGGGTCGGTCGCCACCCTTTTGGTGAGCTCCTCTCCCGACACGGTGACCACGGCGCTGGTGAGCTTGCGCTTCTCTTGCGTGGCATAGCCGACGATCACTACTTCGGCGATCTTGGCCGCCGCCACTTTTAGCCCTATCCGGATCGTCCCTTCCTTCGTGACAGTGACCTCCCGGGAATCATATCCGATAGAAGAAATTTCCAGGACGGCGCCCGCGTCCGGCGCCTGTAAAACAAAATTCCCGTTGAGGTCCGTAAATGTGCCTTTATCGGTGCCCTTCAGCTTCACGGACACACCGGCCAGGGGCAATCCCGTACTATCCGACACGATAACGCCCCGGATCTCGATCGTGGCCGGAGCCGGGGCCGGTGGGGGTGCATGGCTAACGACCGGCGCCCCCTTTTTAATCACAATAATTTTATCGATGATCGAATACGTCAGGGACTGACCTTGCAGGCAAACAGACAGCACCTCATCGATAGAAGCATTTGTTACATTGACATTCACATTCTTTGCCTGCTTGAGCAACTTGTCCTTATAAAAGAACTGGTAGTCGCTTTGCTGCTCGATGGTCTTAAAGACGGTCTTTAGGGAAACATTTTTTTGCGAAATGGTAATCTTTTGAGAATACCCCTCCATGGCGGTAGCCTGCAAACAGGCAGCCAGTAGAAGAATCGCTGTAATGTTCATGATCTGCAGGGTTTTGGAAAGCAATCGTAAATACATACCTTTGATTGGTTTAGGTTAAATAATAAGCAGTGCAACCCGCTTGTTTGTGAAAGCCTGAACGTCCAGCCAGGAGTGTCCCCACACTACTGGCTTTTTTTCAAGGCTGTACAGTAATTTTTCTCCCCTCTATTGTAAAGTGTACATCATATTGTTCAAGGACTTTTAAAAATTTCGACAAGGGCACATCGCGCCTTATCTTCCCCGAGAATCCATCATCTTCTATATTCCCTTTGAAGGTCACGTCCACATCGTACCACCTGGATACCTGTCTCATGAGTGTGTGCATATCCGTGTTGTCAAACCAGAAGAACCCGTCTTTCCAGGCGGTCTCCCGGGCAACATCCACATTTTTGGAAAGGGTAATCCCCCCTTGTGCGCTGAACGCAGCCTGCTGACCGGGCTCCAGCACCTGCCGGGCTTCGGCTCTTTTAACGGCAACCGCTCCTTCCAGCAAAGTGGTTTTCACCGTGGGTTCATCCGGATAGGCATTGATATCAACATGCGTCCCCAACACTTCTATCTCTCCATTCCCCGCTTCTATCGTAAAAGGCATCGCCGGATTTTTCGCCACTTCAAAATAGGCCTCCCCGGTGACCTCCACCCGTCGCTCCTTTCCATTAAAGGCAGTGGGGAACCGCATGGAAGACGCCGCATTCAACCATGCTTTTGTACCGTCCGGCAACAGGAGTTGATATTGATTGCCGTTGGCCGTCGAGATGGTATTGAACAAGGCCTGTGCACCCCCGGCATCCTTGTAGGCAATTTGTCCGTTCAGCTTGATCACCTGGGTGTTTCCCTGCCGGGCCAACCCGCCGTCAGCGGCGCTATCCAGTGTAATGGTGCGCCCGTCTGCCAGGGTAAGCAGCGCATTGTTCCGTCCTGGGGGCCGGTCATGGGCATTACCGGAAACCGCCGGTGGCATTGTCGCCGGGGAGCGCCCCGGTAGAAAGTATAAAATGGCGCTTCCTGCCATGAGCAGGACAAGCGCCGCCACAGCGAGTTTTTTCAGGGTCAAGATCCACGGCCTGTCCTTTCTCCCCTGTATGCGCTCATGAATGAGTGTCAGCAGGCGCTCCGCCTCCGGGGGATGCGCACGGTCCGCCGCCGCTTCCGCCTGGAAATGGGCGTCCATTAGCCGGCGCAACTCCTCCTGGTCTTGCGTTTCCAGGTAGTCCAACAGCCAACGCCTGTCCTCTTCCGACCATAGTTCCGTGTCGAAAAGGCGCTTTAACCTTTCCTCATTAGTCAAGCTCATATAATAAATACGAACCTGGTTTTGAAACGGGGGGGCCTTTATTGGAAAAAAATCAACGCGATCGGAAGAAGCACCGTCGCAGATTCGGGATGATGGAGGCTATATTCTTTTATAGAGGTGATGGCGGCGGATAAATACTCTTTCACGGTGTGTTTGGAGATCCTGAGTTCCATAGCCGTTTCCTCATACGTCTTACCCTCCAGCTTGCACAGCTCAAAAACCCTTCGCCGTTGCGGAGAGAGGCTGGATAAGGCATTCTCCAATATTTTCCACTGGTGCCCATATTTGAGCTCCTCTTCCATGGAACCCTCTTCGGGCTGTGGTAATTTCTTGTATAGAAGGGACTCCCGCAGTTTCTTCCGGAGTATATTGACCGATTGATGGTAACAAATAATAAAGAGCCATCCCGCCAGCGACTTTTCCGGATCGATCGTCGTCCTTTTTTCCCAAAGGGTGATAAAGACCTCCTGGAGCGCATCCTCGGCAAGCGATTTTTCCCTGGTGATTTTCAGGGCATTGGCGTAAACGGGATGGAAATACCTCCGGTAGATTTCATCAAAAGCGGCGATGTCCCCGGCCATAAGATGACGGGCCAACTCATTCTCCGTATGACAAGCGAGCGGGGGCAATGCAAACGTTTACATAACAAATATAGTGTATTATTTCGTGGGACCCGACACCAATGGTTTTATGGTTTGATCAGGTTTTTGGCATTCCCTTTCTCGTCAAGCTCCTCCAACCTTGCGTGCCCATCCTTGTCCACATAGATCTTTAACCGCGGCCGGCCCTTGTCGTCATAAAGAAACAGCCCGGAATTGTCGTCCAGGTCCCGGCCGACAAAAAGCCGGCGACTCGGCCACTCTTTGTCTTTCAGTTTTTTCAACCGGGCCGCGCGTTCCCCGGCGTCCTTTATTGAATCGATCGCGGTCAACTGGTGTACCGTATTCATCAGGGAGGACCCGACCGGGAATTCGTTGACGACAAAACCCCGCCGGATGTTCGCCTTGCCGTTCTGATAGGTCTCCTCGTTGACCATCTCCACGACCTGGTCGTTGCGGTAGTTGTCCATGGTAAAGGACGCGCCGGAGTTGAGGGTATCCTTTCCCGAGACATCGGCGCCGGTGAGTCCCCCGCATTCGTCTCCTTTGTTGTTGAAAAAAATAATGCCGGCCGGCCGGTCGCGCTTCGGGAGATCCTGCCCGTCCATGCGTCCGGGGTGTTGCCGGGTTTCGTTGCTGATGACCAGCCGGAGGCTGCCGTCTTCCCCGACGATGTTGAGGCGTTTAATGGTCAGCTCGTCCACATTTTCACCCCTTTGCCGGAACGACGAGCACAACACAATGCCCAGGATCAATGTGCTTACGCACGCATAAATGGTCAGGAGGTTGACCCTTCGTATAAGTTTTTTTTCCATTGGCATAAGATACACCATTTTCCTCCAGGATTTGGATTTATGTAGTCAACTACGTACCTTCATACACAAATGAAACAGCTCATCACCCTGGACAACACCTGGAGCCAAACGATCATCGAACTGATCCTCCCCATCCAGCAACAGGAGTTCCATGTCCCCGTGACCGCGGCGGATCAGCCGGATCTTCTGGACATCGAACGGTACTATCATGGGACCGGCGGCGGATTCTGGGGCGTGATCGAGGGCGACCGCCTGCCGGACGCTATCGACGGAAAAACCCTGTTGGGCACCATCGGCCTGATCGCCATCGGCAACCGGGCGGGCGTGATCCGGAAAATGTTCGTCCGCAGGGAATACCGGGGCAAAGAACATGGGATCGGGCAGCGGTTATTGGAAAAGGTAATGAACCACGGCATGACGGATCTTTACCTCGGCACCTATGACCGTCTCCAGGCCGCCATGCGGTTTTATGAACGAAACGGGTTCGAAAAAATCCCCCCGGAAAACCTGCCGGTGGATTTCCCCCGCATGGCAGTCGACAATGTTTTTTATCACATCCATATATGAACGCCATCGACCAGGCCGGGGTGCTGGCCATCTCCACGCGGCTGCAACGCCTGAGCGACCAGATCCGGAAGGACGGGTTGTCGGTCTACCAGGCATACGGCATCGATTTCCAACCGAAGTGGTTCCCGGTGATCTACACCCTCCACGTCAAAAAAGTCCTTGGCGTGGTGGAGATGGCGGCCGAGATCGGCTATTCCCACCCCTCCACGATCAGCCTGCTTAAAGAGCTGGAAAAGGAACGCCTGATCCGGAGCTCCCGGGACAAAACCGACGAGCGGCGGCGGCTGCTCCGGCTGACCGAAAAAGGGGAAGCCCTGGTCATCCGGATGTTGCCCGTCTGGGACGTCATGGCTGCGGCCATCGGCCAGGTGACCGGTCACCTCATGAAGGCCATCCGGGAGACGGAGGAGATGATGAAGGAAAAAAGTATATTAGCCCTATGCATGAAGCCTTATTCCGATACATAGAGGAACGGTCGGGTCTCCGTTTGACGGAGGGAGACCAGGTCCTTATCGAATCGAAGTTCCGCCCCAAAAAGATGAGGCGCAAGCAGTACTTCCTCCAGGAAGGGGATATTTGTAAAACCGTCGCTTTTATCACCAAGGGCGCCGCGCGGATGTTCTCCGTCGACGACAAAGGGCATGAACATATTGTCCGGTTTGGCCTGGAGAACTGGTGGCTGGGGGACCAGGAAAGTTTTAGTTCGCTGACCCCCTCCCGCTACCATATCGAAATGCTGGAAGACTCGGACCTGCTGGTCATTACGGTCGCGCATGCCTATGAACTGATGGACCAGGTCAGGGCCGTGGACCTGATGATTAAAGCGATGGACCGGCAAATGGGAGCTGCCGCGCAGAAAAGGATCAACGCGGCGCTCAGCATGACCGCCGAAGAGCGGTATGAAGACCTGGCCAAAAATTATCCCCAGTTCCTGCAACGGTTTCCCCAGAATATGATCGCGTCTTATCTGGGCGTCTCTCCGGAGACCCTGAGCAGGATACGCAGGAAAAACTAGACCTCTTTTGCCAGTTGTACCTCGATATCCAAGGTTACTTCCTCTCCGATCAGCACCCCGCCGGTCTCCAGCGCGGCATTCCAGCCCAGGCCGAAGTCTTTCCTGTTGATCTTGCCCTGGAGGATGAACGCTGCCTTTTCGTTACCCCAGGGATCCCTGAGCACGCCACTGAATTCAGCGTTCAGTGTCACGGGTAGCGTTGTACCCTTTATGGTCAGGTCGCCGTGCAGGACAAAGTCATGGGGCGTACCTTTTTGCTCGATCTTGTGGCTCTTAAAGGTCAATTCGCCAAAATTCGCCACGTCGAAAAAGTCGGGGCTTTTCAAATGGCCGTCCCTTTTCTCATCATTGGTGTCGATGGAAGCGGCGCTGATGGTAAGGTCGATCTCGGCCGTCGCAAAGTCGGTTTCCCAGGTGGATATCCGGGCGACGTATTCCCCGAAACTGCCCCTGACGTTGGTAAACATAAGGTGTTTTACCTTAAAGCCGATCTGGCTGTGCATGGGGTCGATGCTCCATGCGGTCTTTGTGGATACTTCTTGTGCTAACATAAAATTTAATTTAAAGTTCTATAGCTGAGGGGCGATAAACCCGTCTGCCTTTTGAAATATTTGCTAAAAAAGAACTGGTCGCTGAAATTCAACTCATCGGCGACGTGGCCAACGGTGACGGATGGATCGTCGAGCAAGGCTTTCGCCTCCGCGACCACCATTTCATCGATGAGCTCGCCGGATGTTTTTCCCGTTACTTCCTTGACGGTCTGGGAAAGATATTTGGGGGTCACATATAAAATGTCTGCGTAGTAATTGACCTGTCTGTGTACCCGGACATGGTCGCGCAGCAAATTCATGAACTGGTTGGTGAGGTGCTCCTTACGGCCGAGGGTCAGCGTAGGACCGGTCGCTTCACTCCGGGTGGACGAGGTGATTTCCAGGATCAACAGGTTGAAGGCGTGCCGGACTGTCTGGTCATAAAACGCCGGCTTTTCTTTCCGGCTTCCTTTTTCTTTGAGAAGGGACAACAAAGCCTCTATGGTCCCATTTTTTTCCAGGGCTAATACGGGACTTTTGGCGGCAAGGACGGCGAGGGCCTCCATTTGCCTGATCGGTGCACCGGGCCCACCCGCCAGGTCCGGGGTAAATCCCAGGATGCTGAATTCACCGTCTTCCGAAAGTCCCAAATGCTGGACCGTCGCATTCCGGGCCTTTACCAGCAACGCCCCGGCGGGAAGGGTGTACGTTTTCAAGTCATGCCGGATGGTCAGCTCGCCCCGGTGGACATAGATCAGTTCCGCATCGTCTGTCTTAAAAGGTATATCCGAAAGGTTCGACCGGATCTCCGTGGAGTGGATCACGTAGAAAAGATCATATTTTGAGCCATAGCGCTCCACAATCTGATGGAAGCTACACTGGTGGATGATGCTTGCTTTGACGTTCTCGCAGTATAATTTTACGCTAAGTTCCATTGTTGTTGTTTTCTGACTGCAAGATGCAACGAGCCACGGCCCTCACCAATGACATTTGGCAACAAAGGCGATTGACAAATGTCAATTACCATGCTATATAAAGGGTAATATTCCCCACGTTGTGGCTATACAACCCCTTCATGTAAGCGGTGCTGGGTTTTTGGGTATACGTGAGGGTGACGTTTCCAAGAGATACCACCCAGCCAAAGTCCCCTTCAAACAGGAAGTTGCTGATGGGATGGTAGGAGGCGGTGGTTTCCGTCATTTTCCCGTTCTCCCCGTAGGTCGTTACCCGGGAAGGCTTCCAGGAGGTCAATCCACCTTGTAAAATGGCGTTATAGGCTACGGCCTCGCCGGTAGGTTGGAGGAAAAAATAGAACTGGCCCTTGCTCCGGCGGCCGGTCAGGTTGAGAAAACCATTGAAGTAGGGATCTAGCTTTCCCACGCGCAGGATTTCATAAGCGGTAAGCCCATCCAGCATGGTGCCGGCGTCCACCCTTGTACCGCCGATAATATCCACGGCATCGCTCCACCCCCATTCCTTTTTCTCCGCGGCAAAGCTTACGTTCAGCAAGGGGGCGTTGCCATATTGGTTCGACCAGCCCTTGGGTTCCTTATAGTGGACCGTCCGGTGCACCATGGTTTGGGACGGTCCTGCCAGGGATACAGGCCCCATCATCCCCAGCGTGAGCTCCGTTTTATACGCAAACGCACGCCGGGCATTGTAAGAATAAAGGGAATGGGTAGCAAACACAGCGCCGGACCATGGATAGTCGTTGGGTTGAAAGTTAGGATCAAGGAGATTGTCGGGTGTGTACATCACCTGCATCAAAGACCATCCGTAGATATCCGTGCTGTGTCGCCCGGCTTTTGGCATCAGACGATCCGCGAAAAACCGGGAGGGGTGGTTTTTTGTGTAAAAGTATTCGAGGCGTTCACCGCTGGTATAGGAATTGTCCGTCCCTTTGCCCTGGACATTGAGAAAATCGTCATCCCAGTATACACCGAAAATGTGGGTGGGGGCTTGGGCTTTCCCGTTGTTTATTCCTATAAAAAGCGCCGAAATGGTCAAAGCGAGTAGAAGAGGTTTCATAACTGTTGGTTTTGTAACACAAAGTTCTCTCGGAGCCAGGCGCTGGAGAATGGCGAAAGGACGCAGCAATATGTCTAAATGTCGAGAGGGGTGTCTCCATTGCTGGGACACCCTCTCTTTTTATGGTTTCTATTTTATAGTTCTACCGCCAGCGGAAAGTCGATGGGAAGTTCTGTAAGGTTGTGCAGGTAATTGCTGATGATCTTGTCCCCTATGGCGATAACGACATCGACCAGGTTCGCCTCCGTGTAGCCGGCGGCAAAAAAATCATCGACGGCAACGCGTCCTTTGTTTTTCACCACGGACGCCGTGAATTTGGCCAGTGCGTCCAGTTTTGGATCGAAGGGGGCGGTGCCTTTTCGTATGTCCAGGATTTGCCCGTCGGTGAAGCCGGCCATTCGCCCGACTACCGTATGCGCCGACTGGCAATAACGGCATCCGTTGATCTGGCTGGTGACGAGGTTGACGACTTCTCTTTCTTTGGCATCAAGGGTGCTTTTCCGGTTTTGAAACGCCAGGTAGTCTCCCAGCGCCGTGTCGTTTTTAGCGAAATAGGCGTATAAGTTGGGGACGAAACCAAGTCCCTTTTGGAGCTTATCGAAGATCGCCTGGTTGTGGACCGATACTTCCGCCCGGGCCGGGACAGTAAATGTTTCCTTCATATTGCATGTTTTATAGAGGACAAAATTGAGGCCGTTCGTCCCCGTTAAAAATGAACTGGATTAGGAAAAATGCTTGAACCAGTTCAACTCGCTACTTTTGCGGTACCATGAATGCCATCGCTGTATATGTGAGCCGGTTCGTCGAGCTCACGCCCGATGAGTTGACGCAATTCACCGAGGCTTTCCGGGAAGTCCGGATCGTAAAACGGCAATTCCTCGTTCAACCCGGATTCATCGCCCGGAGCAGGTACTTCGTGTTGAAAGGCGCCCTGAGGGGCTACGTGGTCGGTGACGAGGGACAGGACCATACCATCCAGTTCGAAACCTTTTTCAGGATGCTGGCCGAACGCTCCACCGCATATATGCAACGGAGGATTATTTCCAACCTTACCGAATCCGCTCCGGAGCGTTACGACCGTTTCCTGGAAAAATACCCCCACGTCGTCCAGCGGCTTCCTCAATACGCCCTGGCCTCGTACCTGGGCATGACCACGGAGTTCCTGTCCAAGATCCGCAACCGGAAGGTGAAGCGGAAATAATGCCCATCGGGCGACACAAAATGCCCCGTCACCGAATCCGGCCCGTTCAGCCGGCACGGCGCCGTTACCTTTGTCCCATGGTTTTCGCTACATTTAACGTGTGAACGCGCTGATCATAGACGACAACCGCATTGCCCGGGAAACCCTGCGGCAACTGGCTACACAGGTCGCGGACCTTACGGTCGCCGCGGAATGTGCCAGCGCCATGGAGGCCTATAACTTCCTCCGGAAGGGCCAGGCCGATCTTTTGTTGCTGGACATCGAGATGCCGGGAATGACGGGACTGGAGCTCACAGAGACACTGGGGGACAAGCGCCCGGTCATCGTCTTCGTCACCTCCAAGCGGGACTATGCGGTCGAAGCTTATGAACTGAACGTGGCCGACTATCTTGTCAAGCCCGTCCTGCCCGCGCGGTTTGTACGCGCGATCGATCGCGTCCGGGAGGTCCTGAACAGCAACCGGGAGGAGACCAGCGTACAGGAGGATGAATTTGTTTTTATCCGGGACGGAGGCGTGATGCGGCGGCTAAAGCTGGACCATATCCTGTACGCGGAAGCCATGGGCGACTACGTAAAGCTGCATACCCCGGAAAGGTTTTACGCAGCGCACACCACCCTGAAAAACCTGGAGGAGCGTTTGCCCGCCCATCGATTCCTCCGTGTCCATCGCTCCTATATCGTGGCGGTGGACAAGATAGATACCCTTCAGGACGGTGCCCTGGTCATCAACGGCAAAGCCGTACCGGTGGCCGACGCTTACCGCAACACCCTGAACGGCCGGATGAACATCCTGTAAAACATCGGCTCCATGGCCAGCAACAAATTTATTTATGTCATATTGGGAGCTTTTTTTGCCAGCGCCCTTCTCCTGATTGTCCTCCAGTACAATTCGAGGCTAGGCATCCGCGCCCTGATCGACGGCAACGAGCGGCTGATGGCCGAGCTTCGCGCCGGCAACGCCCTCCGTCAGGCGGAGCGTGACATCCTGTCGACCGAAAGCAGGATCCGCGCCGCGGCGGCCACCGGGGATACGAGCTACCTGGCCGGTACGGACGAGTTGGTGGCGGAGGCGGAAGCCAACCTGGATACGCTGCGGCGGACCTTCGGAGGCGATGGCGCCGCGGGAGTGGGCGGCGCCGGGGCTGATGGCGACCGCACCGCCACGGACGGCGACAGCGTCCGCGCCTACCTCGACCGCCTGGCCCTCTTAGGGGCCGCCAAAGCCCGTTGGCGGGACGACGTCTTGGTTACCCTGCGCCGTCAGGGCCGTGTCTCGCTCACAGCCAACCGCGATTCCAACCAGGTCGACGCCCTGACGGGTAACATATACAGAAGCCGCGAGCAACGCCTTGCCCGGCTGGAAGCGGGCATCCGTGCGGACGGGAAACGGGTCCAGCGGCTGGAAACCCTGCTCGTGGCCGTAGGGTTGCTCAGCGGGGCCCTTTTCTTCTGGTTTATCATCAACCGCATCCGCTACCAAAACCGGTCGATCCGCCGCCTGGATGCCTCCGAGAAAAAGGTCCAGGAAACCGCGAGGATCAAGGAAAACTTCCTGGCCAATATGAGCCACGAAATCCGCACGCCCCTGAACGCCATCTTAGGTTTTACCTACCTGCTCAAAAACCGGAACACGGATCCGGCCCAGGCGGAATTCATCCGCACCATCGAACAATCGGGTGAAAACCTGCTGGCGATCGTGGGGGACATCCTGGACATTTCAAAGATCGAGGCGGGCATGATCCGCATCGAATCGGCCCCTTTTGGTCTCCGGGATCTTTTGCAGTCGGTCGTCGTTTTGTTCAGGGCGCGGGCGGAAGAAAAAGGCATTGCCCTCGAACCCGACACGGACCCTTCCTTACCGGACGTATACGTGGGGGACGCGATGCGCCTGACGCAGATCCTCGTCAACCTGGTGGGGAATGCGGTCAAGTTCACGGAAAAGGGGAGCATCACGCTCCGCGTGAGCGGGGCGCGGGGCGATGGTGACGGCGCGCGGAGCGACGGCACTGCGCTGACCTTCACCGTCAGCGACACCGGCATCGGTATCCCACCCGAACATTTATCCGCGGTTTTCGACCGCTTCACCCAGGCGGACGCCTCCATTACCCGCCGGTTTGGCGGAACGGGGCTGGGGCTCTCCATTGTCAGGGACCTGGTGGAGTTGCAGGGCGGGCATATCACCGTGGACAGTCAGCCCGGCAGGGGCACGACCTTTACCTTTACGATCGGTTATGCCTTGCCGTCAGGTCCCGTATCCGGCGTAGTGAAGGAGGCGCCCGCTGCCAGGTTGGAAGGTATACGCCTGCTGGTCGTGGAGGACAACGCGATGAACCAAAGCCTGCTGCGGCATGTGCTGACAGACTGGAAGCTTTCCTTCGACCTGGTGGGAAGCGGCGAGCAGGCCCTGGAAGCCTTGGTTGAGAAAACATACACCCTCATCCTTATGGACATCCAAATGCCGGGTTTGGACGGCTACGCCACGACACGCCAGATCCGGGAACGGTTGCACCTTCGTCTGCCCGTGATTGCGATGACAGCGCACGCGATGGCGGGGGAGCGGGAAAAGTGTGTGGCCGCGGGTATGGACGGGTATATCACCAAACCCCTGGACGTGGCGGAGCTCTACCGGCTGATCCTGCGCTTCTCGGATGCGCCGGTATATTCCTATATCGACCTGCGCTACATGAAGCAGGTCAGCAACGGGAACAAGGCGTATGAGAAAAGCGTAACCCGCCAGTTCATCGAGGGGGTCCCCAGGGACCTCGACACGCTGGAGCAGGCGTATAGCGCGGGCGACATCGCCCTGCTGAAAAGAACCGCCCACGATATGCGGAACAGCCTCGGCGTCATGGGGCTCGCTGGACGGCTGCAGGACGTCCTGGACGGCCTGGAGTACGGCCCGGCGGGCAGCCCAACGGGAGCCGCGGAATACGGGCCCGCCACTGCCGCGCGCATCGAGGCCCTCCGGGCCGTCTGCCTCCCCGCCGTGCAAGAGGCGCGGCACTTCTACGAAACACTTTAGCGACACTTTTTGCCCATTGGGCGAACGGCACCCAAAGCCCCCTTCGCACCGGCGTAGTTTTATTCCGCCAATAAAACACGCTGTATATGCGCACCATCTTCATCTTTCTCGCGGGGATATTGATCACGGCCCCTGCTGCGAAAGCCCAACAAAAGGACAGCACCCTGACACTGGATGAAGCGATCCGGATAGGGGTCGCTCATTACGCGCTGCTGACCTCCAAACAACACGCCGCCGACGCGGCAGCCGCGGACCTGCAGGCGGCGAAAAAAGACGGGCTGCCGGACGTGACCCTGGCCGCCGAAACGGCTTATGGTACTTTAAACGGCATGAACGGCCTGACTTCCGGGGAAAACGGCCTGACCACGCTGACCTCTGGCCCGGCAACCGCCACGCAAAATTGGAACGCGGCGTTTGGCTCGCTGTTTGTCACCAACGTCGACTGGAACCTGTACTCCTTCGGGATGCAACGGGCGCACGTCGCCGCCGCTGCCGGGCAATACGAGGAGGACCGGCTGGACTTCCAACAGGAGGTTTTCCAGGAAAAGGTCAGGGTCGCCGGCGCTTATCTTACCCTGCTGGCTGCGCAACGTGTACGCCGGGCGATGGAGGACAACCTCGCCAGGGCAGCCGGGCTCAGGGACGTCATTGTCCGAAGAACGGCAGGCGGGCTGAATCCCGGCGTCGACTCTTCCATCGCGGACGCCGAGGTATCGAGGGCGCGTTTGTCGCTGATCGACGCCCAAAACGTCGAACAGGCCGAGGCCAGCCAGTTGTCGACCGTCCTAGGCATTCCCACAAAAAGCTTCCGGCTTGACAGCACTTATGCAACGGCCCTCCCAGGGGAACTGCCGGGGGACAGCCTGGACGCCCACCCCCTCCTCCTGTTCTTGCAAAGCCGGGTACACACCAGCGACCTCGTGGCGACCTATCTTCAAAAAACAGGGCTGCCCCGGCTGAACCTTTTTGGGGTCGGACAGGACAGGGGGTCCGGCTTTGGTGCGGATTACGCCACACAGCCTGCCGACTATTCGACTTCCCTTTGGCAAGGGATCGATCCGTACCGCGCCAACTACCTGGTCGGGATCGGCCTGAGCTGGGACATCACCGGCCTTGGCCGCTCCCGGTCGAGGGCCCGCGCGCAGCGGTTCCGGAGTATGGCCCTTTCCGACGACTATGACCTGGAACGGAGCAGGCTCTCGAACCAGGCGACCCTGGCTGATAAACAACTGGCCAATGCGCTGGACAAATACCGGGAGGTGCCCACCCAGCTCAAGGCGGCACAGGATGCCTATTTCCAAAAGGAAGCGTTGTATGAAAACGGCCTGACAAACATCGTCGACGTCACGCAAACCTTGTACCTCCTCAACCGGGCGGACATAGACCGGGAGGTTTCCTGCAACGCCGTTTGGCAGGCGATTCTGTACAAGGCCAGTGCGACCGGAGACATGACTATTTTTTCCTCCCAAAAAATGAACCCATGAACCTGATCTCCTCTGCGTTGCGGAAGCCCATCTCCGTCATCGTGCTGGTCGCCAGCCTGCTCATTTTCGGGCTGATCGCGGTCACGCAGATCAACATCGACATCTTTCCGTCTCTGGACATCCCTACGATCTATGTATCTCAGCCTTATGGCGGCATGTCTCCCCAGCAAATGGAAGGATTTGTCGCAACGAACTACCAGAACCTTTACCTGTATGTGAGCGGGATCAAAACCATCCAGACGAACAACATCCAGGGGCTGAGCATGCTCAAGCTGAGTTTTTACAGCGGCACCAACATGGCCCAGGCGGCGGCGGAAGTCACGTCACTGACCAACAGGGCCTTTGCCGAAATGCCGCCGGGAACACCGCCGCCCATTATCATCCGCTTTGACGCCTCCACCTTGCCGGTGGGGCAACTCACGCTGAGCAGCCCTACGCGGACGGGCAACGAGCTCCAGGACCTGGCCAGCGTGTGGGTGCGTCCGGGGTTCTCCCAGGTGCCCGGGTTGTCTTCCCCTCCGCCGATCGGCGGGAACGTGCGGACCGTGGTGATCAAGGCAGACCCCGGACTTATGAGGAGTCATAACGTTACGCCCGACCAGATCACCGCCGCCATCCAGGACAACAGCCATATATCCCCCGCGGGGACCATCAGCATCGGGAACACGAGTTACCTGACGCCCACCAATACGGTGCTCCCGTCGATCCCTGATTTTGGCCGCATACCCCTGTTGTATCAAAACGGCGCCACGATCTATATCAAAGACGTGGCGACGGTGGAGGATGGGGCCGACATCACCACTGGTTTTGCGTACATCAACGGGAAGCGGTCCATCTATATTCCGATCATCAAAAACGCCAACGCCAGTACCTGGTCTGTCGTGCAAGGACTAAAGGCTGCTATTCCCCGGATGCAAAGCCTCCTGCCTCCGGATGTGCAACTGAAATACGTGTTTGACCAGTCCGTGTATGTCATCGACTCCGTGCGGAGCCTGATCATGGAAGGATGTATCGGCGCGCTGCTGACCTCGCTGATGGTGCTTCTTTTCCTGCGGGACCCACGGAGCGCTTTGATCGTCGTCCTCAACATCCCCTTGTCCGTGATCACCAGCACCTTGTTGTTAAAGCTCTTTGGACAAACCATCAACATCATGACCCTCGGTGGCCTGGCGCTGGCCATCGGCATCCTGGTGGACGAATCCACGGTAACTATAGAGAACGTCCACCGGCACCAGGAAATGGGCAAATCAAGGGCGAGGGCCGTGGCCGACGCCTGTCACGAAATCGCCCTGCCGAAGTTGCTCATCCTGCTCGCTACCCTGGCGGTCTTCGCCCCTGCCTTTTTCATGACCGGTGTCCCACAGGGGATGTTTCTGCCCCTGTCCATGGCCGTTGGGTTTGCCATGATCCCGGCTTATTTGCTGTCCCAAACGCTGGTGCCCGTTTTGTCCAACTGGATTTTAAAAGACAAACACGTTACCGCCAAGGGACCGGGTGCGTTTGACCGCTTCAAGGATCGCTGTCTCCGGCTTGTGGAAAAAGCCATGCGGCACAGCCGGGCGGTCATCGCCGGTTATTTTGTGGTGTCGCTGGGGCTTGCCGGTCTGACGGCGTCCCTGATCGGGAAGGATATTTTGCCTGCGCCCAACGACGGCCAGTTCCAGCTAAGGCTCCGCGCACCTGAAGGAACCCGGCTGGAGCAAACCGAGGCCACCTTGCTCAAGGCCCAGGAGGTTCTTTACCAGGTGGTGGGCGGGAAGCAAAACGTGGACATTATTTCCGCGTTTGCGGGCCAGCAACCCCCTTCTTTCCCTACGCTGCCGATCATCCTGTTTACCAGCGGTTCCAACGAAATCCTGATGCAGGTCGGCATGAAACCCTCTTACAAAGAAGACGTGGGCGAACTGGAAGAACGCTACCGGAACGCCCTGCACAAGGCCATGCCGGAGGTCACTTTATCCTACGAGCCTATCAACCTCACCGACAAAATCATGAGCCAGGGAGCTTCCACCCCGATCGAAGTCGCCGTGATGGGACCCGACCTCAACGCCAGCCAGGCTTATGCGCAGAAACTGGAGACGGCGCTCGCGAAGGTGCCGTTTCTGCGGGACGTCGCGCTAAAGGAACAGCTCCACAATCCCGCGGTACAAATCGACATCGACCGCGACAAGGTCAAACAGTTCGGACTCACTATGACCGACGTATCCAATTCCCTGACGGAGGCGACTTCTTCCAGCCGGTATACCCAAAAGATGCTTTGGCTCGACCAAAGGAATGCCAATTCCTATGAAGTCCAAGTCGAGGTACCGCAGACGGCCATCGGCAGCGTAAGCGACCTGGCCGCCATCCCCGTCCGTCCCGATCAACCACGCCCGGTGCTGGGTGACGTCGCGACCTTGACGCAAAGCCAGGTCGTCGGCGAATACGACCGCCAGGGCGCGACCCGGTTCTTGTTGATCGGCGCCAATATCTACCGGAAGGACCTGGGCACGGCGGCCACCGCTGTGCGCCAGGCCATCCGGTCCGTGGGTCCGCCGCCCCGGGGCGTATCCGTCGAAACCCGCGGGCTTACCGACCTCCTGACCCAGACCCTGGGCAGCCTGCAAACGGGGCTGATCATTACCGTGGTGGTCCTGTTGCTGATGCTCGCGGCCAACTACCAGTCCTTCCCCTTGTCGCTGGCTGTCCTTTCGGCCGTACCCGCCGTGCTCACGGGGTCCCTGCTGCTGCTGCTGGCCACCGGTTCCACCCTCAACCTCCAATCCTACATGGGCATCATCATGTCCGTGGGCGTTTCGGTCGCGAATGCCATCTTACTCGTGACCAATGCCGAGGAGATCCGGAAGACCGGGGCCGACGCCGCCGAGGCGGCCCTTCGCGCCATCGGCTTGCGTCTCCGGCCCATCCTGATGACCAGCATCAGCATGATCGTGGGTATGATCCCCATGGCTTCCGGTTGGGGAGAGGGCGCCCAAAGCGCACCCCTCGGTCGCGCCGTCATCGGCGGTCTGGCCGCCTCTACCATTGCTTCCATCCTTTTTCTACCGCTGATCTTTTACCGGGTAAGACGGAAAGCGTCCCTGGCGTCTGTTTCGCTCGACCCCGATGACAACCATAGTATTCATTTCGAACCTGCAAAACATTAATACGATGAACAAGCTGTATTTTCTTGCATCCCTGCTCCTTCTTTACGCTTGCGGGGGAGCCCCTGCCGCCCCGGCCATCACCGCACCGGATACGGTCGCGGTCCACGTCATCCCCATACAAAAGGGCCAACTCACCACCACCATGACCTTGCCCGGTCAGTTGCTCCCCTACCAGTCCGTGGACCTGTATGCCAAGGTCAACAGTTTTGTAAAGGCGGTATTCGTCGACGTGGGGAGCAAGGTCCATCAGGGCCAGTTGCTGGCGACGCTGGAGGCGCCGGAGCTGGAGGCAGCCACCGACGAGTCCGCGGCCCTTTTGCACACACAGGAGGCCCTTTACCGCGCCAGCAAGGCAACGTATGAGCGGTTATACGCCACCAGCAAGATCCCCGGCACCATTTCTCCCAATGAACTGGATGTCGCCAAAGCAAAAATGGGGTCCGACAGCGCCAACCTCGCCGCCGCCAGGTCCCGCTACCAGGGATCGGCCGATCTTCAGCAATACCTTTCCGTAAGGGCTCCTTTCGATGGCGTTATCAGCGCACTCGGCATGTACCCCGGCGCGTACGCGGGGCCCGCGGGAAAGGGTTCCACCCTTCCGCTGATGACCCTCCAGGAACAGGCCCGGCTGCGCCTGGTCATTGCGGTTCCGGAGGCGGCCACCGTATATTTTCACGAAAACGATACCGTTCATTTTACGGTGCAGACATTGCCGGGGCGTTCTTTTGCGGCCACTGTCGCGCGCATGGCCGGCAGTCTGGACCCCCAGCTGCGGACCGAACAATTACAGATGGACGTGTCCGGCAACGACAAAACCCTGTTGCCCGGGATGTTTGCCCAGGTGACCATCGACATGACCAACGGGCATCCCCGGTTCATCGTGCCCACTTCGGCCGTGACGGGGAATTCTGAAGGGACTTTCGTGATCCGGGTTTCGGATGGTTTGGCTTCCTGGGTTGACGTACAAAAAGGAAGGGAGGCTTCCGGGCGCATAGAAATCTATGGCGATCTGAGGGAAGGGGACCGGATTGTCGCGGGGGCGACGGATGAATTGAAAAATGGCACACCAGTGCGGGTACAACCATAGGGCGCCAGGGGCGCCCTGCCCGAAGGGCCATCATAAGCGGTGTTGCGGCGGCGGCCTAAATTGTCCGCTTAGGCCGCCGCCGCAACTCAATAAATGGTTACATTCGTAGTCCATTCCTTTCACCATGAGACGCCTGCTCACCTTACTCATTCTCGGCTGTGCCTTGCATACTTATGCCCAAAAAGCAGACACCCTGCTCATCAGCCCCCACACCCAGGACCGGACGCAGATCCTACGCAAAGTGGACACCCTCCCGGTCTACCCCGGCGGCGCCCAGGCCTGGGTCCGCGACCTGAAAAGCGCCGTCAAACGGAACAGCGCGTCCATCGATGACGACGGCATCGCGTCCATGGGAGAGTGCGAGCTCGAATTCGTGGTGTGGTACGACGGAACAGCGGGGAACGTGCGGGCGCTGACGATGGGCAACAGCCGCCTGGCGGAGGTCGCGGCGGATTTTATCAACCATACCAAGGGGTGGATACCGGCGAAGCAACACGGGATTGTCGTCAACACCTACCTGAAGGTTAAGGTAAAGTATCCCTAAAAAATAGACCAACCCATAAATATGGGTTGGTCAGATCATGGCTATTAGTCATTCAGAGATTAACGTATTGTTTTGAACTCATTGATCGACCCGTCGCTCTTCACTTCCAGGATCCGGATGTGGGCGGGGCTTTCGACCGTAACGTAGTATACGGGGTCTTCACCGTCTTTTTCCATCACTACAGCGTCTTTTACCGTATACTTTTTGTACCAGGTGGCGATCTGGTGTTGTGTGTCCTGCGGCAATTCGGTAGCCTTTATGTTGTGGAAGGTACCGACGAGGTTCCCGTCCTTGTCATAATAGGCATCCATAATGGTGTTGTGCCAGAAGAACAGGACTTCGCTGTAGTTGCTGTTGACGTTCCAAACGGCGCTGACGTCGTTGTAATCGGCTTTGAAATTGGCGACGGCTTTGGTGTCGGTTGTGTTAGCGGGCGACCCGGTAGAAGCAAAAGCGGAACCGGTAGTAACCGTGGCGGCGAGAACGAAGGCGAAAAGCTTTTTCATGACTATACTTTTTTGTGTTTGTGTTATTGTTTGTTTGATATGGTATACAATGCCAAAGGGCTGCCAAAATCAAAACAAATACACAACTAATTGATAGTCAAGTTAATTAACAGGACGTTGGGTTTTCAAAAGTGTTCGCTTCCGGACGAATTCTGTCCGGTTGTGTACAAAAATAGGGCGCCCGGAGGCGCCCTTTCTGTGTAAGGAGGCAGAGGTACGGCAAAACGCTTCGACTTATTGCCACGCAGGGTTCTGCACCATCTTTGGATTGGCATCAAGCTCCGCCTGGGGTATGGGAAAGTAATCGAACTTCCCGGGCACATAGAACTGCGCCCCTGGCTTGTCGGTGTTGGCCATGGCCGTTTGCAACAGACCCCAACGCCGGAGGTCATAAAAGCGGTAGCCTTCCCGGGCAAATTCGATCATCCGCTGGTGCTGGATCTCCGCCATCATCTGGGCCTGGGTATACCCGGCGGGAAGGTCGGCTAAAGAGGCGCGTTCGCGGATCGCGTTGAGGTCCGTATACGCATTCTGCGGCCGGCCCTGCATCGTGACGGCCTCGGCGTGGAACAACAATACATCGGCATACCGGTAAGCGCGTTCGTCGATGCTGGACGTATAATTGCCTCCGTTAGAGCCGGTGACCTCGTTGGACTGGCCGTAATTCTGGTATTTTTTGATCCGGGAAGAAAATCCGAATTCGGTGGGGAAAAAAGTGGAAATCGGCAATTGATAAAACTGCGTCACACCGCCCCCCGTGGCCGATTCACTTTGCCACACCAGGGTTTCCACCATCCGGGGGTCAAAGTTCCCCGCGGTCGTTTTCTCTTTTTGGAATTCGTTGTACAGTTTGTCGGTGGGGTACAGCTCGAACCAGCCGGACACCTGGGCCGGGGCGAATTCCTGCGCCGTCGTCAGCCCCAGGGACTCGTTGGCGCCGGAGGTCCAGGGGTTGGTGCCCCCGACGTCGGCCACCTGGATTTCAAAAACCGACTCGGCGTTGTTCCCATGGGCGACGTCGAAGTTGTCTGCAAAAACGGGCATGAGGCTGTACTGTCCGCTCATGATCTTTGTCAGCGTGGCTTCGGCGTCGGCCCAGTCGTTCTGGTAGATATAAGACTTCCCCAAATAGGCGATGGCGGCGCCCTGGGTGGCACGTCCCACCCACTGAGACGGATAGGAGGTGGGCAGGACCGCGGCGGCCGCGATGAAGTCACTGTCGATTTGTTTCCAGACGTCCGCCTGGGGCGACTTGGCCACATAATAATCGGACTGGGTCACGGGCACGGTCAGGTGCAGAGGGACATCACCAAAGTTTGATGCAAGGAAAAAGTAAAACACCCCGCGAAGGAACCGTGCCTCTCCGATCAGTTGCCCCTGGGTGGTGGGGTCGATGCTGCTGATGCCGGGGGTATACGCGATGATCTGGTTGGCGCTAAAGATCCCCTGGTAACAACAATTCCAAAGGGCGTCGACGACCCCGTTGTCGGGGGCATTGGTAAAGGTCGACAGCTTGTACAAGTCGGCCACGTCGTTACGGATAAAGAAGTCGTCCCCGCGGCCGTTGGTCAGCTCGGTGCCCCGCACGGACCAGATCCCGCTGTTGTTGGTGCTCCTTAGGGAATTGTAGGTCGCGGCCATGGCACTCAGAACGTCGTTCTCGGTCTTCCAGAACGTGCCGGTGGTGATCTGGTTGGGGTTTTGAAGGTTCAGTGTCGATTTGGAGCAACTGCCCGCCAGTAACACGACGGCTGCGGCAAGAAATATTTTTTGCATACACTCTTTTTTAGAATGACAATTGAATTCCCAGCGTCAAAGTCCGCGCGAGCGGGTAGTTGGCAAAGCTGAAGTCAACACCCCGGTCAAGGATGGATCCTGTATTGTTGATGATGTTCCCGGAACGGCCCAGGTCGGGGTTGAAACCGGAATACTTCGTCACGGTGAACAGGTTGTCGGCGCCCGCATACACCCGGAAGGTGTTGATGGAGGCGCGTTGCAAAAAGCCCGGGCTGATGTTGTAGCCGACCTGGAGGGTCTTGCACCGGAGGTAAGACCCGTTTTCCAGGAAGCGGTCGGATACCCGTCCGTTATAGTTGGGGTCGTCGATCACCGCCCTGGGGAAATCGGTATGGTGCGTCGGTGTCCAGGCATTGAGCGTGGCCTTGGAATAGTTCATTTCCAGGTTCATCCCATCCAGGTCCATCCGGAAGCCGTTGTAGATCTTGTTGCCATAAGTGCCCTGGAAATACACCGCAAAATCAAAACCTTTCCAGGCCAGGTTGGCCCCCAGGCCATAGGCGAATTTCGGGTTGGGGCTGCCGGCGTACACCTTGTCACCGTCGGAAATCACGCCGTCCCCGTTGGCGTCTACGAATTTGATGTCACCGGGCTGGGCATTCGGCTGGATGAGGTTGCCTGCCTTGTCCGTATAGGCATTGATCTCCGCCTGTGAATTAAAGATCCCCGCGGTCTTGATCAGGTAAAAGGCGCCGACCTCTCCCCCAACTTGGGTGGTCGTGGTACCTTCCCCGTGCAGGGTGGGCTGCCCGCCGATGATTTGCTGGGTTCCCGTGCCTAAGGCGAGGACTTTGTTTTTGTTCGTGGCAAAAGTACCGTAGACGTTGTACTTGAAAGCCCCCACGTTGCCGTTGTAGGACAGCGCCAGCTCGATCCCCTTATTCATGATGGACCCGGCGTTGACATAAGGATTCGACGTCGACCCGGCTGAACCCGGGATGGGTACCTGTAACAACAGGTCGGACGTTTTTTTATAGTAATAGTCGGCGGTCAGGCTGAGGCGGTTGTTCAGGAAGGTCATGTCCGTCCCCACGTCCGACGTCTTGGAGGTCTCCCATTTAATGTTGGGATCCGCGAACGCCTGCTGGATGGCGCCGGTCCAGCGGGTGGGTGTCGAACCGCTGACGTAGTCCACGTTGGAAGCGATGGCGGCTAAGTACTGGTAGTTCCCCACTTCCTGGTTGCCCAACACCCCATAGCTGCCCCGGACCTTCCAGGACGTGATCATCGAACGGAGGCTGCTAAAAAACGACTCGTTGGAAATGTTCCAACCGACGGCCAGGGAAGGAAAGTTACCATACCGGTTCGACGGGCTGAACCGGGAGGAACCATCCCTCCTGAAGCTGGCGGTCAATAAGTAGCGCTGGTCGTATGTATATATGACCCGTCCGAGCCAGGAGAGGAGCGTGTTTTCGTTGGCATTGCCCCCGTTGCTCCGGGCGCCCGCCGCGGCGTCGATCTGTTCGACCCCGTCGGGTAACCCGTTGGCGGAAGCGGAAAGCGTCTGGTATTTCTCGTCCTGGTAGCTGTAGCCGGCAAGGGCCTGAATATTGTGTTTGCCGAACTCCCGGTTAAAGTTCAGCGTATGTTCCAGGAGCAACAGCTTGTCCGTGCTCCTGGAATCGGTGATGTTATTCGTCGGGTTGCTAAACAAAGTGCCGACCTGGTAGCGCTGTGTATAGTTGGTGTTGTGGACGTCGTTGCTGGTATACCCGAGGTTGACCTTGTAATAAAGGCCTTTGATGATATCGACCTGGGCGTAAGTGTTCACCAGGACGTCGCTGGCGTCCTGGGTCACGTGTTCCAGGTGCAACTGGGCCACGGGGTTTTCGACATTCACGACCGGGCCATAAGGGCCACCATAGCCGCCCACGTCCGCCGTATCATAGATCTTAAAGACCGGGATGGACTTCGGCGCCGAGCCCACGGGATTCCCCCCCTGGCCACCCCAGCTGCCGGGCAACTGGTTCCAGTTCTCCTGTGAAAAGATCAGCGTTTCGCCGATCTTGAAGCGTCCCTTGGTCGTTTCCGATTTGGCACGGAAATTATACCGGTAATAACCCGTTTGGTCCACGATCCCCTGTTGGTTGATATAGCCCCCGGAAACGCTGTACACGCTCCCCTTGGCGCCGCCGCTGATGTTCAGCTCGTAGTTCTGGATGGGCGCCGTATGGTAGATCGCGCCCTGCCAGTCGGTCCCCGCACCCAGCGAATCGGGATTGTCTGCAATCGCCAGCCTTGGCAAACCTGCATTGTCGTGGGCGGCGTTGCTCACGTTTGCCCACTGTTCGGCGTTGAGCACGCTCAGCTTTTTGACCACCTGCTGCACCCCGACATACGCATTGAACGAAAGCGCCGTTTTCCCGGAAGTCCCGCTCTTGGTCGTCACCAGCACCACCCCGTTCGCCGCCCTCGACCCATAGATCGCCGCGGCGGACGCGTCCTTCAACACGGAGATGCTGGCAATATCGTCCGGGGCCAGGTTGCTGATGCTCGATACGTAGACCCCGTCCACGATATACAACGGATCGGTATAGTTAAAGGTGCCGACCCCCCGGACAAGGATCCGCATGCCCGAACCGGGGTCGCCCCCGGCCGATTCGACTTCCACACCGGCCATCTTGCCCTGGAGCGCCTTGTCCACGGAGGTGACCCCCGCGGTTTTCAGGTCGCCCGCCTTTACCGACGCCACAGCCCCCGTCAGGTCCCCCTTGTTGACCGTGCCATACCCGATGACGACGATGTCGTTCAGCGCGGTTTTGCTGTCGTCGTGTAAAGTGACGTTCAGGAATCCGCCCTCCCCTGCCGGGACCTCCTGCTGGGCATAACCCACATAGGAGAAAACGAGCACGGCGTCCGGATCCGTCACGGTTAGCGAAAAGCTCCCGTCCTCTGCGGTAAGGGTTCCGTTCTTTTTGCCTTTTTCCTGCACCGTCACGTTGCCCAGGGGTTCCTTCCGGTCGTTGACGACCTTTCCCTTTACCACGACCGAATTTCCCGGTGCTTCTTTTTGGTAAATAATGACCAGGTTTTTATCCTGCCGCTTGTATCCAAGAGAGGTATTGATCAACAACTCGTCCATGACCGTCGCCAGGTCCTGCTGCCGGATATCGATGTTGAGCTTTTTGTCCGGAAGGATATCGTCATTGTACAGGAAATGAACCGACGTCTGCTGCTCGATCTGCTTAAAAGCGGCCCTATAGGAATTGTTTTTTAACCTGAGCGTGATGTTCTCCTGTGACAGCCCCTTGTTCGCAAACGATTGCATAGAAAGGGCCAAAATAAGAAGAATGGTTAATTTCAACATAATCAAGCATTTAACAAGCGGAATAGCCGTAGCCTTCCCCATCATTTTTTCCATAACTTTGATTGGTTTGTTGATAAAAAGGAGCGCCTTACAGGGGCTGTTTCTTTACACGAACTCGGGGAATGTTAGCGCATTCCCCTTTTTTATGTCGTCGGGAGACGTCAGGTTTGACATTTCATAAGCATCGTTTGGTATGAGCAATCGTTTCCTTATCCATAAGACAGGGAAAAGATTTATGCTCCCCAACGGGTGTGAAAATATTTTTCTAGTGCTGATACTTCCGCGCAAGTGCGGTCAGTTTACGGAAAGCGATATTGAGGTGACGGTCCACCGTATTTTCCGCAATACCCATGATCGACGCGACCTCTTTATAGGTAAGGCCCTCCTCCCGGACGAGCTTATAGGCCATCTGGCATTGAGGGGGCAGGGACCGGATCATCGTCTCGATCTGCCGCCTCCATTCCTCTTTCAGCAGGATTTCTTCCGGATTATATAAGTCCAGGTCATGCCCGACCTCGACATTGTCCAGGTCCCAGCTCGTATACCGGTGGTGTTGCTCCAGGTAGTTCAGGGCCGCGTTCCGGATCGCGGTAAACAGGTACACGCGCAGGGAGCGGATCTCCGGCAGGCGCTCGCGCTGTATCCACAGCCGCATCATGACGTCGGAAACGACTTCCTCCGAGGCCTCGTGCGCCTTCAGCATGCTGTAGGCAAAACGATACAGGTCCTTATAGAACAGCAGGAAGAGCTGCTTGTACGCTTGCTCGGAATGCTCATAAGTAATTCTCTCGGTCAGTCGCTGTATGTCAGGCAGTCCCGTCACAAAATCAAAATAGCAAAATATTCTAGTAAATAATAACTTCTTTGTTCCCGATGATGGTATAATTAAACCGGCCGGTCAGCTTCAGCGCCTCCATCACCTCCTGTAGTCCCTGGTCCTCAAAAACCCCGGTGAACCGGAGCGTCCGCAACCGCTCGTTTCGAATCCTCACTTCCACGTTGTACCAGCGCTCGATGTCACCCGCCACCACGTCCAGCGTTTCCGACTCAAAGGCCAGCTTGTTCTCCACCCAAAGGGTTTCGATGGCGCTGCTGTCCCCCACCTGCGGGTGGCCGACCCCCAGGGAAACGGTGTCTGTCTTCTTGTTGGGCGCCTCATTGTTGTCCGTGGACACGCTCAGCTTCTGGTTCGGCTTCAGGAGGATCTTCCGCTGGTTCCGGATGGTGACCTCGATCGACCCGTGGAGGAGCAGGGTCTCCACCTTTTTCTCCCTCGGATAAGAACGGACGTCAAAACGCGTACCCAGGACATGGATCTCCACCGGCCCCGCGTGGAGGACAAAAGGCCGGGCTGCGTCCTTGGTGACGTCGAAAAAGGCTTCCCCCGTGAGGAACACCTCCCGTTTGGTCCCCTTAAAGTTATCAGGATAGCTGATCCGGCTGTCGGCATTCAGCCAAACCAGGCTGCCATCCGGGAGGGAAATACGCGAACGGGAGCCCTTGCGGGTGGCGATTTCGCTTTTCGGCGGGGTGTCTGCGCAGGTTTTGCAGGTGTTGTCGCGCAGCGCCCACCACACGCCCGTGCCCAGGAGGAGCGCGGTGACGACCGCGGCGTACCACCGGACGCGGGAGCGCGCCGCGTACTGCCGCGCTTGGGAGCGCGCCGGGGGCCCCCAGGCGTCTCCGCCCTGGGCGGCCTCCGCGGCTCCATCAAAAGTGTCTATCATAGGCTCAGCCGGGGCTTCTGCGAAAGGCTCCCCCGGCGGAGCCTCCGTAAAATGCCCCGCCAACTGCATCTTTACAAAATGCGCCGCATACGCCTGCTGGGCGGCCAGCCGGTCCGCCTCGTCCGGGTCCGGGCGCCGGCGCACAAAAAGCGACGTATAGATCCGCTTCCATTCCGGGTTTTCCTCCAGCTCCGCCCTTTCCTCCGGGGTTGCCTCCCCCGAAAGCGCTCTCCCCGCCAAATAAAAAAATCGGTCGTCGGTCATAACTACTCATAAGACAGGTCTGGAAGGCCAACTCCCCAATGGTGCCCCTTCAAAATTTTTTATTAGATTCACCCTATGAGAACACTGCTTGTCCTTCTACTCTTATCTCCCCTGGCGCTTTTTGCGCAGGAAACCGTCGATACCGCTACCTTCCGGATGATCCGCGAGGCCGAAACCGCAGACTCCCACATCCCCGATATAGCCTTCCACATTACGGATGTGGCGGGCGCCCGCCTGACCAATTCCCCCGGCTTTTTCCGGGCAGCCCGCTGGGCGGCAGCCACGATGAAGGGATGGGGCTTACAAAACACGGCCCTGGAACCCTGGGGAACGTATGGACGGGGATGGGAGATCCGGAATTTCAATATATCGATGCGTGCCCCTTATCAAGGCTACGTCTTAGGCTACCCCCTCCCCTGGAGCACCAATACCCCCGGGGAAATCCACGCCCCTGTATACACGCTCTCGATGGGCCATTTGGTGGATTCAGCATGGATGGAGCAACACCGGGCCGACCTGAAGGGTAAGATCCTCCTGGTGGCCGGGTCGCAGGACAAACACCAACCCGACGATACCGCCGCCTTTTCGACCCGTCTGACCGACAAGGAGCTCGCCGACATGCACGATGAGTATATGATCACCCGTCCACAGATCGACGGCTTTTTGAATTTCCTCCGCGCGCGCGACAAGGCCAGGTACCGCGCCAAGTCCTTCGGCGCCGTCGCCATCGTGTACGCATACGGTCAGGGCCGGGACGGGACCATAGAAATCGACGACTTTTTTGGCTATAAACTCGACGAGCCCGCCTACCTCCCAGAGGCCTCCATTTCATCGGAGGACGGCTTCAAGATCAAGCGTCTGCTCGCCGCCGGTATTCCCGTAGAGCTCAACCTGAATATAGACGGTCATTTCAACACCGACGACACCAAGGGCTACAACGTGATCGGAGAGATCCCCGGCACCGACCCCACCCTCAAGGCCCAGGTCGTCATGCTCGGCGGTCACCTCGACTCCTGGGCCGCCGCCACCGGCGCTACCGACAACGGTGCCGGATGTATCGTCATGATGGAAGCTGTTCGACTCCTCGATTCGCTCCACCTCCGCCCCAAACGCACCATCCGCATCGCCCTCTGGAGCGGCGAGGAACAAGGCCTCCTTGGCTCGTACAACTATGTCCTCAACCACTTTGGCAACGCCCAAACCGGCAACCTCAAGCCCGAGCAGTCTTTGGTATCCGCCTATTTCAACCTCGACAACGGCACCGGCCGTATCCGCGGCATCTTTGCCCAGGGCAATGCCGCCGTCAAGCCCATCTTCGAAGCCTGGCTCGCCCCCTTCCAGGACCTCGGCGCCTCCACCGTGTCGATGCACAACACCGGCTCCACCGACCACCTCGGTTTCGACTGGGTTGGCATCCCCGGGTTCCAGTTTATCCAGGATCCCCTGGACTATGAGTCCAAGACCCACCATACCAACATGGATACGTACGACTATCTCCGGATGGAGGATCTTAAACAGGCGGCGATTATTGTCGCGTCGTTTGTTTATCAGGCGGCCAGCCGCGCGGAGATGTTGCCGCGCAAGGCGCCCGTCAAGGAGCAGTTTGTGTTCGACGGGCTGTAGCCTCGCGCAAAAAATAAGGCCAAGGGTCTTGCCCCTGGCCTCAGGCGCTCTTCCGCGCCACAGTTATCGAATGAAAAATCCTGGTTAGGCGATACTAACGGGACGTTTCCATGAATAAGCTGCTTGTTTCATGAATACCTCCTTTTGTTTGGTGAACGGTAGACCTCAAGGTACGAAAAAAATCAGGACGCCGGTCGCGCGGGCTTCAGGGGCCGCTCCGGCCGCTTTTCAAGCCAGGAAGTAAACAAGGTGTAAAATACACTCACGATGATCGCGCCCTTGAACATCCCGGTAAACCCCCAGGACGCCAGGCCGCCGATCACGCCGATAAAAAGGACCAGGAAGGGGATCCGCCCCCCGCTTTTGGCGATCAGCACGGGTTTGAGCAAGGCGTCTACCACCAGCAGACCGATGCCGTAAATGATCAGGAAGACCGTCGTCCCCGGGTGGCCTTGTGTCGCCGACCAGATGACGAGGGGTACCCAGACGATCAATGGGCCGAGTTGTAATAGTACAAGGAAAAAAACGAGCGCCGACAGCATGATCGCAAACCCGATCCCTGCTATGGTCAAACCGACCCAGGAAAGGATCGCGGCGATAAACGCCGTCCCCATCACGCCGATGGACACGCTTTTGATGGCCTGGTTGGTGGCCCGAAGCAAAGACAAGCCGTCCCTTCGGCCGAGGAGACGCGTCAGGGCGCTTTTGATGGGGTCGAGGGCCTTTTCTCCCGATGCCAGGAAGAAGGCCGACACCACGATCCCCGTGATGCACTGGAAGATCGTCCCCAGCATCCCCGCCCCGCTGGTCAGGATGCGGCGCAGGGCGCCCCTCAATTGTTCACTATGCGATGCAATCACGTCCTTCGGGCTGTCCTGCAGTTCCTGCCAGAAGCTCGAAAGCTCGTCGCCGACATAAGGCAGGCGCTGGATCCAGTGCGGCAAGGGGGGAAGACCGTTCTCCTTGATCTGTTCGATCCACACGATGGCATCCTTGACGTGACTTCTCAAGGCGGCGATGATGTACATAAACGGCAAGGCCACGATACCCAGGAGGAGGAGCGAATAGATCACGGCCGCTATCTTCCGCCGGTTGCCTAACAGGCGAACCATGGCTTCAAACGGGCCCGCAAAGGACACGGAAAAGATCAGCGCAAAGGTCAGGACACCGAAAAAAGCCCTGAGTACGTCATACAAGGCCCACATCAGGGCCAGGAGGAGCAGCAAGACCAGAATCGACTCAATAGCACTACGTGAACCTCCCTGAAGATATTTGTCCATAACCTACAGGTTGTTTCTAAAGTTAAGCTAAATTTATAGTTCCTGGATCGCCTCCGGCGGTCCGCCCGAAGGGCAAACACAATTATGAGACGCGTCTACCTGGTGATCTTTCTGCCGCTACTCCTCCTGGCGGTGGGTGTCGGCCTGGTTTGGTTCCTTCTTGTCTATCGCAGCAAAGACAGCCTCAGGTATCTCGTCGACAAGGAATCGAAAGGGCGGTATGTCTTTGACGCCAGGAGCGTCCACGTTTCATTTCGACACCACAGCATCCAGTTGGAAGACGCCGTTTTGTATTGCCGGGACACCCTGAACACCGACGCCTGGTACAACGTGCGCATCCCGAAAATCTACCTGTCCATTACCTCCTGGAAAACCCTCCTTCTCCAGAAAAAACTCATCGTCGACAGCCTCTCCATCTACCGGCCGGACATCGACCTGCACGTATACAAAACCCTTCCCCGCAAAACCCACGCCGACTTCCGCGCATCGGACATCCTGGATTATCTTGACAAGGCCCTCGTTCATTTCAATGTCCACGCTTTTTCGCTGCAAGGAGCATCCTTTACCTACCGGGACCCCAACCACCTCCAACCCCTGCACGGGGACAACATCAACCTGTCCGTGTCCAACTTTACGGGCGTCAATAACGTGGACAGCCACCTGCTCGGGTCGGACAAGGTAGCCCTCTTCATGGGCCCCCAGCACTGGACCTTTGCCGGCGGCAAAAACGAGATCGACTTCGCGAGCCTCCGGTTCAACAGCAGGGGGCAGCGTTTCGAGCTGGATTCCTTTACCTTCCGGCAGCACTCCGATACAAGCCGCGATATCGTCCTGACGGCCGACCAGTTTTTTTTCAACTCCCGCCACCTGCCCGCCATCTATCAGAAGGAAGAGCTGCTGCTCGACACCGTGACCGTTGTCAACCCGGTACTTTCCCTACCCGCCTATAACGGGCAAAAGCCCCCCAAAGACACGCTGGGTCAGCTTCGATATAAAAACAGCCTGTTCAAACACATCAACGTCCGTTTTATCGATGTCATCGACGGGGCGCTGGCGTTCCAGGGCAAACAACAGTCCAGCGCTTCCACACAAAAGGTCAACCTGAGCGTCTTCAACCTCGACATCAACCCGCTCCACGACCCCACCCTGGTCACCGACAGCGTCCGGATCAAGCTTGATTCCATCAGCTTCCTTACCAAGGATGGTCTTTACAAACTCTCCATCGGCCACTTTACCATCCACGGGGAAGACGCCGTATTCCGGGATGTCGTCTACGCCCCCACCCTCCCCGGACGGTCCGATAAGGACGTTCGCTTCCAGGCGCCCGCGCTGGTGCTCCGCCACATCAGCCTCGGCGACTTGCTGCAGCGGCACATTCGCGCCTCCGGCGCGGAGCTGGAGGAGCCGAGTATTTCTATGGAGGATCGGGGTGGGGTGGCGCTTGGCGCGGCGGCCATGGGCAGCGCCCCGGCGGCTGCGGCTTCGGCGCCCCGCAGCCCAGGCGGCTCACCGACGGCTGCGGCCCTTTCAGACCGCGGTCCGGGCGGCGCGCTCAAGGGCGCTTCGGCTCCGCGCAGCCCGGCGGGCGGCGGGGCCCCTCATGGCCCGGCGGGCGCCTCCGCCCCGCTTGCTCCTCCTTCGGACGCCAAGCTGGCGCTCTTTTATAAGACGCTGCACAACGTCAGCGAACTCATTGACGTCGCCGACTTCCGGATTACCCGCGGCTCCGCCCACTACCGGTCGGCCGGCCGCATGGAGGGGAACGTCACCGGTCTCAGCACCCACATCCTGCTCAACCAGTTTTTCATCAGCGACAGCCTCGTCGACATCAAACACGCCATCCCTGAGTGGCAGATCGGCGACATGAACCTGTCGTCGGCTACATTTTCGGTCACCGTACACGGCTACCGATTCGATGGCCTCCGGCAACTCAGCACAGGCGATCACGCCCGCTTCACCACGACATCCGGCCTGGATATACAGGCGAACAACATCCGATGGAAAGTTTTGGACTGGGACGCTTACCAAAGGACGAGGGCTATCCGGTTTGATTCCCTGCACATCGAAACACTGATCGTGCGGGACAGCAGCGCCAGCGGGGCCCGAGGCCAGGCCCCGGGTGCGGCCCCGGCCGGCGCCCCCGGCGCTCCGCGCGCGTTGCCCGACCTCCATGTCGGCAGGCTTCGCATCGACCGCATCGTGGTACGAAAGCCCTCCGGCCGGACACCCATATACACCACCATCCAACCCATCGACCTCAGCGGGCTCCGTTCGGAAGGACGCTTCCTCGCCTGGGACCATGCGCGACTTCGTTTTACCGGTCTTAGCGCCGGTTCGCTGGTCCATGTGGGGGCAGGATCTTTTGACGCCGATGAAGGGATCGTCCTGTCCGGGTTGCGCCTGCAAACACCGGCGCTTTTAGCAAGTCTCCCCGACATTCACCTGGATATGCGATGTCACTCCACCGACTTTAGCCACTTGTCGGCCAGCGTTCTTCGTTTTGAGCAGGGAACGCTCCGGTATACCTACACAGGCCTGAAGGACACGCTCCGGGTCCAGGCTGCCGTCGGCGGCCAGATGACGGATGTTCACCTCGCGGAAGGTGTTGTTACCGCCAGTATCCACCTGTTGTGGGATAACGGCACACTCGCGTATCACCAAGGCCACCAACTGGTGACGGCAGAAAGTTTGTCGGGTATCTTTCACCATGACACCATGCACCTGTACAAGGGTATGCCCCTCCGCTGGCAAACATTATTGAGTGACGTCACCCTGCAAGACGGAAGCGTCGTGTACACCAGCCCGCAAATCCGCGCAAGCGCCGCGCACCTCTCCTGGGCTGCCGCAGACCGTCGTTTGTCCCTGGATGTCTTCTCGCTCCTGCCCCGGCTCAGCCAGGCCGAAACCTTTGCCAAAGCCCGCTGGCAAGGCGACTACGTAACCGTGAGGGGACAAGCCGTGACCTTGAACGGGATCCGGTTTCCCGAACCTGGCGGGGATTCCACCTACCGGGTCCGATCCATAGTGGTCAGCGGAGCCACGGTGTCCGCCGTCAGGGACAAAAACATTCCGTTCCGTCACGGCATCGAAAAACCGATGCCTACCCGGCTCCTCGAAAAGCTTAAGGTTCCCTTGAGCGTGGATACCGTGCTGCTGCAACACGACAGCGTCACGTACCACGAGCGCTCCGCTTCCACCGGGCAGTGGAGCACCATTCCCATCGATGATATCCATGGGGTGGTGACGCACTTGCGCAGTGGGGGCGGCCGCGGCGATTCCGGCGGCGCCCGCGGCGATTTTGGCGGCGCCCGCGGCGATGGCGGCGGCCGGCGCGATTCCGGCGGCGACACCCTTCGCCTGGAGGCCAGCGGCAGCCTCCTGGGCGGCCGCATCCATCATTTTTCCTACCGGGAAGCCTATGGCGATTCGCTTTCCTTTTTTACAGCCTCTGTCACCTCGGGACCAATGGACCTTACCCGTTTTTCCGTGGTATCCGTGCCCGCAGCCGCGGTGCAGATCAATGGGGGACGAGTCGATACGGTTTTTGCATGGTGGAGGGGTAACAAATACGCCGCCTATGGTACGATGCATTTTTACTACAAAGGGCTGACCGTTAGCCTGCTCAATAAACGCGGCTGGCGCAGGCGTGCGGTATCCTTGCTGATCAACCTGCTTTTGCCCGGCACCAATACATCACCTGCTCCCATCTATATCGAAAGGGACCGGGAAAAATTCGTGTTTAATTATTGGGTAAAGACGCAGACCAGCGGGTTATTGGCAACAGTAGGTCTGAAGAAAGGACGAAAGTACCGCGACGCGGTCAAAACAGCGACCGGTTCCGGAAAACATACGTAACCGTCAACATCACGCTCCGGGTATGGATGCGCGTATCTCCCAGCGCGATGTTCCGGGCACCCAGGTCAAATTCCGTGCTGATGACGAAGTTCCTGTCCATGAGCAACCCGGCCGTTCCGTCTACCCCGTAGTCCATCCGGCGAAGGTTTGCCCCGGCCCCGCTGCCAAAGGTCATATCGGTATTGATTCCCTTGAGCGTAAAGGTTCCGTTTGCCGCGTAGGCCGCATAGGGCCCCATCCCTACAAAAAAGCGCCTTTGCATCCAATCCGTATGATACACGAGGTCGGGCGCCGTATGAAAATAGGACACATGGATATTGACGGGTTGCCCGCTCACTACGGCCTGATACCCTTGGTAGGCGTACTGGGCCTTGGGCCGCAGGGATAATTTCTTTTTCAGGGGCACATCGGCAAAGACGCCTAAAGTAAGCCCGGTCAGCGTCCGTCCCCCGATTTTTCCCGCAGCTCCCGAGGCGGAAGCGCCCGACCAGTTTAGCCCTGCCATCCCCCCAAATCGGATGCCGTCAGGGTTCATCAGCAGGTTCCGGATGGTGTCGCGAAAGAAGGGCGTCCCGGTTCTGTCTACCGCAGACCGGGCAAATTCCCGGAGCGTCGGCGCTGACGGCGCCGCCAGTGCGGCGAGTGTGAGGCGGGATTCAGGCGCGGAGGGCGCGGCAAACGGCGCCGTGGTGACAGACGGTGCGGTCAGGTCGGAGGCGAAAAGCTCGCTCGCGACAGTGGGATCCGGCGCAGCGGCAGAGGGCGCGGCAGCGGTAGAGGGCGCGGCAGGGGCGTCCAATGCGGCGGCAGCGGAAGGTGCGGCAGCGGAAGGTGCGGCAGCGGAAGGTGCGGTAGCGGAGGGCGCGGCAGCGGAAGGCACAGTGGCGGCGGAAGGCACAGTGGCGGCGGAAGGCACAGTGGCGGCGGAAGGCACAGTGGCGGCGGACGCGGTAGTGGTGGACGCGATGGCGGCGGGCGGTGCGGCAGCGGATGGCGCAGCGCCGAAGGCCGCGGCGGCCCCCGCCGAATCCCCACGCGCCGGCGCCTCCGGCGAAGCCTCCCGGCTCAGGGTGGAAGGCGCCGCAGGCACCGTCTCCCCCGGCTCGACAATCCCATGCAAAAGATCCTCAGACACAGCCTTTGTGCTACGGCGGCCTATCCGGGGGAGGGGGGGCCGGTGGTGGGCACGGTTAATAAGACCGGGTTCCGGGGTGATCAGTATGGGGGTGGTGAGCAGGGTGGTAATGGGAGCGTGCGTTATGTAGGCAGCGCCCGTCCGGGCACTGTAGTGTGGCACGGAGTCAAGGACGCCGAAGGAGATACAGAAGATAAGCAAAAGGACAACGTATCGCATACGTCTTCATTAGGGTATTTGGATTCCGAGGGTGCTGCACACGATAGGGCAGCCAGTAAATATACCAGTTTTTTCTAATCCATAACCATTAATTTTTCAAACAGGACGTTAATGCAGGTTACTTGCCCTGGGAGGAATACCAGCTCCTCAAACGCACATCGATAGAGGGGTCTCCCGCGGCCACAAGCGTTTTGAACCCGGCCACGTCGGCAAAGCCACCCTGTCCCCGGTAGTGGTAGGGGTATACGATCTTGGGTTTGAAGGCGAGGACGGCATCGGAAGCTTCTTTGATGTCCATCGTATAGGGAAGGTTCATACACACGAAGGCGACGTCGATGTTTTTGAGGGCGCGCATTTCGGGAATGCCTTGGGTGTCTCCGGAGATGTAGAGGTTGCGCGAACCGAGACGCAGTACGTAGCCGTTGCCACGGCCCTTGGTGTGCATGGCGGTGGGGCTTTCGGGCAGGTTGTACATGGGGATGGCGGTGATGCCGATGTCGAGCTTGCTGATGTTTTCCCCATTATTCAAAATGGTTGCGCGGGCCTTCAGGTCATCGGGGAGCAGCGCGGCTACCGCTTTGGGGACGATCAGTATGGTGGAGGGCTTGAGGATTGCCGCGAGGGCCTTGGCGTTGTAGTGATCGCCGTGGATGTCGGTGACGAGGATGAGGTCGGGGTCGTTCAGCCCGCTCAGGAGGCTGGCGTCGGCGGGGTCCACATAGATCGTCTTTCCTTTGTAGGTGAGCACCATCGTGGCGTGGTTGATGGGCTGGATGGTCAGTGCACCATTGAAAAGGACATCGGGTGCAATGCGTTGGGCGTTCGCGGTGCTAAAGAGGAGCGCGGCGGTCAGAACGAGGAGGGCGGCTTTCATGGCCGCTAAATTACAAAGGCGTCTCGTAGATAATTTCCATAATTTTAACCTCTATTTTGAAGATTTACTAGCAATGACGACGAAACTGAAGCAATTGGGTGAAGAGATGGAGGGTTTTGTGTATGACGACACTGCGATGCGGACCCTATACGCCACCGACGCCTCCGCTTACCGGGAAATGCCTTTGGCCGTAGCCATCCCCAAAACCGTAGCCGATATACACAAGCTTATTTCATTCGCCCGGACCGAAGGGGTTTCCCTGATCCCCCGTACGGCGGGTACTTCCCTGGCCGGACAGGTGGTGGGCTCCGGGATTGTCGTCGACGTGTCCAAAAACTTTACGCAGATCCTGGAACTGAATAAGGAAGAGCGCTGGGTACGGGTACAACCGGGGGTGATCCGCGACGAGCTGAATATGTTCCTCAAACCGCACGGCCTGTTTTTCGGACCGGAGACGTCCACCGCCAACAGGGCGATGATCGGCGGCATGGTGGGGAACAATTCCTGCGGTTCCAATTCGGTCGTCTATCGCAGTACGCGGGAGCACCTTTTGGAAGTCAAGGCCTTGCTCAGCGACGGGTCCGAGACCGTTTTCAAAGCCCTGGATATCGACGCCTTTCATGCCAAATGCGAAGGAGAAACCCTGGAGGCCAACATCTACCGGACGGTACGCCGGCTGCTCAGTCAAACCGATAACCAGGACGAGATTCGCCGGGAATTCCCCAAACCTTCGATCGAAAGAAGGAATACGGGGTATGCCCTGGACGTGTTGCTGAACACCGCGCCGTTTACCCTGGGCGGTCCTGACTTTAACTTTTGCAAACTCATTGCGGGCTCGGAAGGCACCCTTGCCTTTATCACCGAGATCAAGCTCAATGTCGTCCCGCTCCCTCCGGGGGAGGCGGGTGTTTTGTGCGTCCATTTCAATACCGTGGACGAGTCCCTGAGGGCGAACCTGATTGCGCTGAAGTACCACCCGACGGCCAGCGAGCTGATCGACCATTATATCCTGGAATGTACCAAGGGGAATATCGAACAAAGCAAAAACCGTTTTTTTGTCCAGGGTGATCCCGGGGCCATCTTGGTGGTGGAGCTGCGGGGGCACGACGTGGACGAAGTCCGCGCCCTGGCGGCAAAGGTGGAAGCGGATATGCGGGCGGAAGGGCTCGGTTTCCATTTCCCCCTGTTGCTCGGTGAGGATACCAAAAAAGTATGGAACCTGCGGAAAGCAGGGCTGGGTCTGCTGGGTAACATGCCCGGAGACAACAAGGCGGTCCCGGTCATCGAGGATACCGCGGTGGACGTCCAGGAGCTTCCCGAATACATCCGCGAGTTTAACGCGATCCTGAAAGGCTACGGTCTTTATTCGGTTCACTACGCCCACGCAGGCAGCGGGGAGATCCACCTCCGGCCCATCCTGAACCTCAAAACGGAGGAGGGCAACGCGATGTTCCGGACAATTGCCCAGGAAATCGCCACCCTTGTCAAAAAGTACAAGGGCTCCCTGAGCGGCGAACACGGTGACGGACGGCTAAGGGGCGAGTTCATCCGCCAGATGGTCGGGGAAAAGAACTACGCCTTGATCCGCGAGGTTAAAAAGACCTGGGACCCCCAGGGTATTTTCAACCCGGGCAAGATCGTGGATACCCCGCCCATGAACACGCATTTGCGGTATACGCCTGGGCAGCATACACCCACTTTTCCTACCATCTTCCGCTTTGAAGGCAACGACATCCTGCAATCCGCGGAACAATGCAACGGGTCGGGAGACTGCCGGAAAACGCAGCTGAGCGGGGGGACGATGTGCCCCTCCTACATGGCGACCCGGAGCGAAAAAGATACGACCCGCGCGCGTGCCAACATCCTGCGCGAGTTTCTGACGCGGTCCCCGAAGGCCAACCGGTACGATCATAAGGAAATTTACGAGGTCATGGACCTTTGCCTGAGCTGTAAGGGCTGTAAGTCGGAGTGCCCGTCGAACGTGGATGTCGCCAAACTCAAGGCCGAGTTCCTGCAACACTACTACGACGCCAACGGCGTGCCATTCCGGGCGAAGCTGATCGCGGAATTTTCCCGGTCCGCGGCCCTGGGCGCGATAGCGCCCGGTCTGTATAATTTTATGGTGACCAACCGGCTGACCGGGTCGCTGATCAAAAAGGTGTCGGGATTTGCGCAAAAAAGATCGATGCCCACACTGTATAAGACGACGCTGCGTGCGTGGTATGCGAAGCACCGGCGGGACACCGTGGCGCGGCGCAAGGTGTACCTGTTCTGCGACGAATTCACGAACTACAACGACACCGCCATTGGTATAAAGGCCATCCAGCTCCTGGAAAGGTTGGGTTATGAAGTCATCATCCCCGAACACCTGGAGAGCGGCCGCACCTGGCTGTCCAAAGGCCTGATCCGTAAGGCCAAGACCATCGCCCAGGAAAACATCCGCTTATTGAGCCCGCTCGTCACGGAGGAAACACCCCTGATCGGGATCGAGCCTTCCGCCATCCTCACCTTCAGGGATGAATACATAGACCTGGCGTCGGACGAGCAACTGGACACCGCCCGCACCCTTGCCCGGAATACCTTCTTTATCGACGACTTTATCGCCCGGGAGATCGACCGCGGGCATATCCGCAGCGAACAGTTCACGACGGGGACCCGGCAAATCAAATTACACGGGCACTGCCAGCAAAAGGCATTGACGTCCGTGGCGGGGTCGGTCAAGCTCCTGTCATTACCAAAGAACTACACCGTGTCAACGATCCCTTCCGGTTGTTGCGGCATGGCGGGATCCTTTGGGTACGAGCGGGAACACTACGACCTGTCCCAAAAGATCGGGGAACTGGTGTTGCTGCCGGCCGTGCGGAGCGCCGCCCCGGAGGTGCTCATCGCGGCCCCCGGCACCAGTTGCCGTCACCAGATCAAGGATGGGGCGGAGAAAAAAGCAATGCACCCCATCGAAATACTCTTCGACGCGCTGTTACAACCGTAAGGACAACCCCGCATCCAGGTCCACCGTGCACATGCTTTGCGTGATGTTCCGGGTTTGGTCGTATCCGATAATCGGACCGGCGGAGTTGGCAAAAGAATACAGCCCGGGAACGTTGAGCCCCTGGGTCGACTCGACCCATTCCGTTATGTTTTTGAACGTAGGCCGCAGGTAACAAAAAGCGGCATGAAGCGTGAAGGAAAAATGGGAGGTCAGCGGATAACGGATCCCCAACCTCGGCAAAATGGAGGGTGCCAGCGCGTGTGCCTTGTTCGCGCGGACGGTCTGGTAGTCCTGGCTGCCGGGGTACAGGACCGACTTCCGCAACCCGGTGGCGCTCAGGGCCGGCAGGACGGTATAGACACCGCCGACCGATACGCCCGCCTCGACAGAGAGCTTTGACGAAAGCGCTTTCCTATAATAAGCACCCACAAAAATCCCTCCTGCCTCCCACGATGTTTTGTCCACGGTATAGGTATACCCCGTATCCCGGCTTTTGGGATACGCCAGGTTCGCGTCTTCGTTCATCGGATTCAGCCGGGCCCTTAACCCCGCGGAAAACCCAAAGGGTCCCCCGTGCAACGGGTGTTGATAAGAGAGGTCCAATACGCCGCCAATCCGGGCGAGACCGGCACCTTCCTGCGCTCCGTTCTGGCTGGCAAAAGCACCCACCGGCTGCGAAGGGCCGATGGACAGCGTGATGGACTGGCCGTTGGTAGTAACTGCTGTACAAAAGGCGATCAGAAATAGGGTAAGTCTCATGGGATAAATGTACGACAGCCCTTTAACAAAACTATAAGCCCAACGAGCCCTCTTTTCGGCGACAAGCCATCGTTTTTTAGATACAAAGGCTGCCCCTTGAACGACTTTTTCAACACCATCAACGACATTGTGCCGCTGGCGAAAGAGGTACAGATGGCCCTGGCAAAGACGATCCGCATTCTTCGTCTGGAGCGGGGCCAGCCCTGGATCAGGGAAGGAGACAGCGCGCACCACCTGGCTTTTATTTCGGAAGGATACCTACGCAAATACCGTTTGCGCGAGGGGCGGGAGGTGACCGAAGGATTTTACTTCGACAATGCCTTTGCCGCCGACCTTCCACCCGTGCTCACCGGCAGACCTGTCCGCTGCAGCCTTGTGGCCATGGAGCGCACCGAATTGTTCCTGCTTCCCTACGCGGTGCTGGGTATGCTGGCCCGGGACCACCCGTCGATCGAACACTTGGTACGGACCCTCGTCGAACGGGATTTTATCGCGTGGTATTACCGTTATATGGAGTTGCTCACGACACCCCTGCCGGAGCGCTATGTCCAGTTTGTCCAGGATCATCCCCTGGTGCTTGAACGGGCGGAGGCCCGTCACGTGGCGACCTTTTTGGGGATGACGAACCAACAGTTCTCCAGGGCGAGGGCGGGGCACGCCTAGCGTACGACGCGCCGCGGCCGGGTTCACTCCGCGCCGGGCGCCGCGTATAAACCGAAAGCCGCGAGCGTCGGCTCCGTCCGGGAAGACAGGATGCGTAACCGCACTTCGCCGGCCGTCACGGAGGGAAAGCGCAGCAGGCGTTTGTACCCCACCGTGGTCCCCCGGGTGATTTCTTTCCAATCGTCTCCGTCTTTATATTCGAGCACAAAGGATTCTATCCGCTGCCCTACGGTGATCTCTTCCTGAAGAAGCAGGACGTTAAACGCGGTGGGCTTCGCCAGTGTAAACTGCAGCGTCGCCGTCGTATCGCCGGAGAGATAATACGTCTCGTACTTGTCGTCCAGCACGGCCGCCGCATGCTGCCCGCTGCTGGCGGTCACGTGTGCGTGCGCCGCAAGGTTGTGCGCAAAGATGGCGTTGCGCGCAAGCGCCCAGGCCCTCAGGCGGGTGACGTCGCTGTCGCTGATCAACCCATGGGTATTGGGCGGGATGTTCATCAGGAGGGTGCAGTTCCGGCCCACGGAGGAGAAATAAATGTCCATCAGCTTGTCGACGCTTTTCACCTCCGAATCCTGGTCCGCGTGGTAAAACCAACCCGGCCGGATGGATACGTCCGCCTCGGCCGGGTACCAGACCAGGCCTTGGGCGGCAAGGATCTTGTCGCGGCTCCCCAGGTCTTCAGCGGTCTTGTCTCCCGCAGGGGCGTAGGCCGCGTCTTTCTGGGAATTGTCGGCGATCTTCTTCAACATGTTGGCATCCGCGGGGATGACGCTCCATTCGGTTGTCCGTCCATAACCGGACTCTGTCCCCACCCAGCGAACGTCCGGTCCCATGATGGCGATGACGGCCGCGGGCTGGAGTTTCCTGATGAGTGCATACCAGGCATTGAAGTCATAGACCGGCTTCCGGCCGTTGGGGCCTTCGCCGTTGGCGCCGTCGAACCAGACTTCGTCCACGCGCCCGTAGTGGGTCAGGAGCTCGGTCAGCTGGTTCATGAAGTAGGTATTGTATTTTTCCGAGTCCCCATAGTCGGGATTGTTTCTGTCCCAGGGAGAGAGGTAAACGCCAAAACCCACCCCGTATTCGTGACAGGCGTCGGCCACCGCTTTCACAACGTCTCCCTTATAAGGGCTGTTCTTGACGGAATGTTCGGTATATGCACTGGGCCACAAACAAAACCCGTCGTGGTGTTTGGCAGTAATGATCAACTGTTTGAAACCCGCTTCCTTCAACACCCGCACCCACTGGCGCGCGTCCAGTTGATCGGGGTTGAATGTCCGGGGATCTTCCTTCCCGGTCCCCCACTCCCGGTTGGTAAACGTATTCATGCCGAAATGCGCAAACGCCGTCAGCTCCAGCTCCTGCCAGCGCAGTTGCCGGGGCGAAGGGACGACGTTCGCGGCCTTGCGGATAATGTCGGCCTTGCTGTCACCCGGTTGGATGAGGACGTGGTTGGACTGGGCAAAGACGCCCGTGGCGAGGAGGGCCAACGGGAGGATGAGACATTTTTTCATGCGACGAAGTTAAAGGAAGGCCCCCGAAAGGGCCCTCCCGATTTTCCAAAACGACTGCGACGATTACCACCCCGGATTTTGTACGAGGTTGGGGTTAAGCGTTATTTCCCCCGTAGGTATGGGATAGAGATACATTTTATCGGCCCATACGCGGGCGGTGATGCTGGGATATACCCGCACATAGTTGTTGGCGTCGACCACGATGCTGCTTACCTGGCTGGCGGGGTATTCCGCCCGTACTTGCGGCAGGAGCTTGATCCCCAGGATGGTTTCGGGGTTGTTGATCAACGTACCGGCCTTCCAGCGGTGGAGGTCGTCAAAACGGAAGCCCTCGGCGCCCAGCTCCACGCGGCGCTCCCGGCGGATCTCGTCGATCAGGACGGGGACGTTGGGGAAGTGCGAATTGGGGTCGCGCACCAGGCTCGCGATGATCATGTGCGGCATGCCTACCCTGGCGCGGAGCAAATTGATGGTGCCGTCGATCACCGCCTGGGTGCAGGTGCCGAGCTCGGCCCTTGCCTCGGCGTCGATCAGGAGCGTTTCTGCGTAACGGAAAATAAAGAACTCCAGCGTAGACGCGTTGGCGTTCCAGTCGGTGATAAGGGAAGACCGGCCCTTGATGCACTGATAGCCGGTGGACGTAACGGTCGTCCCTATGCGCGGCAGGGAAATGGTGTCCCCGGCGAGGAAGTCAAAGCCGCGGGTGGCGATCTGCTGCTTCAAACGGGGATCCCTGTTGATGATTTCCTCGTCGAGAGAGTCGTCGCCCTTATATAAGGGGCTCAGGGCCGTGGGCAGCCCGTCCGTGCACAGGAAGTTGCGTACAAAGTCCTTGCTGTATCCGTCGCCGGACTCGCCCAGCGTACGGTCCACACCGTTCATAAGGACGTTGGTGCTGAACAGCATGGGCATGATGGCTTCGGGATTGGTGCTTAGGTCGTGCTGGATAAACAGGTTGTAATAATCGCTTCCGGGGTTACCCGTGCTGTACAGGCTGTACAAACCGGACGCCATGATCTGTTCCGCCGCCGCGGCCGCTGCTTGCAGGTAGGACGTCTGGTCCCCTACGCCAAAGTATTCCCGGTAGGTCCCTTCCCAGAGACATATCCTGGCTTTCAGTGCCAGGGCCTGGTACATATTGAGCCGGCCCTTGGCGGCATTGGCCGGGAGGGGCAGGTGGGCCACCGCAAAATTCAGGTAGTTAAGGACAGAATCCATGACCTGTTTGTGCGGTGTTCTGCCCGCATACAGGACGGACGTAGAAGTATCGGTAATGTAGGTATTGATAAAGGGCACGTCCCCGTACAACTTGACCTTGTTCCAGTAGTCGAGGGCCAGGAAAAAGTCGGTTTCACCTACATAGATGTTTTTAACGCTGTCGGTCACGGCCGCCTTTTGATAGTTGGCCAAAAAGAAGTTCAGCGTCCGGTTAAAGCTGAAATCCCAGGTTGTACCGGCCGCGGCGCTGGGGACGGTATACGTCCCCGCCAGGAATTGATTGATGGACTGGTTGGCCTTGTCGTCCGACGTATCGTCCGCATCCACGAAATTCTGGACGGGAAGTTTGCCGTAGTATTGGTTACAATACAGTTGCAGGTCGGTCTCATCCGTGAAGAAATTCTCCGGGCTGATGTTGCTGATGGGGTTCCGGTCCAGGAACTTTTCCCTTTTACAGGAGGCCAGGACAAGACCTCCGCCCAAAAGAATGTATATAAAGGATTTTGTTGTCATTGTTTACATTTTTTTGTGAACACTTGCTATAACGTAACCTGCAGACCAAAGGACACCGACTTGTTGACCGGGTAGGTATTGTACCCGCCCTGGTAGTTGGCGATCTCCGGATCGATACCCTTGAAGAGGGAGGTGATCGTAATCAGGTTGGCGCCGGTCACGTACACCCGTACCCTTTGTATGCTGTAACGGCCCAACAAGGCCTTGGGCAGGCTGTAGCCAAGGGTCAGCTGTTTGACGCGGGCAAAAGCGGCGTTTTGCAGGAATTTGGTTTGGGTTTGTTCATTCCCGTACCCCGCAAACCTTGGCCGGGCAAAGTATGCGTTCGGGTTGGATGGGCTCCAGCTGTTGGTGGCATAAGAATAGGGGATGCCGTATTCGTCGTAGGGAAAAGGATTGAAGACGTTGCTCTGCACCGGGTTGTATTTTGCCTTCAGGACCCCTTGGGCGAAGGCCGCAAAGTCAAAGCCTTTGTACGCCAGGTTGAGGTTTAACCCGAACTTGTACCGGGGCGTGGAATTGCCGATGATGCGCTGGTCGCCGGGGTTCGACACGGTATTGTTCCCGTAACCGATCTTCCCGTCGTGGTTCAGGTCGGCGTATTTGATGTCTCCCGCCAGCCACGTGTACCCCGCCAGGGCGGAATTGTCCACGGCCTGGGCCTCGGCGTCCGTTTTATAAAACCCTTGTGTGGTATAGCCCCAGATTTCTCCCAGTCTTTCGCCGACCCGGTAGGTACCGGAGGAGATGCTGCCGGTGGGGTTGCCCCCGTAGCGGGTGATGGTGCTGTAGTTGTCCGACAGACCCAGGGTGACGCTGTAGAACAGTTTTTTGTTCAGGACATTGTCCTTCCAGGTGATGCTCGCCTCCCAGCCGTTGGTCCGCAGGTCGGCGGCATTGGCCAGGGGAGCGCTGGTGCCCAACACCGCCGGCAGTTGGGCGCTGGGAACCAGGATGTCTTTTGTATAGCTGACAAAATAATCCAGGCTACCGCTCAAACGGTCGTTCAGCAGCGAATAGTCAAGACCGAGGTTTTGGGTTTCTACTTTTTCCCAGCTAAAATTAGGGCTCACCAAGGCGGGGGCTGCCACGGTAACGCCCGGCTGTCCGTTAAAGAGGTAGGGGACCGTGCCGGTGGTCATCGTCGCCAGGTAGGGATATTGGTAAAACGCGGATACGCCTGTCGGCGCCAATTGGTTGGGAAGGACCCCGTACGACGCCCGGATCTTCAGCTCGTCGATCTTGCCGCTCAGCCCCTTCATCCAGCTTTCCCGGGCAATATCCCAACCGGCGGAAGCGGAAGGAGAGAACACATACCGGTGGCTGGGCGAAAAACGGGACGTGCCGTCATAACGCCCATTGACCTCCAACATAAACCGCTGGTCATACACGTAGTTCACCCGGTAAAAGGTACCGACCAGGGCGTAGTCCGTTTCCTGACCCGTCACCGTGGGCTTGGGGTCGTTGTTCGCGCCGATGGCCGGTACCGAAGGATCGATCAGGTCGTGTGTAATGGAGGTATCCACCTTGTAGTGCTGGTATTCCTGGTTGTACCCACCCAGGACCTTGACGTAGTGTTTACCCCAGGTGTTTTCATAGGTCGCGTAGGCGTTGAGCGCCGTATAATAATTGTTTTGGGTGTACTGGCTGACCTGGGAGGGGTTTGTCCAAGGAAAAATATCCAGGAAGGCGCCATTCACACCGTACTCGTTAAAGGGGATCAGGTTGGCTTTGTCAAAGTCGGTAAAGGCGTTCCAGGTATAATCGCCGGTGACCGTCAGGTGCCGGACGGGTTTGAGGTTGACCCTGCCCGTGACCCAATAGTCGTTGCGGGTGTCGATGTCCCGGCCGGACAGCGTCAGGATCGCCACGGGGTTGGAATAGTTCCCTTGCCCCGAGAAGTGTCCGTCCGGGTTGTAGACCGGTTGCAATGGCCGAAGGTCACCGGGTATCCAGGAACCGTTGGTGGGGCCGCCCTGGCCGATCCGGGTCGCCGCGCCCTGGTTGTTGCTCGTATGGGTCATCGACATCGACAGGTCGGCGTTCAGCCAGGTAGTGATGTCCGAATTGATCTTGAGGCTGGGTGTATACCGCTGGTACACCTGCTTGGCCACCTTCTCCAGGCCGTCCTGGTCGAAATAGCCCATGCTCGCGACATAAGAAGTTTTCCCGGCGCTGTTGGACAAGGAGACAAAATGCTCCTGCTGGGGCGCCCAGCCGGGATACAATACTTTTACCCAGTCCGTATTACCGACATAGCGATAGCGATTGGGGTTCCCCGGGTCGACATAGGCGTCGGGGTTCTGCGCGGGGTTTGCGCGATAGGCGGCCGCCAGCGTGGAATCCGTGGCCGTCAGGGGATCGCTGCTGGTATACCCTCCCGTCGCGGCACCCGTCCGCTGGGCGCTGTTGAAAAGGTCGATGTACCCCTTCGAGTCTACGTATTTGGGCAGGTTCGTCGGCCGGGAGGTCGTGTAGGAACCGGAATAAGAGATCTGCGGTCCCGCTCCTCGCTTTGCGTTTTTGGTCGTGATCAGGATTACCCCATACGCCGCGCGTCCGCCATAGATGGCGGCGGAAGAGGCGTCTTTGAGTACCGTGATGCTTTCGACATTGTTGGGATCTATGAGGTTGGGGTCGCGCTGCACGCCGTCCACCAGGACCAGGGGAGACGTGTTGGCGTTGCCATTACTTTGGATGGTCGACAACCCCCGGATGTTGAACTTTGCTTCAATCCCCGGCTGCCCGCTACCCAGGTTGACGTTCAGGTTCGGGATCAACCCCACAAGGCCGTCGGCAAGGTTGACGATCGGCCGGTTCTCCAACTTGTCCGCGCCGACGGTAGCCACCGCACCCGTCAGGTTGACCCGCTTTTGGGTGCCATACCCGACGACGACCACTTCTTCCATCGACTTCGTCCCATGTAACAGCTCGATCCGGATCGAGGTTTGGCCCCCCACCTTCACCTCCTGTGTCAGGTAACCGACAAAGGAAAACACCAGCACGTCGTCGGGGGATGCATCGATTGTAAACTCACCGTTGGCATTGGTGGTCGTGCCCTTGTTCGAGCCCTTGACCGTAATGCTTGCACCCTGTATGGGCGCTCCCTGGTCGCCGGTAACCACACCGGTCACCGAGCGGAAGTTGTCCACCAGTCCACCGGTCGACAGCACGACCAGGTCTTTGCTATTGACCGTGTAGCGCAAACCCGTACCGGCCAGGATCTTGGTCATGACCTCGTCAATCCCGGCATTAATGACCCGGACCGTCAACCGGTCCTTTTCAAAGACCGGGTTGTCGCTGTATAAAAACCGGTAGTCGGAATTTTGTTCGATCAGCGTCAATACATCTCTTAAAGTTTCCTTTTTTGCCGTGAATGACATCGTTTTTTGTGAGTGGGCCCATAAGGTCATGTGCATGGCAAAAACAGTAGTAGCGACCAAAGAAACTCTCATAAACCATCTCGTTTTGGCGGAAAAGCCGGGCGCCCTCCGCAAGCAATTAGTTAGGGAGAAAATCATATCTTTATGATTGTTAGGTAAATAAATGGGGAACGCTCTAGCAGGGGCTCCCATTTCCTGGCAGTAAAAAGGAGGGGGATGTTGCAGCATCTCCCTTTCTCGTTGTGTACAGTCGGCTATTTCATGCAGTGGGTATTTGGTGATTAATGGCGTTTGCTTATCGTTACGACGCCCCGGTCCACTGTATAGTCGAAGGGCGAGAGTTGTTGTAAGGCGTTCAGGGCCTCCGCCAGGTTTTCTTTTTCCAGGGAACCTGTGATGAGAAGATTCCGCGAACCCGTGTCGCTGAAATTGATCTTCACCCCATACCAGCGCTCCATTTTCCAGGCCACGCTTTGAAAGGGTTCTTTTTGAAACACAAGACGGTCCTGCGTCCACACGATCTCGTTGATGCTGCTGTCCGCCGTGTTGGGTTTTATCCGGTCGAGCATCACGAACGAAGGCTCTTCCTTTGCCTTGCGGGTGTTTGCCGCCGGTGCTTTGCTAAACACGATCTTTTCATAGGGACGCATCAGGATCGTCCGTCCCGGATCCCCCGAAGAACTCACTTCTATGGACCCGCGGATCAGCGATGTTTCGATGGTCGAATCCGCCGCATACGCCCGGACGTTAAAGGCGGTACCCAGCACCGTAATGTGCACTGGACCCGCCTTGACCACCAACGGAACCGACTCGTTCCGGGCGACATCAAAATATGCTTCCCCCGTCAGGGTGATTTCCCTTTGACGGACGCCAAAGTCCCGGTTATAGCTGATCTGGCTGTTTTTGTTGAGCACCACAAACGTCCCGTCCGGCAACGTGATCCTCGTTTTTGACAAACTCGTCGCGACCTGGTTGGGTTTCTCCGCCGGCGGTGTTCCCGGGCGGCTGATCCGGTACAGCCAGAAGCCCGCGCCAATGAAAATCCCGATGACCATCGCCCAGACAAAACCCTGGCGTTTGTACAAGGGACGGACGGGCATGCCGAAATCGACCGGCTCTGTCTCTTTTTTCTCTATCCGGCTCGCGATCCATTCCCTGCTCCGGGCCTCATCCATGGCCGTCGTCAGCTTTTTCACCCCCAAATCCTCCGATCGCGTCAATATTTCATTGAGCTCCAGGGCATCACGATGTTCGCTCAGGAGCTGATCCAGTTCTTCCTGTTCCGGCCCCGAAAGGCCGTCGTTGTACTTTCGGGCTAATAGTTCCCATAACCTGGCTAAGGGCATAAGCGTGGCTTCTCCTTACAAGGAGACAGGTTGGGGGGGTGTACCCCCAAGGGGAGGAAAAATAATTTTTGGCGCGGTTGCGCCGCGCCGCTCGCGGGCCCGCTCACGCGAGCTTGAAGGGTATGCTGGCGCTGAGCTTCTTAAAAGCGATGCCCATCTGGTTCTCGACGGTTTTCTCCGAAATATGCAGTAGTTCGGCGACCTCCTTGTATTTGAGGTCGTTTTCCTTGACAAGGCGGAAGATCACCCGGCACTTGGGGGGCAGGGCTTTGATGGCTTCATTGATCACCCGGAGCATTTCGGAGGAGATGAGCATTTCGTGGGGGCCCCGCTCCAGGGCGCACTCCAGATTGGGGAGATCGTCAAAGGATTCCCAGGAGATGGAAGGCCGTTGCAGGTGCCGGAGCGCCTTATTGCGGGCGCAGACAAACAGGTAGGCCACGGGGCGGGACACGTCCAGGAGCAGGGCGCGTTTTTCCCATATATCTACAAAGACGTCGCTGGCGAGCTCTTCGGCGGTTTCCTTTACGCGGACCAGGGAAAGGGTAAAAGCAAAAAGACGGGGATAGTATAGAGCATGCAAACGCCAAAGCGCTGCCTCGCTGCCGTGCACCGACAATTCACGGAAAATAGCAAGCGTATCCTTGTCAGATGGCGAAGACATTTGCTACCAAGTTAACTATATTCCACGAATTTCGGCAGGGACGTCCCGATAATCTGTGTCCAGCCCACCACAAAATTGCCCTTGGCAAAGTCACCGGTTTCTTGCGGGAAGGTCTCCAGCCCGGTATGTGTCAGATGCACACGTGTTTTGCCGTCTTGTTCAAAAAGCTCGATGGTGACAAGGGAATCCCCGGTATAACCGTCGTACCGCCATGTATACGCAATCTTCCGCTCCGGGATCGCTTCGGTTACCCGGCACAGATGGAGGAACCTTTTATCGTCCTTGCCCCCGGAAAACGAAAACTCGAACCCCACCACCGGTTGGAAGTCCGAGACATCGAAATACCACTCTTTCATTTGGGCTTTGTCGGTAAGGGCCTTCCAGACCCTGGAGACCGGTGCATTGATCAGTCTTTCGACGATGACGGGCGCGTTTTCCATGCTTCAAATATAGGTAACTATTCGGTTACGTAAAAAAAATTAAGGCCCCTCCGCCGCCGCAAAGTTGTATTTTTCGGTGCCATGAAGGACAAGGACTACATCTGGCGGCTGATTGCCCGGAAACTCTCCGGGGAAGCCACGGAGGAAGAGCTTAGGGAACTTTCCGCACTCCTGGAAGAAGACGGGGGCCGGCAGTTTTCCCTGCAGCTCCTTGAGGCCTTGTGGGGGCTTGATGAAAACGGCGAGGGCGCCGACGAGGCCGTGGACAGGCTTCAGCTGAGGCTGGATGCGCTCGACGAAGATCCGCTGGGCGCGGAGCCGGCGACCCCGCGCGGGGGCCGCCCCGCCGGCGCGGTATCCGCCTGGTCCGCCGGCCGAAGGCCCCCCGCGCGGTGGCTCCCCGCCAAAAGCGTGCTCCGCACCCAGTTCAAGACCACTTACCGCAACCTTCTTCGCAGCAAGGTCTTTTCCCTGATCAATATCCTGGGGCTGGCCCTGGGTATGGCCGCCGCCACCCTGCTCCTGATCGTCATCCGCAACAACCTAACCTACGACCGTTTTCATAAAAACGAGGACCGGATCTACCAGGTCATGGACAAGGCAATGATCGACGGCAGGCTGGAATGCTGGGGAAGCACGCCCATGCCCCTTGCCCCGGTCCTCCGGTCGCAATACCCCGAAGTCGAAAGGGTGGCCCGTACGGAGTGGGTTGGTTCCTTCCTTTTTAACGTGGGGGACGACCACTTGCGGGCCTGGGGATACTTAACGGACAACGACTTCCTTTCCATCTTCAGCCTCCCCCTCCAGGAAGGCGACCCGGCCACGGCCCTGGCCAGGCCACACTCCATTGTCCTCACCCAGGCGCTATCCAAAAAAATATTCGGAGACGCCGATCCGCTGGGAAAGACCGTCAGCCTCGACAGCAACCAGCTTTTTACCGTGACCGGGCTTTTAAAACCGGTGCCTGCCAACAGCCGGTTCAGTTTCAGCTATCTCGTTCCCTGGTCCTATATGAAGGAAATCGGTTGGGAAAACCACGATTGGATCAACAACAGCGTCATCACTTATGTGCTCCTCAAACCGGGCGTGACGGAGCAAACAGCCGACCGGCTTTTTTCGTCGATCACCGCGATCAACGACCCTTCCGTAGCCAACCAGCTTTTCCTCCATCCCATCAAAAAGTGGCGGCTGTATTCCAATTTTGTAGACGGCGTCGCAACAGGGGGGATGATCAATTTCGTAAAGACCCTGGGTGTGCTCGCCGCCTTTATCCTCTTAATCGCCTGTGTCAATTACATGAACCTGAGTACGGCCAGGAGCATGCGCCGCGCCAGGGAAGTGGGTATCCGGAAGGTCATGGGGGCGGGGAAGGGCGCCCTTGTCTGGCAGTTCCTGGGGGAATCCATCCTGGTGGCCGCCATGGGCGGTCTGATCGCGCTGGGCGTCGCCCATTTGTGTATGGACCGGTTCGACAAACTGATCGATGAAACTTTCACCATCCCATACACCGATCCCTGGTTCTGGGTCTTCGCGGTGGGGTTTGTCTTGTTCACCGGCATGATCGCGGGCAGTTACCCGGCGTTTTACCTCAGCAGCTATCAACCCATACAAGTGCTGAAAGGCACGTTCAAAAGTGCATTTGGCCTGGTTACGCCCCGGAAGGTGCTCGTCGTCTTTCAGTTTACCATTGCCATTGCCCTGGTGATTTGTACCATCGTCATTTACCGGCAGGTCTGGTTCGCCCGTCACCGGGATGCGGGATATGCGCAGGAAAACCTGCTGTTTATATACATCAACGGCGACATCAGGAAAAACCTGGCCGCCATCGAAACCGGTATGCAAACCTCGGGAGCCATTACCGGCTTTACAAAAACCAATGCCCCCGTCACCGATGCCTGGAACGACATTTCCGATTTTCATTGGACGGGCCAGCCCGCCGGAACACGCCAGGATTTTACGTATTATCTGGAGGACCGGAACTTTGCCTCGACCATCGGTCTGCGCGTACTCCAGGGACGGGACATCGACGTCCTCCGCTACCCTTCGGATACAAACGCCCTGGTGCTGACGGAAGCGGCGCTGCACACCATGGGTTTTAAAAAGCCCCTGGGACAGGTCGTCACCATGGGTTCGTGCCGGTTCCACGTCGTCGGTGTCGTGAAAGACTTTATACACGGCTCCCCCTACTACCCGGTCTGGCCGACGGTCATCGCGGGAACCACCCAATTCTTCGGCGCGCTCACCTTCCGGCTGAACCCACTTCGTAACACGGAAGAAAACCTTGCCCGGATAGAAGAGGTCTTTAAAAAGTATAATCCCGGCTACCCCTTCGAATATAAATTCGTGGACGAGGAATACGGCCATAAATTCAGGGAAGAGCAACACCTCGGCACCCTGGCCGCGATCTTTAGCGGTCTGGCGATCTGTATTTCGTTCCTGGGTCTTTTTGCCCTGGCCGCCTACATGGCCGAGAGCCGGATCCGCGAGATCGGCATCCGCCGCGTTTTGGGCGCGACCATCGCCAACATCGCCACGCTTCTCTCCAAGGACTTTATGAAGCTGATCGTGATTGCCTTCGTCATCGCGTCTCCCCTCGCCTGGTGGGCCATGCACGCCTGGCTTTCGGAGTACACTTACCGGGTAAGCGTCAGCTGGTGGCTGTTTGCTTTGACCGGTATCGCGTCTTTCACGATCGCCCTGTGCACCGTTGCGTACCAGGCGGTGCGGTCGGCGCGGGTAAGTCCGGCGGAGAGTCTGAAGGTGGAGTAACCGCGCGGCGCCTGCCAGCCACGACGCTCTACCGCGGCGCGCTGAACGTATAGTCTCCGCTTCCCACTTCTACGACGGCGTACCCATCCTCCATGCCTTTGACGGTCACACCCGCGGACGCGCTCAACGCCCCCGCGCCCTCACGCACCGCGTCGACAGACGAGGCCGGGATATAGACCGTCGCGGATGTGTTTACGGGGACGGTCACGTGGAGCGTGAACTGCCCGCCCGCGATGATCCACGAACTCGCGATGGTCCCGTAGTTCACCGCATAGGTGGCCTCGGCGGAGGTGAGACGCCCGCCGGGATGGGGTTTGATGACGATGTGTTTGTACCCGGGCGCATCGGTATAGGTATCGATACCGGAAACGACACGGTACAACCAGTCCCCGATCGCGCCGTAGGCGTAGTGGTTAAACGAATTCATACCGGGCGTTTCGAAGGTGCCGTCGGTCTTTATGCCATCCCAGCGCTCCCAAATGGTGGTGGCGCCCATTTTGATGGGATACAGCCAGGAGGGATAGGTATCCTGGAAAAGCAATTGATACGCCACGTCGGTGTGTCCGAACCGGGTCAGCACATGACAGAGGTAGGGTGTACCCAAAAAGCCGGTGGTGAGGTGGTTGTTATAGGCGCGGATGTTGCCGACCAGGCGGTCGGCAGCCTGTGCCCGCAGGGACTCGGGGAGCATGTCGAACTGGAGCGCCAGGACATAAGCGGTTTGGGTGGGAGACACCATCCGTCCGTTGGGGGTCACGTATTCGTGCATAAAGGCGTCCTTAATCCGCGCCAGCAAATCTGTATACGTCGCGACGTCTTCGGTCCTGCCGAGAACCCGGGCCGCATCGATGAGCAACTGGGTCGAGTGCGCATAAAAGCACTGCGCGATCAGGTACTTATCGGTAACGGCAGCCCGACCGTCGTTATCGTCGGCAGGGCTATAGTATAACCAGTCTCCAAAGTGGCTGCCGGTGTTCCAAAGGTCGTTCCGGCTCACCTTATGGATGTATTCCACCCACGCCTTCATGCTGGGGTACTGGTTGCGGAGGACCTGGGTGTCTCCATAAGCGAGGTATACGTTCCACGGCATGATGGTGGACACGTCCGCCCAACCCGCGGACCCAAAAACACCGTCAATCACGTTGGGGATCACTGGGGGTACGATGCCCTCGGCGGTCTGGTCCGCGCTCACGTCCTGGAGCCATTTGACAAAAAAGTTATGGGCGTTCCGGTTAAAGGTGGCGGTGCGCGAAAAGACCTGGGCGTCACCCGTCCACCCCAGACGTTCGTCCCGCTGGGGACAGTCGGTGGGGACGTCCAGGAAATTCCCTTTTTGCCCCCACTGAATGTTGTGCTGGAGCTGGTTGATCATCGTATCGGAGCAATGAAAAGAACCCGTCAGCGGCATATCGGAGTAAAGGGCGACCGCTTGAAAGTCTTCCAGCCGGACGGGACCCGGATATTGATCCAGGCGCACATACCGGAAACCGTGGAAGGTAAAGTGCGGCTCCAGGACCTGTTCTCCACCACGGAGCACGTACGAATCCTGTGCCTTAGCCGAGCGGAGGTTATCCGTATAAAAGTTGCCGGCCTTGTCCAACACTTCCGCGTGGGAAAGGATGACCGAGTCTCCGGGTTTTCCCGAGATCTTTACAACCACCCAGCCTACGAGGTTCTGGCCAAAATCAAGGACGTGTTCGCCTTTGGGCGTGGTGATCACGCTGACCGGGGTAAAGGTTTCGTGTTTGCGGACCGGTTCGTTATGGGTGGCGATCAGTGTTGTTTTGGGAAAATCCCGAAGGGCGACCGGGCTCCAGGAAGCATCATCATACCCGGGCTTGTCCCAGCCGGTTTTGTCGAGGCGGGTGTCGATGGTTTCCCCGTCGTAAATGGTGGCGCTGAGGATGCTGCCCGGGCTGGATTTCCAGGTATCGCCGGTGCCGATCCTTTCGGTGGTTCCGTCTGTATAGGTGAGCTCCAACTGTGCCAGAAGACCGTTTTCCTTGCCATAATGATCCCCTACCCTCGGGAAACCCAGGGGGGACCGGAACCAACCCAGACCGACGGTAACCCCGAGGGCGTTGTCGCCCTGGCGAAGCAGACCGGTGACGTCGTACACCTGGTATTCCAGGCGTTTATTATAGCTGGTCCAGCCCGGCGCCAGGTAGGCGTCCCCCACCCGTTGCCCGTTGATCCTTGCTTCATACATCCCATGGACGGTGATAAAAAGGGTTGCCTCCCGGATTTTTTTGCCGGCTTGAAAAGTTTTCCTGAAAAGGGGCGCATTCCCGTTGTCCACACCGGGGACGATCCACTGGGCCGTCCAATCGGAAGGGGTGAGTAACCCCATCCGCCAAAACGTTTTCGCACTCCAGGGAGAGGTGTGCCCCCGGTTATCCCATACCCGTACCTGCCAGGAATATCCCTGCGCGGACACCAGCGGGGCCCCTGCATACGCCACATAAACAGACGCGTCCGAGGCGACTTTACCGGTTTCCCAAACCACCTTCTTGTCTTTTTCCACCTTTACCTCGTAGGCTGTCTGGAGGACGCCCCTACCCCCCTCCTGAAGTTCCCAGCCCAGCCGGGGGTGCAGGTTGTCGACACCTAGGGGATCGGAAAGGCCTTCACAAGTAAGATGGGTAACACGCAACTGGGCGCCGGCCGCCAGGCAAGTCGCCAGGAGCGGGAGACATAAGACAAGCTTTCTCATGGCCTAAATTACCGGGAAATTTGGCAATGGGGCAACCTGCCCTTACCTGCCCGGGCGCAACCCGCTCGTTGCCGCGGTGCGGGCGCCGCGTGCGGCCTGGCGGCGCGGGCCTACTTAAATATCTTATCGATGAGCAGATTCAACACTTCCAGGAATACGAGCACGATGATGATCCACTCCAGGAAGGTGCTGTTGCGGTATTGGAGCAGATCCTTGAACAGGTCGAGGTTTTCCTTGATGATCTCCAGGCCCTCGCGGATGTCCCGGAAGCGCTCCTGGAGGTCGAAGGTGGCTTTCAATCCCTGGTCGATCTTGTTGAGTTGCTCGTCCTCCCAGGTTTCCGGGGGCGAGTCGAAGACATACAGGTTTTCGGAGATGCGGTTTTTGAGGTTGAGGGTCTTGGCGATGTAGCGCGTGAGGTTGTTACCGGAAATATCCAGCTTTCCCTTTTTCTCCAGAACCTGGGTGTGGGCGTTTGTTTCCTCCTGGAGCCGCTCGGTCAGTTCCGAGTAGTAATCCAGCGCCACAGATTGGGACACATTGAGCATAACCAGCCGGAGCGCCTGGACGTCCGCGCCCGCCAGTTCGATCTTGTTGTATCCTATGCGCGGCTCCCTCGCGTTGACGTCCACTTCAAACTCTTCGCTGAACTGGGCTTCGAGCAGGTTTTTGCTATAGGGGGCGATCTTTTCGATAAAAGCGCGGATACCCGCTGCGTCGACGTTGATAAAACAAACGACACCGTATTTGAACACGTAGGTAAAGGACTGTGCACCTGTTTTATAAAACAGCTCGGCTGCATCGAACTGGTAGATATCCTCCTTGTACATTGACCGGAACGAACGGATGTCAATACTGTCCGCTACCTGGTAGGATTGGACCTTGAGCATAGGGGGAAAATTACGTTAACTTTGCCGCATAAACGAGACCATTTTGGAGGCCCCCGTCTTTCTGTTCACACCGCCCTTTACCCAGTTGAATACGCCCTACCCGGCGACGGCCTATCTGAAGGGCTTTCTGAATACCAAGGGCATTCCTTCGGTGCAGGCGGACCTGGGTATAGAGGTTACGCTGGCGATCTTCTCCAAGGAGGGGTTGGGGGCGCTTTTCGCGCATATCAAGGCGAGCGGCGGAGCCGCAACGGCGGCTGCCGCGGCGCGCTCTGCGAACGCCACCCGCATCCTCGCGCTGGAAGACGCGTATCTGCGCACCATCACGCAGGTGGTGCGCTTCCTGCAGGGCAAGGCGCCCACGATGGCGCACCTCATCGCGCAGCGAAACTTCCTGCCGGAGGCGTCACGGTTTGCACAGTTGGAAGACCTGGGCTGGGCGTTTGGCCAGATGGGGATACAGGACAAGGCCAAACACCTGGCGACCCTATACCTCGAAGACCTGGCGGACCTCATGACGGAGTGCGTCGACCCGCACTTTGGGTTTAGCCGGTATGCGGAGCGGCTGGCGCGGTCGGCAGGGAGCTTTGACGAGCTGTATGAAGCGCTACGGGGTGAGCCGACCTATACCGATCACCTGCTGCTGCGGACGCTGGAGGGGTATATGGAAAGGGTCCGGCCGTGTCTGGTCGCCATATCGGTGCCCTTCCCGGGGAACCTGTATGCGGCGCTTCGTTGCGGCGCCTGGATCAAAAAACACCATCCCGGTGTTCGGGTGGCGATGGGGGGTGGTTTCCCCAATACGGAACTGCGTTCGCTGGCGGATCCGAGGGTTTTCGAATTCGTGGATTTCATCACCCTCGACGACGGGGAAGCGCCGCTGGAAAACCTCTACCGGCATGTCTGCGGTGCGTTGTCGGCGGGGACTGGGCTGAAACGCACCTGGACCCTGGAAAACGGCGCCGTCACCTTTGTCAATAACGACAGCCATCCTGACTATAAGCAGGCCCAAACGGGCACACCGGACTATGACGACCTTTGGCTGGACCGGTATATATCGGCGATCGAGATCGCCAACCCGATGCACAGCCTTTGGAACGACGGGCGTTGGAACAAGCTCACGATGGCCCACGGCTGCTACTGGGGGAAGTGTACGTTTTGCGACATTTCCCTGGATTATATACGCCTATACGAGCCCTTAACGGCCAAGCTCCTGTGCGACCGCATGGAGGAGCTGATGGAGCGGACGGGGCAAAACGGGTTCCACTTCGTGGACGAGGCGGCGCCGCCTTCGCTGATGAAGGCCCTCGCGCTGGAAATCATCCGGCGCCGCCTGACAGTGTCGTGGTGGACCAATATCCGTTTTGAAAAAAGCTTTACGAAAGACCTTTGCCAGTTATTGCGGGCGTCGGGTTGTATCGCAGTATCGGGCGGGTTGGAGGTGGCTTCCGACCGTCTCCTGGAACTCATCCGCAAAGGGACCACGGTGGCCCAGGTGGCAAGGGTCTGCCGGAATTTTAGCCTGAGCGGGATCATGGTCCATGCCTACCTGATGTATGGCTTTCCCACCCAAACGGCCCAGGAGACCATCGACTCCCTGGAAGTGGTCCGGCAGCTTTTTGCGGCGGGGGTGCTTCGGTCGGGTTTCTGGCATTTGTTTACGATGACGGCCCACAGCCCCGTGGGTATGGCCCCGGAAAATTTCGGCGTGGAAAAAGTGGGGCCGGCCGCGGCCCATGCGGAGGGCAGCGCGCCGCGGGCAGAGGGCGGCGGCCTCTGGGTCGAGGGGCCCTTTGCCAACAATGACATCCCGCACCGCGACCCGAAGGGTACCGACCACGAAGCCTTTGGGTACGGTCTCGCCAAGTCGCTGCTCAATTATATGCACGGGGCCTGTTTCGACTACCCGTTGCAAAAATGGTTTGACTTCAAGGTACCTTCCACAAAACTCCCGCCCCAGTATATCCAGCAGATCCTGGAGGAAGAAGAATACCAACCCGCCGCACCCAACGCGAAAGTGGTCTGGCTGGGCGGGAAACCTTCCGTTCGCCATTTTACAAAATCCAAAAAGGGACAGCATTGGGAGATGAGCGAGCTCGTCTTCGAACACCTCCAGGAGACGTTCAGGCTAAGCGTGGGACAACTCCAGGGGGAGTGGCTGGCGGGGATCCTGGAGACGCTTCACCATCCGGTCTCCCTCCAGGAGATCAGGGAGAGTTATGAGCGCGCGGGGCTGGGCGATTTCGAATTGTTTTGGGACAACAAACCCGTGACCGGTCTGCGCAGGCTTGGCCTGCTCAGGATCTGATCACGGGTTTGTAGGGTCCGGGGCGCGCGCCCGGCGGAAGCCGCGGCGCCGAACCGAAGCCTAGGCTTCGGTTATCTAGCGATGCCCATGGTGCTCACCGCCGCCGCCGGGGTGTCCCTGGGGCGCCTGACGTACAGGGGCCGGACGGGACATGGGGGCTGGACGGGACATGGGCGCCGGGTGGGACTCACGCATCGGCTGCTGCTGGTGCTGCGGAGGTGCCTGGCGAGGCGCTTGATGGACCGGGGCCGGGTGATAGGCGTTGGGGTGCTGACCACCGGGTTGCCCGCCTTGATGGACCGGGGCCGGGTGGTAGGCCTGGCCGCCACCGGGGTGCGAACCGTTAGGATTGCCACCCGGGCGCCCGCCGTTGGGGTTGCCGCCGGGGTGCGATCCACCGGGATTGTTGCCCGGACGCGTAGCAGCCGCGTTGGCGTGCATCCCACCGGGTTGTCCCCCTCCGGGCTGCCCGCCAGGGCGCGCTGCGTTATTGCGCGGCTGATAGGCCGTAGCCGGTGCCGAATGCCCCTGGGAACCAAAGTGATTACCCCCTACCCTGTTCATCGCGGTGATGGCGGGACGGCCGTGGTTGGCCGAGGCGAAGGCATTCCGGTCCTGGCTGGCGGTATGGTTGTGGTTGAACTGCTCGGTAGTCGGTTGGACGTGCCGGTCATTTGCAAAGGAACGTTCTTGCGCGTTGGGTTGGCGGTCGATACCGCCGGGGCCGTTAAAGCTTGCGCGGTTGTTGATGACCGTGGTATTGTTGATGACGGTCCGGTCGATATACGTGTTGTGGATGACGGTCGTGTTGACGTTCACCACGGCGGTATTATAGCGGTATACGCCGCCGGACCAGCCGCCGCCGATAAACCCGACACCGCCGTAGCCGCCACCGTAGTTACAGCCACCGTAGAAACCGACGTGCATCCCCCAATAACCGCCGTGCCAGCCATACACGCCGCCGGCAAAACCCCAATAGCCCGGGGTCCACAAAAAGCCGGGTTGAGGAGGGGCAATCCAAACACCCGGTACCCAATAGTACCCGTCGTCGTCATCGTAGGCCCAGTAACCCGGGGTCCACAGATACCCTTGCACGGGGCAAGGGGGTTGTACATATACCGGAAGGGCCGGAGGGGCCGTCCGGATGACCACGCCAACGGAGACGCTGAACTGAGCAGACGCACTCGACGCCAAAAGGGCGGGAGAGAAGGCGAACGCTGCGTATAATAGATACTTTTTCATAACACAATAGATAGATGAAACTTATACTATTTACAGGATATAATCCAACTATTATGCCATCAATATTTCCTGTGGGTATTAAACCTTTGGGATAAAAAAGCATCCTCCGGGACAAATAATGCTTATTTTGAATAAAAGCCGGGTTATGAAGTTCTTTGTCCTGGTCCTCTTCTTATTATGCAGCGCGGGCGGATACGCCCAGGTCTCTTACGGCAACAACCCCGCTGCGGGCCACTTCCTGTCTACCAGGGGGATCCGCCTGTATTATGAAGTCTACGGGGAGGGAGCACCCGTTCTTTTGCTCCATGGCAACGGGGGATCGATCAGCAATATGGGTGGTCAAATTCCTTTTTTTTCACAACAATTTAAGGTCATTGCGGTCGACACCCGCGCCCACGGCAAATCCACGGACCCCTCGGATTCCCTGAGCTTCGAAATGATCGCCGACGACTTCAGCGCCCTGCTGGACAGCCTCCACCTTGACAGCTGCAACGTAATCGGCTGGAGCGACGGGGGTATAGATGGCCTCGTGCTGGCGATCCGTCACCCGGATAAAGTCAGGCGTCTGGCCATCACGGGCGCGAACCTTTGGCCGGATACGACCGGGTTGACGCCTTTCGTGTTCCATTTGATGGAAAAAGAAGCCGCCCGCCTAAGCAGTCAGCCCCAAAAACCGAATACGAAAAACGCGTTAAAAATCATCAACCTCGACCTTTACCAGCCGCACATCACGCTGGACCAGTTGCATACGATCCAGTGCCCGTCGCTGGTGATCGGCGGTGACCACGACGTCATCCCGGTGCTGCATACGGTATTGATTGCTCAAAATATTCCGCAGTCGTATTGTTGGATCATCCCCAATTCGGGACACTCGACACCCGTATACAAACGGGAGCTGTTTAACAAGACGATCCTGGACTTTTTTAACAAACCTTACCGGGTGATTGCGGGTGTCGCCACCTTCCAATGAAACGCATCCACTCCATAGACATCGTCCGGGGCCTGGTCATGATCCTCATGGCCCTTGACCATACGCGAGACCTGATGCACGCGAGCAACATCAACCCGCTCGACGTGGACAAGACTACCCCCCTGCTTTTCTTCACACGCTGGATCACGCACCTTTGCGCCCCTACTTTCGTTTTCCTGTCGGGCACCTCGGCCTACCTGGGCTCGCGGAAGGACTTCCTTTCGGCGAGGCGGTTCCTGGTGACGCGGGGCCTTTGGTTGATCATCCTCGAAGTCACATTGATCAATTTTCTTTTTTGGGCGGATATTCATTTCCGCATCCTTTTCCTCCAGGTGATCTTTGCCATCGGCGCCGGGTTCCTGTTGCTGTCCCTCTTGCTCCGGGTGCAAGCCCGGTGGCTGGCGGTTCTTGGCCTCGTCCTCATTGCCGGTCATAACCTGGTGAAAGGGGGTGGACCATTCGACTTTCTTTTCTTTACCTCCATTACGCAGGTGACACCTCATTTTACTTTTGCCTACCTATATCCGGTGCTGCCCTGGTTTGGAATCATGCTCACGGGGTTTGCCTGCGGGCCCCTGTTCCTCCGGGAACATCGCGGGCGTTTATTTCTCGGCATCGGGGTGGCGGCACTCGCGTTGTTTGCCCTTCTTCGCTGGATCAACCGGTACGGGGATCCCTTCCCATGGACGGCCGATCATGCCTTCCTTTCTTTTATGAACGTCACCAAGAATCCTCCTTCGCTGTTGTATACCCTCGTGACGTTGGGTATCATGTTCCTGCTCCTGGCCGCGGCGGAAGGCAGGGATAACCGGTTCACCCGTTTCCTGGAGGTCTATGGACGGGTACCGATGTATTACTACCTCTGGCATATTTTCCTCATCCACACGGCCATGTTCATCATGGATTTTGCGCTGGGATTTGGACCCAAAGATCTCGTCTTCGGTCCCTTTCTTTTCGGGAATCCTCCGGGGGCGGGGATTTCGCTGGGCGGGGTGTACCTCGTGTGGATCGCTGTCGTGGCGGTGGCGTATCCGATTTGTGTGCGATGGGGGCGCTATAAGGCAGCACACCGGGAGAATGTATGGCTGCGGTACCTGTGAGGCCCTAGGCTTCGCCGCCCAGCATCCGGATCATCTCCTTCCGGCCGAAATGATACGCCCATCCCAAAGCAACACCTTGGTATTGCTTGTCAGTAATACTAAGATCCGGTCCCGCGGCCAGCGTATAGCGGAGCAGTTCCACATCTCCCCTTTCCACGGCGGTATGCGCGAGGGTAAGTTCCCCGTCGCCGTAGCGCAGGTTGACCAGGGAAGGATCTGCCGACAACAGGGCGACAAAACGATCCTTCCAACCCAAATCCCAGGCATCGAGCGGACGGAGCGGAACACCTTGGTCCAACAGCCAGTCCACGGACGCCGGTTGCCGCAGGTGGACCGCCAGTTCCAGCAAGGTCATACCATTGGAAAGTGGCCGGGAAAGGTCATCCTCAGAAACGGCCAAGCCGTCGGGAGCGCCGCGGCCGATGGCTTCTGCAAGCGCAATCATCTCCGGCGTATTGTCCAGCCACCGGTCGTTCATCAACCACCACGTCCAGCCGTCACCGATCGAACGAAAACCGAGTTGGTTGTAAATGCGTCTTCCATCCCCGGAGGCGTTGAGCGTGGCATACCGGTACCCTTTGTCCCGCGCAAAACGGCAAGTGACCAGCGTAAGCGCCTTACCGATCCCCTTGCTGCGGTACGCCGGTAGGACGCTGACGTTGTACAACCCCGCGACGTCCGTGCAAAGCACCCCGCTTTGACCGATGATCTTACCGTCGATGCGCGCGATAAAGCGTTGCGTCAGCGCCTCGCCTTCCTGCAACAATACCTCGGACCATGCATACGGCAGGTCCGCAACACCGCTCAAAGATGTGACCTTGTCCGCCGTGATCTCCAACCCGGGAGGAAAGGTGACCTCTTCGCGGAGGTCTTTGTCGAGGTCGGCCACCATCCAGTGCGGACGCCAGCCGGGTTGAAAGCCCCTCGCCAGGAGACGGACGCCAAGGTCGGCGGGCTCGGGCGGGTCGAGCGACCAACAGCCCGCGGAAGTGGGCGGCGCGTCCCGGAATGCGTCCATCAGCAGGTCGAGATAAGGACCGGCCTCCTGGCCGGGTAGCCGGGGGAACGCGATGTTGGACCGCTTTCCCACCGGCAACCAGGTCCAGACGACCGGTCCGGTTTGCCGTTCTTCCCCGCCCGCCTGTTTGGCCTCCATACGGAAGTAAACCCTATGGTTGGCCGCAATGGCTTCCACCAGTTGTTGATCCGTGGCGTCGTGAAGAACCGTCATGTCTTAAAGATACACCATCAGAAGTTCCCTTCGTCTGCACTCGGACCGTAGCTCCCGGGGATGGGGACGTCGAGCAGCCGCAGGAAAACCCCGAGCTGGGCGCGGTGGTGCACAATCTGGCAATAGGCCATGCGGATGACTTCCGCTTTGGTTTGGACGGAGACGGCGTGCCCCTTGGAAAGCAAGGTCCATTCCTTGGCGAGCTCGGCTTCTTCCGCATCCGCCAGGTGGGACAGGCCGCCGGACAGTTGCTCTTCGAAATAGGACGACAGTGCTTCGGGGTTTTCGGCCACGAAGGGTTTGTAGTCGTCGTCCTTCCCAATGTCCAGTTGCGACGTGGTGAGGGTGATGGTTACCCAACCCGGTATTTCGGCCACATGGGTCGCCAGGCGGCCAAGGGTCATGCTTTTCGGGTGGGGCTGCCAGTTGAACTTGTCGGCCGGTACGCGGGAAAGCATGTTACGGGTGGTCCGGGCTTCGAGTTCCATTTCCTTGGTCAATTCGAGTAAGGTGGTCATACTGTTGTTGTTTATGACACAAAGGAAATGGCCCCCGCTGACAGCCTTATGTCAGCAGGGGCCAGGAAAAATTTTTATGTTAGGCCTTATAGTGCGGCATGTGCGCATCCATAAACGACTTCTCCGCATTATTCCAGTTATCCGTCAGCGTCTTCCGGTCGTTGTTCATCTGGGTGCCCTGCTGGTTGTACGCATTCACGCTGGCGTTGACATCCTTGACGGCGCTGTTGTAGGAGTCGATGTCCTGCTGGGTCCGGCTGCTTTGGGGTTTGGCGTCCAGGGCGGCCTTGAGTTTTTCAAAATTGTCCTGTTTGAGGTAGAAGTCTTCCACTTTGGGGAGCTCTACTTCGGCCATGTGTTTGTAGGTCTTCAAGGCCCCGGCGCAGGCGACGGACAGGGTAGCGTCACCTTCGAACGCGCGTAGGGTGTCGAGGGCCTTTAGTCCCTCCGTGGCAAAATTATCCAGGGAGTTCCGGGACTGTTCGATATTCTTCAGGTCCTTTTTGTTGATGGCCTTGGTGATCTCTTCGTCCTGCCAGTTGCACTTGAAAAACAAAAGGAACACCTCGTTATAATAGTGATTCAGTTTTTCGGCGACGCCCATCTTTTGGGAAAGTTCACTCGTCCCGTTGATCAGGTGGATCGAATACTTGGCGGCAAAGGTTTTTTCCGCGAGGTCCATGCTGTCGGCGGCGGACCGGATCCGTTCGTTGGTCTTTTCCTGGAGAAGGAGGTACGCCTCCATCTCGTCAAAGGACTGTTCGGCGATCTCCTCCATATTGACGATATGTGCGTAGTCCTCATTAAAAACGCTGTAACACAGCTTGACATAATCGATGCTGCTTTGGCGCAGTGAATTGTCCCCTTTGAAATAGGGAAGGCCGTTGATCTTATACCGGCAATCGGTGATGCTTTGCAGTGTTTGCTGGCGCATCTTTTCGATCTTGCGGGCGCGGTGGCTATGGGCCGTGGCGCTCAGGTAGGCCATATAGGTCTTGTTCATGTCCGTCATGGCGGTGGAAATGGCGTCCATGTATTTACCCGGGTCGGAGCTCAGGTCCTGGGCCTTGAGCGCAAGACCCATTAGGGTAAGCAGCAAGCAAAGTAAAATTCTATTCATTCTGTGGGGGATTTATGCATTTGACAGGCGACCCTGTACGCGGCCTCCATATAGGGGTCGCCCTGAAGGGCCTGCCGGATTTGGTCGGTGGTGGTTTTTAGCACGAGATCCGCTTCCAGCCACTTTTGCTCATCCTTCGGACCGGTCATGACGAAGGTGGAGGAATGCGTCCCCGGTTTGAAAAGCCCTGCCGACTCCATCGCCGCAACCACGGCCTGGAGCGGGGCTTTGGCCAGGGGGGGATACGGCCGGTAGTATTTGTTGGGCGCGATCGTGCTGTTGAGGAGGGCCCGCGGTTCATCCGCTTCGCGATGCTCGATCGCGCCAGCCGGGGCAGGCAGTACGACGTCGGGTTGTACGCCCAAAGCCTGTACGCTGGCACCCGTGACCCGGTAAAGACGGCTCACCGTCAGCTTTATGAAATTTCCGCTGTTTTGCAAGGACGCGCCGCCATTGAGGTCGATATTGGTGTCCAGGGGCAGAATGACCTGGGCGGTCGCCTTTCCATACGTCGGCGTCCCTATGATGATGGCGCGGTTATAATCCTGGAGGCTGCCCGCGATGACTTCGGAGGCCGACGCACTATACCCGTTCACCAGGAGCAGGAGGGGACCGTCAAAAACCGTCCCGCGATTGACGTCCCGCAGCACGACAGGTTTTCCATCCTGGTCTTTGGACTGGGCCAGGGGGCCCGCGTCGATAAACAACCCCGCCAGGTCGATGGCTTCTTCGAGGGACCCGCCGCCGTTATACCGGAGGTCCAGGATCAACCCTTGTATGTTTTCTTTTTTGAGTTCGAGGATCTCCTTGGCGACGTCTTCCGCGCATCCTTTGTCCGCCCCCTCCCGGCTGTCCCAATCGGTATAAAAGGCGGGCAGCGAAATATAGCCGATGTTCTGGACGCCCTTGAGCACCCATCCCTTGACCTTGTCGAGTTCCAATCCCTCTTCCGGCGCTTCCTCCTTGCTGAGGCTGACCTGGCGGGTTGACCCGTCGGCCTTTTTGATGGTAAAGGTGGCTTCGTCGTGGTTGCTGGCCTCCAGGATCGTATTGACTTCCTCCAGGGTGGCGTCCGTCAGGTCTATAGGTTCTTTACCCGCCCATTGAATAGCGGTCAACTGGTCCCCCTTGCTAAAGACCCCGGTCCGGAACGCCGGGCTGCCGGCCTGCACCCGGTCGATAAACACCCCATTTGCCTGCTCCTTCATGGCAAACCCGAACACAAACCGCTTGCCCCCCAGTTCTCCTTCGAACTGTTCCTTCAAGGTGCTGGAAAAGAATTCCGTATGCGGGTCATAACAAGAGGCCAGGGCATTACAATACGACAGGTCGAGCATAGCCGAAAGACCGCCCGGACCCTGGGTCAACCCGCGGATATTCCGGCGGACCATGTCCCTTACCCTTCTTCTTTCCTTTGGCTCGGTGTCATTCCACCCGCTGTCGAGGTCCCTTTGCAGATAGGCCATTTCCGCCTCCCCCATCAAGGCGGCCAGCTTTGAACGCATGCCCACCAGGTTCAGCGGGGCGCTGGTATCTTCAAGGGCATCGCCCTTGTAGGTATAATGCTGTTTCATGGGCACGTCGCTGATCAGGGTCACCAGGGAATCCGCCTGGCGGATGCGCTCCCTGTAGATCCCCGTTACCAGATCTAGGAAATCCGTCCGTTCGGCCCTGACCTGTTGATCCAGTTGCAGGCGGAAGGGTTCCAAACGGATCAGGTCCCCCCGGAGAAAGAGAAAGTGTTCGGCATCCAACCCATGCAAAAATTGCTCGAAAAAGGCCCGGGAAAAGGCCCCGTCAAAGGGCCTGGGCGCGGCGTGGTACTTCTCCGCCATCCGTGTGATCATAAAGGCGCTGACGGCCACGGGCCGGGGCGTTTGGGCCATCGGGGCGAAGGGCAACCACACCAGTAAGCAGACGGGAAAGACAAGCAGTTTCATCCTGGATCAAATATAAAAAGAGTATCTTACCATGCCAAATCGCCCGACATGTCCGTTCCTCGCCAAAAGTTAATACTGCTTTGCCTTTCCCTTTGGATCACGCTGAACGCCCACGCCCAACAAACCGGGCATGACACCGGCGTGTTGCAAGTCGGAATCCAAACCGGCTACCGGTCCGAAAACCTGCGCTGGTCCATCGCCGGGAACCTCCAGGGCCAAGACCCCAATATCTATTCCGAACTGATCTGGAAAAGCGTTGACGGTTTGCTGTGCGCGGCCGACGTCCGGTGGAAGGTCTACCGTTCGCTGGAGCTGCATGGTCATTTTTCAATGGCCACCATCAGCGGCGGCCGGGCCACGGACACCGACTACCATGGCGACAACCGCACCGATGTTTCTTATTATGGCTATTTTGACGCGGGGGAAGGGAACCTGCTCTCAGGTGACATACAACTCGGGTATCGCCTGAACCTGGGTCCCCGGATCGTCCTTATCCCGGCGTTTGGCTATGGCGGAGACCAGCAAAACCTTTACCTGAAGGCGTATGAAGGAAACGCCCCTTCCACGCTCAACAGTTCGTACACCGCCCTCTGGAAAGGCTTCCTAGGTTCCATGACCGCACTGATTCCCTTTGGTAACCGCTGGGAAGTCGACCCCTCTATCGCCTATCACCAGGTGGTTTTTGACGGCACCGCCGACTGGAACCTGATCACCACCTTCCAACATCCTGTCAGCTTCCGCGATCACGCCAACGGGTTTGGCGTGGTGCCCGCCTGCGAGCTTCTTTACCATCTTCGCAGCCACTGGGCGATTTCGCTTCACGGGAACTATGGATGGTGGAAAACGGGGCTCGGGGTGGACAACCTCTACCTCTCCAACGGGACCACCTCCCTCACGCAGTATAACGGTGCCCGCCGCACCGGCGGCGAGGCGGGCATCGGGTTCCGGCTGACGCTTTAAACACTACTGCTGCCCGTACATCACAATCGACGCTTCCGCCAGCATATTAAAGTGGAGGTTAAACCCGACAAACGCGGGGCTCGCAGAAGCATCGAGGTTGAGCTTGTTCTTCAACGCATAGACCGTGATGAGGTACTGGTGCGGGGTGCCGGGAGGAGGACAGGGGCCGCCGTAACCGGGTTTGCCGAAGTCGGTGACACTTTGGATGGCGCCGGCGGGGAGGAGGCCTTTGGAGGCGTCACCGGCACCGGATTTTAGTTCAAGCACGTTAGCGGGGATATTGAACACGACCCAGTGCCAGAAACCGCTACCGGTGGGCGCGTCCTTGTCGTACATGGTGACGGCGAAGGCCTGGGTACCCGCGGGGGCATCGGTCCAGGACAGTTGGGGAGAGACGTTGTCCCCGTGACAGCCGAAGCCGCTGAAGAACTGGCGGTTGGTGGCCTGACCGCCGAGCTCGTTGCTCCGGAGGGTAAATGTCTGGGCCTGGGCGGCGACGCAAACCATAAGAGACAACAGGAAGAAAAATTGTTTCATAAGTAAATGATGTTTACGCAAAGGTACCCCACCCGAAAAACGGGCGCTATACCGGAACAGTCATTTACTATCGCTATAAGGTCATTTCCTGCGGACGCCAGGCGCCGGGGGTGACGCCGAATTCCTTTTTAAAGGCCTGTACAAAACTGCTGAGGTTCCGGTAGCCAAGGTCTTCGTAGATCTCGCTGGCCTTCCGGCCGTGTTCCCCCAAAAGCCGCGCGGCGTGGGCCATGCGCCGTTCGTGGAACCACCGGATCGGGGGCGTGCCGAAAAGCTGTTCGAATTTCCGTTTGAATGTGGACTGGCTGACATGGCAAAGAAAAGCCAGCTCTTCCAGGGTGAGGTTGTTGTGGATGTTGTGTTCGACCACTCTTTTCAAGAGGCCGTCTGCGTCTTCCTCGTCCAGACCGGTGACGAAGTCGGGAAAAGTAGTGGGATAGGTATGGGCCAGGTAGAGCATCAGCTCTTCGAACTTTAGCGGGAGCAGGGCGTCGGCCAGCGTGGTGGCGCCGCTTTCCAGGCGCAACAGGGCGGCCACGAAGGAACGGACAAAATCATCCTGGTCGAGGACGAAGGCAGCCTTCCGGAGACCGGCCGGCCTGCGCCGGAAAATCGTGGGGTGCTTTTCGCGGAGGGCCGCCACGGCAGAGGAGGTAAAGGAAAAAAGCAGGCTGCTGTACTGTCCATCCCGGGGGGCACGTTCCATCATGAGACAATGACTGATGGGAAAAAGCAACGCCTGCCCCGGGTCGATATGGATCGCATCTTCCTGCAGGTATACGTGTTTCTCACCGGAAAGGAGAAAGCTGAACATCGGGCGCAGGAGTTCGACGGGGGTTTTGAAGGGACGCTCCGAAGGACTGCGGTAATGGTATACCGTCAGGTCCCGGTTTTCCCAGGACGCCAGGTGGTCGGGGACGCAGAAGGTGGTCATGGTACAAAAATACGAAACCATCTGTTATGCAATAATATTTCAATTCTGCATCTGTTCTGTCATGCAAAAGAACCGGACCTTTGTATCATGTATATCCCCTATTACCACGCAGACGTATTTACGGAAGTGCCCTTTTCCGGGAACGGCCTTTCGATTTTCCTGCCGCCCGTGGAGCTGCCCGCGGACCGTATGTTGCGGATCACCCAGGAGATGAAGCAGTTTGAGTCCATTTTTGTGCGGCCCCGGCCGGAGGGGACGCTGGTCGACGCCCGCGTCTTTACGGTGGAGGAGGAGCTGTCTTTTGCCGGTCATCCGTCTATCGGCGCGGCGGCGCAGTTGCATGCGCTCAACAGGGCCGGAGAAACGGAGGCCGGCTGGATCTTTATTTTTCCTCAAAAATCCTTACCCATTGCCACGAGGAAAACCGACTACGGCTACAGCTGCACAATGAACCAGGGGGAAGCGGAATTCGGGGAGCCGCTGCCCGAAGCGGCGGGAAAGCCGGTGTTGGAAGCATTACAAATAGACCCGAAAGACCGGGACGAAAAATACCCCCTCCAGGTGGTCTCCACCGGTCTCCCCTACCTGCTCGTGCCGCTGAAACGGAATTTCACCACCGCAAACATCGGTGCGGAGGGGCTCTCGGAAATGCTGGAAGCCGTGGGCGCCAAGTTCATCGGTCTTGTCGACGTCGACGGACGCTCCATGCGGACGGGGGACAACCTCGGGAAGGTGGAGGACATCGCCACAGGCAGCCTGGCGGGCCCCGTGGGCGCTTACCTGGTACGCCATGGCGTGGCGGCTCCCGGTGAAGAAATCGGGCTTGTCCAGGGCGTACACCTTGGACGCGAGAGCCGGTTATACGTTACCGTTAGCAGCGACGTGATCGTCCGCGGAGGTGTGGTGCTCCTGGCGGAGGGACGGCTACTCTGTCCGTAGATTTTTGACAGGGTTCATGAGGGCAGCCGCCACCGCTTTGATACTGACCGTCACCAGCGTCAACGCCAGCGTCAGCACACCCGCGAGCACAAAAACAAACACGCTGAGGCTCGTCCGGTAGGCGAAGTCCTGTAACCAACGGTGCATGGCCCACCACGAGAAAGGCAACGCCACCAGAAAGGCGATGCCCGCGAGGCGGACGAAGTCCCGCGACAGCAACAGGACGATCTGGCCGACGGACGCCCCCAGGACCTTCCGGATACCCACCTCCCGGACGCGTTGCTGGGCGGCATAAGAGGACAGGCCAAACAGCCCCAGACAGGCGAGGACGATGGCGATCCCGGCAAACAGGTCCAGCGCCTGGCCCAGCCGGATTTCGGACTGGTACATCCGGTCGTAGTCTTCATCCAGGAAGTGGTATTCAAAGGGACGGTAAGGGACCAGGTCCTTCCATTTGGCAGCAAGGGCGGCGATCATGGGCGACGGGTCGCCGGACCGGAGCTTGAGGAGCCATTGGTAGCTGTACGTCGTTCCGGGGAACAGCACCAGGGGTTTGATGGCGTCGTGCATGGACGCGAAGTTGAAGTCCCTGACAACCCCTTTTACGATCCCGGCCTGCTGGCTTTCCATATACATGCGCTGGCCGATGGCGGTCTGCGGTGTCCAGCCCAACTGGCGGGCCGCCGACTCGTTGAGGATATAATGATACAACTGGATGCTGTCGGGCAGGGCGGCTTGCTGCATATCCTGGTGCGTCAGGTCTTCACCGGCTACCAGTTGCAACCCCACGGTCTTGACATAGTCCTCGTCGATGGGATTGGCGCTGACCGCGATATTCTGGCTGGCCGGCATGGCCGCCGAACGCATGGTAAATCCGCTCACGATATTGATCGGCGAATTTTGGGTGGCGGATGCGTGGAGGACACCGGGAACGGAGGTGAACTCGGTTTTGAACAAGTCAATTTTATCACGCATCCTGCGGTCCAGGGGGAGCACCAGGACGTGGTCCCGGTCGACGCCCATGTCCCTGTGTTGTATGTAGTACAATTGCTTCCGGACCACGACGGTGGATACGATCAGGAAGACGCTGATGACGAACTGGAAGACGATCAGCGACTGGCGCATCCACTGCCCCTTGTCGGTATGTTTAAATGACCCCTTGAGGACCTTCACCGGTTGAAAACCGGACAGCACCAGGGCGGGATAAGCGCCGGCCGCCAAACCAACGCAAGCCATAAAGCCCAACAGGGTGAGCAGGATGGAAGGCGAATATAGTGCCGACGTCGGCAGGGCGGTCCCGGTCAACCCGTCAAAAGCCGGCAGTACAAGCGCCGCCGCGAGCAAGCTCAGCAAAATGGACACACCCGCAAGCATCAGCGACTCCCCGATAAACTGCCAGAACAACGCCCGCCCGCCGGCGCCCATGACCTTGCGGACACCGACCTCGCGGGCCCTTTCCATCGAACGCGCGGTCGACAGATTGATGTATGTGAAACAAGCAATCGCCAGGATCAGGAGAGCGACGCCACCCAGGACATAGATGTACGTGATGTTGTTGTTGGGTTCAAAACCACCGTATTCGGAAAAAAGATGGACGCGCCGCATGGGCTCCAGGGTGAAGTTAACGGTGGCGCTCGTCCCTTTCATCTCCGATTGCATAAAGGCCGGCAGCTTTGCCTGGAGCGAAGCGATAGCCGCGGGGCTCTTCAGGAGCAGGTAGGTGGTATAATTGGCGTTCCAATACGTCTTGTCCTGGTTGACGCCTAAGGAAGAAAAGGAACACAAAAGGTCAAACTTGATCTGGGAATTCGAAGGACAGTCCTGGATAATCCCGGTGACGAAGTAGGGGATCGTGTCGGGCCCCACCTTGAGCATCTGCCCGATCACCGGGCCATCCCCAAAATATTTCCGGGCGGCGGTCGCGGTCAGGAGCACCTTGTGGGACCCGCTCAGCGCGGTATGGGCATCCCCGTCCAAAAGCCGGAAGGAAAACACGGTCAAAAAAGAAGAATCGGCATACATAAACCGGTCCTCCGAAAACTGTTTGTCCTGGTAGGTCACGACCCTTTTAGCTTCCTCCATCCGGACGGCCGACGCTATCTCCGGAAACACCCGCTGAAAGGTCGTGGCGACCTTGGTGCTGGTATAATTACCCGTCTTCGATTCCTTGCTCCCGTTAAAGGCATACTCCATGATCACCCTGGCGATCCGGTCCCCGTTTGTCTCGAAGCCGTCATAACTAAGCTCATGGAGGATATAGACAGTGATCAGCAGACAACTGGTCAGGCCGATGGTCAAACCGGTGAGGTTGATGACCGTGGCGAGGGTGTTTTTCCGGAAGTGCCGGAGGGCTATCTTGAAGTAGTTGAAAAGCATAACCGAGAAACCGCCAAAGCCGTGCCCTTTTGAATATAAACTGACGCACAACGCTTTAGAAACCACTCATCGGAAATACGCTGTCCGGTTTCGATACACTGCGCACGCTCTCTTCCAGGGACACTGCCTCTATGGTGGACGCGCCGGTGTCTAAAATCAAATATCCATGCCGGAACTGGCAGCGCGCGATACAAGGCCCGTACAGATAGAGCAGGCCGGACGGCAAAGGATAGGTTCCGAAACCCTTCCGGGCCAGGTATTCCCCGTCGCAAAGGCTGACGCCCTCGAAGTGCATGTGTCCCGATATGCCCAGGCTGCACCGCTGGCGGCGTATAAAGCTGAGGTGATCCAGGAACTCGTCGGCCTGCTTGGGAAAATAGGTCCCCAGGCCGTGCAGGTCGGGATAGGCAAAGTGGGAAAAAAGAACCCTGCGCCCGTCGTAGGACTGCTGCCAGGTTTCGGGCAGGGCGTCTAGGTAGGCCCGGTCTTCGCGGGTCAGCAGGGAGGGCAGTTGCACGTCCTCGTATAGAAAGACGCTGTTACCGGACAAGGCCTTGCGCTCAAAAAAATCCAGCTCGTACCAGTTATCGGGGAAGGCAAACGGCCCCTGGTACACCGGGAGTTTTTTGATCTGGTAAAGGTCGTTGTTGCCGATCACCACCCCCTGGCAGTTGGCCCGGACCATGGCAATGCATTCGTGGGCGCTCCGGGTGTCCAGGTAGTGATAGGTATTGACCTTGTACCCCACGATGTCTCCCAGGCAAATGATTTCGGTACACCCCCGCTGTTCCAGACACCGCAGTGCTTTTTTCAAAGAGACGGCGTCTTCGTGGATGTCACCGATCACGCCGACCTTCATAGGGTATGGCTTTCGATGGTGTTGATCGCGCCCGTCAGCGGACGGGCCTTTTCGGTATAGTCAGCGGCCATTTTACAAACCCCTTCGACCCAGACCGAGGTTACGGAGGCAAAGGAGCGCTCGCTTTGGAAGGCGACGAGGTCTGCCTTCAACCCGACCGCAATGCTCCCGATCTCCTCGTCAAACCGGAGCAGCCGGGCGGGATTCAGGGTCACCATATTGACGGCCTTGCTGGGGGACATGCCTTCGTCGATCATCCGGACAACGCTGCCCAGCATCGTCGGGAAGTGATAGTCGCTGCAAAGGATATCCACCAGGTCTTCCTCCATCGCATCCACGCACGCGAGGTTCCCGCAGTGTGATCCGCCCCGGTAATAGTTGGGGGCCCCCATGCAGACCCACATACCCAGCTCCTTGGCCTTCCGGGCCGCGGCCAGGGTCGTCGGCATCTCGGCGAGAACCGACCCGGAGGCATGCGCCTCCAGGATGTGCGCGACCGTGGTATCATCATGGCTCCCGATGACGCATTTGTCCTTGAACGCCTCGTAGATCAGGTGTCGGTGATTGATCTCCCGGGCTTCCTGTATCTGGGCCAGGAGCTTGTCCCGGGTCACCTCCCAGGACGTGCCGTGTTCCTTCATCCGCATCTCGATCTGCTGGTTCAGGGAATACTGGCGTTCACCGGGGATATTTTCGTTAAAGATGACCATGTACAAACTTTCCAGGAGCGCCATATCGGACAGGTGGTCCAGCAGGGCGTGCGTATTGGGGTCGATCCGGGCGTGGAGAAAATGACGCAGGAGCAGGCTACCCCTCACCTCGTCAAACTGGCGGGCCATACAGATCGCCTGTTCGAAGTTCCGGCCTTTGCTTTCGTTGTCTGAAAAACTGATCGCGCTGAACACGGTGGTGATCCCGCAACTCGCCGCGCGGGCGTCCAGGAAGTGGAGGGCGAAGGGCATGGGAAAAGAAGCACTGGACCGGGGATGCAGCTCTTTTTCCAGGTAGTCCGTATGGATGTCGATACAACCGGGAATCAGCCAGGCACCCTTCAGGTCGTGCCCGTCCCGGTAGAATTTGTCCTTGTGAATGGCAGCAATCACTCCATTGTCGATTTCTATGGACCCGGTAAAATGCGCGCTAGGGGTAACTATCTGGGCGTTGGTCAGGAGCTGGGTGTTCATCTGAACGAATATCCCTTAACTATATTAATGGTAGGTTAGGCCTCCGTAAAGATTTAGTGAAGTTTTGTGTGTTGGCGGTGGCGCCCTCTGCCGATCAGGCGCCGGCGAAGCCCGTCCGACAACTTCTCGGTCAGGACGATCAGCAGGACGATCACGCAGATCAGCGCAAAGGCGTCCCGGTAGTGCAACACCCGCATCGCCAGGAAAAGCTGGAACCCGACGCCCCCACCCCCGAAGATGCCCAAACCCACGGCCGAGCGGACATTGACATCGAACGCATAAAAGAAGTTGGCGGTCAGGGAAGGCAACACCTGTGGCAGGATCCCAAAACGGATCACCTGCCAGCGGGTGGCGCCCACCGAAAAGATGGCTTCCGCCGGTGCCTTTTCGGTGGCTTCGATGACCTCGGTAAAAAGCTGTCCAAAGGTCCCCATCGTGCTAAGGACCAGGGTCAGCATACCCGCAAAGGCCCCCAACCCAACGGTCACCACGAAAATCAGCACCATCACCAGCGACGGTATAACCCGGACGAGGGAAACCATAAACCGGGCAATACCCCGGATCCAGGGGTAAGGCATCGTATCCTTTGCCGTCAGCAGGGCGCAGCCCACCGCCAGCATACCCCCGGCCAGGGTCCCTAAAAAAGCCATGGACAAGGTCTCCAGCACGGAAAAGGCAATCGTTTTGTCCATCCAAAGGAGGGAGAAGTGCGGAGGACTCATGCTCCCCGCCAGGTCGACGACATAATGGAATTCTGTAAACAGCATACCGGGGTTCACCCCCATGTACACAAAGGAAGCCAGCAGGATCAGGGCCAGCAGGCTGCTTACCGTGGCCCGCTGTAGAAACAACCGTGCTTTCATCGGGGCCTCCCTTTTTGACGCACACGACTGCGCAGGTACACAGAAATCCGTTCGGAAACAACCACCAGCACCAGCACCAGGAGGAGCGCGGTGCAGGCCCGGTGAAAGTCCAGCAAGGCAAAGGACCGGTATAGTTCATGCCCGATCCCGCCCGCACCTACCGCGCCCAAAACGACGGACAGGCGGATGCTCAGCTCGAAACGGAAAAGCGCATAGGACACCACGGTCGGCAGGACTTGCAACAGCACACCGTAATACATGACCTGCACCTTGCTGGCGCCTACCGCCTGGATCGATTCAATGGACACCGGGTCCACTTCCTCGATGGCGTCCGCAAACAGCTTCCCCAGCATGCCCACGGCCCCGATCACCAGGGACAACACCCCCGCAAACGGCCCCAGCCCAAAGGCCGCCACCAGGAAAAGCAGGATGACCACTTCCGGGAGCGCCCGCTCCAACCCCAGCAGAAAGCGCACGCTTTGCCGCAACCAGGGCGGCGCCACGTTGGACGCCGCCGCCAGACCGAACAGCAGGGCCGCCAGGGTCCCCAGGAAAGTCCCCACCAGGGCGATGAGCACTGTTTCCAGCGCGGGCTTCAACAATTCGGAAAAGGCGCCCACGTCCGGCGTCAAAAGGTTTTTGAAATACACCAGCCCGCTGCCCAGGCCTTTGTACAACAGGTCCCAGCGGACCTTGCACACCACCGCGGCCCCGGCCGTCAGCAAGGCCATCCCCGTTACAGGCAACACGCCTTTCCGGTAGCGCCGGAGGCTATAGTCGTGTAGGCTCATGGTGTTCTATTTGGCGCAATTCCTCCCCGTAGATATCCACCAACTGTTCCTGTGACAGCTTCGGGTCCCCGTCATAAATGATCCGCCCCTCCTTCAGGGCAATGACCCGGGTACAATAACGCGCCGTCATCTCGGGCTGGTGGAAAACACCGACGACCGGCATGTTCTCCGCGAGCGGACGGATCAGCTTCATGATCACTTTGGCGTTGCTTGGGTCCAGGTTGGATATAGGCTCATCCGCCAGCAGCAACCCCGGTTCCTGAAAGATCGCCCGCGCGATCGCCACGCGTTGCATTTCGCCCCCGCTCAGGCTACCCACACGCGTCCCCGCCAGTTGCGGTATTTTCACTTGCTCCAACGCCTGCAAGGCCGCGTCCGCCTCTTTGTCCGTAAATCCGTAGACAAGACTCCGGAGCGTATTGATCCGGCCCAGCCGTCCCACCAGGACGTTGTCCAGGGCTGTGAGCCTTTTGACCAGGTGATACCCCTGGAAGACCACGCCGATGCGCTGCCGGAGCAACCGCAACCGGCGCTTGGACACCCGGCAGATATCCTCGCCCTCCAGCAATACCGAGCCCGCGTCCGGTGTCATCAATCCGTTCAGGCAACGCAAGGTCAGCGTCTTCCCCGCGCCACTCGCGCCCAGGATGCCCACAAACTCCCCCTTCCGTACCGAAAAGCTGATGTCGTCCAGGAGCTTCCGTCCCCCCGGCAGGGTTTTCGAAATATGACGTACTTCCAGCATGGCTATTGTTTGTCGGTGGTGATGTCCCCTGCGTCCTTCATCAGCTTTCGCAGCCCGTCAAAGGCAGTGTCCGATATGGCCATATACCCCAGGCTGTCCGCCTGTTTCGGCTGGTACCGTGCAAAATATCCCTTGGCTGCTTCCGGAGCGTCCCGCTGCATGTTGATATAGGCTTGTTTCACCTTCTCCGCAAACTCAGGATTGATGTCCGTCCGCATCGCAATCGGGTTTTCCACGATCGGGTCCGAGGTCCACAGGATCGTCAGGTCCTCCGGCTTGATGGTATTCTCCCTGATGAGCTTCTGATAACCATACTCAAACGAACACCCCACGTCTATCTTACCCGACTTCACGCTCAACATCGACGCCACGTGCGACCCTGCAAACATCGATTCCTTAAAGGCCGTTTTCGGGTCGAGGCCGATGCTGTTCAGGTAGGCCGCGGGCACCAGGTGCCCCGACGTCGACGCCGGGTCCGCAAAACAAAGCGTCAGGCTGTGCGACCGCCTCCGGACGTCTTCCATCGAATGAAGCCCCGTGGACGGGCTGGTGAAAATAATGCTCCGGTACATCGCCGGCTTCCCGTTGAGCCCCGCCGCGACCAGGGGTATCAGTTTTTGTTTTTGCGTGGCCAATACATACGGGAAGGGACTCAGATAGGCCATGTGCACTTTTTTGGTCAGGAGCGCCTCGATCACCGACGTATAATCGGAAGACGTCAGGAACTCCACCGGCCTCCCCAGCTTGCGCGACAGGTATTCTCTGATCGGGTCCAACACCCGCGTCTGTTCCCCGGGGTTATCGCCCTCATAGATGCCCACCAGCAGCGTGTATGGCACACCGTTCGCATCCAAAGCCTGTTTGGAACGGCACCCTGCCAGCGCGAGCAGCACTATGGCAGCGCCTATCAGCTTTTTCATACGTATTTTTTTAAAAAGGTTTCCAGGTCCAGCAAATCCTCAAAGCGTTCCTCCAGCGTTGCCCTGTCCCATTCCCACCAATGACTCTCCAGCAGACGTTCGACGATCGGGTCCGGGAAGCGCTGCTTTATGACCTTTGCGCTCACCCCCACCGCGACCTGGTAAGGGCCAATATCCTTCGTCACCACCGCTCCCGAACCCACGATCGCGCCCGTCCCGATGGTCACCCCCGGCATGATCACCGCCCCGTGCCCGATCCAGACGTCATGTCCGATGCTACAGGCATGGTCCTTCCGCCACTGGAAAAATGCCTCGTCATCCTTTTCCCCCAAGCCATACTGCCGGCGCCGGTACGTCAAATGGTGTTGCGTCACCCGCCACTGCGGATGGTTCCCCGGGTTGATGCGCACATGGCTGGCAATCGAGCAATACTTTCCGATGTCCGAATAGATGATCTGCACGTCCCCCGCCGTATAGCTGTAATCTCCAAAAGACGAGTCCACCAGAGAGGTGTGCGCGCCTAAGTCCGTCCACGCGCCCACGCTGCTGTTCCGGACGACGCATGTCGGATGTATCCTCGGTTCCTCCCCCAGCTTTTTGTCCGGCTCGGGAAAACGGTCAATGTGTGGCATGGCTTAAAGAATATATTGAGGAAAAGTGGGTCGTCTCTCGAACGCCGACAGGTTTTCGTATCGCCGGAGTTCCGCCGGAGCGAGGTGGAATACCGGCCTCGCCGCGAACATCGCCTGGTTCAGGCTGTGCACCGCCGCCCCCAGTTCCTCCCGCTGCATCGTCGTTAAGTCTGTTTCCACGTACGCCAGCGTGACGTGCCCGATAAAAGGGCGGGTGCGCCGGACGTCGAATGCCCTTACGGCCGGGTCTTTGTAAAAGTGTTCCCTGAAGTGGAGAATTCTTTGGTAGGATTCCTCTTCTTCGAAGACACCAAGGACGCCGAGGGCGGTGCCGAAGATGGAGAGGCCCGCCAGCGGCATGCGGATGGGGGCGCCTGGCTCCGGCTCCGCCTTCGCGGCCCGCGGCCCCGGGGCGTCTTCGGCGGTGGCTGCTGCCACCGCGGCGCCTGCGAACCGCGGGATCCGCGCGAAGGCCTCGGCCACGCGCTGCGGATACGCCCCCTCCAACCCCGGGCGGGCGATGTGCTCGATAAACCGGTCCTCCGACAGCGTGTTCGCGATCGTCTGGTGAAAGCTCGACGCGGGCAGAAAGTACAACGATTCCCCCCACGGGCAGTGCTCCCAAAGGGCCGCCTGCACCGACTCCAGGATACCCGGGAGGTCCTGGTTCAGGGGTTCCCTGTCTACCATCGAGACCACCGCAAAACCCGGGTACGGCAGCGACACCCAGCCACGCCCGTTCCGGCGGTAGTGTCCCGAAGGCTGGAGCGTCAGGGCCCGGGTCAGCAGGTGCTCCGGTTCCAGTTCCCGGTACTGGCGGGCCGTATATTCGTCAAAGGAAAGATCGTTACTCATCGCCGTTTTGTTTATATGCCGTCGCCAGCACCACCGTGCCCCCGACCATCGTATGCGTGACCATCGGTATTTGCTCCTGAAGCCGGACCAGGAGGAGGTCCGCCCGTTTGCCCACTGCCACGCTCCCCGTTTCTCTCTCCAGCCGCACCGCCCTCGCCGGGTGCAGCGTAGCCAGGTTCACCGCCTCGTGCAAGGGCATCCCTCTCCGGTGATGCAGCAGGAACACCGAATGAAGAATGGACGCCGGGTAATAATCCGAACAGAGAATGGCCACCGCTTTTTCCTGCACCGCCTCGGCCATATTCAGGTTACCCGACAAAGACCCACCCCGGAGGATGTTCGAAGCACCGCCCGCCACGTGCAAGCCCTTCCGCGTTGCGTGCCGGGCCGTTTCCATATTGATCGGAAATTCGCTGATGGTCACCCCCAGCGCCACCATGGCATCCACCTTCTCCGGGCTGTCGTCGTCGTGAGACGCCACCGGGATACCCCGGTCCACCGCCCGGCCGATCATCGCCGCCAGCCGTTCCCCCTCTATGCGCGGCCGCTCCGTGCGCTCCCTGAATTCCTCTTCCAGTTGCGCTTCCGTCTTACCCTGCGAAAGCATCGCCTCCCGGAAGTGTTTTTTGCTAAACTGCCCCTGGCCCGGCGTATGGTCCATCACCGAGAGCAGCGATATGCTTCCTTCGTCCAGCAAGGTCAGGCAGTCGTCATACGCCTCCACCCCGGAGAGCTCGAAACGCAAATGAATTTTATTGTTCAGGAGCGTCGGCCCCGCCGCCGCCCTTATCACCTCCCGGAAGACCGTCGCCCGGCTAAAGCCGCTCCGGGACTGTTTCTCCGCCACTTCATAGCCCAGGTGCATGGAGTGAAGAACCGTCGTGATCCCGCAGGCCGCCATCTTCCGTTCCAGCTCCCGGAAAGCCACCACCACCGGGATGTCGGCGCCCGGGCGGGGGACGATCTCCAGGTCCATCGCGTCCGTATGGATGTCGATGATGCCGGGCATGAGGATGGCGCCGTGGGCGTGCCATTCGGCAGGTGCGCCAACGGCGCCCACCGCCGTCGTGTCCGCGAGCCCATTCGTCGCGGCCGGATCGCCGGGCGCGCCCGCCGCGGGGCCCGCTGCCCCGGCGTGGCGGAAGGCCTCCATGGCCCCGATCTCGGCGATGACGCCTCCCCATATACGGACGAAGCCGTCCGGAATCACCCCTTCGGGGGTTACGATTTGTGCGTGTGTGATTAACCAGTTATTCATGTCGTTCTATTGCATTGCTGCGCCGTGGGCGCTCTATAATACGTGTACCGATGGTCCGGCCAGATGGCCGGCATGGAGGTGGAGCCTCCTGTCTACCAATTTTTCCAACGTGTATTCATCGTGGGAGATGCACAACACCGATGCCCCTTCGTGTTTGAGCTCGCGGATCAGGTCAACGACGGTGTCCTTTGTCCGGGCGTCCAGTGAGGCTGTGGGCTCGTCGATGAGCAGGAGACGCGGCTGGGCGATCACCGCACGGGCCACGTTGATGCGTTGTTGTTCTCCCCCGCTAAAGGTGACGGGGTAAGCATCCCAAAGACCCTGGGGCAAACCCAGCCGCTCCAGGAGCGCCATGGCCCGCTCGCGGGCGGCGGACCGGTCGCGGAGGACACCGTACAGCGGTTCCGCGACGACGTCGAGCGCGGAGACCCGGGGGATGACGCTTAGAAACTGCGCGCAATACCGGATCTCGGAACGGCGAAGCCCGATCATCGTGTGGTCGCTGGCACGGACAAGGTCGATCCACCCACCCCGGGCGGCATACCGGATCTCCCCGGAGGTGGCCAGGTAGGTGCGGTACAGGCACTTCATCAGGCTGGACTTGCCCGAGCCCGACTTGCCCGTCAGACCGACGATCTCCCCTTCCGCCACCGTAAAATGAATATCGCTGAGGGCTGTGATCTCCTTCCCTCCCAGGATGTGGAGCACAAAGGATTTGTAAAGGGCGTTGACTTCGATAACGTTCATAACAGGGAGCTGACTAAAAGTTGGGAATAGGCGTGCTGGGGATCCTGGAGGACCTGGTCGGTCAGACCGCTCTCCACGACCCGGCCGTTTTTCATGACCAGCGTCCGGTCGGTGAGCATGCGGATCACCGAAAGGTCGTGAGAGACGACGATCATCGCAATCCCCAGCTCCTGCTGCAGTTCGCGGATCAGGTCCAGCACCTTTGCCTGGACCGATACGTCCAGACCCGTCGTCACTTCATCCAGGAAAAGCAGGGGCGGATTGTTCGCCATGGCTTTGGCAATCTGGACGCGTTGCTGCATCCCCCCGCTGAAGGACGCGGGCGGATCGTCCATGCGCTGCACGGGGACTTCGGTCTTCTCCAGGAGAAAGGCCGCCCTTTCCCGGATGCGGCCCACGTGCATGTGCTCCGCCATGATGAGCTTTTCCGCGATATTACCACCGGAGGAAAAACGAAAGTTGAGCCCGTCCCGGGGATTCTGGTACACCATCCCCATCAGGTGGTTGCGGATGTGCCGTTTTTGCTGTCCGGAAGCGGCCAGGATGTTACCGCCTTCATACGGCCGAAACAAAGCCTCCCCCATCGTGGCCTCGATGTCGAAATACAACGTACGGACCACCGTGCTTTTGCCGGAGCCGCTTTCTCCTACGATCCCCAACACCTCGCCCGGGTACAGGTCGAAGCTCACCCCCGCACAGGCCACGATGGCATCCGTGTCGGGGCATATATTGGAATTGACCTCCGGCCCGGTCCGTTCCAGGGTTTCCGGACCCGGTTCCCCGTACACCTTGGTCAGGTTCCTGACCCTAAGCAGCGGATGGTTCTCGTTCATAAGATATAAGGGTTGCTAAAGGGTGTGATGGGTATTCCTTGTTCGATTTTGTCCAGGAAATTACTGTCGTTGATGACATGCTCTCTCGACCCGTCGTCCAGGTAAAGCTCGTCCAGAAACGCCCTTGTATAGTGCGTCTTATAACAATAAACATCCTTGAACTGTTCGATCCGGAACTTGACGTCCTCGAACTCCAGGGGTTCAACCGTCGTAAAAGGAGGAACGGCATACAACCTCTTTTCGCGGCCCGCCCCAAAAAGATACAGCGTCTTCGCCTGGTGGAGGTTGGGCACATCCCAGCGGGGGATCGGACTGGGCGCCATGATGTACCGCCCGTTCACCTTGACCGGGTAGCCCGCACCCAGCATAATGTCCCCGTGCCGCACAATCGACTCGTACAAAGACACCCACATCTTTGCGTAGTCCGCCTCCCCGTGCATCTGGCGGGTCTTAAACTCGTACCGTTCCACCCCCCGGAGCGGCTCCGGCTGAGGCACCTGGAAGACCATGATCTGTTGCTCCGTCAGTTCCTCCTCCGTGATCCGGTGCCGCGTCTGTATCAACGTCGCCTCCTTTGTATCGTAGGTCGTCTTGCAGTCGGTCATCCGGTGTACAAAGTCGCGGAGGTTACACGCATTGACGCTGGCGTCGCTCCCCTGGTCGATGATCTTAAAGACGTCGCCGCGTCCGATGATCGCCAGCGTGACGTGGAGTCCACCCGTGCCCCAGCCCCGCGCGATGGGCATTTCCGGGGAGCTGTAGGGTACCTGGTAGCCGGGAATGGCGACCGCCTTCAGGAGCTTGCGACGGATCTCCTTTTTGGTCGACTCGTCGATAAACGCAAAGTGATAGCGGCGGGCGTATTTCGTATTCTCGATCATGCGTGTGCGGGTTTGGGGTCAAGGTGCGGCGCGGGAGCGCCGTTCGGGGTCGCGGCCGTCGCGGCGGCGGCGACGCCGCCGGCCACCGCAGCCTCGGCGTTTGCCCTATCGATGGCCTGGCGCAAATTGCTGAGGCCCGCCTGGAAGGTCACGTAGTGCGGGAGCTTGAGATGGTTCGTAAACCCCATCGACTCGATGCCCTCGGTATGATACAGCACAAATTCGGCGTCGTTGGCGGGAGAGGAGGTGTCCGGGCTGCGCATGGCCCTGTCCAGGATGCCCATGCAGATCGCCTTGGTGTCGTTTTGGCCGAGGCAAAGGCCATAGCCGATGGCGAAATACGGGGCCTGTTTCTTTTTGGAGACCTTGATCGTCGAGACCATTTCGGCTTCGGTGAGCGGGATCTGACCGATGTGGCGAACGCGGCCCGAGGGGTCTTTGACGCGCAAGGGCACCGTGCCGTACCGGAGCTCGCCCACGGTGGGGTGGGTCGCGCCAAAGCCGCGCATGCTGCTATAACCGAGCGCCATAAGGCCCCCCGTTTCCGCCCGCGACAACATCTGGAGACGCGCGGAACGGGGCGCGGGGAACGTAATGGCCTCGCGGGTAATATCCTTTAGCGTCCGGTCTTCGGCATTGCCTACGGGTTGGAGGAGTCCTTCGCGTTTGAGGAGGTCGATCACCTTGTCGTACGTACGGACTTCCGGCAGGCGGGTCTTGTCTATCCTGGCGGCGAACGTATTCAGGAAAGCCTGGAGGTCGGTCTCCGTTTCGTGCACCATCCGGGTATCGAGCAGCCGCTGGCTATAGTCCCGGGTGGGCCCCAGCACCTGGCCGCCGGGGATCTCCCGGAAAGAGGCGGATATTTTCCGGCGGACAAACATTTCCCGGGTATTGACGGTTTCGGAATAATACCGTCTTTCCATGGTGGTGATAAACGCCCGGAGCATAAAGGCAGCCTCGAACACATCACCCTCGGTTTGTTTTAGGGCGATGGCGGCGTATTCGGGGGCGTACAAGCCGCCTTCGCCCATGACCTTGTCGACCCCCAGCCTTTGCTGTGTCATGATCTGGGGCACGGACAAGGGCGGCGTTTGCGCCTGCACCCTGTAGAATTCCACCAGCTCTTCCGCGTGACGGATGGCATCGGTGCCCCCTTTTACAGCTACATATCCCATAATATCTTAGTTTAATCCCATTGAACTTTGGTGCTTCTGGGTATCGCGGCGATCCGGCCGCCGGCGTCGGCCAGGATCAGGTCGATCCCGAGCGGGAATTCACGGTTTTGCTCTCGCAGGGTCTCCAGGAATTCGGCAGTAAGGCCGAGGACGGACAGTTCGTTCACCCGTTCGATGCCGGGGCCAGTGAGCGACAACACGAGCGCCGCTGTGGGGGCCGCGTCGGCCGCAGGGATCGTGGAGGCCGCCGGGTGCGGTGCCGCCGCAGGCGCAGCGGCGGCACCCACCGAGACCGCGACCCGCTCCACGCAAACGACGACCGTCGCTCCCCCTTCGGGATACGTCAGCGTCCCCGTGCGCGCCTGCGCAATAAGCGCAGCGGCCTCTCCGTCGACAAGAAGCGCACCGCCGACGAAAAGAAAGTCCGCGTCCGGCGCGTCCGACGCCACGGCGTCGGTATTCTCCCGTAGGTAGTCCTGCCAAAGCGGCGACGCGAAAAACGAGACGTCGGCGTTGAGAAGCGCGAAGCCCACGAGGGCGGCTGCGGGATGCAGCCCCTCAGGCGGGTGCAGGCCGGCGATGGGCAGAACGCGCACCGTACCCGGTCTGGCCATGCAATCCAATAAGATCCGGAAGTGTTCCTGGGCGTCAAAAACGCTGTCGTACATCAGCTCTTTGTGCATATCAGTCCTGTTCCATGAGTTTGAAATCCACCTTCGTGCGCTGTATTTGCGCGTGTTCGATCCGGCGCGCTTCTTCTAAAAACGCTCCCTGGACCTCGACAAATGCCTGAATGGGCGCGACGCGGTCGCCGCCGAGGAGCAGGGCGGCATCTATAAAGGCGATGCAATAGCTTCGAACAGGTTCGTCTCCTAAGCAGATGCCGTAACCGGTTTGTCCGTCGAGGACGAGGGCGGTTTCGGTGACCAGCGCCTCGCCGAGGTAAAAGGGTTGTCCTTCTACGGAATCTTCTGCACAAATCATCGTCGTGGCCAGGGTGGGATAACGGGCGATCACCACGGTATAGAGGGGTTCCAGCGTCCGGACAAAGGCCTCCAGGGCATCCAGGGAGCAGGCACAAAGTATCTCGTCGGGGGTATGCATGGGTGGTTGTTGGATGTAAAAGTAGCCGCGAAATATTTGGCAGCCGTTAGGGTGAGGGCGCGAATTTGTTAGTTCCTCATTACGCCACCGCGTATGCGAAAAGCCCAAACAGAACGCACATGAATGACTCACAGCGCCTTTTCGTTGAGCCGGTATCCCACCGACCGCACGGTCTCGATCCCATCCTTATAAGGCCCCATTTTTTTGCGAAGCCCCGCTACCTGTACATCGACGGAGCGCTCCGCCGCGAAATAATCCATCCCGTTGATGCGCTCCATGATCTGGCTGCGGGAAAATACCTTTCCGGGTTGCTTGGCAAGGAGTTCGAGCAAACGGAACTCCACGATGGTGAGGTCGAGGGGCGCTTCGTCAAGGTAGGCCTTGTAGCTGGCCAGGTCGACCTTCAGGCGGCCGCGGGCGATGGTCTCGCGCTGGTCCTGGCCGGTTTGTAAAAAGGCGTCGCCCGCCTTGCGGCGGAGGATTTTTTTAACCCTGGTGAGCATTTCCTTCATGCGCACGGGTTTGGAGATATAGTCTTCAGCGCCCACCTCCAGGGCGGTGACAACGTCGATCTCCTCGTTTTTACAGGTCAGCATGACGACGGGGATGTCTTGCGTGGCGGTATGGTGTTTCAGGTTCCTGCAAAGGTCGAGGCCGTCCATTTCCGGAAGCATCCAATCGGTGATGACGAGGTCGGTGTTTTCCCCGGTGATGTATTTCAAGGCATCCACCGCGTTGAAAAAACCTTTTACGTCGTAGCCTTCGGCGGAAAGGTTGTATCTCAACAGCTCGACGGTATCCGGGTGGTCATCTATGAGCACCAGTTTTTGTTTCTTCATTCCCCGATAATAAAAACCTAATATGACCGGATTTTTAGGGAAATGTTAAGTATAGGTAAACAAAAAGTAAACAAGCCGCTTTATTACAGTTTGCTAACCATTATTGAACAAGACACACATAAACCGGGGCGCACAAAGAAATAATCAACTCCTAATACAAGCCGAACGGGGCTGCTGGAATTTCGGCCATCGCGGGCAGGACCCTTGTTCACCAATTCATGGCTACACTTTTTTATGTTATGGGCGCTTCCGGCGTTGGAAAAGACGCATTGATGCAATACGCCCGCCGGTCCATAGATGGGTCCAGATCCATCGTCTTTGCGCACCGGTATATTACCCGACCTTTTGAAGCTGGTGGTGAGAACCACATCTATCTGAGTCCCGGTGAATTCGCCTTGCGGAAGGGGCGGAACCTGTTCGCACTCGACTGGGAAAGCCACGGATTTTGTTATGGCATCGGCCGGGAAATCGACGCTTGGATGGCGGACGGTTTGGACGTCGTAGTAAATGGGTCCCGGGAATACCTCCCTATCGCCCGCGAGCGGTATCCGCACCTGGTGGCCGTACTCATCGAAGCCGACCCGGCGGTCGTCCGGCAAAGGCTGGAAGGAAGGGGCAGGGAAACCCAGGAGGAAGTGGAGCGCCGTCTCCGGCGAGCACCTGTCACCACAAACACACTTTGTATCCAAAACGATAGCACGCTGGAAGAAGGGGGAAATGCGCTCCTCAGCACTCTATTCACACATCATCAATCATCACGCACATGAGTCAAAAATTGACACTCACGGCAGCCCTTTTCACGGCGCTGCTGCTCTGCCTGTTAACAGGCAGTCCTGTTTCCGCCCAGGACCTTAGGGTCGGCGGAAAAATCGTTTCCTCGGGTGCGCCCCTGGCCGGGGCCACGGTCACCGAAAAAGGGACCAAGCACAGCACCCTTACGGACGTCGACGGGAACTTCTCCCTGGAGGTAAGCAATCTGAACGTCACGCTGGTCGTCAGCTACGTCGGGTTTACCACGCAGGAGATTCCGCTGTCCGGCCGGAATTCCATATCCGTTGCCCTGATCCCCTCGGGTCAGCAACTCCAGGACGTGGTGGTCACCGCCCTTGGCATCAGCAAAGAAGCCAAGACCATCGGGTACGCAACCTCCACCGTCAAGGGGAACGACCTCATCAAGGCCAGGGAACCGGACGTCTTCAACAGCCTGGAAGGCAAAGTATCCGGTCTGACGATCGGTTCCTCACCGGAACTGCTCGGCCGTCCCGAGATCGTCATGAGGGGCACCAAGGACATCCTCATCGTCGTGGACGGTATTCCCATCAACTCCGATACCTGGAACGTCAACGCGGACGACATCGAGTCGACCACCGTCCTCAAAGGGCCCAACGCTGCAGCGCTCTACGGGTTCCAGGGACAAAACGGCGCCATCGTCATCACCACCAAACGGGGCAGCCGGGACAGCCGGGGCTGGCAGGTCAGCTTTAACAGCAGCACCATGATCGAAAAGGGTTTCACGGTCATCCCCAAGGACCAGACCGAATATGGCCGCGGGTCCAACTTCACGTATTCTTACGGGGACCAGTTGTATGACTATGGCCAGCGTCTGGCCGTATGGGGCCCCCGCTTCGAGGGCCAGAAGATCAAACAATACGACAGCCCCTGGGATCCCACGACCGGGACGCGTACGGCAACAAACTATACCGCCCGGGGCGTCAACAACCTCCAGCACTTCCTGCAAGCCGGTATCCTGTCCACGAACAACGTTTCCGCTTCCGCGGGTGGGTCCAACTATGACATCCGGATGTCCTACTCCCACATCTACCAGAAAGGACAGGCGCCCAACACCGGGCTCAACATGGACAACCTGAACATCAACACCACCTACTCCGTCAGCCCCAAGATCCGTTTCCACGCCAACCTGAACCTGAACGAGCAGTATACACCGAACATTCCGGACGTAGACTACGGTCCCAACAGCTATGTCTATATGTTCAACGTTTACGGACCGGCCGACTATGACGTCCGCGACCTGAAGAATTATTATAAGGCCCCGATGGGCGTCCCCGGTCTTACCCAGTACAACGAGAACTACGGCCGGAGCAACAACCCCTACTTCATGGCCTACCAATGGCTGCGGGGTCACTACAAAACAGACATCTACGGCTATATCAAGCTCACCTACAACATCACCCCCGAGCTGAACGCCTCGATCCGCACCCAGATCACGACCTGGGACCAGACCCGGACGGAAAAGGTACCGGCCGGTACGATCCTGAACCAATACCTGAGCTGGTACTATCCCGGTTGGTACGGAGACTACCGCGAAGACGACCGGAAGCTTTTGGAGAACAACACGGACGTGCTGTTGAGCTATAACAAAAAGTTCAGCGACTGGACCATCGGCGCGAACGCCGGGGCCAACGAACGGTCTTATAAGTACAACTCTTCTTTTACCACCACCAAAGACCTGTCCGTACCTGGGGTATACAGCTTTACCAATTCGCAGTTGCCGGTACTGGCCTATAACTTCGGGTCCAATATGCAGGTGAACAGCGCCTACTATTCCGTGGACCTGGGGTACAAGAGCTATGTCAACCTGTCCACCACCGGACGCGTCGACCACCTCTCCACCTTACCTTCCGGGACCAATACGTTCTTCTACCCGTCCGTGTCGCTGAGCACGTCGATCGGGGATTACGTAAAATTGCCGAAGGCCTTCGACCTGTTGAAGCTGAGGGGTTCCTACGCCGACGTAAAAGGGGGGCTGACCTCCTCCCAGATCGGGTCTGCTTATTCCGCCCTCTACGGGACCACGCTCAACAGCGGGTTGCTGGGTTACGGGAGCGAGCTGTATTCGTCTTATAACGGCCCGAGCTACGCCAACCAAAGCGCGTACTCCATCACGACCTATTACAACGGGGAACCCGCCGTGTCTTATTCCAGCAACATCGCCAACCCCAAACTCAAAAGCTACGACGTACAGTCCTTTGAAGAAGGGCTTGACCTGAGCATGTTCAGACACCGCGTAGGCCTGGACGTCACGTATTTCCAGACCAAGAACGGCCCGCAGATTTTCCCGCTGGGTGTCGCCTCCTCCACGGGGTATACTTCCCAGAACGTAAATGCGGTCACCACCCTGAAAAAAGGCTGGGAAGCCGACCTCGCCCTCACGCCCATCCGGACTGCGAAGTTCACCTGGGATGTCAACCTGAACTGGTCTACGTATAGGGAGACCCTGAAGAAAGTCTACGGCAGCCTCAACCACATCGTGATCAACAACCACGACTTCCACGTCGGGGACCGGATGGACGCCTTTTACAGCACCGCTTTCGTACGCGACGGCAGCGGGAACATCGTCTATCAATACGCACAAAACACGCAAACCGGCAACGGGGACCCGCTCCAGGCGCCCTCCGACATCGGCGACAAAAAGCTGCTGGGTTACCTGAACCCCAAATATACCTGGGGTATCAACAACCGCTTTACGTACAAGAGCTTTAGCCTGAGCTTCCAGTTCGACGGCCGTGTCGGCGGTGTGATCTACGACGACGTCTGGTACCACGCGATGAACGGCGGTACCGCCATCGAGTCTGACCAGGGCGCCCTGGGCGCCGCACGTCGTGCAGAATGGGAAAGTGTAAAGGCCGGGGCGGCCAAACCGACGCCTTCCTATATAGGAGATGGCGTGGTCATTACGGCCGGTACGCCCAGCTTTAGCGGCGGCAACATCACCAACATCAAGCAACTGACTTTTGCCAAAAACACCGGCGCGAGCACGGTTCAGAACTACCTGTCCGGGAACGGCCTTGCGTCCAACTTCGACGAGTTCTATACGATCTCCAGGACATACGCCAAGCTTCGGGAAGTACAGATCGCCTACATGATTCCGAAGAAAGTCCTGGGCAAAACCCTCATCAAGACCGCCTCCGTGTCCCTGGTCGGCAGGAACCTCCTGTATTTCGCCAAGCGTAAGGACTTCGACATCGACCAGTATGCCGCCGGCTACAACGCAGCCGACAACTCCACCCAGGGTACCTCGGGTGACGTGACGTTGTCTTCCCCCACGCAACGCCGGTATGGGATCAACCTCAACCTTGGTTTCTAAACCCCTATAAAATCATTGTAAATGAAAAAGAACATCTTATCATATACCGGCCTGGCGCTCGCATTGGCGTGCGCGGGTCTCAGCGGGTGCCAGAAAGGTGACCTGCTGTCCAACCCCAACGTGGCGAGCACCGCGACCACCGTTCCGCCCTCCCTTATCCTCAACCGCATCACCAACGAACTCTACAACGGCGGCGGTGTCATGGACGGTGTCAACGGGAACGCCAGCGAAATCCCTTTTAGCCAGGTGCAACGCTGGAACCAGTTCTTCGTATCCAACTTCGCCTACTACTGGGGGAACAATTCCTACAACTGGTCCAACACCGCAACCATGTACAGCGTCCTGAAGTATACCGAACTGATGGAGCAACAGGTCGCCAAGCAATACGGTTCCACGACCACCTACTACAGCGCCCTGGCGAAGTTCTTCCGGGCCTACAACTTTATCTGGTATACCCAGCGCGTGGGGGACATCCCCATGTCGGAAGCCGGGGACGCCAACAACACGACGCCGAAGTACGACCTCCAGCACGACGTCTATAAGAATTGCCTGGCCCTGCTGGACACCGCCAACACGCTGATGGCCTCCGTCGTCACCCCCGCCAACCAGAACAACACCATGGACGCCACCGGGGACATTTACGGTCTGACGTACCTCCAATGGCAAAAGGTCATCAACACCTATAAACTCCGTGTCCTGATCAGTCTCAGCAAACGCGCCGCAGACAACGCCGACCTGAATATCACACAACAGTTCGCGGCCATCGTGACCAATCCCACAAAGTACCCGATCATGACGTCCAACGCGGACAACATGACGTACAAGTACAACGCCGCGTACAACAAGTACCCCATTTCCCCGAACTATACGCCCTATAACTTCTTTGAGGACGTATGTAATACCTACCTGAACATTACGACGGCCGACCAGGATCCCCGGACCTTTATCGCCGCTTCGCCCGCCCCTGCCCAGTTCTATGGGCAGCACAAAGCCCTGGGTGATTTTACCGCTTATGTCGGTGCGGACATCGACCTCAGCGAAGGGGACATCAACAACAATTCCGTCGCCGGGCAATATTCGTATACCAACTACGCCCGGTACTATTCGGACCCCACCGGGGCCACCGAGGAACCGTATATCCTCGTCGGTTATCCCGAGCTGTGTTTCAACATTGCGGAGGCCGCCAACAGGGGCTGGTTGTCGGGCGTTTCCGGTCTGACCTGGTACAACAACGGGATTGCAGCTTCCCTGGCGATGTACAAACTCGCCGACGGTGTCCAGATCCCCGAGGCCGACAGCGCCGGGAATTCCCTGGGTTCGGTGACCGCCAACGTCACTGCTTTCCTGGCCAACCCCAACGTCGTTTATGCCGGGGACAACGCCGCCGGTCTGAAACAAATCCTCACCCAGAAATACGTGGCCTTCTGGCAGAATTCGGGTTGGGAAGCCTTCTACAACTGGAGGCGGACGGGTGTGCCCACCTTTGGACAAGGCGGTCCCGGGATCGGAACCACCTCCAGCGGCAACCTGATTCCGCTGCGCTGGCAATATCCGCTGGACGAGGCCAACTATAATTCCACGAATTACCAGTCGGCTATCCAGTCTCAGTACGGAGGTACGGACGACATCACCAAACCCATGTGGCTGATCAAATAATATCACCGGGAGGAGGCGGTTCGCCTCCTCCCTTTATTTTTCCTATGCAAAAAATATTTCTCCTATACGCGCTGCTGGCGCTGGTACAACCGGTCCATGCACAAGTTGCCGACAGCACCCGCCGGCACATCGCCTTGCAAGGGGCCGTCAATGTGCGCGACCTGGGCGGATACCCCGGGGCGGACGGACGGCTGGTCAAATGGGGCAGCCTCTATCGCGCCGCGGATATCAGTAAGCTCACGGACGGGGACCTGCGCACCCTGGACAGCCTCCACATCCGCTGTGACGTGGACCTGAGGGGCGTGGCCGAAAGCGCACAGGCACCCGACAAGATCAACCCCGGGACCGATTACCTTCTTTGTCCCGCGGGCAGCGACAGCACCAACAAATGGATGCGGCAACTGGTGGGTTTGCAAAGCGGCGGCGACTCCATGATGATCGCGTTCTATGCCAACACCACCTACCTGACCGCCCGCTACAAACCATTTTTTGACAAACTCCTCACCCTGCCGGATACCAGCGCCCTACTGTTCCATTGCACCGCCGGCAAGGACCGGACGGGCATCGGCGCCGCCCTTGTGCTCTATGCCCTTGGCGTGCCGTATACGGTCATCCGGGCCGACTACGAGGCCACCAACGTCTACCGGAAAGACGCCAACGAACGCATGATCCAGTCCATGGTAAAGGGGTTGCACATCAACGAACAGGTAGCCCGGGACATGTTGAGTGCCAAGGGGATGTACCTCGACGCCACCTTTGCGGCCCTCCGGAGCCAATATGGATCCATCGACGCATACCTGCATGACCAACTGGGTCTGGACGATTCGGCCCTTTCCCAACTCAGGAACCGTTTCCTGCAATAGTTGTTCATTTTATTCATTTTACTCATTTCCACCTCTTGGCTATGACGGATTCCTTCCGAACAGGATATTTAGTGTACATTAAAGTATGCAGACGACCGTCGACAGAAGTGCATCGGGTGAGGACGTATTATTAAGGGATTTCAGGGAAGGGGATACTCAGGCCCTGAAACACATTTTTCAACTCCATTGGAAAACCCAGGTCTTTTTTGCCAGCCGTTTTATTCCTGAACAGGATATATCGGAAGATATTGTTTCGGAAGCCTTCCTAAAGCTGTGGAGCCGTCGGGAAGGCTTTTCTTCTTTGCCCTCCATCCGCGCCTTCCTCTATACCGCCACCCGGAACGCCTGCGTCGACCATCTTCGTAAAGTCAAGGGACAGAAGGCGTTCCAAAAAGAATTCGTCCACATCGAACAGGATCGTCTCCAGGAAGACGAGTTCAACGAAGTGGTCCGGGCCGAACTCATGGCCAAAATCATGTCCTCCATCGACCTGTTGCCCAGCCAGTACCGGAAGGTCATGCACCTCAGTACCCAGGGCATGGATACCGAAGCCATCGCCCGTGAAATGAACCTGTCCCCTAAGATCGTCAGGAACTACAAGGCACGGGCCATCAACATCTTAAGAAAGGATCTCCTGGACAAGTCCTCCCTGCTTCTCCTCCTTTCCCTATGCAGCGCACACCATCTCTGAAATTTTTTTTTCCGGATGATGGTGTCTTTTTAACAACCCTACGTTTTAATAGTACTATGGAAAATCAAAGCGTGCATCATGCCTTCAGGATTGCAGAGCTGATCCGTCTTTACAGAGACCGTCAGCTCAGCGGTGAAGATGCTGTCCAGTTCGAGGCCTGGCTCGGGGAAAAACCCGGAAACCGGCAATTGGTGGACGAGTGGGATGACGAAGAAACCGTAGAACGATATATAGATAAGTATGTCTCTGCTACCGATGCGGAGGTTGCCTTTGAAACCAGAATAGCCACACGCTTAACCGACCGGTATGCACCGGTAAGACATGTAAGGGTGTACTGGCTGACCGGTATTGCCGCCAGTCTGGTGGCAGCAACGCTGGTCGCCGCCCTCTGGTACGGCAAGGAGCGACAGGCGTCGCAACACGCCCTTGCCGTCCATGCGCCGGTGGCCGCTCCCGGGTTACCCACCGCCCCGCCGGGCAGTGGGAGCCCCGGCCCGGGAAGCGCGCGCGCCACGCTGACGATGTCGGATGGTCACCAGTTCATCCTGGATGAACTCCCGGTGGGGTGGGTGGCCGTGGAAGGGGGCACGCACATTCTTAAAAAAGCACAGGGCCTCCTGGGGTATGATGCGGCAGGGACGCCTGCAACCGGCACCCCCGGGAACCTAGCCCTGAATACGATAACGACGCCGAAAGGCGGCACCTATAAAGTGGAATTGCCCGACGGAACCATCGCCTGGCTCAACGCTGCCTCATCATTGCGCTTTCCCGCGGCTTTCAAAGGGAATGTACGCGAAGTGTCCCTCGACGGGGAAGGCTACTTCAACGTAGCGCAGCGGCCCGACGCACCGTTTATCGTACACACGGAACATTCCAACACCGACATAAAAGTGCTCGGCACTCGATTCGACGTGCTGGCCTATGAAGATGAACCTATCTGCAAGACTACCGTTCTGGATGGCTCTGTTAAGGTAACCGCTGGCACTGGGGCCAGCGGTACCTTACAGAAAGGCCAGGAAGCCCAGTCCACCAGGAGCGGTGCGCTCCGGGTGTTCCCCGCTACGGGGGACGCCATTGCATGGACCAACGACGAGCTTCCCCTGAACAGAAACATCACCAGCATCATGCGGGACATTGCCCGCTGGTATGACGTCACCGTCGAATACCGGGGCGACGTCAGCGGACGCAGCTTCGGAGGCATTGTCCCCCGGGACAGCAGCCTCACGTATGTGCTGAAAGTACTCGAAGGCACCGGCAGCATTCACTTTACCCTGGACAAAAGGAGGATCATCGTAATGCCTTGGCGCATGCTTGCAAGACTAACTATCCTTATGTTTACCATGATCTGGACCCCTACCATATACGCGCAGGAGCCTTCTGTGCCCATAACCCTTCATGTAAAAGGGGTCCGCATAGAAGACGTGCTCAGCTCCATCAGCCGCCAGACGGGATGTTTTTTCGTCTACGACATGGCCAGCCTCCGTCTCGCGGGCCGGATCACCCTCAACATCGACCGTGTCCCCCTAAAGGAAGCCCTGGACCGCTGTATGGACGGCCAGCCGCTGACCTATACCGTTTTCGACAAGACCATCGTCATCCGCGCCAAGACGCCGCCTCCCCCGCCCCGGCGGTTGCCCATGACCGTAAGCGGGCGCGTCGTCAATGAACGCCGGGAACCCGTCCCGGGCGCCAGCGTGAGCATCATAGGAACGATCCGCGGTGTTTTTGCGGGGGACGACGGGGTTTTCAGCCTGAACAATGTCCGTGTGGGCGATACGTTAAAGGTCAGCTGCATCGGCTATGAAACCAAGGATATCCCCATCCATGGCGGCACCCCGCTTGACATCATGCTGCATACCTTTGCCAGCGTCCTGGATGAGACGGTGATCATCGCCTACGGGACGACGACCCGGCGGCTCAATACCGGCTCGGTCTCCAAGGTGACCCAACAGGCCATCGGCCTGCAACCGGTGGCGGACCCCCTGGAAACGCTCCAGGGCCGGGTACCGGGGGTACTGATCACCGCCAGCAGCGGCATACCGGGATCCTATTACAAGGTCCAGGTCCGGGGGCAAAGCTCGATCCTCCAGGGATCCGATCCCCTGATCGTCATCGACGGGGTCCCCTTTGCACCGAATAATAACCCCCTTAACCAACTGGTGTCCGCCGCCAATCCCCTGGGGAATGCGAGCCAGGGTGGGCTGAGCCCCCTGGCGTTGATCAATCCCGGCGACATCGAAAGCATAGAAATTCTAAAGGACGCCGACGCCACGGCCATCTACGGGAGCCGGGGCGCCGCCGGGGTCATCCTCATCACGACCCGCAAAGGCCGCCCGGGCAAAGCCGGCTTCAGCCTGAGCGCCTATACAGGGGCCGGCGCCGTCACGCGTACCCTGCCCATGATGGGTACACCGGCCTATCTTGCGATGAGGCGCGCGGCTTTTGCGCAGGACTCCGTGACGCCCACCGCCATCAACGCACCGGACCTCCTCGTTTGGGACACCACCCGGTATACCAATTTCAACAAACTCCTGATCGGGGACTGGGGCGCCACCAACGACGTCCAGGCCAGCCTGTCCGCCGGGAGCGACCAGACGCAGGTCCTGCTCAGCGGAAACTACCACCAGCAGCAAAGCGTGTTCCCCGCGCACCTGGGCGACCAGCGGGGCGGCTTGTATGCCAGCATCAACCACCACTCCCTCAACAAACGGTTTGCCGCGGACTTTACGTTCAACTACACGGCGGACCACAACGCCTGCATCGCCCAAGACCTGACCGCCAGCGTCAACCTGCCCCCCGACTACCCGGCGCTCAAAAACGCCTCCAACGGCTTTGTGTGGCAGGACAAGGGCATCTCTTTTTCAGTAAACCCCCTGGCGTATCTCCTGGACCGGTATACGGCTCAGTCCAGCAACGTACTGACCCATCTCCAGTTGTCCTACCAGGTTGTCCAGGGGCTGAGCCTGAAAGTAAGCGCAGGATACAATGCCCTGCAGGTGAACGAAACGGGGATCGTCCCCATCGCTGCGCAAAACCCCGCCACCAGCCCCACGGGGTTTGCCCAGTTCGGAACCCGTCACCTCAGCAACTGGATCGCGGAGCCACAGGCCGAATACACAACCCGTCTCGGAAAGGGCCGGTTGCAACTGCTCGCCGGTGCCACCTGGCAGGGGCTCACAGGGACCGGGTACATGATCTCCGGCTACGGCTACCACGACGACGCCCTGCTCGGCTCCACCAACGGGGCCGCCGGTCTCAGCTCGGTCAACACCAGCACGGCATACCGGTATGAGGCCGCCTTCGGCCGGCTCACCTATAACCTAAAAGACCAATACCTCCTCAACCTCTCCGCCCGCCGGGACGGTTCGAGCCGGTTCGGCCCCGGTAAACAGTTTGCCGGTTTCGGCGCGGCCGGCATGGCCTGGATCTTTACCAAAACGGCCCTTCATTTACCGTTTCTTAGTTATGGGAAAATCAGGGCCAGCTATGGCATCACGGGTAACGACCAGATCGGGGACTACCAATACCTGGACGTGTGGAGTTCCACCCCCTATCCCTACTTAGGCTCTGCCAGCCTTTACCCGGTCCGGCTCTATAACCCCTACTACAGTTGGGAGATCAACCGGAAACTGGAGGGCGCGCTTGAATTAGGATTCCTAAACGACAAGATCCTCTCCACGACCGCCTGGTATATGGACAGGGGCGGCAATCAACTGATCCGTTATGGACTTCCCCTCCAGACAGGATTTAGCGGGATCACCGAGAACTTCCCGGCCCTGGTCGAAAACACCGGTCTGGAGGAAGAGCTGACGACGCGCAACATCACCACCAGGCAGGTACAATGGTCCACGACCCTCAACCTCACCCTGCCGTATAACCGGCTCCTGTCGTTTCCGGGCATCGCCACGTCCTCCTATTCCAATCTGCAGGTCGGGCAACCCCTGAGCATCGTCGATGGTTTCCTCTATAACGGCGTCAATTCCGCCACGGGGACGTATACCTTCAAAGACATCGACCAGAGTGGCCAGATCTCCTACCCCGGGGACTACGTCAAAAACATCGCCCACCTGGCGCCGACGCTTTTTGGCGGGTTGTCGAGCAGCCTGCACTACCGCTCCTGGCAGTTGGATGCTTTGGCCTCCTTTCGTCTGCAAAAAGGCCCGAATTACTATTATTACTATTACAACAGCGGCTTTCTTCCCGGCACCCTTTACAACCAGCCGGTGGCCAAAGGAACCGTCTGGACCCATCCGGATGAACAGGCCACCCTCCAACGCTACACCGCGGGATACAACGCCGCCGCATACACCGCCGGATACGACCTGGCCAATTCTTCGGCCGCTTATTCCGATGCCTCCTTCCTGCGTCTGACCAATGTTTCCCTATCCTATACTTTCGCGCACTTATGGGGGCTGGACCAGGTTCAGTTGTATGTCCGGGCCCAGAACCTGTTGACCCTGACGCGGTACATGGGCGCTGATCCGGAGACCCAAAACACGTTTGTGCTTCCTCCCTTAAAAGTGATGGTGGGGGGCATCCATTGTCAACTGTAATCATGGCTTCCTGGAAACCATATATCGTCTTGGTTGTCGCCCTCTGCGCCTGTAAGAAGTTTGTGGAGGTCAGCCCGCCCGCCGGTCAAAGCTCCACCAGCCAGGTCTTCTCCGGGGACGCCGACGCCACCGCCGCCATGAACGGGGTTTATAGCCTGATGATGGGCTCCAACTTCGGCTTTGGCGATGGGGCCGTTACCTTGTATTTCGGGTTGAGCGCGGATGAGCTCTACAACACCACCCCCAGCCCGCCGGTGGACCAGTTTGCACAAAACACCCTGAACGCCAACAATCCCCTGCTGGTGACCAACTGCTGGGGAGACGCCTATAGTTATCTTTACCAGGTGAATGCCGTCCTGGAGGGCCTGTCCCGCTCCACGGGCGTCAGCGCCCCCGTCAAGGCGCAGCTCACCGGCGAGGCGGACTGCGTACGCGCCTTTTGTTACCTGTACCTGACCAACCTTTTCGGGGACGTGCCCTACGAGACCAGCACCGACTACACCCTCAACGGCACCATGCCCCGCACGCCAAGGGACTCGATCTACCTGTTGTCTATCCGTGACCTGCTTAACGCCCAAAACCTGCTGACCCCCGCCTATCCCACCGCCGGCCCACTCAAACCCAACAAATGGACGGCCGCCGCGCTGCTGGCCCGGTTCTACCTGTATGAAAGCGACTGGGCGGACGCCGACGCGGAAAGCAGCAAAGTCATCGACAGCGGTGTCTATCACCTCGAACCCGACCCCAACCGTATTTTTCTCGCCTATAGCCCCGAAGCCATCTGGCAGATGGCACCCGTGGTGCCCGGCCTCAATACGTACGAAGGGTATGATTTTATCCCCGCCGACAGCAACACCATCCCCGCGTATGCCCTCGATACCGGTTTACTAAACGCCTTCGAGCCGGGCGATTTGCGGCGAACCGACTGGCTGGGCCAGTCCACCATCGCAGCGGAAACGTACTACTACCCGTTTAAATATAAGATCCAGTCCGGCAACACCCACGTGGAGAACTACACCCTCCTGCGCCTCGCGGAACAATACCTGATCCGCGCAGAGGCCCGGGCGGAGGAAGGGAACCTCGGGGGGGCTGCCGCGGACCTAGATTCCGTAAGGCTCCGGGCTGGGCTGCCGCCTACTTCGGCTACCGGTTTTTCGGGGCTTCTCGCCGCGATCCTCCATGAAAGACGCGTCGAGCTTTGTTTCGAATGGGGCCACCGCTGGTGCGACCTCAGGCGAAGCGGTCAGGCCGGCGTGGTGCTTTCGTCATTGAAGCCCGGCTGGCGCGACCTTGATACCCTTTACCCTATACCCCTATCCCAATTACAGGCCAATACATCACTTTCGCAAAATCCAGGTTACTAAAAATGACAAAGATGAAAGAACGGAACACGCACCTGCTGGACGTCGCCGATGTACCGGAAGACACGCTGATCTCGCTGATGAAGGCCGGGGAAACAAAGGCATACAGGTACTTCTTCTGGGAGTATGCCGACTACGTCAACACCCTCGCCCACTCCCTGCTCTCCAACCCGGAAGACGCCCAGGTCGTCATGCAACAGATCATGAGGGACGTCTGGACAAAGCGCAAAACGTCCTGGTTAAAGGCTCCGCTGAAGCCCTTTCTTTATCGCGAAGTATACAGGCAGTGCCAGCCTTTCCTGGAGGGGAAAAGGCGCGCGTCCCTGCTCGGCAGGCTATTCCGGCCTTAATTGCTGCCCGGTTTCTTGCTGCTGCGCGCGTCCAGCGAGATCCCGTTGTGATCGATCAACGCGAGAAGCCCCGCCAGATAGACTCCGTAAAACAATTGAATGGCCACGTTCTGCCATTCTTCAATCATCGTCGATCCAAAGATCAGGATCAGCATAAGCGCCCCGCCCAGGAAAAGCGCAAACCGCGTAAACAAGCCCAGGAGCAAGAGTATCCCCGTGAGCAATTCCAGGAAAGGCAACACGTAGCTAAAGGGTTGCAACAACCAAAGGGGGAAAAAAGTCCTGTTGAATTCAATGGTCAACCCAAGGCTGAACTGCTCCAGCTTGGGCATACGAACGAGTCCATGTCCGAGAAAACTCATGGCAATCGGAAGCCTGGCCATCAGATAGGCCCATGTATACCGTTTCATATACCTGGATTTTGTATATAAAAGTACAATTATGCGGCAACGTGTGGGGATATTCCCCGTTCACTTTTCATTCGGGTCTTTTTCAATCTTTTGATTATCATTTTCTTGGTAGCCCGTTTTGGGTTTGGCATCATTCTATTGCCCCTTATTGGAAAATCACATCTGCAAAAAACATCGTTATGAAAAAGACCTTATTATCCATGACAGCCCTGGTCCTTTGCGGAGGGCTATTTTCGGCGAGGGCCGCGGGCGCCGATACGGCGGCGCATTTGGACACGGCCGCGGGCGTTAGCGCCGCGCACTTTGACACCGCCGCGCACTTTGACACCGCCGCGCTCGCCGTCGCACCGCTTGCCTCGTATACCGCTTCGAACTTCGATACCGCGGCGCGGCGGGATACTGCCGCCCGCCACCAGGCCATAGATACAGCCGTTGCTAAGAAAGACACCTCGATGTTGACCCATCGGGTCGTGGGGGCCGTAGCCGATACGACAGAAAAACCCGCGAAGGATACGACCAAAAAGAAAAAGGGGGGTGACCAATAGGGCATTTTTTTACCAACCCTCTAACACGTACGAAAGCCGGATTCACTCCGGCTTTCGTATTTTTGTCTTGAAATCAGCTGACCTATGCCAAAAACCCTATTGGTGGAAGACGATCCCACCTTCTCCCGGCTTTTGGGAGATTTTCTCCATAAACATGCTTACCAAACGGACATCGTCCGGGACGTCAAGACGGGGATCCGCCGGCTGGAGACCGATTCCTATGACCTCCTCCTGCTGGACTATCGCCTGCCCGATGGGAACGGCCTGGAAGTGCTGTCTCGGGCCAGGGAAAACGGCGTCACGATCCCGGCTATCGTCATGACCAGTTTTGACGACATCCGTACCGCCGTAAGGGCCATCCGGTCCGGGGCATTCGACTATATTACCAAACCCGTCAACCCCGACGAGTTACTCATGGTGATCCATTCGGCGATGGACACCGGCAAACCTGTGTCCGGTCGCGGGCCCGAGCCGGACTATATCCGCGGGGGGAGCGCCCCTGCCGCCAAGCTCTACGAATACATCGACCTCGTCGCGCCCACCGACATGTCCGTGATCATACAAGGGGAAAGCGGCACCGGGAAAGAATACGCCGCGCGTTGCATCCACCGCGGGAGCAAACGGGCTTCGGGTCCCTTTGTCGCCATCGACTGCGGTGTACTTTCCAGAGACCTGGCCTCCAGCGAACTTTTTGGTCACATCAAAGGGGCCTTTACCGGCGCCGTGTCCGACAAAAAGGGGCTGTTCGAAACTGCAAAGGGCGGCACCCTTTTCCTCGACGAAATCGGGAACCTTGGTTACGATACCCAGGTAAAACTCCTTCGGGCACTCCAGGAAAAAATCATCCAACCCATCGGCAGCACCCGCCCCATCCCCGTCGACGTGCGCATGATCGTCGCCTCCAACGAAGACCTCCCCACCGGCGTTCAAAAAGGAGAATTCCGGCAAGACCTTTACCATCGCCTCAACGAATTCAAGATCCACGTGCCGCCCCTCCGCGAGCGCGGCAAAGACATCGACCTCTTTATCACCCACTTTATACAACAATCCAACGAACAGCTCGGCAAACACGTACACGGCATCGATCCCGAAGCCCTCGACCTGCTCCACCGCTACGACTGGCCCGGTAACCTGCGGGAGCTCCGCAATGTCGTCAAGCGTATGGTGTTGCTCGCGAAGACCGGGGTCGCGGGGATTGATTGTCTGCCGGATGATATGGAGTTGTCGGTCACCTGGACGCCGGGTGGCGGGGCGCCAGGGGGCCGCGGGCCTTTGGTCCTGGGCGCCGGGGTGCCGGGCTCGCCAAGCGCCGCTGCACCGGGCTCCGCGGCCGGCACCGACCTCAAAGCTTTGCAGGAGGCCAACGAAAAGGCGCTGATCGAAAAGACTTTGCGGGATGTGCGGTACAACAAATCCAAGGCCGCGCGTTTACTCAACATCGACCGAAAGACCCTCTATAGCAAGATCGAACGCTACGGTCTTAGCTGACGGGCGCCTCCGTCATTTCTTCGGCTTTCGCAATCAGCGTGTCCAGCTGCGCGCATAAGCCCAGCAGTTGCTTTATGCTCGCGTCATCGAGTATCTGTTCATGCGTCAACGTTTTTTCCATCCTCCGGAGGTCTGTCGACAGTCGGCGCGCGCCGACTTGTCCGGTACGTCCGGCGATGCGGTGTACCAGCAAGAGGGCACCCGCGAAGTCGCGCTCCCGCAGATAGTTTGCGAGAAGAACCTTGTCCTGGCGTTGATCTCTTGCGAAGTGGCGCAGCATTTGGTTCAGTTGGGCTTTGTCACCGAGGGTCATGCGTTCGAGCGGTGAAGGGTCCCAGTCGGGTGACGCAGCCACGGGAGTGGCGGGTGCCGCCTCCTCGAAGATCCCCAGCAGATCCCGCTCGGTAAACGGCTTTAGCAAAATCCCGTCGAACCCGCCTTCGAGGACGCGGGCCTGTTCGTCGGGGAGGACCTGGGCGGTGAGGGCGAAGATGCGGACGCCGGGCGGAATGCGGTCGCGAAGGGTGGCGCAGACCTCGAAGCCGCTCATGCCAGGCATGCGGATGTCGAGCAATACATAGCACACCGCTCCGTCCCAGGGTTCATTAAGGAGCGCGGCGGGGGAAGAAAAACACCGGTGCGCGATGTGATGACGGTCGAGGATCCAGGAGCAGACGTCGAGGATAAATGGGTCGTCATCCAAGATCCAGGTTTTTTTGTGGCGTGCGATGCTGTGGGGAAGTTGGACGTGTTCCGGCAACGGCACGGGGGCGATGGTGTAGGGCAGCGTGACGGTAAAGCAGCTTCCTTCGCCCGGCGTGCTGGCCACGACGATGCGGCCGCCCTGGGCCTCCACGAGTGCTTTGCTGATCGGGAGGCCGAGACCCGTCCCCGAGGGGCCGGACCGGCTTTCGGCTTGTTCGAATTCCTGAAAGACGCGTTCGAGGTCTTCGGGTGCGATGCCGGGACCGGTATCGGAAATGGCGCATATTAAATGCCCATCCTCGTAACGCACGTCGAGGTTGACCCAGCCGGTGGTCGTGAATTTGATGGCGTTGCCGAGAAGGTTGTACAGCACCTGTTTGAGGCGGAAGGGGTCGCCTTCGAGAAGCAGGGGCTGCTGCGCGGCGGCCGGCGCGAGCTGCGCGGCAGCGGGCGCGAACGGCACGAGCGCGGGTGCACCGGGCAGCGCAGCGGTGCGCGGCGCTGGCGCAGCGGCGGGCGCAGGCGTGGCGGGCGCCGCAAGCGCATAGCGCGTGGTGAGCGCCAGCCCCTTCTCATCGGCCTGCAGCCGCAGCACCGACACGATCTCATCCAGCAGCTCTAATGGCCGGAAAACCCGCCTGGTAAAGGTGAACTTCCCGGAAACGATCCGGTTATAGTCGAGGACCTCGTTGACAATCTGCAGGAGGTGCTCGGCGGAGTGGTGGAGGGCGTCGATGTCTTTGTGGGCGGCAAAGCCTTGGGCGCGGATGCGTTCGGAATAGCCGACGATGGATTGGAGGGGGGTCCTGATTTCGTGGCTCATGTTGGAGAGGAAGCGTTGTTTGGCCTTGCTGTGGTATTCGGCCTGGTCGCGGGCGGTTTCGATTTCCTCGCGGTAGGCGTTGCCGCGGGCGATGTCGGTGAGGATGAAATAGAGCAGGACGGCGGTAACGAGGAAAAAGGTGAACATGATGGCGTTGATGCGCGTGATGCCGGTGTGGACGACTTCTTCGGCCCGGGCGTTGCTGGCTTCCATGCGTTCTACGGCGTCTTGCTCGACTTGTTTGAGGACGAGGAGGATCTGGCGGTTGAGGCGGTCGCTGGCGGCGGCGAGCTGGGCTTCACGGTCGAGGAAAAGGGTACTGCAACGGCGCCGGTGGCGCTCGAAGTCTTGCATGCGGGCGTCGAGGGCGTCAGCGGTGGTATCCGCGGCGGCGGTGGCGATCGTATCGACGTGGGTACGGGTTTCTTCCCGTACGACCTGGTAGGGGGCGGCGGCGGGGGCGGGCGGTGAAGCTTTCTTTTTCCCAAATAATTTACGGAAAAAGCCACGAGAAGCCTGCGGATGGGCGGGCTCCTGTCCGGGGTATACGGTGGTGGTGTAGGACTTGCGTTCGGTGGTGACGACGGTGGAATCCTTGGGCGGTGGGCTGTTGCGGACATTCTCCGCCAAAGCAAAAACCTGGTGACTGAGCGAACTGTCTTCGACGACCTCGGCGCGGACCCGCAAATAGTCGGAGACGAGCTTGTCGCGCTGGCCCAAAAGGTGTTCAAGGGTATTGACCTGTGCGCTCCGGAGGGAGTCGCCGGCGTAAAGGCCTCGGAGCGTATCGATGAGCAGGTGGAGGGGCCGGAGGTCCTGCCGCTGCAGGCCCTCCAGGCGGGCGATGCCGGCAGACAAGGCGCTGGCGACGCGCCAGGGGGAATTGGCGGCGGACGTGTGCTGAACGGCGCCCAGCATGCGGCGGAAGGTCCCCTTGCTGACCGCCCAGGCGAGCAGGAGCGCGCAGCAGGACAGGACGAGGGCGGTAATGACCTTTCCCCTCACCGAACGTGTAAATCCGCTTCGGGTCATGGCTGGTATTTATACAAAATTGATACCACGAAAGAACGTAAATTAGCCTGGTTATGAAGCGCTTCACGACTGGCTTGCTCCTTGTGCTCTTTTTGAACAACGTTTTGGGCAGTCCCGTCCGGGACAGCCTGCTGGCGGCTCTGGATAAGGCCATTGCGGCTTCCCCGGCATACGACCAGCAAAAACTCAAGACCATCACGGGGTTGGAGAATGCCCTTCACGACGGGATTACCTTGGGCGAGCGGTACGACATTTATCTCCAGCTTTTCAATGAGTATAAGTCCTTTACCTACGATTCAGCCTATGCGTATGCCCGCAAGCTGACAACGGTGGCGTATGCGATGAAGGACCCTGCCCGCATTACGTATGCGCGGATAAAGCTGGGGTTTACGTTGGTGTCATCGGGTTTATTCAAGGAAACGTTTGATTCGCTGCATACCCTGGACGCCCGGGGGGCGCCCGACAGCATCCGTGCGGAATTTTATTCGCTGATGGGGCGGTATTATTATGACCTCGGGGATTTTGACAACGACAGTTATTATACGGGGGCGTATAACCAGATGGGGAGTCTTTATATGGACTCGGCCCTGCAGCTGTATCAGACGAACTCTTTTGATTTCTCTTACTTCCGGGGGCTACAGGCGTTGAAAGGCGGGCGGATAGACGAAGCTTCGGCGAGCTTTAAACGGATCATCGGCCGCCAGGGCCTGGCGCCCCACCAGGTGGCCTTGGTGGCTTCAACCCTTGCGGACATTTATATCCGGAAGGGAGAAACGGACTCGGCCATCGATCTGCTGATCCGGGCGGCGATCGCGGATATTCAGTCCTCGACCAAGGAAACTTCGGCCATCCTCAACCTGGCGGAACAGCTTTTTAAAAAAGGGGATGTGCGCAACGCGTCTATATATATAGAACGGGCCATGAAGGAGGCGGTTTTTTATGGGGCCCGTCAGCGAAAGATACAGGCCGGCGCGATCCTGCCGATCATAGAAGATGAAAAGATCGCCGCGGTGGAGGGCCAAAGAAAAGTACTGATCGAATACGCCTCGGTCGTGACCTTTTTGCTGCTGGTTGTCGTGGCCCTGGCCATTATTATTTTCCTGCAGGTACGGAAGCTCCGGGTGGCCCAGCGCGCCTTGTCGGAAGCGCACGCCCGTACCCAGGAGATCAACCACCAGCTGTTGGAGGCCAATAAGATAAAGGAGGAATACATTGGATATTTTTTCAATGTAAATTCAGACTACTTCACCAAGGTTGAAAAGTTCAAAAAAGCGATAGAACAGAAGCTGTCGGACCGGAAATTCGAGGATATCCGGTTTCTCGCAGGGAATATCAACCTCAAAAAGGAGAAAGAAGATCTTTTGCAACATTTTGATAAAGTGTTCCTGAAGCTTTTTCCTCATTTTGTGGAGGACTTCAACGCGCTCTTTAAGCCGGAGGACCGGATCCACCTGAAGGAGGGGGAGCTGCTCAATACCGACCTGCGGATCTTTGCCCTCATCCGGATGGGCATCAGCGATAATGAGAAAATTGCCAAGATCCTGGAGTATTCGGTCAACACCATATATACCTATAAGACCCGGATCCGGAACCGTTCCCTGGTCCCGAATGAGACTTTTGAGGAAAAAGTCATGCAGATTAAAGCCTTATAGGCTCTATATATATAAAAACATAATACATCTTCTACTCTTTGTAAATCAATTAGTTAAAAAGTTACACCGGGGCAAATTGGGCTTTATTTCCTATATCGCCGTTAGATAAGTTGTCATCCGCTGGTAAGGTTTCGTTCTTTACCCCCGAACGATTCCAAATCAAAACCACTGTTATGACAAAAACGCGATTGCTTAGGAAAGGACTCCTCCTGCCTTTTCTTCTCGCCCTGGCTTTCCTGGTCCAGGCCCAAACCAAACCCTTTACCGGCACCGTCCGGGATGAAAAAGGGAACCCGGTGGCCGGCGCCTCTGTCCTTGTAAAGGGCAAGCGGACCGGAACGACCACCGATGCTCAAGGTACTTTCACCCTCACCTTACCCTCCGCTACCCATTCTATCCAGGTCTCCTATGTAGGATACGAGACCCAGGACATTGCCGTGGGCGGCCGTTCGAGCGTGGAAGTGAGCCTCGCTCCCTCTAAAAGCTCCCTGGACGAGGTCGTCGTCGTGGGGTATGGTACCCAGAAACGAAAGGATGTCACCGGCTCGGTTTCTTCCGTGCGGGGGAATTCCTTTAAAGATCAGCCGGTGACCAACGTTACGGCCGCCCTGCAGGGACGTGCGGCTGGGGTCGAAGTGGTGAGCAGCTCCGGCGCACCCGACGCCACCCCCACCATCATCATCCGGGGCGTGTCTTCCCTTCACCAGCCCGCCCCCTTGTATATCGTGGACGGGGTTCGGGTACCGGGTGACAACATCAACATACAAGACATCGCTTCGGTCGATGTACTCAAAGACGCCAGCGCCACGGCCATCTATGGGTCCGCCGCCGCGGGGGGTGTCATCGTGATCACCACCAAAAAGGGCTTGGGTGGTAAACCGGCCATCAGCTTCAGCATGCGGTACGGGGTGGTCAAACCCAGGTTGGTGCACCTGCTGGATAAAAATGGCTATATCAAACTGGAGGACATCGTCGCCCCGAAGTTTTTCACCGGGGCCACCCAGATAGACACGTTGCCGAACACCGATTGGACGAAGGCCTTGTACTCGAACGGACGGGAACAAAATTACAACCTGTCCATCACCGGGTCGAGCCCGGTGGTCAACTACCTCGTCAGCGGATTTTATAACGACGCCAAAGGGGTATACCTCAATAATGCGTCCTCCATCGGGGGCGCCAGGGTCAATACCGACTTTAAGCTGGCCAACTGGTTCAAGATCGGGGAACAGCTCTCGTTGTCCCAACGTAAGACCTCGCCCCCCGTTCCGGGCCGCAACGACCTGAGTTACCACAACGCGCCCTTCCGTTCGCTGCCTATCATCCCCATCTTGAATAAGGATGGCTCCTGGGGAACGGCGCCTCCCAACTACAACGGGTTTACGTTTAGCGGCCCGAACCCCGTGGGCGCGATCGAAAACGCCACTACGCAAAACGTCAAAAACAACCTCAACAGCAACGTCTACGCCGAAGTAAAGCTTCCGCTGTACCTGACCTTTAGGGCGAACTTTGGCTACGACTATTACCTGGAGACACAGGACTATTTCCAGAATGCCTTTAACTACGGCCCGGGTTCGGTACAGACCTACAACAGCCTGGACAAGTACTATATCGAAAGCACGCAGTTGCTCCAGAACTATGTATTGACGTTCGACCATACCTTTGGCCGGCACTCGATCAACGCCATTGCGGGGTATGAGCAGATCACCAATGACTACAACACGGTAAATGCGTCGATGACGTCCACCGGTCTGCCCGGTTTTTCCTTTATACAAACGTCCGCTTCCAACCTCGCGCTGACAGGGTATCGCGATCCACAGGGGTTGATCCAGTCGCAGTTTGGACGGATCAACTACAACTATGACGGGCGCTACTACCTGTCAGGATCTATCCGTCAGGATGCCAACTATACGGTCTTTGGCCCCAACAAACAAAAGGGTGTCTTTACCGCGGGTTCGGCCGGCTGGAACATCAGCGACGAAACCTTTTTCAAATCGGTCAAGAACGTCGTCAATAACCTGAAGCTGCGCGCCAGCTATGGCACTATGGGGAACAGCGCCATACCGCCGTATACGTATACGGCGACTTATTCGCAGTTCACCGACGCGGGCGGCCTGGCTTCCGGCGGGCAGAATTTCGCCCCGGGAGCACCCTTGGTGATCGCCAATACTTTTAACTCGATCCCCAACCCCAACCTGCACTGGGAAACCGTCACCGAAACCAACATCGGTGTAGACGGGGAAGCCTTCCATGGGAAACTTTATTTCAGCCTGGAATGGTACAACAAGACGACAAAAGACATGTTGTACGCGCTGACCCTGCCGCTGAGTTCCGGGTTCACCGCGCCTTATTTTGTCAATATCGGCAACGTAAGCAGCAAAGGCGTCGACCTGTTGATCGGGTATAAGGACAACGCCGGCCCCGTGGGATACGACGTGACCTTTACCGCCGGTTTCAACACCAACAAGGTGACCAACCTGGACGGCATCACCAATGACGCCTTGTACGACGGGTACAACTATCTCAACTACGGGGACCAGACCTTCAACATCATGCCCAACCTGCCGATCACCATCACCAAGTCAGGGTTGCCTTTCGGTTCATTCTATGGTTACAAGGTCACCGGGATGTTCCAGACCGACGCACAAGCGGCCGCCAGCGCTCAGCCCAAAGCGCATGCAGGGGACCTGATCTTTGCCCACGACGGCAAAAACGGGACGACCCTCAACCCGAACGACCGGCAGGTCATCGGCAATCCGAACCCAAAGATGGTTTATGGCGTCAACATCCGGCTGAACTACAAGAATTTTGACCTGTCGGCTTTATTCAATGGCGTGGCCGGCGTGCAATTGTTCAATGGTGTAAAGGCCTACGAGCAATATCCCTTTGCAGACGGCAACACCACCAGCAAGGTCTTTGGCGATGCTTACCTTGGATCAAACGGGCTGACCTCCCAGCCTCGTTTGGGCGTGGCCAATGCCGCGAACAATACGTTCACCCTCGATCCGAACGGGAATTATACCACCGTCAACAGCTATTTTGTAGAGAACGGCGCCTACCTGAAGCTCAAAAACCTTCAGATCGGCTACACCTTCTCGAACCCCTTATTCAACAAGGCCGGGATCAAAGGCGCGCGGTTGTTTGTCATGGCCAACAACCTCTTTACGATCACCAAATACACCGGTCTCGACCCCGAAGTCGGCAGTGGATATTCCGCCGCCGCCCAATCGGGTTTTGTCGGCAATACGGTGGGGGTGACCACCCGGGGCATCGACGCCGTACCGCAATATCCCCAGACAAGGATTTATTCGGCTGGCCTGGATGTGAATTTCTAAACCATTAATCAACGAATCATGACAAAACGGATATATACCGCCCTCGCCCTCCTGGTCCTGGGTGCCGGCTGTGCCAAGGATCCTTCCCTGGTTGGCCCTACCAACGCTTATTCGACGAGCAATTATCCTTCGACGCTCGACGGTTTGAACAGCGTGCTCGCGCCCTGTTACTCCAACCTGCGCGACCCGGGCCTGTTCGGTTTCCATTTCCTGCCCAAAGCCATTTCCAACTCCGAACACGCGGTCAACTCGATCTATAACGGGGACGCGTCCTGGAACGATATGGCCGCCGTGAACGTGAGTCCCACCAACGAATACGTTAACGAGGCCTGGCAGGTTCTTTTTACGGGGGTCAAAAACTGTAACGTACTCCTGGAAGGTGCCGACCTCTTTACCCAGCACTACGCCAAATCCTCTGACCTGCCCACGGTCGCCCTTATCAAGGGCCAGGCGTATTTCCTGAGGGCCTATTACTACTTCGAGCTGGAATGTCTTTACGGGGAAGACAACGTCCCCAGCCCCAGCGCCACGGATACCCTGGGCGTCCCCATCTTTAACGGCGTCCCCACGACCCTGGCCCAAAGCCAGCAACCCCGGAGCTCCATCAAGAACGTCTGGGCGCTGATCGAAAGCGACCTCCAACAAGCCGCCACCCTGCTCAAGGGCCAGGTCTGGACGGGGAACGACGAGGGCCGCGTCACGGATGTGGCCGCCGAGGCACTCCTGGGCAAGGCGTATGTGTTTACCAAGAATTATGCCGCCGCCAAGACCATGTTGTCCACGGTGATCGGCAGCGGCAAAGGCCTGGTGGGCTATGATACGCTGCGCGGCGAATTTATCGGTATCACCGCGTATAAATTCAACCGCGAATCCCTTTTCGAACTCAACATCGACCAGAATTCCTACGGGGGTTATGGCGTCTATTCCGGTGCCGCCAACTCCACCACCATCATGGGGTTGATCTGGCCGCCCTGGGCCCTTGGCAGCGACGGAACCGAAGGCAACTGCACCCCCATGGGCTACGGGAACGAGATCGCGCACTGGAAAAACGTCCTGCGTTATGGCTACAAGCTCGGTACGTACAACCTGGTCGCCAACCCAAACTACAACGCCGCCAAGGGACCCAGCTACAACAACCCGCAAGAGGTCATGGACCCTGTGTATAAGGCCGCAGCCCTGGCCGCCCGCACCAACGGAACGGTGGATCCCCGTCTTTACATCAGCATGCTGCAACCCTGGGTTGACTCGGTGTCGCCCGACGGGCAGCATTGGTACCCGGTGTCCAGGCCCAACTTCGAACAGGGAGCGGGGACCTACGGCTGGAGCATCCGCAAATACACCCCCGTATTCAACAACATCAACAATGTCGGGCCGGCCGACGACGTCAACCTTCACCTCCTGCGGATGGCGGATGTGTACCTGCTGTATGCCGAAGCCTGCGCCAATACCGGCGATCCTTCGGACGCCCTGGAATACATCAACAAGGTCAAACGTCGTGCTTATGGCTACCCGATCAACAGTGCATCACCCATCGACTATGCCAGTCTGACGGCGGCGACTATGGCGCCAGACCCTTCCCTCGCCAACAACCCGCTGTACTACGAACGCTGGGCAGAGCTCTTTAACGAGGGGCAGTGGTGGCTGGACGTCTGCCGCTGGCACCTCGGGCCCAACGAAGCCGCGTACTATGGATCGGCGTACAATGTCACCACGCCGCTTTCGTGGTCCGACAAAAGTTATGTGTGGCCTATTCCGTTGAACGAGACCAACTCGAATCCGCTGGTAGCGAATCAGCAGAACCCGGGGTATTAAGCTTACTGTACTTTTTAATAAAGGAGGGGTCCTTCGGGACCTCTCCCTTAGCATTCTTTTACGTATAACGAGACCATCATGAAAAAAAAGGCCTTGGTGATTATCGGCGTGGCATTGACCTGTGGCGGCGTGCGTGCCCAGGATGGCCTGAAAAACGCGGCGGCGCTGAGCCTCCCGCTCACGGATAAGAAGATCGTCGTTGCCCATTGCATGACAAACATCATCCGTTACAAAGGACACAAATTCGAAGACAGCTGTAATCCGGACTTTTTCTCCCCCACCGGGAACATCACGGCGTCCATAGGCGGGCTGACGCAGGTGCTGCCGATGGAGGATACGCTCCTGACCGGCGCACCCCTGGACAGCGCGGTGGCCTTTGACCTGAGGGCGGCACGCGCCAGTGGTATCGACGCTTTTCAGTTTTACTATCCCCTGCATACGGAGGCCTGGGACGAGATCATAGAGGCGTACTTCCGGGTATCGGAGGCGCTCCATATTCCATTCTCCTTTACGTTTTGCATCTCCCATCCTTCCGGGGGAACCCAGGCGGACCGCGTGGCGTCCTTTGCCGGACGGATCAACCGGATCATGGACGCGGTCGGGCGCGATAATCCGCGGTGGCTGCGGACGCCCGATGGGCGGTTGGTCGTGTACCTTTGGGCGGGGGCGGGGTTGGCGGATATACCAGAGGGCACGGGTGTTGGCGCGGGCGGCTCGGATGCGGACGTGCCACGTACCCCGGCCTACTACGTGGCCCGTGCCTTCACCGACCTGGCAACCGCCGTCCACGAGCGCTTCGCCTGTATCTACGACATCAACGAACAGATCACATCGGTTAAGCTCAACGACATACTGGATTACTTCCCCGCCTGCTGGATATGGACCCTTCCCTACCGGGAGCACTATATCGGAAACCTGGTGGCGGCCACCTGTGCGAAGCGGCACCGGAGCTTTACGGGCTCGGCCTTTTGCGACTTTTATACATCCAAGCTGCTGGCCAAGGGTACCTGGAATATTTTTAGTGCCGAGGGCGCGGCGGCCGCGGGTCTCCAAAAGTCAGACCGGAAGTACATCGTTACAGGTCTCTCCTACAACTTCCGGAAGCTGTGGGAATTCGGGATCGATCACGACGTACCGGTGATGAACATCATCACCTGGAACGACTATCCAGAAGGACACCACCTTGCCCCGGAGATCAACCACAACGAGGGCTTTTCCATCCTGCTCAACTATTATAAAAGCGTATGGAAAAAGGAGCCTTCCCCCTACGCGGACCGGGACGTGGCTATCGCCTTTTTCAAACAGTACGCGCGTGCCACCAAACCGTCGCCCTACGATTTTACCCTTGTTCCTGTAGAAACCGGGATCGATCCGGCTTCCGAGGATTCGGTGGATGTGGTGACGCTGCTTAGGAAGGCGTCGACGCTAACGGTGAACGGTCAGTCGGTAAGCGTGCCGGCGGGCATGGCGGATACGCGATTTTTCCAGGCCCAGGGGCCGGTACAAGTCGCGGTTGGCCGCAACGGTGCCTCCGTTTTGGCATTCACCACCCCCGCCTGGATCACCCTGCACCCCTTACGCACCAACAGGCTGACGTATTCCTACAGTAGCGAGCACAGGACATTTTTTGCGCCCCTGGTAGGGACCCATAACCTTTGGCCGACTCCTTAAAAAGAAACAGATGAAACGACCTACCCTAAGCGGGCTTCTTCTCCTCCTCCTGACCTATGCCTCCGCCCAGACGCCCGTGGCGGTGGGCCCTGTCTCTTCCGTATCTGTCGACAACCAAACCGTCCGTGTTAGCACTTCAAACGCACGGGCCGAGATCAGCGCCTATGGCCCCGGGATCATTCGTGTGCGGGTGGTACCGGGGAACACGCTGGGGCCTTATTTTTCCTACGCCGTTACCGGTACGCCTGAAACGACACGCGTGAAGGTCACGTCTTCAGGCGCTGACGTTCGTATCGTTACCGACTCGCTCCAGGTATGCGTTTCAAAGCAGCCCTTCGCCGTCACCTTTCTCACACCCTCCGGAGACACCATCAACACCGATGAACCCGGTCTCGGCACGTCCTGGATCGGCTCCGACATCACCACCTACAAACACCTCCAGGAAGGCGAGCGCTTCGTCGGTCTTGGGGAAAAGACGGGGGACCTCGACCGGAGGGGTTCGGGGTATACCAACTGGAACCGGGATGTCTACGGGTACCAGGTTACCGAAGACCCGCTCTATTCTTCCATCCCATTTTACATCGGCATCCACCACGCCCTGACTTATGGGATATTCTTTGACAACAGTTACGAGACCCGGTTCAACTTCGGGGCAAGCAACAACCGTTTTTCCTCCTTTGGCGCCCGGGGCGGAGAGATGAGCTATTACTTCATTTACCATACGGGTGTCCCCGGTATCCTCCGCGACTATACCTACCTGACAGGGCGCATGCCTCTCCCGCCCCTTTGGAGCCTCGGCTACCAGCAGAACCGGTACAGTTATTTCCCCGACACGGAGGTGATCCGTATCGCGCAGACGTTAAGGGAAAAAAGGATTCCTTCCGATGGGGTCACCCTGGATATTCTCTACATGGACGCCTATAAGCTGTTTACCTGGAACAAGGAACGTTTTCCGGACCCTGCCGGGATGATCCACCGTTTACACGACCTGCGCTTCCACCTGACCACCATCGTGGATCCCGGTATTAAGGTGGAAAAGGGATATGCCGCCTATGAAAGCGGGCTTTCGTCCGGCGTTTTTTTGCGGTACCCCGACGGCACCAACTACACCGCCAAGGTCTGGCCCGGCTGGTGCCACTTCCCCGACTTTACCTCTTCAAAGGGGCGGTCCTGGTGGAGTTCACAGATCAAGGGTTTGTCCGACCAGGGCATCGAAGGCATCTGGAACGACATGAACGAGATCTCCACCTGGGGACAGCAGGTCCCGGACAATGTCCTTTATGACTTCGACGGTCACCCCACCACCACGCTCCAGGGACACAACGTCTATGCCCTGGAAATGGTCCGGTCCAGCTACGACGGCGCCAGCGCCTCCGGCAAACGGCCGTTTATCCTCACCCGCTCCGGTTTCGCCGGTCTCCAGCGCTACAGCGCGATCTGGACCGGAGACAACCGGTCCGAGGAAAATCATTTTTTTACCGGCGTCCGTATGCTGGCCAGTCTCGGTTTGAGCGGCGTGGCCTTTACCGGTATGGATGTCGGCGGCTTTACCGGCAACCCCACCCCCAACCTTTTTGCCCGCTGGATGGAAACCGGCGCCTTTATCCCTTATTACAGAAATCACACCGCCCTGAACACACGGTCCTCCGAGCCCTGGACGTATGGAGAAGACGTCCTGGACATCTCCCGGAATTATGTCGGTCTTCGGTACCGGCTACTGCCTTACCTCTATTCCACTTTTTACACGGCCAGCCAGGACGGGGTGCCCGTCCTGCGCTCGCTGGCCATTGACTGGCCGTTTGATGGGCAGGTTTACTCGCCTGCTTATGAAAATCAATATCTTTTCGGGCCATCTTTGCTGGTGGCGCCAGTGGGTGCGGACGCGGCGTTTGCCTCTGTGTATCTGCCATCCGGGCGTTGGTATTCGCTGTATACCGACTCTGTTCTTTCCGGGAGCTTCGTGACACCGCTTGCCCTCGACCGGTTGCCGGTGTATGTGCGTGGGGGGGCGATTATACCTATGCAGTCGCTGGTACAATCCACTTCAGAGGCGCCTTCCGATACGCTTTGGATACATGTATATAACGGTCCTGCTCCGGGGGCGTTTACCTACTATGAGGATGATGGGGCGACGTTTGCTTATCGTAACGGAGCGTTCTACAAGAGGGAGATCCGGTTTGATCCCGCGGCGCGGACGATCACGCTCGATGCGCCGGAAGGGTCACTGGCGTCGAAGTTCCGATATATGCAACTGGTGTTGCATGGGTTCGGCGGGTTGCAGCAGATTATCGCCGACGGCACTGCGCTGGTAGCGCGTGATACCACCTACGCCATCCTGCCTCCTACGGCCCGCGTCAACGCCCAGGCTGACGATGCGCCGCCGGCGCCGGAGTTTTGCAGGGTAAAGGTCGTCACGATCGGAAATGATCATCGTCAGATCAAGCTGGGGTACTAACAATAAAGCCGCCCCCAGACGGGGGCGGCCACTTTAATCTCAGATGCCAGGTTGCTCCACCTGGAGCCCCCTGTTGTTTTCACGGCATTCGTTTACCAACCTGGGTTTTGGACCAGGTTCGGGTTGATGGTCATGTCATTTGTTGGTATGCCCCAGACAAATTTGTCGGCACCTGCCGGCTGGGACACGGTCGTATAATTGGGTACGAGTACATTGATATTTTGCGGGTCGTGACGGGTAAAGCCCAGGTTCCAGCGTTCGAGGTCGTCGAGGCGGAAGCCTTCGAAGGCCAGTTCCCGGAACCTTTCGTCACGGATGGCGTTGGTCAGGCTGTCGGCGGTAATGGTCGCCACTGTGATGGCGGGCAGTCCGCGGGCGGCACGAAGCTCGTTGAGGGGCACTCCGGCTGCGGCGGCCTGACCCTCATTGGCAGCCGCCTCGGCGGAGATCAGGTACATCTCGGCAATCCTAAAGATCTTGGGTGACTGCTCATAGTTGGAATAGACCCCGGTAAAAAGGGCCGGGTTTCCCGGGAATTTGCTGACCTGCCAAACGGTATAGGTCCCATTCTGGAAGGTAGCCGTGGTATTGATGAAATACGCATTCTTCCGGATATCCGCATTGTCGAACATATCCACCACCCACTGGGAAGGAAGATACAACGGGTCGTTGGCGCCGGTGGCAGAGTTATAATTGAGGTACACATTGACGGCGTTGGGTACCTCGTTGGGCTGGCTGGCATTCAACTGCAAAATGGACTCGTTGGGCAGGTCCTTGGTCCACATGTTGATGAAGGTCGCCTGGTCGCTGACCAGCGGATAGTTCCCTGACCCAATCAGGCTGTCGGCGGCGGCCTTGGCCCCGGCCCAGTCCTGCATGTACAACCGTGTACGGGCGGAGAGGGCGGTCGCCGCGTCCTGGGTGAAGGTGGAGGACCCGGGCGTCCCTGTAATCCCGCTCAGCAATCCCCTTGCCGTAGCGATGTCGCTAAGGATTTGGGCATACACCTGGGCCACGGTAGCCCGGGCCGGCAGTGCGGTGAGGTCATATTTCAAAACGAGGGGCACCCCAAGGTCTGTGGACGCGGTCGACGAGTTGTAGGACTTTGACCAGCGCAACACCAGCTTCAGGTAATAAAATGCACGCATCAGGTAGGCGTCCCCGGTGCACTCCTTCAGGGTGGCGCTGTCGGATGCGTTTTGGGGTACGATCAACTGGAAACCGGCCAGGGCCTCATTGATATTGGCGAGGGCATTATAATACCCGGCCCATTGCGGGCCGATGTTTTGATCGGCCGCCAGGAGCGCGGTCCAGAGTTGGAAAAAGCCGTAGTTGTTCCCATAGTCCACCGTCGCATTCAACTGGTCGGCTTGTATATCGGGGGCCATGATAAATTGTCCATATACGTTCCCCCTCAGGGACGCATAAAAGCCGTCGTCCCAATGCTTCGCATCGCTGGCCTTTTGGAAGGCGGACGAGAGGTCTATGCTGCTGGTGGGGTGAAGGTCCAGGAGTTTTTTGCTACAGGAGGCCATCCCCAACATACCCAGTATCACCGCGCTCCTCAATATATATTTATTCATACTGTTTCGAAGTTTTGTTTGAACAATGGATTAAAAGATAACATCCAGGCCTCCCACAACCTGTTTGGTGTTGGGATAGTTACCCAGCGCAATGTTGGAGTCCACTTCGGGGTCCGCGCCGGGATATTTCGTAAAGGTCAGCAGGTTGCGGCCCGTTACGTATACTTTTATACCCTTGATCACCCGGGTACGTTGTAAAATGCTCTTCGGAACACTATAGCCGATGGTGGCGGTCTTCATCCGGCAGAACGAAGCGTTTTGGACGATCTTGGTGTCGATGTACTCGGTGAACTGTTCATTATTGGCCAGGGAGGGGAATGGGGTTACATCACCCGGTTTCTTCCAATAGTTCAACACTTCCTTCGACTGGTTATACCCCGTGAATACGGTGGGGTTGTCATAGAAATACATGTCGTTGTTGATGATGTATTTCTTCAGCACGAAGGAGAAAGACACGTCCCAATACAGCCCTTTAAAAGATCCGTTCAGACCCACACTGCCGATGATCGGCGGATTTCTGTGGATGCCCGTGTTCTGCTGGAGGCCGGTGGAATTGAACGTCGTCGTCAGGTTCTTCGGATCCTTGTTCGTGTTGGAGATGTTGGCGCCCGGGTTATACCATTGTTCGACACCGGTCTGGGGATCCACACCGGCGAAGATGGGAAGGAAATAGGAAACCGGTTTGCCGACGACCCAGCATACCCCTGTATTGGGAATGACCCAGTGATCCAAACCCTGGAACAGTTTGGTGACCCTTTCCTGGTTGTCGCTGAACCTGCCGAATACGGTCAGGTTGAGGTCCCGCGTTTTCAGGACGTCGATGTCCGCCTGGAGGTTGATCCCCCTGTTCCGGAGGGAGGCCACGTTGGACGTGATCTGTGAGAAACCCGTCGTATAGGGATAGGGCACCGACACGAGCATGTTAGTGGTGAGCTTATTATACACATCCACGTCAAAATGCAGGCGGTTGATCAGGGAGAACTGGGCGCCAATGGTGGTTTGGGCGACCTTTTCCCATGTCAGGTTGGGGTTACCGGGCGAGTTGATGCTCCACCCGGTCGAATTGTCGTACTGGGAGGTTCCTACCAGGGGCAACGCTTTATAGTTATCGATGGCGGAGTTACCGCTGGTACCATAGTTGGCCCTCAGGGCGAGGTCGTCCAGCCACTTCACGCTTTTCAGGAAGTCTTCCTTTTTGGCCTGCCACAGCACGCCTACCGAGCCGAAAGTGGCGTCCCGCTTATTCGCCCCGAAAAGGGAGGATTCGTCCTGGCGCGCGGAGAGGTTGAGATAGTATTTCTCGTTGTAGTTGTATTCCACACGGCCGAAATACGAAATGTAGGCATATTCCGCCGTGTTGGACGCAACCGAGATGTTGTTGGTTCCCTGCCCGAGCTGGATGAGCCGGTCGTCCGTCTGGCCGGTGGAGGCGCCGCGGAAGTAGCTATCCTTGTTGTCGATATATTCCTGGCCCACCAGCACGTTGATGTCGTGGACATTTTTCAGTTTGAACCCGTATTCGATCGTGTTGTTGAAGTCCATGTGCACCGACCGTCCAAAGGATTGGGCCACGTTCCCGTTGCCGGGAGAACCCTGGTAGGAAGGCAGTTGTATCGAGTCGTTGCGTTGGTCGAAGGCGTCCATACCCGCCGTGGACCGGAGGATCAGCCCCTTGATAGGGTTGAGTTCCAAGTAGCCCTGGGGGTTGAACTGTACCGTATTGACGGGGTTGGGGCTTTCATCGGCCCGGTAGTTCGGGTTGTAGCGATTCCAACCCGGGATGAGGGTCGGATACGCTTTCCCCGTGGCGGGGTTGATGGGCGTATAGAAAGGCTGGGCCAGCCAGAACAGACCACGGTTGGTGGAGTTTACCCCAAACGGATTGGTCTGGTCGTAGTTGTACCCGGCGGCCAGGTTCAAACCCATGTTCAACCAGGGTTCCACCTTGGTATTCAGGTTTGCCCTGAAGGTATACCGGTCATAAGCAGAACGATAGGCCAGCCCTTCGTTGTGAAAGTAGGAGCCCGAAACGAAGTAGGTCGTTTTGGTGGTACCGCCGCTCAGGGAAACATTCTGCTGGTATACCGGCGTACTGTTCTTATAATAGTATTTGTACCAAACCGTATTATTAGGGTATTTCTGGAGCAGCGCATCCACCTGGGCCTGTGTCTGGAATCCCTGGACCACCCAGGTTCCGGTCAGCTCCTTCGAATCCATGAAGTTGTTGTAGAATTTCGTATCGGCCAGCTTGGATATACCGTATTGGGTAGAGACGGTCACCATATCCCTGCCCGGCTGCCCCTTTTTGCTGGTGACATAAATAACGCCATTGGCCGCCCGGGATCCATAGATGGAAGTGGCTGATGCATCCCGGAGCACGCTCATGCTTTCGATATCGGCCGGGTTCAGGGCCAGGAGCGTAGATAAGGCTACAGGCACCCCGTCGAGGACGATCAGAGGGGTCACATCCGCACTGAGGGAACCGACCCCGTTCAGGGAGAGGGACACCTGGGAATTGGGCTCACCCGATGAGCTCAGGACCAGCAGACCGGGGATTTTCCCTTGGAGGGCGTCCATCATATCGGCCACCGGTTTCTCCTGGATGTCCTTTACGGAGACCGTAGTGATCGATCCCACGACGTTTTGCGCCTTTTTTGCGGACCCGTATCCTTCAACGACCACTTCTTCGATCAGCTTGTTCCCCTTGAGCAGGGTAACGCTGAAACGGGTCTGGGTCCCCACCCTCAGTTCCTGGGTTTCCATACCTACGTAGGAAAAAGACAGGATGTCGCCGGGGGCCACGTCGATGGCAAATTCGCCGGACTCATCGGTGACAACCCCTTTTTTACTTTTTTGCGAGGTCACCGTGGCTCCGGACATCGGTTGCCCGGTGTCCCCATCCACCACCCCGGTCACGTGAATCAAGTGGCCTCTTTTTGTGGTGTCACCGGGTTCCGGGGCAGACGCCGGGTCCTTCTCCCGCACGACCACCATTTTATCAACGATCGTATACGAATAGGGCTGGTGCTCGAAACACCGGCTCAATGCCTCTTCCAGCGCAACACCGCTGACGGCGATGCTGATGGGTGAGAAGTGCCTCAGCTCGTCTTCGGTATAAAAAAAGGTATACCCAGTTTGGGCTTTAATGGCCACAAATACCTTCTCCAGCGGAGCATCGGTCATGGCCAGCGTCACCCTTTGGGAATAGGACCTGGCATGGACATGGAGAAAGGCAGCCAGGAGGAAAAGCGCGGTTAGTTTCATGATGCGCAATGTTTTGGTGACTCCCGGACGCTCCGGGACGCAGCAAATCATCCTAAAAAGCATAAATTTGATTTAGTTTAGGTTAATACAATGAAGCAGTCTGTAAGAGGACCTTTTTGGAACCTGAACATCCGCCGCTTCGTCTAGCCACGAAGCGGCTTTTATTTAGGCCAATGATTCATAAAACGATAGTACCATAGGCTATATATTTTGTGTTAGGGTAATACAATGATCTTTTTCCCCTCGATCCCGAATGTCACGCGACCGCTCAGCTCCATGGCTTTTAGCAGGTCGGACAAGGGCGTGCTCCGGGATACTTCTCCGTAAAACTTCGGGTTATCCTTCCGCCGGTTCTCCACATCTACATCATACCAGCGGGCGGCCTCGCGCAACAACGATTGCATATCCACGCCATGGAAAACAAAGTATCCGTTTTTCCAGGCCATCACTTCTTCTATGTCCGCCTGATCCGTCCGGCTGATCCCGCCGTGGTCGGAGACCCTGGCCTGCTGACCGGGTGACAGGTCGGTGGTGACATTGTCCCTGGACACAAGGACCTTACCACCCAGCAAGGTCACCACCTGGACACTTTCATCGGTGAAGGCCTTTACATTGAAGTCCGTACCAAGTGCTTTGACCTCCATCCCACCGACTTCCACGCAAAACGGGCTGCCTGCTTTTTTGCCCACCTCGAAATACGCCTGGCCCGTCAGTTCCACCCGCCGGGGCCCCGCGCCGAAGGCCGTGGGATACCGCAGGGAGCTTGATGCATCCAGCCATACTTTCGTCCCGTCGGCCAGCACCACGGAGGTCTGTCCTCCCCTCCCGGTGGTCAGCGTATTGTATACGATCTCCGCCGGGGTCTTATCGAGTGCGTTGTACGCCAGTTTCCCGGAACCCGTCTTGACCAGCGAAGCAGCGCCCTGTTTGCCAAAGGTGCCCGTGGACAGGCTGTCCAGGACGACCTTTTGCCCCGAACCCAGCGTCAGAACGGCCCGGCTCCCCGCGGGAGCCGCCACGTCGTTCTTGAAACGCTGCGCCTGCGGCTGCGCGACCTCGATGGCCGGTGGCTTTGGTGTCCAGGTATACCAGGCAAAAACACCGGCACCCAGCAAACAAGCCGCCGCGGCCACCCACACCCAGTGCCGCCGTTTCCGGCGAATCGGAACCAGTCCTTTGTCCACCGATACGATCCTTTGCACCAGTTGCGCTAAAACAGCCGGGTCCACGGGGATAGCCCCCGCGGACTCTGTCTCCAGGTATTCCTGGAGAACCGCCAACATAGCCGCTTCGTTCTCTTGTGAGGTTTGCTCCAATAATGCTTCCGACTCAGATTCCGTCAGCCGGCCAAGCATATATTGCTCCAGCAAATAGGTGATTTCCGCCTTCTTCATGTCTGTCAACCATTTTAATACCCACACGTCCCGCGCACACTTGATAAGATGCGGCAAACGGGAAAACGTACTATCCTCTGTTAAGTTTTTTTTAAAAAAAATGTTGCAGGATATACAGCAGACTGACGACGTGTCCGGAGGCGGACAGATGATCCCGTATTTCCTTGAGGGCGATCACCAGGACATTTTTTACGGTGCTGACGGACAAAGACAGCTCCCCGGCAATGGCGGCCGGTTTCAGCCCTTCTTCCCGGCTTAGCCGGTAGATCCGCTGGCGCTGGGGAGGCATCCGGTTCACGGCTTCGGCCACCAGGAGGGTCATCTCGGCCAGGGAAGCACTGTCCACGGGCATTTCCCCGGTGGACACCGGCGCCTCCTGGCGGAAGGCCGTGATCTTTTTACGGTCGTTGAGCTGGGTGCGGAGCGCCATCAGGCATTGGCGGGAAGCGACCGTAAAGATCCATGACCGGAGGTTGGTGATCCCGGGGAGTTTATCCCTGGACAACCAAACCCGGACAAACGTTTCCTGGAGGATCTCCTCTGCGTCTGCCCCGGTGGTGGCAAAACGTTGGACAAACGGACGGAGCTGCGCATAATAATGACGGAAAAGTTCTGTAAAAGCGGCTTCGTCCCCGTCGGCGATCCTCTGCCTGACGTCATCGTTCTCTGAAAAAAGGACATGCGGCTCCATTGATGTCCTACAAACTTACAACCTAATTAGTATACATGGTGTTTCTCTTGCGAGCGCTTCTCCAGATCGTCTTTGTTCAGGCTGATACGTTCTCCTATGGGTTTGCCATCCCTGTAGGTAATGACGGTCAGGATCGCCGCGCCTTTGGGGAATTCCAACGGTTCTCCCTGGTACTTCGCGCTGAGCGAGTCGGGACGGGTGTTGTCAAAGGTATAATAGATATCGAGCCCTTTGATTTCGGTGATGAACCGGATCGCCAACCGGCCCAACTTGTCGTGACCGGGTATGGCCACCGCGTCAAAGGCGCTCCGGGCATAATTGATGCCGGCTGCGTCGAGGCGGGGGAGCTCGGCTTCCATGCGGCGGGTGAAGTCGTCCCAGTTGCGTTTGGCTTTAGGACTCCAATACACTTCGGCCAGCGCCAGGGACCTCGGCCAGGTCATGTATTCGGCGTGACGGAAGGTGGGCACGGACTCCGTCCAAAGATTTCCCTGTCCGCCGATGATCAGGCGCGGATCAACGCTGTCGGGCACGGGATCGTATTTGTAGCAATCGGTGAGGCGGCACAGGCCGTATGTCGGGGGTTCCACCGCCGGGTCACCCTGGTAGAGGTCGAGGTAGGCATAATCCCAGGGGGTCATCACAACCTCGTGTCCCATCCGGGCGGCGGTAATCCCACCGGCCATGCCCCTCCAGCTCATTACGGTGGCGGAGGGTGCCAGCCCGCCTTCCAGGATCTCGTCCCAGCCGATCAGTTTTTTGCCCAGGCCGTTCAGCATCTTCTCCATACGTTTGACAAAATAGCTTTGCAGCTCATCCACATCTTTTAGGTGTTCCTGTTCCATCAGGTGGCGGCACTTCGGACAATTGGCCCAGAAGCCTTTGAAGGCTTCATCGCCCCCGATATGGATATAAGGATTGGGGAAAAGGGCCGCGATCTCCGTGAATATTTTTTGCAGCACTTCATAGACGGAATCATTCCCCACGCAAAGCACGTTGTCCTGACGTTCCGGTCCGCGGCTTCCGGGGTTGACCGGATACGGCAGCTGGGTACAAGAAAGGTTGGGATAGGCTGAGATCAGCGCGAGGCTGTGCGCGGGCACGTCGATTTCGGGGAGGACGGTGATAAAACGGGCCTTGGCATAGGCCAGGATTTCTTTGATGTCTTCCTGTGTATAGAAACCGCCGTCGTCCGTGGGTTCGTCGGCCAGGGGCGGCAGGAAAGTACCCCAGCGGCCGCTCCGGCTCACCCTCCAGGCACCTTTTTGTGTCAGTTCGGGCAGGCTTTTGATCTCGATCCTCCAGCCGTTGTCGTCCGACAGGTGCCAGTGGAACGTATTGAATTTATACCGCGCCATTTCATCGATATAACGCTCGACCTCCGTCTTTGTAAAGAAGTGACGGCTCACGTCCAGCATGAGCCCTCTCCAGCCAAAGCGGGGATAGTCCGTGATCTCGGCGCAGGGCAGGCTGTGCCCATCTATCATTTGTAACAGGGTTTGGAGACCATAGAAGACGCCGGCGGGCGTATTGGCCTTTATAGTGACGCCTCCGGGTTTTACGGAGAGGGTATAGCCTTCCTTGCCGAGGGTGGTGTCGGCTTCTTTGAGCAGCGCCAGCGTGATCTGTTTCTTGCTGTGCTTGGCCACGTCCAGGTGGACCAGGCCACCAAACCAGGAGGCGGTTTGCGCCAGGTCTGCGGATTCCGAGTGGATGACTGTTCCGGCGTCGAGGACGAAGGTGCCTGGGGTTTTGGTGAGGGAGACGGGGGCGGGGATGATCGAAACGTGGCGGTCGCCGGCAGGCGCGCCGCCGGCCAGCGCTGTCATTGTAAAGGCGCTGCACAGCAGCGGAAGGATCAGTTTTCTCATGATGCGGGGAAGCTAGGAAAAGTATTTCGGAATCGTATAACCATTGTGATATGCGGCGGCCAGGTAGCGGTTTGCTGCTTCATCGGTAAAACGTCTGTTCGTCGTGTCCCAAAAAAGTTTCTTCCCCGTCTTATAGGCGATGTTGCCCATCTGGGCCACGGTGGCCACGTGGGCACCGGCTTCAATGGGGGCTTTCAACGCAGCGCCGTTCCGGGTACGGACGGCTTCTAGGAAGTTGGCGGTGTGTAGGTCTACGCCATTGTCCACCACGGACTGGAGGGCAACGGCGTCCATACGGGGCGTCTTCTGGTCGTGTTCGGGGATCACTTCCCATCCCTGGCGATCCAGCACCAGGGTGCCGTTGTTGCCGATAAAGGCGATCCCGTGGTTCCGGTTGTAGGGGCCGCCGTCGATACCCACCGCGTGTTCCCACTGTATGTTAAAACCTTCGTATTCATAAACGGTCGTTAGCGTATCGGGGGTTTCCGCGGCGTCATCGGGATAGGCGAACTTGCCCCCCGACGCCATGATGCTTTTCGGATCACCGGCGTCCATCCCCAGGAGGGCATAGTCCAGCAGGTGTACGCCCCAGTCGGTCATCAATCCTCCCGCGTAGTCCCAGAACCAGCGGAAGTTGAAGTGAAAACGGTTGGGGTTGAAGGGTCTTGTTTCGGCCGGACCCAGCCATTGGGTATAATCCACGCCGGGAGGCGCGGCCCCGTCGGGCTGTTTTGGGATGGAATGCATCCAGCCCTGGTAGGCCCAGGCCTTGACGAGGCGAATCTTTCCCAGGCGGCCGGTGCGGACGAAGGCCACCGCGTCGGCAAAGTGTTTTTGGCTGCGCTGCCATTGCCCTACCTGGACGATCCGGTGATACCGGTCCCTGGCCCCGACCATGGCGGCGCATTCCACGATGGAATTGCCCGCGGGTTTTTCCACATAGACGTCTTTACCCGCCGCACAGGCGTCCGTCATGATCAGACAATGCCAGTGGTCCGGAGTGCCAATGATGACGGCATCGATGTCTTTCCGGTCGAGGATCTTCCGGTAGTCGCCGTAGGTATCAACTTTGCCGGTCGCGGCCAGCGACGCGGCGCGTTTGTCGAGGACGTTCCGGTCTACGTCGCAAAGTGCGACACAACGGACCGAGGGGTCTTTGAGCGCGCCCGTCAGGTCGGCCCAGCCCATTCCGTTGATGCCGATGGCGGCAATGTTGAGGCGGTCGCTGGGGGCGAGAAGCGCCGCGGGCCCCAGCGCGGCCCCGGCGATCAGCCCCGCTGAAGTCGTGAGAAATTTTTTACGTTGCATGGACAAGGTCGTTAGGTTTTTAAATATCGCCCTTATTTTTGAAAAAATCATCCGCATGTCCTCTCCCCTCCAGGTTGGCTTCGTCGGTTTCGGTATGTCCGCCAGAACCTTTCACGCTCCTTTCCTTGCGCTCATACCGGGTTACCGGCTGCATACCGCCTGGGAGAGACACGGCCCGCAGGCGCCTGCGCTTTATCCCGGTATCCGTTCGGTTCAGGACCCGCGGGACCTTTTCGACAACCCGGAGATCGACCTCATCGTCGTGACCACCCCCAATACCACACACGCGGAGTACGCCGCCTGGGCGCTGCGCAGCGGTAAACATGTCGTCCTCGAAAAACCCTTTACGATCAGCACCGGCGATGCGGTCGTCCTGGAAGACCTGGCCCAGGCCCAGGGTAAAGTGCTGGCCGTGTTCCACAACCGCCGCTATGTAAGCGACTTCCTGACGGTGCGCCAGGTACTGGCCGGGCAACCCCTCGGGCCCGTCCACGAATACGAAGCCCACTACGACCGTTACCGGCCGGAAGCCAAACCCAACGCCTGGCGGGAAGAGCCCCTGGAAGGCAGCGGCATCCTTTATGACCTGGGGCCTCACCTCATCGACCAGGCCTTTTGCCTGTTCGGCCTGCCGCAAAGCCTGTACGCGGATGTCCGGTTGCAGCGCGCCCACGCGCGCGCGGTCGACTACTTCGACCTGCAGTTGTACTATCCCGGGCTAAAGGTCATCCTGAAAGGCGGCATGCTGGTCCGTGAGCCCGGTCCGAAATATATGATCCACGGCCTGGACGGTTCCTTTATCAAATACGGGGACGACCCGCAGGAACCGATCCTCCGGGCCGGGGGAAAACCTTTGGGGCCCGGTTGGGGAGAGGAAGACCCTGCCCATTACGGTCTGCTGCATACAAAAAAGGCAGGGGAGGTGATCTATGAAAGCGTCCCTTCCCTACCTGGGAATTATGGTCTTTTTTATCAGGACCTCTACGCGACCCTTCGGGAAGGCGCGCCCCTGAAGACGACGCCCGCGCATGGCTACAATACCGTGCGGTTGATCGAGCTGGCGCTGGAGAGCAGCAGCCGGCAGGCGGTGGTCGACGCCACGGGGTTGCGCGAGGTGGCGTACCCGTGATTATCTCCCCCAGCCCCCGCGGTGCCAGCGGTACCCGCGTCCACCGTGTTCCCAATACCCCCGATGCCAGGAGTAGCCGGGCCTCGGACGGGACCAATATCCATTCCTATACACATAGCGGCCACCGCTCCAACCCCATTCCCCCTCGATCCACACATAACCGGGACCGGGGGCCCCGGGATGGACGTAGACCGGTTCAACGGGTTGTTCGGTCACGTAGTAGGAGCCTTCGCAACTCGCGAGGAGGATGACGAGGGCAGCGAGGCAGATTTGGACATACTTTTTCATAGATCAAAAATTTGCATCTAATTTACATAGTTAATAATAAACTACAACCCCGAATATCGCTGTTGTCCACGCGCCCCAACACTTCGAAGCCACCGTCGGGGTAAATATTCCCCAGGTCTTCGGTGGCGATAAAGGCGCAGGAATACACATTGGCCAGGTCGATGACGTTGAGGACGCCCTTGCCTTCGGCGCGGACAGCCAGCGGGTCGTCCTCTTCCCTGACCAGGAGCCGCATCCAGGGTACGGTGTGAAAAATGCCCCCGCCTTTGGAATATCCCTGGCTCAGGAGTTCGGTCATCCCGTATTCGGAATGGACGGCGTCTACACCCAGGCGCTCGCGGAGCATGCTGTGGACCTGGTCCCGGGTCCATTCCTCGCGCCGTCCCTTCATCCCGCCTGTTTCCATGACCACGGTATGCCGCAGCGGCAGGGCGTACTCCTGTGCAAAATCCAGCAACCCGAAGGTCACGCCGATGAGCAGCGTTTGTTGTCCTTGCTTTTCCAAAGAATCCAATTGTTGTGCCAGCCTTTCATGTTCGTATAGGTAGAAGCCCCCGGCCGGGTGACCGCTCAGGCGGACCAGGTGGTCCACCATATACACCAGGGAAGAATGCCCGCGCTCCAGATAGTTGGGCAGCAGTCCGAGGATACACCAATCTTTGGGCTCTCCGTAAAAGCGTCGGAAACCTTCGACAAAAGAGCGTTCGTACAAACCCGGGTCTTTTACCCAGTGCCGGCTGTTGACCGACCCCGTGGTGCCGCTGCTCTCGAAATAAAGACCGGGATCAAAGGAAGTAGTGGTGACCGTATGGGTCTTAAAAAACCGGATGGGCAGAAAAGGGATGTCCGTCATCCTGTTCACCCGCCCGGGGTCCACCCCCAGGGCACGGATATAGTCCCTGTAGAGGGGATTGTGCACCGATTGGAAGCGGAAAAGGGCCAGGGCCTCGTCCTCGAAACTATTTTCTCCCGCCTGGAAAATATTCCCTTCGTAGGAAACGTTGAACATAAATATGTCTATTTTTGACTCAGAAAGACCCCGTATGACCAGTGCAAAATTATGGATTGGGCTTTTTATAGCCGCCTGTATTGCGTATAGCTGTTCCAAGAGTAATTATGGGTCTACACCCACCATCAGTCTGAAATCCGTTAGCGCGAGCGTCCTGCCTTATGACACCACCTCTTCGCTCGTCACCTTTACCCTCACCCTGACCGAGAAGAAATACAACCCGAACGACACGATGTTCGTCCTCATCAGTATGAAGAACTGCGCCGCCGACAATGCGCGGGACACCTTCCAGATGACCTCCCTGGGATCCGGTATCCCCGAGACCAACGGGGGCGGCTTCAAGGGCGACATCCAGGCCAGCTTCTCCAACGGCACCTATTGGGAGCAATACGGCTATCCCGATATCGAGCCCGGCTTTACCTGTCACGTCGGCCCCACCATCGAGAACGATACAGCGACGTTTAAATTCGTTATAGGTTCCAACGGCCACTACAGTGATACGGTAACGGCGGGGCCTGTCGTGCTGCTCCATGGTTAAAGGATACGTCAAGTTCGCACTAGACTTTTTTTTGTTCAGTTCCCTGTTCATTTCAGGCTGTGCCGTGGTCATGGTGTATCAAACCAACCAGTTGCTCGGCCTGGCGGAGGTCCCGGACGACCTGTATGCTTTTGTTTTCTGGGCCACCATGGCCAGCTATAACTTCCACTGGTACCTGACCCCCACCGCCTATTCGTCCTCCGAACGCATCGGCTGGTCCCACAGACACAAACGGCTGGAACTGACGCTGTTCCTGTTCAGCGGGCTGGGAGCGGCTTATTTCTTGTTTTTCCTGCATAAATATGCCGGCTGGATCGGGCTCGGGATCCTGCTCACTTTTTTGTATACCGCCCCCAAAATCCCCTTCAAACCCCTGGCGGCCCTTAGCCGGATCGCGGTGGGTAAGACCATTTTCCTGACCGCGGTATGGACCTACATCACCACGGTGCTCCCTGTCGTCATGTCCGGTTCCCCCTTTACCTGGGCCGCCCTTTTGCTCACCCTTCACCGTTTATTCCTGATCTACGCGATCTGCATCATCTTTGACTACCGCGACCGGGACCAGGACAAACAATCGGGGATCCGGTCCCTGGTCGTCTATCTCGACGAAGAAGGCAACGACCGGCTTTTTTACGGTTGTTGCGCCGCGGCCCTGATCTCCACCCTGCTCCTGCTGACCTGCGGGTTTTCGGTGACGATCGTCCTGGCGTTGTTCGTCCCGATCCTGACCACGATGTTGCTTTATCCCGAAGGCAAAAGAAGTAAATCGGACTACTTGTTCTACTTCGTCCTGGACGGGTTGATGGCCTTTTCGGCGGTGTTTACGACGTTCCTGTAGGGGGGCCTCCGGTCGACACGCGGCACCGCATTTCCGCCTTTTTACGTAGGTTTGCCCCTTAAATGGCAGAAATGGCGAAAAAAGGCAAGGAGGACGCCGCCAAGGCGCCCGCTATAGAGGCGAAAGCATTTCAATTCTTAAAAGACTACCTCAACACCCCTTCCCCCACGGGTTTCGAAAGCAAGGGACAACAACGCTGGCTCGACTACATCAAACCCTATATCGATGAGCATATCGTCGACCCCTACGGAAGTGTCGTCGGGATCATCAATCCAAAGGCCTCCTTTAAGGTCGTCCTGGAGGCCCACGCCGACGAGATCAGTTGGTTTGTCAACTATATCACCGACAGCGGTCTGATCTACCTCAAACGCAATGGCGGCGTCGATAACCAGATCGCCCCCTCCATGCGCGTCCTCATCCACGGGGACAAGGGGCCCGTCAAGGCTGTCTTTGGCTGGCCGGCTATCCACACCCGTAACGCGGATGCCAAAGACGTCACGCCCAAGGTCGAAAACCTTTTCCTCGACTGCGGCGCCCGAAGCAAAAAAGAAGTGGAAGAGCTCGGCATCCGTATCGGTTGCGTCGCCACCTACGAAGAAGGTTTTGATGAGCTGGCCCATGGCTCGCTGATCGCCCGCGCCTTTGACAACCGCATCGGTGGTTTTATGATTGCCGAAGTGGCACGCATGCTTTCCGAGCGCAAGAAAAAACTCCCGATAGGCCTTTATTTTGTTAACGCCGTCCAGGAAGAAATCGGTCTCCGCGGGGCGGAAATGATCGCCCGCCGTCTGAAACCCGACGTGGCCATCGTCACCGACGTGACCCACGATACGACCACCCCGATGATCAACAAGAACATCGAAGGAGACGTCGCCAACGGCAAGGGCCCCGCGCTGACCTTTGGACCCGCCGTCCACAACAAGCTCCTGGACCTTGTCCGGAAGGTGGCGGCCGACGGCGACATCCCCGTCCAGCTCCGGACCGTCTCCCGCAGCACCGGTACCGATACCGATGCCTTTGCCTATTCCGGGGAAGGCACACCCTCGGTACTCATCTCCATTCCCCTGCGCTATATGCACACCACCGTGGAGATGGTCCACACCAATGACATCCTCAATACCATCCGGCTGATGTACGACACCGTACTGGCATTGACGCCGGACATGAACCTTAAATACCTGTAACTATGATCCGAAACGACTGGAGCATTGAAGAGATAAAAGCCATATACGACACGCCCCTGCTGGAGCTGGTCTACCGGGCCGCCACGGTCCACCGCCAGTACAACGAGACCGCCGAAGTGCAGGTCTGCACGTTGCTGTCCATCAAAACCGGCGGTTGCCCCGAAGACTGCGCCTATTGCCCCCAGGCCGCCCGTTATCATACCGGCGTCAAAAACCACGGCCTGATGCAGACCGAAGAAGTCCTCGCC